>JAZLDN010000038.1:0-14069 GCA_045614765.1 Acutalibacteraceae bacterium
TCGCCTACTATGCTTATATCTACGTTACCGTGCTCTCCGCCGAATTCACCGTCCAGAGTCCATGGCACTTTTTTGTCGCTAGTGATTTTAAGGTGCTTTGTTTTAGTAAATACAATATTGTCGCTACTGTAATCTTTATTGATAACCTGTATGAGGGCGCCTAAAACGTCAATATTTCTTTTAACACCTTTTACAATAAGGAGCTCAAAAACGCCGTCGTTAAGCTTAACGTCATCAAATTTAGCGAGACCCGCAACAGAAGTTGTATTGGAAATAGAGCAATAATATATGTTATCTTCAATAACTCCGCCATCATACTCAATTTTCATATACGTTGGCTTAAAGCTTGCAAGCATAGGGAAAAACCTGATAACAAAGCCGTGTATCATATATGCACTGTGGCCTAATATGTTTTTCCATTTCTGTGGAGTTGAATATGAAAGGTCTGTAGCAGCGCCGAAGGATGCAATATAATTAAAATATCTGCCTTGAAACATACCAACATCATAAGTATTGGTTTTATTATTTAAAATCATCTTGGCAGCAGGCTCTATGCCTGAACCTATGCCAAGAGTTGTGGCAAGGTCATTTGTTGAGCCGGATGGAATATAGCCCACAGGCACTCTCTTATCTAACTGCAAAACGCCGTTCATTGTTTCGTTGAGTGTTCCATCGCCACCGCAGCAGAGAATTACATCGTAGTCGTTACCCTTTTCCTTTACTATCTCGGTAGCGTGGCCTGGACCTTTGGTCTCTTCAACAGTAAAATCAAAATCAGCGGGAGAAAGGTTTTTAATTATTTCCTCCGCACCGATACGCTTACGGTTAGTACCTGAGCAGGGGTTTGTAATTAAAAGAGCATTTTTCTTATTCATATAGCCACATCCGTCTGGTTTTATATGGTGTTTTGCACATTTCCCAAATTATAACAAAACGCGGATACCAGGTCAAGAAAAATATTAAAGTTTAGAGCGTATCCGAACCAGCCTAAAATAGCGTTGTTTTGCTAAACAATAAAAAAGAGGATAATTATGTAATTAAGTTGCGAAATGAATAGCTCCAATATTTACGCAGTAATAAGGTTGTTTTTGCCGGAGATAATATTGTTGAGGTGATTTTAATGGCGAAAAAAGGTATGAAGCGTATTGACCGTACTCATACAAAACCGAGAAATGATGTTCCTGCTGTGCCTGAAATTCAAGGTAAGGCAAAAAGCGGTAAGGTAAAAGCTAACACAATAATTGCAGGTACCGATGCACCAAGTCAAAAGGTGTATCACGGCACACCGCCAACAGAGGAAAAACCAATATCATCTGCATATGCGGAAATTGACACAGACCTTGCAAGAGATAATATTGAAAACGATATTCCGTATGCAGATTTGCAAGATAATTGAATAAAACCGAGAAAGGGTCTGCATCTTTTTTTCCTATCCCCTAAAAGAGGCTGTAAAGAAACGATAAGTTTTTTTACAGCCTCTTTTGGTTTCTTCGTACCTTGCTATTTGAAATGAGATATGATATATTAAAAAAAGTGAATTAATTTTATTGTATTCCATTTTGAGGTGGTTTTGTGTTCGCTAAAATTTATGATACCGAGATAAAAATAGATTATAACAATATTGATGGTTTTAACAGATACCCAAGCGACATTATGGCGGAATATAACCAGTCTATTGAAGAAGGTCTTGATATTGAAAAATATAAAGATTTATTCCAATCTGTTGCAGCACTTCCTAATGGTGAAACTAAAACACGCCTTAGCGACATTATTTTTGAAACAGTTATAAATGCCAATATGCGCTCTGATTATAAATATAATGAGCCTAACGACCTTAAGGGTATCAGGGCGGCAAGAGAAGCGTATGAAATTAATGGCAAGGTGCCTGAAGAAGAGGAGCTTCGCAAAAAACTTCTTGGCGCGTGGACAGGTAGAGCCTGCGGTTGCCTTCTTGGTAAAACAGTTGAGGGTATAAGAACAGATGAGTTCATTCCTTTCCTTAAGGAAACAGGCAACTATCCAATGCACCGCTATATTTTAAGTACAGATGTAACGAAAGAAATAAAAGGTAAATATAAATTCTTTTTCTATAACAGGGCTTATGCTGATAAGGTTGACGGTATGCCCGTTGACGACGACACAAACTATGTTGTTCTTGCTCAGAGAATAGTTGAAGAGAACGACAGAGACTTTGAATCTGATGATGTTGCTGCAGCGTGGCTTAAATATCAGTCTGTTCAGTCTTATTTTACTGCAGAAAGAATCGCGTACATTAACTTTATAAACTGCATAGAGCCACCATCTTCAGCTATGTATAAAAATGTTTGCCGTGAGTGGATTGGCGCCCAGATACGTGGAGACTATTTCGGTTATATCTGTCCCGGTAACCCTGAGGAAGCTGCCGAAATGGCGTTTAATGACGCAAGAATCTCCCATATTAAAAACGGAATTTACGGTGAAATGTTTGTTTCCGCTATGATTGCCTGCGCCGCAATTACAGATAACATTGAAGATATAATTAAAGGCGGCCTTGCCCAGATTCCTGCTTCATCAAGGCTTTATGAAGCAGTTATGAAAATCTTTAATGATTATAAAAACGGCGTAAGTCTTGAAGATTGCCATAACTACATTCATTCTCAATATGATGAGCATACAGACCACGGCTGGTGCCACACAATTTCTAACGCTATGATAGTTGTTGCAGGTCTTCTTTATGGTGAGGGTGATTTCGGCAAATCAATCTGCACCGCTGTTGGAATGGCGTTTGATACAGATTGCAATGGGGCAACTGTGGGTTCAATCCTTGGTATGCGAGGCGGAATTGACTGCATTGACGATTACTGGAAAAAGCCAATAAACAATAAAATCCACACATCAATATTCGGTGTGGATACAGTAAATATTGAAGAAGCGGTTGAAAAAACCTTAGAGCATATAGAAGGTTAATAAAATGAAGAAAAGTAAAGTAATTATTATAATCATAACTGGCATTGCAATACTTGCTACAGGTATCCTTACCAAGCAGAATTTTTTCCTTATGGTGCCCTTGTTTATCTCTCTTTTTGTAATGTCTTTTCAGTCGGAGGCTAACCGCTACGGCTCATTGATGGGAGCAATAAACTCTCTCATATATACGGCGACATATACATATATGGGAGTTTATGGCTCAGCAGCATCGGCGCTTCTTTTAAGCTTTCCTATGCAGCTTATGACATTTTTCAACTGGAAAAAGCACGCATACAAAAAGACAGTTGTCTTTAAGCAAATGTCAAATAAAATGCGCGTTGTTTCTGCTGTTGGAGTATTAGCTTTGTGGGCGGTAACCGCTTTAGTTCTTTATAAGCTTAAATACGAATACGCAATATTCGATAGTATCTTATTCTTGCTGGGTATTATAGTTTCTGTTCTTACAATGTTTGCATATATAGAATACACATATCTTTGGATTGTTCAGGCGGTTGTCGGCTTGTTCCTTAATGTGCAAATGATTATTAATGACTATAGTCAGGCAACGTATTTTGTTTATGGTATATACGCTCTTTATTGTGTAATTTGCGCCTTTATAAATGTGCGTAAATTCTACAAAGAGCAACAAAATCAGTTAAAATAATAATCTCTAGGGTGGTATTATGAATAGTAAGAAAAAAACAATAATTGAAAGCATTGTTACCACGGTGCTTTTAGGTCTTTTGGTTTATGCGGCATATTCCTTGTGGTATATTTTCTACGGCACGGACAGTGGCGCGGATGTGCATCTTTACACAATCCTTTCTGGCTCTGCATTGGGATGGTTTTTTGTACTTTTAGTTCAGGAGCTTTTCAAAAAAGCAAGCTGGATTCCTAAACTTATTGTATTTTTAGCAGGTAATGGTCTTTTTCAGGGCTTGATATGGGGTATTAATGCAAAAATTAATACATCCGCTACAGATAACGAGCCTGTTATTATAAAAACATATACAGTTGCTTTTGTTATAGCATTTATAACTCTTCTCATTGCATTTATTTTAAGAGCAAAAAATGGCTATAAAGCTGTAAATATTATTCTCGCAATTGTTTACCTTGTTGTTTCAGGCGGAGGCGCCATTGTGTTTAACATTGATAACATAAAAGCTCTTGAATATAAAAAGAATATTCAGTTTGATTCAATTACTGCAGAAGAAATGAGCCTTACAGCAGAGGAAAAAGAGCTTTGTGCAGATTGGTATAAGGATAGCTTCTTCAACGAGGAAAAAGAATATCCATTTACTTTCAAGGTTGACGGAGAAACCTTTAACCCTGATGAATGGGAAAAGAAAACAGAAAAAGACAATAAATATCAGGGCGGAGTTACCGAAAATATTGTTTTAACAAACAAGGATAAGGGCTTGCAGGTCAGGGTAGAAGCCACCACCTTCCCTGAAAGCGCAACATGTCAGTGGACAGTATACGTAAAAAATACAGGCACTGAAAAATCAGGCGTTATCTCCGATTTTTATGCCTTTGATTCCTCTGTTGATACAGGTAAAGCAGACCTTTACTACTCAATGGGTAGTGATACTGCTGCAAGCGATTTCTCATTAATTAAAAAGTCTCTTTCAGAAAAAGTGAGAAGCTTTTCAGGCACAGACGGCAAGCCAACAGAGAAATATCTTCCATATTTCAACATCTGTGGTGAAAAATTTGGCGTTGTTCTCGGCATTGGTTGGACAGGTCAGTGGGCATCAGAGCTTTCTGCAAAAGACGGCTTAACAAATATTTCTGTTAAACAGGAAACCTTTAACGCATACCTTCTCCCAGGTGAAGAGGTGCGCTCACCACTTGTTTCATTAACCTTCTATGATAACGATAACGCTCTCAAAGGCTTCAACCTTTTCAGAAGCTGGATAATGGATAGTGTTTATCCTGAAAACGTTACTAAAAATTACTATACTGTAATGGAGGTTGCGGGTCCTGCTTCAACAAGAACTTCAGATGAAATTATCAATATTCTCGATAATGAAATAGCTGATTTTGCATATGAGCAAACAGATGCTTTCTGGATGGACGCAGGCTGGTACAGCTATAACGAGGGCTGGCACGATGGGGTTGGTAACTGGACAGTTGACACCAACCGTTACGATAACGGTATTTCGGAGCTTTCATCATATGCTAAAAACAAAGGCTTGGGCCATGTTCTCTGGTATGAGCCTGAAAGACTTTACAGAGACACACATTTCCATACTATAGGCTCCCAGAACGACCAATGGCTTGTTGACATAGGCGAAGACAATATGATGTGGAACCTTGCCAACGAAGACGCATTCAATTACTATTGCGATTATCTTCTTAAGTCAATGAAGGAAAATGGTTTAACAGTTTACCGTCAGGACTTTAACTACGCTCCTCTTTCATATTGGCAGAAGGCGGACGCTGAATATTACGACGGCAGACAGGGTATTTGCGAAAACCACTACGTTACAAACCTTTACAGATTCCTTGATTACCTTTACGAAAATATTCCTGGTCTTATAATTGATAACTGCGCATCAGGTGGTAAGAGACTTGACCTTGAGATGACTTACCGCAGTATCCCATTCTGGAGAAGCGACTACAACTGCGCATATCATTCAGATTTGTTTGATGCTACCCAGTCTCATACATATGGTATTTCCTTCTGGCTTCCTATTTCGGGCGCAAACCTTTATATGCAGGATGAATACGCCGCAAGGTCTGCTATTATGCCTCTTATGCTTATGGATTTCTATTCTCATCAGCATCCAAACTTTAATTTCCATAGCGAGCAGAGAGCTCTTATGGGCGGCAAGTATTATCCACTTGAATTCGGTAGCTTTGATAAGAACAAAATGCACGCTATGCAGTTCAGCACCGATGACGCAAAAGAGGGTACAGTTCTTGTTTATAAGAGAGCAGACGTAAATGATAAGGAATATACAGTAAAGCTTAATGGTCTTATTCCTGACGCAACTTATGTTGTTCATAACGTTGATGAAGTAGAAAAAGAATATACTCTCACCGGCTCTCAGCTTATGAATGATGGCTTTAAAATAGACCTTCCTGATGGCGAAAAGGCAATAATACTGATGTTTAGTGCGAAATAAGATAAAAGAAAACCTCGTTCGTATGAACGAGGTTTTTTTGTGCAGAAGGCGTTCAAGTCCCGAGTACTTTGTTTTTAAAAAAAATAAAGGAACCACAAAAAGTGATTCCTTTATTTGGTGCAGAAGAAGGGACTTGAAGGGCTGCGCCCTTCACGCTCGCAGGCTCGCTAACCCGATTGTGTTCGGCTTCGCCGAGGGGTTTCAAGTCCCGAGTACTTTGTTTTTAAAAAAAATAAAGGAACCACAAAAAGTGATTCCTTTATTTTGGTGCAGAAGAAGGGACTTGAACCCTCATGAACATTGTTCACTAGTACCTGAAACTAGCGCGTCTGCCATTCCGCCACTTCTGCGAATTTAGTACATAATGCAAAGCGCATAGCGCAAAATGTATTGTACCATAACATAAAACAGGTGTCAATTATAAACATCTATAAAAATTGCTCGGAATATGGCGATTAAGCTTATTCCGAGCATTGTTTATATTTCTAGGAGTTTTCCGCCGTTTTCTCTTGATTCGTCAGCGAGGAAAATAATTTTATGACCCATTACGGAGTTGTGGATAGATGTACAGGAAACTGAAGGGTTTCCGTCGCCTATAAACTGAACAAAGTCCGCCATTAAGCCGTCGTCTCCTCCGCCGTGGCCTTCATCAGGAACATCGGAAAGGTCAATTTTTGTTTCTTCGAAATATGTTGTTGGAGTTGGATTGATTTCTTTAAGGGTAACAAATTTGGTTTCCATCTCCGCATAAATTTCGCCCTTTGTACCGATAACGCGCAAGGTGCGTATGCTTTCTGCGCTACCGCCTGTAAGGTTATGTGTTCCGGTAGCACCGCTCTTGAAATTAACAAGCACGCTTTGGTGGTCTACTACATCGTTACCGCATTTATAAATGCATTTGCCGTAGTCGCTCTTTAAGAGTGAGTTTTTATAATCCTCATATGTAGGATTTTTAATATGCTCAATATCTCTCCAGATGTAAACCTCCCAGTTGTTGGGGTGGTCAAGGTAAAGACGCTTTGCGCTATAGCGACAAGCGTCAACATGTGGACAATCAACAAGGCAACGTGTGCCTGCATCTTCAGGAGCGTTTTCTTCTCTGAATTGAAGGCGAGAGCCTACAGATGAAACTGAAACAGGCTTATCGTCGCCCATAAGCCATGTCATAATATCAAGGTCGTGGCAGCATTTTGCAAGGAGCATAGATGTGTGGCATTTTTTGGAGTTGCCCCATTTACCTCTTACAAAGGATGTTGAAAGGTGGTGGTAGCTTACGTTTTCAACAGTCTGTATATTGATAACATCGCCGATTCTGCCATCAACAATAAGATTTTTGACAGTAAGGTAAACCTTGTTGTATCTGAGCACGTGGCAAATCATAACCTTGTTGTTGTTCTCTTTAACAACCGCCATAAGCTTCTCAAGCTCGTCATTGTTTACTGCAAAAGGCTTTTCGAGAAGCATATCATAGCCCATCTTCAAAAGTGGTATTGCAGTTTCAACGTGTTGCTCGTCCATTGTGCCGTTAATAACAGCGTCGGCAAATTTAGGAACGCTTGCAAGCGCTTCTGCACTCTCGAAAACATGATTTTCGGGAATATTGAACATATCGCGGACAGTGCTTCTGCGGTACTCATCAAGCTCCGCAATGCCCACGATTTTTATTTCCTCAGGGTGCTTCTGGGCATATTTTGCATATGCCATTGAGCGGTGTCCTGCCCCGAGAATTATTGCTGTTACAGGTGTTTTTGCCATATTTATCCCTTACTCACAAAGATTTTTTACCATTACAGTGCCCATGCTTTTCACGCTTATAACTGTATGAAAACCAAAGCGTTTATAAAAACGGATTGCTCCGTGGTTATTACTGCTTGCAGTGAGCATAACGCCCTTTACATTTCTGCTTTTAAGCTCGTTTAACAAGGCTTCTATAAGAAGCGAGCCGTAGCCTTGATTCTGATAATCGTCTAAAATATCGATATGAAGATGTGCAGGGTATTTTCCGCCCCAGATTGTATAGGGGATAGGTAAAAACCAAGCGCCTACGCCATCTTTTTTATGAATACCTTTGATTACAGGCACATCCACTTTTCTGAAAATCTCGCGGAATCGCTTGTAATCAGGCTCGCAAAGAATATATCCTACTGCTTTGTCTTCGTCATTTGCAAGAACAAAGCAGGTGTCTGTACATTCGCGTATATAATATGTTGAAAATGCTTTTGAGGTAGCCTCGCCTATAATATCGTTTGTACGGGCAAGGTTACCTGCAGTCATTCTGCAAATATATTCAACGTCTTTAAGGTCGCTCTTTCGCGCTTTTCTTATAGTTGCCATTATTTTTTGTTTTTAGGCTTTTTAACTATGCGCTCTTTTGAGCCGTCAGGGCGAACAATAATTGTAGATTCAAGCTGACATTCAAGAGACTGCCTGAAGGCTTTAACATATTCTGCTCTGAGAGCTTTCTGCTCAATTTTTTCTTCCTCGGTAAGGCCTTCTGCCTTAGCCTTGCGAGCAAGCTCATTTATTCTGTTAATTTGCTCCTGAGTTATCATAAAAGCTCTCCTTTTCTTCTGAAATTACAACGAGAATTATAGTATAAATACATTATAAAGTCAAGGAAAAAGGTGCCCGAAAGGACACCTTTTTTAATTGATTTTTAAAGGCCTTTGCATTTGAAATCCTGCCATGCGCTATCGCTTGAAAGTTCACCGCCGTTTTGGAAAACAGACTTTGCAGAACTATCGTTTTTAAGCCAGGCATCAAACCATTTTATTGCATAGCCTGAATATGTTTCCGGACTTGTAGAGCATGCTGTGTGGCCTGCATCTGTAAGGCACACATAAACTGCGGGACCCTTGCAAGCATCGTATGCCGGCACAATCCATCTTTCAGCACCAACAATCAAATCTCGTGAGCCTGCAAAGAAAAGGGTAGGGGTGCTCAGCTTTTCAGCTTCTTCAACAAAGTTACTGCCTGCAAGAGAAATTGCACAAACAATACGTGAATCTGAAGCAGCAGCGTTTACTGAGCTTCTGCCGCCCTGAGAATGGCCTGCAACCGCTAATTTACTTGTGTTTACTTTTCCGTAAAGCACGCTACCGGAATTGTTATTCTCTGAAATAATAAAATCGAGAGAAGAAATCTGCGCTGTTCCGTCTGCAGACATTGTTTCTGTGTTTGCTACAACAATGTATCCGCCCTCGGCAATTTGCTTTATAAGCTTTTCATAGATTGTGTATGAAAAGCCTGTACCGTTTGCCCAAGCAATTACGGGAAGCGTTTGGGTGCTTGCTGTAATACTGTTAGGGTAAAAAACAGCTTGCTCTATGCCTGCATATGAAGCGGTATATTTTCCAACGCCTGTAAGTACCTGTGGAGCCTCAGTTGGCGCCTGTGTAGGTGCTTGGGTTGGTGCTTCGGTAGGAGCTTCTGTTGGCGCCTGAGTTGGTGCCTGGGTTACAGGCTCGGTTACAATTGCCTGAGTCGTATTGTCATAAAAGCTTTCGTCAGGAACATAGGCTTCGGTATTTTGGTATGTAGTGGTTGTTGTAGTTGTTTCATCAGTCTTATCTTTTCCGCAAGCGGCAAAAGAAAGAAGAAAAACGCACACTAAACCTAAAGAAACAACTGATTTAAACTTCTTCATAAAAATCAAATCCTTTAAGTGGTTGTGTTAAACCGTATGTTGTGGGACAAAGCTATTCTTACTCTGTTACAACGCCCTTTTTAAGAATGATGTTTGCATAAAGAGCCATTTCGCTTGTAGCAATAATTGCATAAGCATCCTTTGCTCTGTCGTAGAAAGCAAAACGCTCAATCTCGCTCATTTTTGTTTCGCCATTGTGTTTGTCAACAATTGACTGATATTCTGCCCAGATAGTTGGTGTTGGGTCGCCTTTTGTTGTCTGCATAAGCATTACAGGGCTCTCAACATATGTATCAAGAGGGAAAAGCTTTAAAATAGCATCGAGGAGCTCAGGCACATTGTGTCCGTCGCATCTGATAAGTCTCTGCGCATTGCTTGCAGCAGGGAAGTTGCCGTCGCCAATAACGATTTCGTCGCCATGGCCCATTTCGTCAAGAATTTTCAAGAGTTCGGGACTAATGATGTTTGGTATACCTTTAAGCATAAAAAATTGACTCCTTTATAATAAATATTTGTTAATAAATTTTAGTGAAGTTTTTGCAAAAGCAAAAGTGAAGTTGTGATAAATCACAGTGAAGTTAAGTTTGCCAATATCACTTGCGAAGCAAACTTCACTACGTAGTAACTTCACTTACGAAGTAAACTTCACTTGCCGTTAGGCAAACTTAGTTGTGCAAAGCACAGCTTTGCATTACTTCCTTATCTGCCTTATATCCTCGCCAACAAATTCAAGCACCTCAAAGCCGTTGAGCCTTGATGTAAGTCGTTGGCCGTAGCGAGCCTCAAGCTCGGTTACAGAAAGGTTGGAAATTATAATCAATGCTTTGCCGTTAAGAATAGCGTCGCATACAAGCTCGTTTATTGAGGCGTTTCCGAATTCTGATTCGAACTCAGCTCCAAGGTCATCAATAATTACAAGGTCTGCTGCGCTTATATCCTCCTCAATACTTGTATCGCTTCTGCCAAAGCTTTCGTTTTTCATCTGCTTAACAATTTTTGAAACGGTATTATAATAAACATTAAAGCCGTTGGAGGTTAATTTATTAAGCACTGCAAGAGCAAGGTGAGTTTTGCCAAGACCTGTACCACCGCAGAAGAAAAAGCTGTTTGAATGTGGTGTAAAGTTTTCGGAATAAGCCTTAAGCATTTCGTAGCAGCCACGCATATAGTCTCTTGGAGAATAGCCCAACGCTCTGTCTTTAATATCTGAATAAAGATTAACATCAAATGTATCAAAGGTTGATTTAGCAAGCAAAGGACTACAGGAGAGCTCGCCAACAGAAAGCTGCTGCAAAAGCTGAAGATGACATTCGCAAAGCTTGCCGTTAAGAATACCTGAATCCTTGCATTTTTTACATGTGTAAGGAATATCAAGGTAATCTGCAGGGTAGCCCGAAGCGGCAATAAGCGCTTTTCTTGCTTCCTGCGCCTGAAGATTACGGTTTGCAATATCTGCAACGTTTACCTTTTCCCCATTACCGCCTACGCTTTTAATTACCTGAAGAGCGGCGTTTTTCATTTCGTTTTCAATATCAAGAAGCTGAGGGTTTTTGGAAATAAATTCCTTTCTGCGCATCTCGTGAAGCTTTTCTGCCTGCTCTCTTCTTTGCCTGAGTGCCTGTTCAGCCTTCTGATAGATTATTTCGGAAAATTTCATTTATTCTCCTCCTCGTTGGCGTAGCGCTTTGCCCAATCAAGCACACTGCTTTTGCCAACCTTTTCTGTATCGTAAGATTTCTTTACCTCTTTTGGCAAAGACTTTTTCTCTTTTTCCATAGCCTGTTCTGGGGTGGTGATACCTGAACGCGCCCATTTTTTCAAAATCTTGCCTGCATCCGAGAAAACCTTATTTGTTTCCTCTAATGCGTAGCGTATAAGCTCATCTGAGCAGTTGAAATCAACAGACCACTCGCGAAGGAATTTATGAATTCTTGGAGCAGGGGATTCACCCTCTAATCCTGCAGCTTCTTTTACTGCATCGAAGCAGGACTGCACCTTTTCAAGAGCAAGAAGCTCCTCTTCTACCGCTTCCATAGTATCAATTCCGCGTTTTGCCCAATCCTCTGCCCTGCTTTTTATAGCAGCTGAAGATGTTTTGCCCTCGCATTTCTGATGCTGAAGAAGGGTAATAATAACCTCAGGCGGAAAGCCATAGTAGTCATAAATCATAAGTATGAGAGCCTGGGTGTCATACCCGAAGGTACCAAGAATACCTTGCGCCTCATGGTATATAACTGTAAGCTCAGGGGTTTGAGATATTCTCAAAGCAATATCGCGCTGAGTAGGCTTTTTAAGCGGAAGAGAACGTACAGGCGCTTTAGGTGCGCGCGTAACAGCTTCCTCTTTTTCTTTTACAGGGGAAGATATTGTTTTTGCGTTGCCGGAAGCTCTTTTTGCTAGAGCTTCATCTATGGCGTTATCAATAGAAATTACGCCGTAGCTTTCCCAATAGACAAGGCAGTCGTTAACATCAGAAGCAGCAAGACCGGTGCACGCTGCAATCTGCTCACTGTCTGAAACGCCATCAGGATTTCTAAGTATAAAAAGCAAAACCTTAAAGCTTGCTGCGGGAGCAAGCTTTAAGTGTTTATCAATTATATCTGTGGGAACGGCAACCGCTCCGTTAAGATAGTCGCATTTTAATTTAATCATAATTATTCAGGGAATTTTACAATTACACCTACGGATTTTCCGTTGACATACTGTGCAATTCCGTTCATATCAATATTTTTAGATAATGTTCTGCCGGCAATTACATATCCGCCGTTTGGAGCAAGGCAAACAGCGCTTGCGCTTTCGTTTGCTGTACCGCCAAAGGAGCGTGCCCATGAAAGATTGCCATACATATCAAAGGCTGCAACTACAATATCGTCTCCGCCGCGTGTTGTAATGCCTTTGAAGTCTCTTGTTGAAGAGTTGGAGCAGCCTGTAGCAATAAATGAACCGTCTTCTTTTTCTATGATGTCAACAAGGTCGTCGTCATACTGACCTCTGAAAGGCTTTGCAAATGCAATGCTCAGGTCGCTGTTTAACTTGATAACGTAAGCATCATAGCCACCGCGGGATCCCATATTGCCAACGAATAAGCTGTCAGCATTGTTTATATCGCTTGAGTTAGAGCGACCTACTGCAACAACACCGCCATCCTTACAAGCTGTAATTCCTGAGAAAAGGTCGTTTCCTGTTCCTGCAAGAGGAGCAACGTCTACATATTTACCGCTTGAAGAGAATTTAACAACACCGCCATCGGTTTTGCCTAATTTCTTGAAAAGAGAGCCAGAAGCGAAATTACCTACGCAGTAGATACCGCCATCCTTACCAACGCAAACGTCGTTGAAATTGTCTGTGTTACCGCCAACAACGTTTTTCCAAACAACGCTACCGCTTGGGCTATATTTAACTACGCAAGCAGCTGATTCGTTTGCAGGCTTGTTAAAGCCGGCTGCGTCTTTATCGTTAGAACCAACAGAGCCTGCAACAACAATACCGCCGTCGCTGCAAAGAGCACCTGCATTGAAAAGGTCAACAGTAGAAGTACCAAAAATCTTGTACCATTCTACATTACCGTTTTTGTCGTACTTATATACCATGCCATCGTAGTAGCCTTTGCCACCCTTGCCGCCGATGTTTTTGCCGTAGCCAACAGCATAGAAACCGCCATCGTCTGTTGCAATAACATCTGTTACAACATGAAGACCTCTCTTGCTGCCTGCTGCCATACGCCAGGTTTCGTTACCCTTTGAGTCGAATTTAGAGAAAACTGTATAAGGTGTGGCAAATCCGTTATTTTCGAACTCTTTGAAATCACCATTTTTAGAGTTTGTAGCGTTAGCTGCAATATATGAACCGTCTTTAAGAACAGCAATGCTTGAGAAATAGTCAGCTTCTGTACCGCCTAAAGATGTTTTCCAATCTATATCTGCAGGTGCAACTGAGCTTGGGTTGCTTGTAAGCTCAATAATAGTTGTGAAAACCTGACCGTTGTTGTCAACTGCAGTGTTTCCCTGACCATCTGTAATAGGAGCAGAGGATGTACCCATAACAACATCTCCGCCTGGAGTCTGGTCGTTAGGATTCTGAGGAATTGTGGCAATTTCTGTTACCTTTTCGCCAGATGCGTCAGTTACAGCTTCGCCTTTACTATTTGTTACGTCAACAGGCACAGTAACAACTGTATCTGCATAAACAGCTGTGGTTAAAACATTACCCTTGTTGTCTGTAACTTCTTCGTAAATTGTTGTTGTAAGCTCGTCGCCGTTTTCGTCTGTTACCTGTTCACCTTTGGAGTTAGTAACTAACTCTGCTTTTACTTCAGTTACAGGAACATAAATTGTTTCAGGTATGAT
>JAZLDN010000039.1:0-29354 GCA_045614765.1 Acutalibacteraceae bacterium
CTCGACGGTCCTCACAGAAAGGGCGACATGAGAAGAGCTCGCGCAGGCGCGGCTAACATCGTTCCTAACTCAACAGGTGCTGCAAAGGCTATCGGCCTTGTTATCCCAGAGCTTAACGGCAAGCTTATCGGTTCTGCACAGAGAGTTCCTGTTGCTACAGGTTCTACAACAATCCTTACAGCAGTTGTTAAGGGCGACGACGTAACAGTTGACGGCATCAACGCTGCTATGAAGGCTGCTGCTTCTGAGAGCTTCGGCTACAACGTAGACCCAATCGTTTCTTCAGACGTTATCGGTATGAAGTACGGCTCACTCTTTGATGCTACACAGACAATGGTATCAAAGGTTGCTGACGGTCTCTTTGAGGTTCAGGTTGTTTCTTGGTATGATAACGAGAACAGCTACACAAGCCAGATGGTTAGAACAATTAAGTACTTCGCAGAGCTTGCATAATTTAGCTTAAAAAGTATTAAATCCTCGGTTCAATGAACCGAGGATTATTTTTTTACTTTCTTTTATAAACACCAAAGGTGGTTTCATTGTAAATGTCGCTGAGAATATATTCATTTTCAAGCTCAGGAGTATATTCAACCGCAGAAATTATAATGTCTCCTACCCCCTGCTCTAAAGCAGTAAACATTTCGTCGTATTCCGTTATTACTGTAATCTGCGCTTCTGCAGAAAGCTCATTGCAGATTTCATTTATAAAATCAAGTTCTTTACCTATAAGAGCACCAGATTTATCAGTACAAAGCAAATCGTTAAACACGGGTGCACAAAGAATCTTAATATTATTTGTTCCCACAGCAGAGGTGCTGCTTTCATAAGGTACACCATTGAAAAAGGCTTCATTGATTTTCTTGGGTACGTCCTTTGATTTCAATGAGGCTATAGCGTTATTCACTTTTAACGCAAAAGCTTCATTCCCTTGCTTTAATACTGCGCAATATTGAATTTTAAACTCTGTATTTTCCACCCACAGAAGCTCTGTATTATTTATAAGCTCTGCAATGGTTTTATCGCTATTAAGTATAACGAAATCAGCCTTACCGTTTTCTACGGCAATTATTGCTGCTTGCTGAGTTTCAAACTCTAAAAGTTCGTAGCCATTATCAACAGCATATTCTTTGGCAGCGAAAGCTGCACGCCCATCCTCTATTCCTACCGCAACCTTAACAGACTCGTTTACAACAACACCTGTTTCTGATGAATCGCAGGCAGAAAAAGAAAACAACAGACACAACACCAATAATAAACTTATTATTTTCTTACCCATATCCACTATTATATAAGCCGATTTCAAAAGAAATCGGCTCATTTCAATTTAATTATTTTGTACCGAAGATTCTATCGCCTGCGTCTCCGAGACCTGGAACGATATAGCAATGGTCGTTAAGCTTTTCATCAAGAGAAGCAAGGTAAATATCAATATCAGGATGTGCTTCAGAAAGAGCCTTAAGACCTTCAGGAGCAGCAATAATACCAAGGAACTTGATATGCTTTGCGCCACGCTTTTTAATCTGAGTAATTGCATCTATTGCTGAGCCACCTGTTGCAAGCATTGGGTCGACAACAAAAACATCTCTCTGCTCAATATCTGCAGGGAGCTTGCAGTAATATTCAACAGGTTGAACTGTTTCAGGGTCTCTGTAAAGACCGATATGGCCAACCTTTGCAGATGGAACGAGGGCAAGCATACCTTCAACCATACCTAAACCTGCTCTGAGAATAGGTACTATAGCAAGCTTTTTACCTGAAAGAACCTTTGTTTTAGCAACGCAGATAGGTGTTGTAACCTCAACCTCTTCAAGAGGTAAATCTCTTGTTGCTTCATAGCAGATAAGGTTTGCTATTTCGGAAATAAGAGCACGGAATTCCTTTGAGCCTGTATTGATATCTCTGAGAATAGAAAGCTTATGCTGAATAAGAGGATGGTCCATTATTAAAATTTTACCCATATTAAAACTCCCTTTCGGTATATGTAACTATATTTTTATTATAAAACCACAACAAAACATTGTCAACTAATAATGTTTTATAAACTTTTTAAAAGTGATATCGCTTCTTTTATATCTTCATTGAAATCATCTGTTCTCGCTTCTACTGAACAAGTACCGCAACCAATATCCTGAAGAGTTTTTATAAACTCACGATAAATATAAATAACCTCTTCTCTATCGGAAGCCTTTGGATACGTTCTGTTTACAGGCTCTGCTATATGAGAATGAATAACCTTGCTCTTAAAGTTTCTCATACCTGAAATAGAATCGTCATTTCCATAAACATGGTATAAATCCGCAAGACCAAAAACATTATCTGCACCGCAAAGCTCCGCCATTTCAACGCCAGCCGCAACAGTATAAATCATTGAAGATTCACAGAATCTTAATGGCTCCAGAACTATAGATGCACCGATTTTTTCGGCTCTTGGCGCCGCATATTCTTTAAGGAAAAAGGCTAACTGTTCTTTTGCTTTTTCAGGAGAAAAGCCTTCAGGATAGCTTCTTGCTCTTCCTGAGCCGAGAACAATTTTTTCTACCCCTAAAATCTTAGCTCTTTCAAAGCCTCTATCAAGATAGTCGGTAATTCTACCGTAGTCAACATCTTCGCCAACAAGCGCCATATCGCCAGGGATAAAGCCATTGGCTGCAAGACATTTAAAGTTCAAGGAATCAAGCACTGATTTGCATTCAGAAAACTTTGCGTCATCGTAGTCAACAAGGCATCCGAAGCCTGTTTCAAGGTAATCCGCTCCTACTGCTACACCATTACGAATAGCATCAAAATCGTCAAGACCTCTGCAAATACCAAATTTCATTGAACATCATCCTTAATTTATATTTTTCAACATTTCTTCTGCATTTCTCAATTGAGTTTCTGTTATATCTCCGCCACTTGTTATTCGGGCAATTTCCTGCTTTCTGCCCTCGAAATCAAGCGGTGTAACGCTTGTATATGTTTTGCCGTTCATAGCGGCTTTTTCTATAAGATAATGATTATCGGCATACGCCATAAGCTGACCGAGGTGGGTTACGCAAAGCACCTGCTTACCATGAGATACTTCCTTTAATTTTGAAGCAACCTTAAGAGCTGCTCTGCCGCTTACGCCTGAATCTATTTCGTCGAAAATCATAGTTTCAACTTTATCTTTGTTTGCCATTATAGTTTTAAGGGCAAGCATAATTCGTGAAAGCTCACCGCCCGAAGCAATTTTTGTAATTGGCTTTGGCGCCTCACCTACATTAGCAGAAATAAGAAATTCTGCACTATCTATACCATTTTCACAAAGAGAAACTTCTGAAAAATCAACCAGAAACTCTATATGAGGCATATCGAGAAAGCGAAGTTCATTACAAACTTTTTCAGAGAATGATTTTGCAGTTTCTTTTCTCACTCTAGAAAGCTCCTCTGCAAGTGCAACCGCTTCTGCCTTAACTGACCGGAATTCGTCTTTTAATTCCTGAAGTTTTTCATCAGAGAACGAAATATCGTTAAGCTCATTTTTTGCATTTTCAAGGTATTCCAATATTTCTTCTTCAGTTGAGCCGTATTTCTTACTAAGGTTATATATAAGATTAATTCTGTTTTCTACACTTTCTAATTCTGCCTGTGAAAAACCATCCTCATTCACATTTGACCTTACAGTATCTGCAACATCTTCTAATTCATAGTACAAATCAGAAAGCTTTTGTGAAAGGGATTGTAAATCAGAAGAGAACTGAGAGATACCATTCAATTCTCTCGATGCACCTGACAAAAGCTCAACTGCACCGTGGAAAGATTCTCCGCCGGACAACGCTTCATAAGCAGCATATAATCCGCCTTGGATTTTTTCGAAATTCTGAAGCTCGCTTCTTCTGTTTTTTAGAGCTTCCCATTCACCCGGATTTATTTCTGCTTTTTTAATTTCATCTATCTGATAATTTAAAATATCGATTCTACGGGCTTTTTCTTCTTTATCACCTGAAAGTTTTTTGATTTTTGACTGTAAAGCCAGAAGCAAATCGAATTTCTCTCTATAATCGGAAAGCAAAGTATCATTATCAGAAAGAGCATCTATATAGCCTATATGAGTTTCGTTATTTAAAAGCTCTCTGTTATCCTGTTGCCCATGGATACTCATAAGTTCTGCGCCCAATTCTTTGAGAACAGCCACAGTTACTAATGAATTATTTACGCGACAGATGTTTTTATCTGCGCTTATTGTTCTGGATATAAGTAAACTACCATCATCGTTAACAGGCAAATCCAAATCTTGAAGTTTATTAATAACGTTTTTACCTACACAAGAAAACAACGCTGTAACCTGAGCCTCCGTCTCCCCCGTTCTGATAAGCTCACGAGAGGTACGGAAACCAAGCACCGCGTTGATAGAATCAAGTATTATAGATTTACCTGCACCCGTTTCACCGCTGAGAACATTAAAGCCCCTTGAAAATTCAATCTCGGCGCTTTCAATAATAGCAATGTTCTTAATCTTTAAAACGGAAAGCATAAAATTTATCTCCCAATCATTCTGTTAAGTGCTTCTGCAACACCGCGAGCTTCGTCTGCAGTTCTGCAAAGCATAAAAATAGTGTCATCACCTGCTATAGTGCCCACAACTTCGTGAACATTCATAGCATCAATAGTAGCGCAAGCAGCACCGGCAAGGCCTGGTGAACACTTTATTACGCAAATATTTCCGGCATAATCAACCTTTGTCATTGCACTTTGAAAAAGAGCATCGAACATTCCCGGGTAGCCGTTATCTGTAGCTTTCTCAGCAGTATATTTATAAACACCGCTTGCACCAAGAGTTTTAAGGAGCCGTAACTCTTTAACATCTCGGGAAACTGTTGCCTGAGTAACATCGCAGCCTTTATCTCGGAGCATAACAAGAAGCTCTTCCTGAGTGCCGATATCATATTTTTCAATAAGTTCAAGTATTAACTTATGTCTTTTCTTTTTCATTTTCGTGCCACCTAACCGGAGATTTTTTTATTAAGTATTTCTATAAACGTATCTTGTTTTATTTTAATAAACTCTGCAGATTTATGAGACTTTTTAACTACTACCTTTGCGCTATCAGGAACAAGCACAGCCGCCTGACCATCGCAGGAAAGAATTGCCTCACCACTGTTGTCATGAGATAATTCAAGAAGAGAATTGCCACCAAGAACAATTGAGCGGGAAAACACACTATGAGAACAAACAGGCGTTAACAAAATACTTTCAACACAAGGTTCAACAATAGGCCCTCCTGCAGAAAGTGAGTAGGCAGTTGAACCTGTAGGCGTTGAAACAATAGCTCCATCTGCCATATATTCAATAAGAGGAGTACCGTTACACAGGGCGGAAAGCTTCATAATTCTTATACTACCGCTACGTGAAAGAACGGCATCATTAATACAACTTGAATGATATAATATTTCACCTGTTTTGTCAACAATTGAAACATCAAGCATCATTCGTTTTTCTGTTATGTAGCTTCCATCAACAACATTCTTCAGAAGGCTCATTTCATTTGCTTCAAGACAAGCAAGATAAGCAAGCTTACCTGCATTTATACAGATAATTGGTTTATCATATTCTGTAGCAATTTTAGCCGCATTTATAAACGAGCCGTCGCCTCCAACTGATATTACAGCATCCACCTGATTTATAGCATTTTCGTCTTCAAAATAAGAAATAATTTCATTTTCACCGAAGGTTTCTTCAAGACTTTTCTCCATAAACGCATAACTATTGAGGTTTTTTATCTCTTCAAGAAGCCTTACAGTTACGCTAAAGGCGTTTTCTCTTGTCATATTAGGAATTATATAAAACTTCAAAAAAACACCTCATTTATCAAGCACCTGATGTGAACGGGCAACAAGCTCACCTGCAGTTGCTATAATCTCAGAAGAATCTTGTTCTTCCTGACATTTTTTAATGTACATAAGGTACTCTATATTACCTTCAGGACCTTTAACCGGAGAATGCTCCAATCCTAAAACCTGGAATTTTTGAGAAACTGCAAATTCTGCAATCGTCTTTATAACATTTTCATGAACTGCAGGGTCTCTTACAACACCTTTTTTACCTACATTTTCTCTGCCTGCTTCAAACTGAGGCTTTATAAGGCAAACAGCTTCGCCATCCGCTTTTAAAAGCTCATACATAACAGGAAGAATAAGCTTCAATGAAATAAAGGAAACGTCTACAGAAGCAAAATCAACCTCATCCGGAACCTGTTCACGGGTTACATACCTGAAATTTGTTCTTTCAAGGTTAACTACCCTATCATCACTACGCAATTTCCACGCAAGCTGACCATATCCAACGTCTATTGAATATACTTTTTTTGCGCCATTCTGAAGCATACAATCGGTAAAACCGCCTGTTGAAGCGCCGATATCCATACAGATACAATCGGTCAATTCTATAGGAAAGCTCTGCATAGCCTTCTCAAGCTTAAGACCACCGCGGCTAACATATTTAAGGGTAGCTCCCCTGACCTCAATAATATCATCAGGCTTAATATCTCTGCCCGCTTTTATTTCTTTCTGGTCATTTACATATACAATACCTGACATAATCAAGGCTTTTGCTTTTTCTCTACTTTCTGCATAGCCTTGCTCAAAAAGAGCTATATCAAGTCGTCTTTTATCACTCATAAATTCTCCTTAACGGTAGAAACCATACCATCGCAATCAAGCTTGTATTGCTTGAATATAGATTCAGTTTTTCCTTGCTTGACAAAACAGTCAGGGAAAGCAGTTAAATAAAACTCAGGGTCAAGCTTATTTTCAAGCATAACGCTTGCAAAGCTTTCGCCTACGCCACCGCTTTTTACCCCTTCCTCAAACACAAACACTTTTTTCACATTACGGATAGCATTTATAGATTCTTCAGGAATAGGCACAACTACATTAAGCTTTATAATTTTAACATTTATGCCTTCTGATTTCAGTTTTTCATAAGCTTTATGGCTTTCGCCAAAAATTCTTCCGTAGGTTACTATGGCAATTTCTGCATTTTCATCACCGAAAACATCAAATGAATTACCGCTACAAACATAATTTTCCGGCATTTCAGGCTCTGCACCTCTTGGGTACCTGATAACACAAGGACCATCTGTATGATAAAGAGCATTAACAAAAGCGTTGTTAAGCTCAGCATAATATGTTGGAGAATACACGGTTATATTAGGGATTCCGTTAAAGAATGCCGTATCATATATACCATTATGGGTTTCTCCGTCGTCACCAACAACACCTGCTCTGTCAACAGCAATTATCATTTTGCTTTGTTGGAGAGCACAATCATGAAGAAGCTGGTCATAGCACCTTTGAAGGAAGGTTGAATAAACAACGAACACAGGTACCATATCACTTTTGCTTACACCTAAAGCAAACGGAACTGCATGCTCCTCTGCGATACCTACATCAAAAAATCTATCGGGATATTCTTCAGAAAACTTTTTAAGACCTGTTCCCAACGACATTGCCGCAGTTATGGCGCAAATACGTTTATCCTTTGCCGCCTGATTAAAGAGAAACTCTCCAAAATGCTCTGAAAAATTCTCTTTTGGCTCAGGTAACGCACCTTCAACATAGTCAAAAGCAGGTACTCCATGGAAATCAGATGGATTATTTTCTGCAGGCTCATAGCCTTTACCTTTAATGGTATTAACATGAACGAGAACCGGTCCGCTAATAATTTTTGCACCCTCAAGAGCATCACATAATTGAGGAATATTGTGTCCGTCAATAGGCCCCATATATGTAACACCCATATCCTCAAAGAAGTTACTCTGGTACATCATATTTTTAACATTGGTTTTAATTCTGAAAATTTCATCAGCTATTTTTCTGCCAACGAAAGGTATTTTAGAAACGACCTTTTCGGTTACTGCTTTAAGCTTATAGTAGCCTGACCTTGAGCGCATCTTAGCAAGCCTTTTTGCAAGGTGTCCTACGTTTTTGGAAATAGACATTCCGTTATCGTTAAGGATTATTATAAGGCGAGCATCCTTCATTCTGCCTGCGTTATTAAGCGCCTCATACACAAGTCCGCCTGTAAGCGCACCATCACCGATAACCGCTACGGCATAATCTTTTTTACCATTAACCTTATTGGCTGCGGCTATACCCAAAGCAGTTGAAATAGACACACTACTATGGCCACTATAAACAATATCGTGCTCACTTTCGTTAGGTCTTGAAAAGCCTGACAAACCGCCTTCCTGACGAAGAGTTGCAAACTCTTCATACCTACCTGTAAGCAATTTATGGGTATAAACCTGATGGCCTACATCCCAGATTATTTTATCATCAGGAGAATTAAAAACCTTATGAATTGCAATTGTAAGTTCAACCGCACCAAGATTAGATGCAAGATGTCCACCTGTTTTTGATACAGTTGAGATAATAGCGTCCCTAACCTCCTCTGCAAGCAAAGGAAGCTTTTTTTCGTCTATTCTCTTTACATCTGCGGGTGTTTTAATTCCCTGTAAAATTTCGTGATTCATATCAATAATCTCTTTTTGCAAGATATTCTGCATATTCCTTTAAAGCTTCGTTATTCTGGAATGAATCCATTTCCTTCAAAGCCTCTTCGGTTAATTCATCCACCAGCTGTTGACATTTATCAACACCTAAAAGTGTAACATAGGTAGTTTTGCCGTTTTCCACATCGCTACCCGCCATTTTACCTAATTTTTCAAGAGAGCCTGTAACATCAAGAATATCGTCTTTTATCTGAAAAGCAAGACCGATTCCTGAAGCAAAACGTTTAGCAGAAAGAATTTTTTCTTCATCTGCGCCTGCGGCAATACAACCCAAAGCGCAAGCAGCTTCTATGAGAGCACCTGTTTTCAAATTATCGAGAAGCTTAAGTGTATCAAAACTGATATCAGGCTTATTTTCATTCTGAATATCAATAACCTGACCACCAATCATACCGCGACTACCTGCATACGCAGAAAGCTCGGTAATTGCTCTGACTGCAGTTTCTGCGCTGTAAAGACCAGCCTGTCCCCATACAGCAATACGTTCAAACGCTGCAGTCAAAAGTCCATCACCTGCAAGGAGCGCCATAGCTTCTCCATAAACCTTATGGTTTGATGGCTTTCCTCTACGGAAATCATCGTTATCCATACAAGGTAAATCGTCGTGAATAAGAGAATAAGTGTGGATATACTCAACTGCCTCTGCCATAGGAAGCGCCGCTTTGACATTTCCGCCACAAGCATCGCAGAAAAGAAGTGTAAGAAGTGGTCTTACCCTTTTACCTCCGTTTCGTACGCTATATTCCATAGATTCAAAAAGCACTGCGTATTCCTCTAAGCGTGCATTGAAATATTTATAAAGATTTTCATTTAAAAGATTGGAAAATTCTGTGATTTTATTATGCATTACTGTTCACCGTTATCTAAAAGTTTGGTTATTTTCTGTTCTGCTTCATCAAGATATTTACCGCAAGCAGATATAAGGGCTGTGCCCTCAGCAAAAAGTTCAACGGTTTTTTCAAGAGGTTGTCCACCCTCTTCAAGAATTTTTGCTATTTCTTCAAGTCTTTCTAAAGACTTTTCATAAGATTTTTCCATATTTATTCCTCGCATATCTCTGTTACATCCGCTTTTACAATTCCGTCTGAAAGCCTGATATTTATATTATCTCCCACAGAAAAATTACTTGTTTTTGTGAGAAGCTCTCCGCCTTTATCTATCATGGCATAGCCTCTTGAAATTACACCAAGAGGACTTAATGCATCCAGCTTTCCTACAAGGGAAGAAAAGCGCAATTTTTCAGAATTGATTTTAACCTGAGTAAAATCGCTTATTTTCTCGCTGAAATACATAAGTGTTCTGCGGTTTTCATTGATTTTAACTATAGGGTCCTTTAAGGCGCCGCTTTTTTCTATTGCAGAAAGTTTGCTGCGCTCATTGTTTATTTTGTTTTTTAAAGATGCGTATATCTGTTGTTTATAAGCTAATAACTCGCCTTTCAATTCTGTTTTATCAGGAACCGCAAGCTCTGCCGCTGCAGAAGGCGTTGGTGCTCTTAAATCTGCAACAAAATCGCAGATTGTATAATCAGTTTCATGGCCTACTGCCGAAATTACAGGAATACGAGACTCAAAAACTGCTCTAGCAACAATTTCTTCATTAAAAGCCCATAAATCTTCTATTGAGCCACCGCCTCTGCCCACAATAAGAACATCGGCACCATCAAGTTTATTAAACTCTTTTATAGCTTTTGCAATATCCTCTGCCGCGCCTTCACCTTGTACCTGAGCAGGTCTTACAACAACCTGAGCCGCAGGATAACGCCTTTTAAGCACGTTAAAAATATCCTGAATTGCAGCACCCGTAGCAGATGTTACAACA
Organism: Acutalibacteraceae bacterium; assembly: GCA_045614765.1. Classification (GTDB taxonomy): domain Bacteria; phylum Bacillota; class Clostridia; order Oscillospirales; family Acutalibacteraceae; genus DTU089. The sequence continues at coordinate 10,355 of JAZLDN010000039.1, forward strand.
CCTACTCTTTGAGGAAATGCTGGTATAGGCTTTTTATATTGAACTGAAAACAAACCTTCTGCTTCAAGCTTTTTCTTTAACTGTTCAAAAGCGACGCTTAAAGCACCCATTCCGTCAGGTTGCATATCATTTATATAAAGCTGAAATGAACCATCTCTGGGAAAAAGAGAAACTGTGCCGAAAATAAGCACTTTCATACCATTTTCTACAGCAAAACGAAGCCTTGATGCATTTCCTGCAAACATTACAGCTTTAATTGAGGCTGTTGCATCTTTAATTGTCATATAAAGATGACCACTATAATGAGCCTTGAAATTAGAAATTTCACCTGTAACAAAAATCGATTTCAGATTTTCATCGTTATCAAGCAAGCCTTTGGCGTAGTTATTTAATTCATTTACACTATATACCTTAGGAGTAGGAGTATACATCAATTCACCTCTTCAGTGATTCATAAGCAAGAAAAGCTACACCTGCAGCATTATCGCAAGAAAACTGAGGCTCTGCAAAATACGAGTCTTCTATTTTCTCGGAAACAAGCTTTTGGATAATACTGTTTGACATTACACCGCCTGCATAAACAACAGGAATATTACCATATTGTGTTTTTGCGTATTCTGTCATAGCAATTACAGTATCAGCAATATATGTTAAAAGGAATTTAGCAACATCCTCTTTTGTTTCACCTTCGGAAAGCATTTTCTCGCACTTATTCTGCAAGCCCGAAAGAGAACATTTGCCGTCTACAAGTTTTATTTTATTTTTAAATTGCTTATCTGATTTCAATGCCAGTTTTTCAAGCTCTGCGCCTGCAGGGAATCTGAGCCCCATTTTCACACCAATTCTATCAACTGCCTGCCCCGCTTTCAGGTCAGAGGTTGAAGAAACAGGTATAGTTTTTATTATTTTTTCTTCACACGGCTTACAAAGAACTATATCCGTTGTTCCACCTGAAACATGGAATGCAAGAAAATCTTCTTTAAATAACTCTTGTTTACCTGAAGAATATATAGCTGCAGCAATATGCCCTTGTTGATGGGAAAACCCACATATAGGCACACCAAGGCCCTGAGAAACAGCTGTTGCTACACCTTCACCCACAAGAAAGCACGGCATATATGAGCCATCCTGAGTAGTAGGAGTTACTGACACACCAACACCCTCAATATTATTGCCACATTCTTTAAGAAGTTGGGTTAAAAGCTCCGGATACGCCTTTGTATGATGGAAAACAGCATCACTTTGTCTGATGCCTTTTTCACCATCTTTAACAGGTAGAAGTTTTTTCACCTGCGTTATTTCCCCATCTTCAAAAAATGCAAAAGATGTGGTGTAATTACTTGTATCTATACCTAAAAAACCCATATTATAAAGACTTTGCTACGGCGCCGAGAACACCGTTCACATATGAAGCATCGTCTTCTGTACCATATTTCTTAGTAAGTTCAACTGCTTCATTAACAGAAACGCCTACAGGAACCTCTTCAACAAACATCATTTCGCCTATAGCAAGGCGCAAAATCGCAAGAGACACCTTTGGAAGACGTTGAACTGCCCAACCCTTTACATTGTTCTTAATAGAGTCATCTATCTTGTCCAAATTCTCTTCAATTTTTAACAAAAGAGTGTTTGCAAAACCATTTATTTTAATAAGTTCTGCTTCCTGAGCATTTTCAATAATTTCTGAAATTGTTGATTCCTCATCAAAGATTTTTTCAAAAAGCACAATAAATGCCTGTTCTCTTGCTTCGCTTCTTGTCATAAGTATCTCCCCACATGTATGTAAATTTCTTCAATTTAAAATTATACCACACACATACATAATTATCAAGCAATAAAAAAAGAAGAACAAGTAAAAACTTGCTCTTCTTATAATTATTTTGTGGGGATTAATAGATGAAACCACTGTATACATTAGTTTCTGAAACTGTACCGTCTAATTTAAGGATACCATCCTTAGCAGTAATTTCGTAGTTGATGCCCTGTGTTAATGAGTAGATTTCAGCTGTTTCAATGTTGTAGTACATTTCAACATAGCAATCTGTATATGTAACATCAGCTATTGTAACACCAGTTTTATCAATAGTTGTAAGAATCTGATCACCTGTAACTACTGGGAATACAGATGCGATAAAGCTATCTGTTTTGCCATTCTTGTCGATAGGAGTAGGATTTGTTTCGTCATTGAAAGCAATTACAAGTTTAACTGCTGGAACTTCCTTAACAACTTCGTAATCAGACTCATTATAGTCATAGAGATATTCGATCTCGCCTGTTGCCTTATCTTTGTTGTAAGCATGAATCACTGAGCCGTCTGTAAGGTTCTTAATGTAACCCATAAGAACAACCTGCTTGTTAGCAGATTCAACTGCAGCTTTAACTGTATCGAAATCTGTATGGTCGATTACAGATGCTTTGTTAAGATTCTTTAAGCAAAGCTCATCAGTAGCTACACCTTTTTTAACATTTACAGTCTTACCTGCAAGATAATCTGCGACTGCCTCTTCAGACTCTATCTTTGAGAACCAGATAGAAGTGATAAAGCCTTTGCTGAGGCTTCTGCTTGTTGATTTTGTAAAGCCTGGTCTCTGACCTGCTATTTTATTGCTTGTAAGAACATCGTTATAGCTCTTAAGAATTGACTGATAGCCCTTTATAACCATTTCTTCAGTTGTAGTAGCTTCAGTTTTTTCAGGAGCTTTTGTTGTTGGAGCCTTTGTTGTTTCAGGCTTTTTTGTTGTTTCGGGAGCTTTTGTTGTTTCAGGCTTCTTTGTTGTTTCAGGAGCCTTTGTTGTAGGTGTAGTAGTTGTTGGTGCACTTGTTGGTTTATTCATATCATCAATCTGGTCATTGATGAAGTTATCCAACGGTGCAAAGCCTGTGTTCACCTTTTTGCTTGACTGCATTAAATAAGCAGCTGTTGCAAGCCTAATAGCTGAACTAGAAAGAAGGCCTATTACAACAATTGAAACAAGAATCAGTGCCAAAACACTCTTAAATCTGGCGTTTGATTTATTATCAGTCTTTTTCATCTGAGTATCCCCCTTGATACCATATAACTTCCATAACATTCTACACAAAACAAATAAAAAAGTCAATACAAATTCCGCTAATAGTTTCACTCTTTTTACATATTATGTTTTTTTGTGCAAAACACTTAACTGAGAGCCCATAATTTAGCAATAATGATAGTTGAAATTTTTATAAATATATTGTAAAATATGTTATCAAATAATATTGTCGCAATTTACGACAATGTAAAGGAGATATCTATTTATGAAAAAGAGCAAGTTAACGAAACTTATCGCTATTGTTCTTGCGGTGGCAATGTTATCTGCTAGCTTCGGCGCAGTAACAGCTGGTGCATCAAGCATCTACCCCGTAATCAGCAATGACGGCGACCTTATCGGCGTTCTTTTCGCTGATATTGTTGACACACTGTTAAGAATTCTTACAGACTTCTTGGCAAGCTTATTCGGTGACGGACCCACCTTCTACCCAGAAGATGACGAAGTGCTGAAAGACAAAATTGCCGCCAACTATTATGAAGGCACAGGCAAAGATTTCCAGGATTCTGCAGCAGCAGATGCACAGTGGAACTTAGGTTACGCAAACACAAGCCTTATTCCTGAGGATTATGACAACGGTACATACTACATCGGTGGTTATATCGCTCCAGAAAACGGCTTCTCAAACGTTGTTGAAGGAATTGCTGAAATTCCAGGTATCGGCAAAGACGATATGAAAGCAAGATGTATGGCTATCAGTGATGGTACAGGCAGAGGCACTGTTCTTTTTGCTGTTATCGACAGTATCGGTATCACAAACGCTGACATCAAGGATATCCGTGAACTTCTTGCAGATTATGCTGAAGCTAACAACATCGTTGCAATCAACGTTTCTTCAACACACTGCCACAGTGGTATTGATACAGAAGGTCTTTGGACAAGAAACATTGCAAAGCTTGTTTCAAACGGTGTTATCAGCGGCACAAAGGCTGATGACGACCTTCAGCAAGGTACAAACCCTGCATACATGGCATGGATGAAAGAAAGAGTTGCAGATGCTCTTATCAAAGCACATAAAGATATGCAGCCTGGTACTCTTACATATACAACAAAAGACATTGGTCAGGAATATTTCCAGAACAAAAACCGTCCTTCATCAGGACAACTCGTTGAGCTTAATGAGGATGGCGAGATTGTTGTAGATGGTAAAACAGAAATCGCTATGACAAACATCGAAAGATTCATCTTTACCCCTGATGACTCAACAGCTACTCCTACAATGATTCTTAACCTTGCTGCTCATCCTGACGTTGCAGGTCTTCCTACAGAATCAAACTCAGGTAGAGAAATCAGTGGTGACTATGTATTCTACTGTGGTAAATACCTCGAAGATGCCGGATACAACTTCATCTTCTTCCAGGGTGCGATTGCCGGTATTTATATGTCTCGTAGCGTTACAGGTGATAATATTGAAACCAAACAGAGAGTTGAAGAATCACAGAGATATGGTTTCGAGCTCGCAAAAATGGCACTTTCACTTAACGATACAGAAGAACAGATCGTTGCAAATATCTTCGATGTCGAAGGTCATGTTTTCAATGAGTCAGCAAAAGAAATTTTAGAAAACACAAAACCTATTATTGCTTTTGACGAAAATGGCAAGGCTGTAGAGCAAGCTGTTGGCGTTTACAATAACTACACCATCGTTATCGATGCTCAGCACAAGACTGTTGATATAGACGACAGCAACAAGACAATCAAGGTATTAGATGGGGATAAAACCGTTTACGAATTGAATTATTCTTCTGAAGCAGCTTTCTCTATCGATGAAGACACTGGTGCACATATCGTAACAAATGGTAATTCTATCCTTGCTGTTATTCTCTCAGGTGAAACAAATTATCGCATTGTTTGTCCAACTCAGTATTCAATTGCAGTTTATGATGAAGACGATACTTTAATTAAACAGGTTCCACTTGGAAAGAGTAAGGCAATTTCACCTATAAAAGTTGTTCCTGCTGTTGATGAATCAGGTGTAGTTAATCCATACGCTATTAATTCCGAGAATAATTTTGTTATCGCAGTTGATGCTGCAGGAATGGATGTTGCTTTCAACAACGGCACTCACTCACTTACAGTAACAGAAAATGTTGATGGTACACCTGTTGTCAAGTATCAGTTCGCTCTTAAAGCATCAGATTACGTACAGTATGACCCAACATCTTCAACATATCTTATTATCGATACAACAACAATGGAATTCATTGGTGCTGTTGCAAATGGCGTTGATCAGGTAATTGATTATTCTGAGGAAGGTAAGATTATCGTTCGCAACAATGCAGGCGATGTTCTTGGTGAACTTCCTATCGGAGATCGTCAGGTAATTACCCCTGAAACCAAATTTGATCTTCCTTTAATTGATGGCGCTGGCACAACATGCTTTATTAACCCACAGTACTCATTATGGTATGAAGGTTGGAATAGCAATAAGGTTCCTCAGGATGTTCCTGTTGATCCTTTCCTCAACCTTTACATCAAGCAGGTTGAAGTTCCAATTTCTAATACCCTTATTACTGCCATTGGTAAACTTAATATGGCAAACTATGTTGTTATTTCAAAGGGTAATAACAAATATTCAACTATTACTGAAATCGGTTATATGGAATTAGGTAACCAGTTCCAGGCTGTATTCCTTCCAGGTGAAATCTGTCAGGACCTTGTTGCTCCTAATGGTAAATCGCTTTTTGCAGCAAATGCAGTTACGGCAAAACCTTTCGGCGAATTCACAAAGCATTCAGCTTCAAGTGCATCTGACATTTTCGGTAAAAACATCAGATGCTTCGGCGTTATGAATGACGCTATCGGTTATGTTGTTCCTGATAATGACTACACAATGGGCGATCCAGCAAATCATTACCATGAACTTATTTCTCTTGGTCAGCATGTAGGTTCCGCTCTTATTGACGGTCTCTACGAGCTTGCTCAGGAAATTCAGTAATCTTTTTCATAAATTTAACAGCCCCGACTCTTAACTGAGTCGGGGCATTTTTATATACCATTATATATTATATATGTATGCTTTAGTTTTTTAAATTTTTTCTATATTCTGCGGGAGTAACATTAAAATATTCTTTAAAGTTTCTGTTGAAACTTCGAAGAGATGTAAAACCACTTTCAAGGGAGCATTTTAAAATTGGTAAATTAGTGTTTTCCATAAGATAGCACGCGTGGCTTAATCTGTAATAATTAACATAAGAATTAAAAGAAATCCCAACTACCCTTTTAAAGAATCGTGAAATATACGAGTAATCATAACCAATTTTCTCAGACAGATTAACAAGAGAGCAATCACCTTCGAACTCCTCTTCAACGAAAGAAAAGATTTTCAAAAGAAGATTTTCGTTTTCTTTTCTTCGTTTTACATACTCACGTGATTTATCAAATTGAGCACAAAGTGAATATAGCACACCTTTTTTCTCAGTTGTAGTTGAATCGATTTCCAAAGAGGACATTCTTTCAATATAATCCTTGGGAACGTTAAATTTATTATCAATAGGTATTTTACCCGCCACACTTGTTGCATACGCCTGTACGAGCTTTGGAGAGAAGATACAGAGCACATGTTCACTTTCACTTGATTCCAGGGAATGTATCTGGTTTGGAAAAATTAACAAACCTTCATTTTTACGTAACAGATATGTATCTTTTTCAACTGTAATTTTCATTTCGCCTGACAGAATAACAATAATTTCAAAGCATTGATGCAAATGAACAGGAAAGCTAAAATTATCACCTTTCTCGATTTTCAGATAGTCGGGTGAGCCTAAATGCTTAAATTCGTAAAACATATATAACCGAAACACTCCAAAAGTCAAATTTTGTCTACATATTATACCGTCGATTGCGAGAAATGTCAAATTTGTTGCAGTATAATAAAATTGATAATATTATACGGAGGTGTAATATGACATATTATATTGGTGCAGATTTAGGTACCTCTGCATTAAAGCTATTACTCGTTGATGCAACCGGTGATATTGTAAATACAGTATCAAAAGACTATGAGGTTTATTTCCCTCAACCAGCCTGGAGCGAACAAAACCCAGAAGATTGGTGGACAGCCTTCAAGGATGGCATAAAAGAGCTTATTAAGGGCGTTTCTTCTGATGACATAAAAGCTATAGGCTTCGGCGGACAAATGCATGGCCTTGTAGCTCTCGACGAAAAAGACAATGTTATACGCCCTGCTATTTTATGGAACGATGGCAGAACAGACAAGGAAACTGATTACCTTAACACAGTAATTGGAAAAGAAAAGCTATCACAATATACTGCAAATATTGCATTCGCTGGCTTTACTGCGCCTAAGCTTTTATGGATGAAAGCAAATGAACCCCATAACTTTGAAAAAACAGATAAAATAATGCTTCCTAAAGATTATCTTAACTACAAGCTTACAGGCGTTCATTCAACAGATTACTCAGACGCATCAGGTTTTTTACTTTTAGATGTAAAAAACAAGTGTTGGTCGGAAGATATGCTTAGCATCTGCAATATAACAAAAGAACAGATGCCCAAGCTTTTTGAAAGCTATGACGTAACAGGAACTATACTTCCTGACATTGCATCTGAAGTCGGCTTAAATGAATCAACCTTGATAGTAGCTGGTGCCGGAGATAATGCAGCGGCAGCAGTTGGTACAGGCACAGTTTCTGACGGCAAATGCAACATATCCCTTGGCACCTCAGGAACCATATTCATTTCTTCTGACAATTTCTCTGTTGATAAATTCAATGCCCTTCATTCCTTCTGTCATGCCGATGGCGGGTATCACCTTATGGGTTGCATACTTTCTGCCGCATCATGTAACAAGTGGCTTTGCGAGGATATTCTTGGCACTGAAGACTATTCCGCTGAACAGACAGAAATCACAGACAATGATTTAGGTAATAACCACGTTTATTTCCTCCCTTATCTTATGGGTGAACGAAGCCCAATAAACGATACTGACGCACGTGGTACATTCACAGGTCTCCGAATGGACACAAAGCGTAAAGATATGGTTCAGGCAGTATTGGAAGGCGTTGCCTTTGCAATCCGCGACTGTCTTGAAGTAGCAAAGGCTTCTGGTATTAATGTAGCTATGAGCACACTTTGTGGTGGCGGTGCAAAATCACCTTTATGGCAGAAAATATTTGCTAATGTGCTTAATATACCTATTAATATACCTAAGACAGAGCAAGGCCCAGGGTATGGTGGCGCAATGCTTGCAATGGTTGGTTCAGGCAAATTCAGTAATGTGAAAGCTTGTGCAGATGAATTCATTAAAATAAAAAGCACTGTTTATCCTGACAAAGAGATTGCGGAGCGCTATGATGCGCAATATCTCAAATACAAGAAAATTTACCCTTCAATGAAGGTTTTATTTAAAGAAATAAAGTGAGGTTATTAAAATGAGTGAAATTTTTAAGAACATTCCCCAAATTCAATACGAAGGCAGAGACAGCTCAAACCCTCTCGCTTTCAAATACTACAATTCTGATAAAGTTGTTCTTGGCAAAACAATGAAAGAGCACCTTCCATTTGCAATGGCTTGGTGGCATAACCTTTGTGCTGCAGGTACTGATATGTTTGGTAGAGATACAGCAGACAAGTCATTCGGCGCAGAAAAAGGCACAATGGAGCATGCAAAAGCAAAGGTAGACGCAGGCTTTGAATTCATGTCAAAGCTTGGTATAGAATATTTCTGCTTCCATGATGTTGATATTATTCCTGAAGCAGACGATATTAAAGAGACCAATCGTCGTCTTGACGAGATTTCTGACTATATTCTTCAGAAAATGCAGGAAACCGGTATCAAGTGCCTTTGGGGTACTGCAAATATGTTCTCAAACCCTCGCTTTATGAATGGTGCAGGTAGTACAAATTCAGCAGACGTTTACTGCTTTGCTGCTGCACAGATTAAAAAGGCTCTTGACCTTACAGTTAAATTTGGTGGTAAGGGTTATGTTTTCTGGGGTGGCAGAGAAGGCTATGAAACACTCCTTAACACAGATATGAAGTTTGAGCAGGAAAACATCGCTCGTCTTATGAAAATGGCAGTTGAATATGGTCGTTCAATTGGCTTTACCGGCGATTTCTATATCGAACCAAAACCAAAGGAGCCAATGAAACACCAGTACGATTTCGACGCTGCTACAGCAATTGGCTTCCTCAGACAGTATGGTCTTGACAAAGACTTCAAGATGAACATTGAAGCAAACCATGCAACACTTGCAGGCCATACATTCCAGCACGATTTAAGAGTTTCTGCTATCAATGGTATGCTCGGCTCAATTGATGCTAACCAGGGCGACTATCTCCTTGGTTGGGATACAGACGAATTCCCATCAAACGTTTACGAAGCAACAATGTGTATGTATGAGGTTATCAAGGCTGGTGGTCTTACAGGCGGCTTCAACTTCGACTCAAAAACACGTCGTCCAAGCTATACCTTTGAAGATATGTTCCATGCATATATTTTAGGTATGGATACCTTTGCACTTGGTCTTATTAAGGCTGCAGAAATCATTGAAGATGGCAGAATAGATGGCTTTATCGCTGACAGATACGCAAGCTTTAATGATGGTATTGGTAAGAAAATTGTTGACGGAAACACTACACTGACAGAGCTTGCTGCATATGCAGAAGAAATGGGTGCACCTGCCCTTCCTTCAAGCGGCAGACAGGAATACCTTAACGGCGTTGTAAACACAATTCTTTTTAAATAAAAACAAGGAGAATACTTATGGACTACAATAAAGCAAGAGAAAGAGCCGCAAAAATAGTTGAGCCAATGACAGCTTACGAGAAAATGTCTCAGCTTGTATACAACTCCCCTGCTATTGAGCGACTTGGTATAAAAGAATATAACTGGTGGAATGAGGCTGCTCATGGCGTTGCAAGAGCTGGTGTTGCTACTGTTTTTCCACAGGCTATTGGTATGGCTGCAACATTTAACCCTGAGCTTAACCAGACTGTTGCAGACGCTGTTTCTACAGAAGCTCGTGCAAAATACAACAAGAGCGTTCAGTTTAACGACTACGATATCTTTAAGGGCCTTACCTATTGGACACCAAACATCAACATATTCAGAGACCCTCGTTGGGGTAGAGGCCAGGAAACTTATGGTGAAGACCCATTCCTCACCGCAACAATGGGTGTATCCTACATAAAAGGCTTACAGGGTGAAGGAGAATTCTTCAAATCCTGTGCTTGTGCAAAGCACTACGCCGTACACTCCGGTCCTGAAAAGCTCCGCCACGGATTTGATGCTATAGCAAATAAAAAGGATATGTTTGAAACATATCTCCCTGCATTCGAACATGCTGTAAAAAATGGCGTCGCAGGTGTTATGGGTGCATACAACCGCACAAACGGCGAGCCTTGCTGTGCTCACAGCTTCCTTATGGAAGATGTACTCTTTGGCAGATGGAACTTTGAAGGCTATTTCGTATCAGACTGCGGTGCTATTAACGATATTTATGAGCATCATAAATTCAAAGAGACCAAAAAGGAAACTGCAGCTATCGCTCTTGAAAGAGGCTGCCACCTTAACTGTGGTGAAGCATATGCACACCTTGTTGAAGCGTATGAAGAGGATTTGGTTTCCGATGAAGCAATTGATGAGGCTGTATTAAGATTATATACAATCCGTGTACTCCTTGGTGAATTTGAAGAAGTAAGACCATACTCTGACGTTTCTTACGACAAGCTTGATTGTGCTGAACACAGAGCCCTCAACTTAGAAGCATCAAAGCAGACTATGGTATTGCTGAAAAATGAAGATAACTTCTTACCAATAAAGGAAAACACATTCAAGAGAATTGCCGTTGTAGGCCCTAATGCTAACTCAACTGTTGTACTTGAAGGTAACTATTTCGGTAATGCGTCTGAGCATATTACAGTTGCTGAAGGCATGAGAAGAGTTTTCCCTGAAGCAAGAGTAACTGTTGCTACAGGTACACGCCTTTACATTGAAAAGAAAAACGACTGGGACGGCTTCGGTTATATGCGAAGCGAAGGTCTTGCAGCAGCATCAGAAGCAGATTTCACCCTTGTCTGTCTTGGTATGGACCGTACAATTGAGGGTGAACAGATAGAAGGTCTTGAGGGCGATTGCCTTGACAGCGGTGATAAGAAGAATGTACACCTTCCTAAAGCTCAGGTTCAGCTTTGCGAAGAAATCTGCGACGTTTGCGACAATGTAGCAGTTGTGGTAATGTGCGGTAGCCCTGTAGACTTAGGCAAGAAAATCAACAGCAAGGCAAAGGCAATTATCCACGGTTGGTACCCTGGTGCACTTGGTGGACTTGCAGTTGCTCAGCTCCTTCGCGGTGAATATTCACCAAGCGGTAAGCTTCCACTTACATTCTATGATGAGGATAATGAAATCCCTGATATTTCAGATTACTCTATGGCTGGCAGAACATACCGCTATGATACACAGACCCCTCTCTTCCCATTTGGTTTTGGTCTTTCATATACAAGCTACCAATACAGCAACTTTAAGGTAATTTCAGCTGACGACGAAAAGCTTAATGTAGCAGTTACTGTATCAAATGAAGGCATATACGATGGAATCGAGAAGGTTCAGCTTTACGCTCATTATGACGATAGCAGAACAACTACACCACTTTATCAGCTTTGCGGTATTAAGGCTGTAGAATTAAAGGCCGGAGAGAGCAAAACAGTTGAGCTTTCTATTGATAAATACTGGCTCAAGGCAGTGCTCGAAGACGGCTCAAGAGTTGAGCCTGATGGTGATATTACACTCTATATCGGCGGCCACCAGCCAGACAGCAGAAGCTGTGAGCTTTGTGGTAACGAGTGCTTGAAAATAGAATTACAATAAAATAATAAGGAGCAGGTTTTTTCGACCTGCTCCTATGTTTTCATTCAAATTAATTAACAATAAACAAAAAACTTGTAGCATTTTAACCCTTTACCATATATGACATTCAACCATAATACCAAGACTGTGTTTTGCCCCTGTCCAATACACTTGCTGTTAAGCACACAACAATATTCCCGGAACAGAAAAAACCTAATGATTGAAAAATAAAATCAAATAATGTATAATAAATGGGATCAATAGTCGTTAATTAAGAATGCGGGGAATGTATGAATATGAATATACTGATTATAAACGGCAGTCCAAAGGGTAACAAAAGTAATACATATATATTGACAAAAAACTTTGTTGACGGATTAAAGAACGCTTCACAGAACGCATCGATAGAGGAATTAACTCTTTCTGAAATGGAATTGAATCATTGTATCGGATGCTTTGCTTGTTGGAAAGAAACACCCGGCGAATGTGTAATAAAGGACGACATGGGCATTGTGATCGAAAAGCTTTTATGGGCAGATGTAATTGTGTGGTCATTCCCTCTTTACGCCTTTGGTGTGCCGAGCATTTTGAAAATTGTTCTTGACAGAAAATTGCCAATGAATCTGCCACTTATGTTAAGTAGTGCAGGTGCAGGTGGAATGAACACCAGATACGATATGGGTAACAAAAAAATGGTTGTGATTTCAACCTGTGGTTTTTGGACAACACAAGGAAATTATGTTGCTGTTTCAATTCAATTCAGCAGACTTTTTGGTATAGAGTGTGAAAGAATATTTTGTTCACAAGGTGAGCTTTTTAGTTTTCCGGAATTATCAAGCAGAACAAACAAATATCTTGCTTCAATTAAAAAAGCAGGTGAAGAATACGCTGTTGACGGAATCAAACAAGAAACCAAGGAAATACTAAATACTCCAATGTTTTCGAAAGAAAAATATGAAAAAATAGCAAATGTTAATTGGTCAGTTGACCCAAGCATAGGAAGTGTTGACGAGTCGTTGATTTTAACAACACGACTTTCTGCTTTATATGACACGAGCTCCTACACAGGTGAGAATAAAGTTTTAGAGCTTGAATATACAGATATAAATAAAAAATACCAGTTAGTTTTTAAAAATGATGAATGTGAAGTTATTAAGGAGAATTTTTCGGATTTCACTACTAAAATTCAAGTTAATTTTAAGGATTGGCAAGAAATTTTACAAGGTAAATATAGTATGGCGGAAGCCCTTGCAAACCAAGTTTGTACAATAGCCGGTAAAACGGATTTAATTGCTGAATGGAACACATATTTTAATTAGAATAAAAAACAGCCCACACGCATTTTCGCTTCAAGCGTGTGGGCTAATTTTATTTATTATTTTCAATATATCCAACTACATCGCCTATGGTTTTAAAATCCACCAAAGCCCTATCAGGAATTTTCACACCAAATTCATCTTCTATAATAAGAAGCAGGTTAATAAGGTCCAGAGAATTTATCTTCAAATCTGAGGTAAGGCTCGTTTCAGATGTGATTTTCAAATTGTAGTCCCCAGAATATTCTTGTAAAATTTGTTCAAATGTATTTAACATACCAAAAAACCTCTTTTCTTATGTTCTCGCAATTTTCATAGCAGGTGTTCTCTTAAAATCTTCTTTTCTGATTTTAATAAGGCTGATTCGTTCATAACTCAAAAGTGTTGTGTTGATTTCATCAACTATCGGCTTAAAAAACTCTAACAATTCGTCGTCTGTTTTTTCGATAATATCATCAGACGGAATAATTTCAATTGAGATAGTTTTTTTGTCGTTTATAGTTGCCTCGCTGACAACACAATCCTTAACGAACTTGTTTTTGTAGAAGCTTTCTTCAATCTTTTCAGGACAAACATTTTCACCATTATCAAGTAAAATAAGGTTTTTAATACGACCTTCAATGTAAATAAAGCCATTTTTATCCACTCTTACAAGATCGCCCGTTTTAAACCAACCATCTTCGCTGAACACTTCCTTTGTAAGTTCAGGTTCATTATAGTAACCTACCATAATATTGTCACCCTTAACCCACAACTCACCATTGACAATTTTATATTCTTGTTCCGGATAAACCATGCCAACGCTGTATGGATTTTCAAAGGAAAACTTATTTGCACTTGTAAGATTAGCGGTTTCTGTGAGACCATAACCGGGACATACGGTTATGCCTAAATCATAAAGTTCGTTTATAAGAGCAGGCGAAACGAAAGAAGCTCCTATTTTCATTGATTTAATACTGCCACAAAACTCTCTGCCATAACGACGCGAGAGATTTACGAGGATTTTAGCCATTCCGGGAACAAGACAGAGCTGCGTGGGTTTGTAAACAGGTATTTTCCCAAAGGTTTGCGCCATATTTTCACAAGAAAAAGTAAGGCAACCCGTATAAAAATTCTGCAAAAATCCGGCAATAAGACCGAAAACATGTGAGAAAGGCAGAAATGCAATAGTTCTGTCATTTCCAAAATCTCCATTCGGATGGAAACAGGAGTTATAGGTGCTACGCATAATCGCACCATGATTGAGCAGAACTCCTTTGGGCGTTCCTGTTGTTCCACCGGTAAGACAAATTGAACAATAATCCTCCTTTTTCAGCTCAGCCGCAGGAACAGCCTCGCACGGAACGAAAGAAATATCAAGACATACAATACTTTCAAGTTTTGCAAGTTTAGATTCAAAAGCTTTATCGTAAAACAATGCACAAACATCAAATTTAGCACAAATATTTTTAACTGTTTCTTCATTCACCATAGGTGAAACCATAACACTTACATACCCTGCAGTAACAATGGCAAGATATGTTTCCATAGCTTCAACCGTATTAGGTGACCAAACCGCAATTTTTGAACCTTTTTCCAAACCAAGCTTTTTTAAATTTCCTCGTCTTTGTGCAACTCTGTCACACACCTCTTTGAATGTGTATGTTGTTGTTCCATCAGAAAATGCCGGTCTGTCAGCGTGATGCTCCAATGAAAAATCAAGAAGTTTATCTACAGTTGGAAGATATGTATATAAATTACTGTCGTGTTCGTTCAACATACTGTGAAAGTAGTGTTTTCGAATGATTTTTAATTCATTTGTCATAATTATACACCTCAATTCTAGTTTATAACGATTATAGTTAGTCGAAACAGTGTAAAAATACACTGTTTCGCAACCAAATCTATCATTTGGTTGCGAATTTTCTTTGAAAATTCGACTGTAATCCTTTCAATGAGTGTAGTGCAAAATTGTAATTTTATAAAATTCAATTTTGCTAAAAGCCGATAAAATCGGCTTTTGCGAAACGCAAAAGCGTTTCGACAAACTGCAATCATTATAATATCACACGTACACCATAAAAATCAAGTATTGATTATTGAAAGTAAATGATTGTTTATTGACGGTAAACCATTGTTTATTGAAAGTAAATGATTGTTCGAAAAAGCGAACAAATATATGTTGATTTGCAATAATAAATATGATAAAATTAAATGAAATTTGAAAATAGGTGCAGTGTATATGAAATTGAGTTTGCCTCAAAAATCAATATATGATATGGAACTTTTTGGCAAGGGAGCAATTGCTGCCTTGTGCATAAGCATGCTTATTGAAGGCAAAGAAGACGTACAAAAGCTTAAATATGCTGCAAACAAAATTTCCGAACTGAACGATGCATTAAGATTGCGTGTAACAAAAGAAAACAACGAAATTAAACAGTATGTTGCAGAATATAATGAAAAGGATATAGAAGTTCATTATTTTGACAGCGAAAAAGAATTTTTCGAATTTGCCGATAAAACAGCCAAAAAAACTGTTAAATTATTTGATAATGAGCTTTTTGACATTTCAGTTGTAGTTTTACCTGAAAAGTACGGGATGCTTGCAACATTCCATCATATAATTGCTGATGCACAGACATTGGCAATGGTCGGAACACAGTTCAATGCCCTTGTGAGTGGTGAAATACCAAAAACATATTCCTACTGTGATTATCTTGCAAAGGAAGACAAATATATCAACAGTCAGAGATACGAAGACGACAGAACATTTTTTATGGAACAGTTCAAAAAATGTCCCGAAGGTACTCTGTTATCAAATAAGGAAGCTACAACTAACGATTGCGCAGAAAGAATGCGTATCATAGATAAAGAAAAAACTGAAAAATTAAGAAAATACGCCGCCGAGCATAACACTTCTGTGTTTATGCTTTATATGACGGCCTACGGAATATATTACAGTAAAATAAATGATTGTAAAACCCGCTTTCATATAGGTACAGCAGTTCATAATCGTTCAGGCGCAAAGGAAATGAACACAATGGGAATGTTTGTAAATACCGTTCCCGTGCTGACTGAGATTGATTATGACGGTAGCTTTACTGATAATCTTAAGTGTGTATCTCAGAACACAATGTCCGTTTTCAGACATCAAAAATATAATTATAATCAATCGTTACAGGATTTGAGAGAACAATTTAATTATAAAGGCTCGCTTTATGATGTTATTATAAGCTTTCAAATCTCAACTATTAATAAGGG
This sequence comes from Acutalibacteraceae bacterium, assembly GCA_045614765.1. Classification (GTDB taxonomy): domain Bacteria; phylum Bacillota; class Clostridia; order Oscillospirales; family Acutalibacteraceae; genus DTU089. Next base: position 26,791 of record JAZLDN010000039.1, read on the forward strand.
GCAGAATTTTAAAAGCTACTGGCACCACAACGGAAAGCAAAACGAAAGCCTGCAAATACATTTTGAGGATCGTGATATTGAAGGCACATATAAGCTTTTTTATGACTATCAAACCGAAAAGTTTACAGAAGCTGACATTGACAACCTTCACAACCATCTGATGATGCTGCTTGAGGATGCCATCGAAAACCCGAACAAGCCTGTTTCTGAGCTGAATTGTCTGACAGAAGATGAAAAGAAAAGAATCGATTTATTCAACAATACGGCAGTTGATTATCCTAAGGACAAGTTTGTTCATACATTATTTGAAGAACATTCAAAAAGAACACCTGATAAAACTGCAGTAGTTGCAACAGATAAAACATTAACCTACACTAAGCTTAATGAGGAAGCAAACAAAATAGCCCACAGCCTTCTTGAAAAAGGTGTAAATAAGGGTGACATAGTCGGAATCATGCTACCAAGGAGTTCTAAGCTCCCGGTGGCTATGTTGGGTGTACTCAAAAGCGGTGCAGCCTACCTGCCAATTGACCCCGACTATCCTGCCGACCGGATAAAATATATGCTTTCTGACAGCGGAGCAAAATATTGCATTACGCAAGAAAACATAGAGCAATTGCTCAGTAATGAAAATACACATACACCACATGTGGAAATATTTCCGGATGATGTGTGCTACTGCATTTACACCTCAGGCTCAACAGGTAAGCCAAAGGGTACATTGATAACACATAAAAATGTGCATAACTATGTAAATGAAAGTGCATTTAACATAAAAGGCAGCGTACTGGGAGAGGATTGCAAAAAAATTCTTTCCGTAACAACTGCAGGATTTGATATATTTGTAACAGAAACCCTCCTTCCTTTGTGCAATGGCATGGAAATAGTGCTTGCAAACGAAGAGGACGCAAAGCGTCAAAGCAAGCTAAGCGCTCTGCTCAACACACACCCTGCAGATGTTATACAGACTACACCTACAAAAATGCGCTCTTTAATGAGTGACAAATCGTGTTTAGATTACCTCAAAGGCTTTAAGGTAATAATCCTTGGTGGCGAAGCCCTTGATAGTGCACTGGTAAAAGACTTAAAAGCAATTACCAATGCAAAGATATTTAATGTTTACGGTCCTACAGAAACAACTGTATGGGTAACAGAAGGAGAAATAACCGGCGAGAATATCCATATTGGAAAACCGCTTGCAAACACACATATATATATTTTAAATAAATATTTAAAACCTGTTCCTGTAGGAGTAACGGGTGAACTTTGTATTGCCGGAGATTGTGTAGGTGCAGGTTACCTCAACAGAACTGAACTTACAGAAGAAAAATTCCTCGATAACCCATTCGGCGAAGGTAAGCTCTACAAAACAGGTGACCTTGCATACTGGCGTGAAGACGGAAATATCGGATATGTTGGCAGAAACGACTCACAGGTAAAAATCCGCGGTCTTCGTGTTGAGCTTGGTGAAATCGAAAATGCTATTTCAAGTATAGCAGGAGTAAAGCTTTGCGCCGTTATTGTGAGAAAAGATGCAAACTCAAGGCAATACCTCTGCGCATTCTACACAGGTAATGAAATACCCGCAACAGAATTCAGAGCGTTGTTAGGTGAGGCTTTACCAAAATATATGGTACCTCATATATTTATTCATTTAAATGAAATGCCCCTGACATCAAGCGGTAAGATTGACAGAAACAGTCTTCCTCAGGTTGATTTCGAAAACATAGAAACGTCAACAGAATATGTCGCCCCCGAAACTGCAGAAGAAAAGGCACTTTGCCTTGCAATTGAGAAAACTCTTGGTTGCGAAAATATTGGTGTGCTTGATAATTTCTTTGACGTTGGTGGTGATAGTCTCAAGGCTATTGAACTGATATCAAAACTGGAGCAAAGCGGCTTTACTGTTGAAATGAGAGCCATTTTTGATGCCCTCACAATTAAGGCTCTGGCAGAAAAACTCAGTACAAGTACCATCGTCGAGGAAACAATTCAATATGGCGACTCATTACCTGCAACGTCTGCTCAGATGCGCGTATACACATCACAGATTATGGCAGATGATTCTGCTCACTACAATATCCCTTATGCATTCAAGGTTAAAGAACTTAATACAGACAAACTCCAAAAAGCTGTTAATGAATTGATTAAACGCCACGAGAGTTTGCGCACACGCTTTGAAAACAGAAAAGGAGAAATATATCAGGTTATTGAAGAAAGTGCTTCCCTGCCCCTTACAAAGCTTTCTAATGAAAGTATTTCTGACTTTAACTACTCATTTGATTTAAATACCGCACCCCTTTTCAGAATCGGATATTATGAAAACACAGTTATGGTAATTTTCCATCACATCATAGCTGATGGTGAATCTTTACCAATTTTCTTCAGAGAATTAAATGAGTTGTATATGGGCAGAGCGCTTGAAAGCACTCCGATTCAATATGGTGATTTCGCCATTAGAGAGACTTTCAACGAAGAATCCGAAAAATACTGCCTTAACGTATTCAATGAAGAAGCACCAAAGCTTGAACTACCTACAGATTACCCGAAACCAAATACACAAA
>JAZLDN010000040.1:0-131962 GCA_045614765.1 Acutalibacteraceae bacterium
AAAACAGCTAAGTTAGTGGAATGGCTCATTCCAAAATCGTCTGCATTAATGATTAAATACTTATCCATTAGAATTCTCCTTTTAGGTTACCTAACCCACATAAATAAAGCTTGTCCTTTTTATATATCAAAACAGATTAAAATCTGTTTCAAATACAATGTTAATCTAATTTGTCAAACATTTCTGCAATTGTTGATGTACCCTCTTCAGAAACAGAGGCTGTCTCTATAACAGTATCATCTTCAACAGGAGCAGATTTTTTTGATGATTTTTTCTTTTTATTATTCTTTTGGTCTTTACCTTTCTTTTTCTTCATTACGAAGAGGAAAACAATTCCGCCAATGGCAGTTAACCATATGAGTACTATAATAAGAACAATAGCAACTATACCTACTGTTTTTTCACCCTTGTTTTCAGTGTTTTGGGATACTGTAGGAGAAACTACAGTATCTGCTTCGGTAGCAGAAACTGGAGCTGTTGTGCTGTATATAGATTTAAAATAGAGAAGGTCTATTTTATCTATAACCTCGTCATCAACGATACCGTCAACAGTAAGACCGTTTTCCTTCTGGAGTTTTTTTACAACTGCCATAGTATCTTCATCGAAAACACCTGTTATACCATCGTCTTTAAGGCCGTAGCGTGTGTAGATGAAAATCCACTGCATCCACTTAACGCCTTCGCCCTTGTCTCCGCCCTTCAATTCACCTGTTGGTTTTTTATAAGGGTTTGTTGTTGCCGCAAAGTCAACTGTTTCGTTAACAGCAACATCGGTAGTTGATGAAGCAGAAGATGTATTAATAGGTGTGTAATCAGAAACTGCAGGAACAATATCAATGTATCCTATTGTTTCGGTATTCACATCGTATGTAACGTTACCGGAATCAGAAGAGCCACCAGAGCCGCCTGAGCCTGAAGCGCCACCAAGTATGCCGCCCAAAGCATCTCCGATACCGCCTATAGCGTCACCAATTCCGCCACCGATACCGCCAAGGCCGCCACCAGAGGAACCACCAATAATTCCTCCAAGACTATTACCGATATCAGATACATCGCCTATTATACCGCCTAAATCTGTTACACCATTTACTTTGTTGCTTACAAATTCACCTAAAGAAGCCGTAGAAGAAACTACTTGCTCCTCAGCAAATGTATTTATGTTAGCGTATGATATATCTGTTTGAGTTTTTGCATCATCGTAACCGACTGTTGCAAAAGAGATTGCGAACAAAACTATCGCAATAGAAAGGGCTGTAATTTTTTTATTCATAAATACCGTCCTAAAAACATCCACATAGTTGCATTGTATTATAGCACAGTTATTCTAATAATTGCAATAGAAAATAAAATATTTTATGTATTTCCAACAACAAAAAAGCGGTAAAGACGAATCTTTACCGCTACTTTTATATAATTTTAAGTTTTATCGTTTAAAACAAGCTCAGGATTCTGGAAAAACTCTTCCATTTTTGTAAGGAAAGGCCTTACTTCACCAAAGTCAAGAACTCTGTGGTCAAAAACAATATTCATAGGAAGAATTGTTCTGATTTCAACCTTTTCTGCACCATTTTCATCCTTAACCACAACAGGTTTTCTTTGAAGCGTACCGATACCGATAGCACACACCTGTGGCGGAATAATCATAAGCATGGCAATCTGTCCGCTAAGACCACGAGTATCTGCACCAACGTTAGATACAGTGATTGTACCTTGTTTAAGATCTGTACGAGTGATTTTCTCTGTATCAGGAATCGCCTTGTAAGCCTTTTTCTCCGCACCTTTAAGACGAACAATCTTGTGCTTACCTGCATTAGCTCCATAAATACGCTTGATTGCTTTAATGATATGTCCTTTTTTCAGCTTATCAAGAGTATCATGGAAAGAAACTGAATAAAGAGCTTCTACAAGAACGGTCTTTTCAAGGCGTCGATTAATATCTGCCTGATATTCTGCAATCTCTTTAAGAGTCTTGTTACCCATATCCTTCATAGTGATAGTCATCATTTTGCCATCAGGAAGAATCCACGGAACGGACATATCTATATGGTCAAACTCAGTAACCTTACCTCTTACAAGACCTTTTTCAAAATGGAAATGAGCGTTTATGCAAGGATCATTTTCAATAGCTTCAGCAATTGCCTTAAGAAGCACTGCATTGAAGGTAATCTTTGGTCCATCATTTGTATTTTGCTCTGCTTGAAACTTTTTTACTGCCTCTACAAACTTTGTAACATCGGGCTCGTACTGATAGCTAACGTGAGGAATATTCTGCCAGCTCTCTGTTGTCATATTAGCAACAATTTTTCTCTGAATTCCGAATCTTGTTACACTTTTAATTGCCATTTTACTTTTCCTTTCGCAAAATAATTAATAATGACTTTTATTAAAAACTAAAAATAACAAACACTTTTAGTAGCGGTTTTGAATTTAACCACAACTTCCACCACATATCATTTATTAATCAAATTATACCAAAACCAACGGTGAATGTCAATTCACACCGTACCAAATTTCTTAAAATGGGCACTTTTGCCAAAACAATATTTTACTTTTTGTTAATACCGCTTTTATTGTAATTGTTCGTTATTAACTTTTTGTTAACATTTGTGTTTTGGTTTGCAATGTTTCTTGTTATTTACATACATATATGGTATTATATATCAGTTAAGGTGTACGCAAATTCAAAACATACGGAGAGTAAAATGGAAATCATAAATAAAATCCTTTACAAGCTTCACATAAAAAAACGTCCTCGTCCTCATTTTAACAACGGCGAGTTACTCCCTCCTGCCGTAAAAGATGCATTAAAGGAAGAAAAACTTGATACTGATTCGGTTATCTTTTCCTTTAAATCCGACATGTGCGGTGCAGAGGAATATGGAGACGTATATATTTTCTTTGATGAAAAAGGCATGTATGTTGCTCATTTTGAAGAAAACATCCAACCAAAGAAAAACAAAAAGAAAGGCGATTTCAAACCTCGTCTTTTAAAACTTGTGTGTATCCCTGTTGAGGAAATAGATGAACTTTTTGCTGAGCAATATCTTGCTACAGGTCAACTTACATATAAATATGATAACGAATATTATTCGCTTGCATTCTTCTCAATTGGCGCTCTGGAAAGAGCAGATAATTTCAAGAAAATTTTCAACACCTTCAAGCAAGGTAAGGATTACAAGCAATATCTCAATAATTCAACAGGTAATACCTGCGAAAAGTGCGGAAAGCCAATTCCAAGAGGATTAAAATACTGCGAGGACTGCGTAGATAAAAGCTCTACAATCAAAAGACTCTTTTCCTTCTTCGGAGAGGTTAAGTGGAAAATGATGTTTATGATATTCGCCGTTCTCGTAAGTACCGGTATTACTATCATAATTCCTCAGTTCAGTACCCAGAAGCTTTATGACGAGGTGCTAAACACGGGAAACACCGCAGGATATGATGTGCTTATAAAAAGTCTTATATCTTTAGTGCTTACAATGGCGGCTTTGAAAATAACTCATCAGCTTTTCACTCTTTTCTATCAGTACATTGTAGCCGGTATGCTTCCTGAGGTTGTTTACAGCATAAAGCTTAAAATTTTCAAAGCAATGCAAGGCTTATCTGTTGGCTTCTACACCCACAAGCAAACAGGCTCCCTTATGGAAAGAGTAACCCGCGATGCCAACAACATCTATTGGTTCTTTGTGGACGGTTTCCCCTATCTTATTTCAAGCATTATTGTTGTTATAGGCATTATAATTATAATGCTCTTTACAAGCGTAAAGCTTACACTTTTAGTGCTCGGCGCTACAGTGCTCGTTATTGTTATCTATCCTCTCATGGAACGAAAATTCAGAAAGCTCCACCACAGAGTATGGGTACAGAATGCACAATTAACATCCAAGGTAAGCGACAATATAAATGGTCATAGAATCATAAAGGCTTTCTCTAAAGAAGACGATGAGCTTAAACAGTTCAATAAAACAAGTGGCAAGCTTCTTAATGCAGAAATACGTTGGGCAAATGCAGAAGCAACATTCTACCCTATCTTATCAGTTGTGGTTTACGTGTTAGGCGCTCTCGTTTTAGGCGTAGGCGGAATTCTCGCTATAACAACAAACGAAATAACTGTTGGTGAGCTTCTCACCTTTGTTGTTTATTTGCAGATGCTTGAAAGACCAATCGAATTCCTTTCATGGGTAACTAACTGGTGGTCCCGTTGTGTAGATTCTGCTCAGCGAGTATTTGAAATTATTGACACTGAGCCCGACATTAAAGATAAAGAAAACCCTATTATTCTTGATGATTTCAAGGGTTCAATTGAACTTTCTGAGCTTCAGTTCGAATATGAACCTGCTCATCCTATAATCAAAAACCTTTCTCTTAAAGTTGAAGCAGGCGAAATGCTTGGTATAGTAGGTAAAACAGGTGCAGGTAAAACAACTATTTCAAATCTCATTGCCCGTCTTTATGACCCTAAAGAAGGCGTTGTTAAAATAGATGGGGTTGATGTTAAAGCCCTTGATTCCAAGCAACTCCGTAAGAATATAGGCATTGTTTCTCAGGATATTTTCTTGTTTATGGGTACTATTGCAGATAATATCCGCTATGCAAAGCCTGATGCTACTAATGACGAAGTTATTGCAGCTGCAAAAGCCGCATCTGCCCACAATTTCATTTCGAAACTTCCCGATGGATATGAAACATGGGTCGGCTCAGGCGGTCAGGACCTTTCAGGTGGCGAAAGGCAAAGAATTTCAATTGCAAGAACCATTATACAGAACCCTAAAATACTGATTCTTGACGAAGCAACTGCAGCAATGGATACGGAAACAGAGCGCAATATCCAGAACTCTATTTCTCAACTTAAAAACGGCAGAACAACAATAGCTATTGCCCACCGCCTCTCAACACTCAGGGATGCAGATAAGCTTGCGGTAATAGACGATGGCGAATGTATAGAATTCGGCTCATACAGTGAGCTTATGGAAAAGAAGGGCGTTTATTACAATATGTTCAAGTTACAGGAACAGGCGCTCCGCTTTATAGGTATCGGTGAAGACAACAAGGAGGAAGAAAATGATGAATGAAACTAAAAAGCTTTCAATAGAATTTTTAGATGTTTCCGATTGCACCTTTGCATTTAATGACAAAAACTTCCTTATTATGTCCCGGAACGGAGAGTCAAAGGGCAGGGTTAAACTTATAAGAGCATACCCTTTTTCATTAACTGAAGAGTACATCTGCGTTCATGACCTTGAAGATAATGAAATAGGCATAATAAAATCTCTCAGCGAATTAGATGAAGCCTCTAAACAGGCTTGCAGAAAAGAGCTTGAAAGCCGTTACTACTGCCCTACAGTTACAACAGTAAAAAACATAAAAGAACGTATGGGGCATTTCTATTTTGAAACAATCATTGACGGCAAAGAAAAGAAATTCACTGTAAGGGATATTACAAGAAACTTACGCTACGCATCAGAAAATACTCTTCTTATTTTTGATATGGACGGCAATCGTTACATCATCCCCGAATTTGAAAAAATCGAAGAAAAAAGCAAACGACTTCTGGAACCTTATTTATATTGATTATGGAAAAAATTATTGCTCATTTCGACATATCTCCCCAAGGTGATTATTGCGACGGATATTTATCCCTTGATGGACAGGTTATCACAAAGCACCTTGGAGACACAGAAGAAAAATTTAATATTACAAATATTAAAGAGGCGGTTCAATACACAGACGTAGGCTGTGGCAGGTTAGAATTAAAACCAACAGACGGTGCTGAAGATGGTAGCGGTAATATTACCGTGTGCCGTTTTTCAATGAGTTGTGTTGGTGAAATTGGTGAATTCTGCAAGGTTGTAAACCACCTGATTGAAACCGGAGAACTTCTTGATATAAGTACCGCAGACCTTCCTGTTTGCCCTAAGTGCCACAGGCACTATTTAAGGGGTATGAATATGTGTATGTTCTGCGTGAAAAAAAGCTATGTTTTCTCACGTGCATTCAAATACTTCAAGCCATACGCAAAGTCTCTTGTTTTCACGGGTCTTTTAATGGCGTTAGCAAACACGCTTACCGCTATAATGCCGTATTTCAATTCAATACTTATTGACCATTACCTTGTGCCGTCCGAAACGGCTAACCCTTACTTTGAATCGCGAGTTACAGGTATAGCGGCAATTGCCTCAATTATGGTGGCTTTTTATGTTATGTCCCGTATCATTGTTATATTCAGCAACCGCATTTCCAACAGAATCGGTTCATACTTTGCCAAGGATTTAAGAGAAATCCTATATTCAAAAATACAGGAGCTTTCTCTTACAACAATGGCGCGCAGACCTGCAGGTAACCTTATCCACCGCGTAACATCAGATACAGAAAGAGTAAAAGAATTTTTCAATCAGCAAGGAAAATACCTGATTGAACAAGTAGTTGTTTTTACAGTTATTCTTATAATTCTTTTCGCCACAAATCCGCTTCTTACTTTAGTCGTTTTAGCGCCTATCCCTATTGCGGTATTTATGATGCGCAGATTTAATCACGCTACCCACATAAGGTACCATAAGCAATGGCGTCTTAACTCAAAAGCAACCTCTATTCTTCACGATATCATAAAGGGTATCAGGGTTGTTAAGTCCTTTGGTAACGAAGAAGGCGAAATCAAAAAATTCTCTGATATTTCTAGAAAGCTTGCAGACGTTTCTGCATCTAATGAAAAATATTGGGCAGTAACATATCCGCTTATTGGTAACTTTATAACCTTAGGTGAATTCCTTGTTCTTATTATAGGCGGTAAAATGGTGCTTGATGGAACTCTTACTATAGGCGAACTAACACGCTTCAATTTATATCTGGCTTACCTTTACGCCCCTCTTCGCTGGATGTCTATGTTCCCAAGGCGTCTTGCAGACTGTACTACAAGCCTTGTGAAAATTTATGAGATTCTTGATGAGGAGCAAACAGTATCAGGCACCAAAACTCCTGCAGAATTTGACGCTTCAAAGGATATTAAATTTGAAAATGTAACATTCGGCTACAAATCATATGAGCCTGTTCTCAAAAATATTGATTTCACTATTAAATCAGGCGAGATGGTTGGTCTTGTTGGCCATTCAGGAGCAGGTAAATCAACAGTTATTAACCTTTGTATGCGCCTTTATGACCCGGGTATTGGTAAAATTACTATTGGCGGAGTTGATATTAAAGATATTCCACAGAAGGATTTACGTGATAGCATAGGCGTTGTTTTCCAGGAAACATACCTTTTCTCAGGCTCTATATACGATAATATTGCATATGCTAGACCTGATGCCACACCTGACGAGGTTATCTCCGCTGCAAAGGCGGCAAACGCCCACGAATTTATAACCAAACTGCCTGATGGCTATAATACTGTAATAGGTGAAAACGGTCATTCTCTTTCAGGTGGTGAACGCCAGAGAGTAAGTATTGCCCGTGCTATTCTTAAAAACCCGCGTATACTTATTCTTGATGAGGCTACAAGCTCCCTTGACCCTGAAACTGAAATTAAAATTCAGGAAGCTCTTTCAAGACTTATTGAGGGCAGAACCACAATTGCAATTGCCCACCGTCTTGCAACACTAAAAAATGCTGATAAGCTTATTGTTATTGAAAAAGGTAGAGTTGCAGAGCACGGCACCCATGAAGAATTAATTGAACAAGGTGGAATTTACGCAAACCTTGTTTCTGCTCAAAGGCAGACACACGCTTTATCAAAATAAAAAAAATGCGATAAGATTGTTCTTATCGCATTTTTATTATTTTAACGCAAATAATATTTTTATGAGAAAAATCATTATTTTGATTATTGTGTTAACCTTATTATTTTCCTATAGAAAAGAAACTATACCGCCTATTCCAAGCAAGCTTACACCACTTTATAATACTATCAATAGTTTCCATGGTGTTGGTGAATCTGATTTGCGTATAATGACATACAATTTACTATCCCACGAACTAGGGTTTGACGGAATCCAATCTGACGAAAGAAAATCAGATATTATCGCTCTCATAAATGCAATAAAACCTCATATTCTCTGCTTACAGGAAACAAGCTTTGATTATTACCCTTCTTTAATAGAAAACACTGAGCTTAAATTCACATCCCCTGTAAGTAGTTTTTTATCTCATTCAATGACTGTTTTAATGTATAACCCTAAACACATTACACCTGTTGAATATGGTTCTGTTGCCTATAAGTATTCTACTAATCCGCGTTTAAGAAGCTATACCTGGGGGCTATTTGAGGAAAACAAAAGCAAAAAGAAACTTTTCATTGTAAATACCCATTTAAATCTTTATAAACAAGCTACTGCCTACCCTCTGCTTCAGGCAACTGAGCTTATTGAATTCTGCAGAAAAAAAGAACAGGAATATAACTGTCCGGTATACATTACAGGTGATTTTAATTCTCAGGAAAACAGTGAAAAAACTGGCGACTGTGCTGTGTATGATTACATTTCACTTTTCTACAATGACACAAAAGAAGAAGCCAAAAGCAAAACATATGGTGCAGGAAAAAACTTATATTCACCCATTAGTGATTACATTTTTTGTACAAACGATGCAAATATAAAATCATACACTTTATTATCCCAACCTGAATTAAATGTTCTTAGCGACCATTTCCCTGTATTTATTGATATTAATATATCTTGAATCCCATATTCAATAATGGTATAATTGTTAAAAATTCATTTTAAAGTGAGTATATTATGGAATATTTTGAAAACAAAATTGAACAGGAAAGAGCAGTGCTTGTTTCCGTAGATACCGGAGAATTTGATGTTGACTCTTCTCTTGCAGAGCTTACAGAGCTTGCTCGTACTGCAGGTGCAGAGGTTATCTGCGAAATGACTCAGAAAAGAGAAGCTCCTGAACCAGGCACCTACCTTGGAAAAGGCAAGTTAGAGGAGCTTTCCGAATATTGCGAAGCAGAAAAGCCTGACCTTGTTATTATAGATGGTGAACTTTCCCCTGCACAACAAAGAAACATTGAAAATTTTACAGATACAAGAGTTATAGACAGAACAACTCTTATACTTGATATTTTTGCTCAAAGAGCTTTATCAGGCGAAGGTAAATTACAGGTTGAGCTTGCACAGCTCAAATATGCTCTCCCACGCCTTGGCGGTAAAGGTGCATCAATGTCCCGTCTTGGCGGTGGTATTGGTACAAGAGGTCCCGGTGAAACAAAGCTTGAAACAGATAAGCGTCATATCCGCCGTCAGATAGCCGCACTTACAGAAGATTTAAAAGCCCTTGACGAAAGACGAACAAGGCACCGCGAAAGACGTAAAAAAGATGGCGTTGTAACAGTTGCCCTTGTGGGCTACACCAACGCAGGTAAATCTACTATTATGAACACACTTACCGATGCAGGTGTGCTTGCAGAAAACAAGCTTTTTGCAACCCTTGACCCAACAGCCAGAGCATTAACTCTTCCCGACGGAAGCACCGTTCAGCTTATTGATACCGTAGGTTTTATAAGAAGACTTCCTCATAAGCTTGTTGAAGCGTTTAAATCTACTCTTGATGAAGCCGTTGATGCTAATGTTATTCTTAACATCTGCGACGCATCAAGTGATGAGTGTGCAGAGCATTATCGTGTAACAATGGAGCTGTTAGAAGAGCTTGGTTGCTCCGATAAACCAATTATAACAGTTCTTAACAAATGCGACCTTGTTAATGATATTCAGATTCCCTTAGTTTCTAATTGTGTGCGTGTTTCCGCCAAAACAGGCGAAGGACTTGAAGAGCTTCTCAAAAAAGTAAACGAAGCTCTCCCACCAACAAGAAAAAGGGTTAAAATCCTTCTCCCCTTCTCAATGGGTGGCGTTGCCGCAGAGCTACGCAAAACAGGTGTGGTGCATAGTGAAGAATATACCGCAGAAGGCTTACTACTTGACATTACTGCTGAGATATTTATTCTTGAAAAGTATGAGGAGTATATACAATAACAATTAACTGTTAGCAAATAGCATTAGCAAAAAGAATAAAACAAGAAAAAAGCAGATAGCCAACCGCTATCTGCTGTTTTTATCTGTTATTTGCTGTTTGATATCCGCTCTATCATCTCACACTAAAAAGCAAATCGCCATATGATGGGTAACACCAGTGTTCTGATGAGCAAAGTGTTTCCATTTCATCTACAGAAGCTCTGAGTGAATTCATAACAGGAATTATATTGCACTTGTAGAAGCAAGCAGCTGCATCGCTTTCCTCAATCTCTTTCACACTCTTGGAAAGTGATTCAAGCTCTTTAACATCTGCGAGAGCTTTTGCAGAAAGCTGAGAAAGCTTTTCAACAAGCTCTGCTTCATATGTTACGTCAATAGCGTCGCTTACATTTCTCTTAGCAATAAGAGTATCTGCAAGCTCGTGGATGTTTCTGCTCACGCAAGGAAGAATATCCTTCTTCGCCATATCAATCATTGTAAGCACTTCAATGTTAAGGTACTTGCAATACTTCTCGTTTTTGATTTCATAGTGAGCCTTGATTTCTGTTTCGCTATATACCTTGTGCTTTTCATAAAGCGCCACATTCTTCTCATGGAGCATATATGGAAGACAATCAGGTGTAGATACGAGATTGAGAAGACCTCTCTTCTCTGCTTCCTTAACCCATGCATCGTCGTAACCATTACCATTGAAGATTATTCTCTTATGGTTTTTAATAACCCTCTTTATAAGCTCGTGAAGTGCATTTTCAAAGTTATCTGCACCCTCAAGCTCGTCCGCAAACTGAGAAAGAACCTCAGCAACTGCAGTGTTAAGAGTTGTGTTAGGACCTGCAACAGAAGCAGAAGAACCAAGCATACGGAACTCAAATTTGTTACCTGTAAATGCAAAAGGAGATGTTCTGTTTCTGTCTGTAGTATCTTTAGGGAAACGAGGAAGAACATGAACGCCTACTTTAAGAAGTTCTTTTTCCTTACTATCAATATCCTCGTCCTTTTCAATTGCTTCAAGTATTGAAGTAAGCTCTTCACCAAGAAACATTGAAACAATTGCAGGTGGCGCTTCCTGAGCACCAAGACGGTGGTCGTTACCTGCAGAAGCAATAGAGATTCTTAAAAGGTCCTGATAATCGTCAACAGCTTTTATAACTGCGCAAAGGAATAAAAGGAACTGCGCATTTTCAGCAGGTGTTTCACCTGGCTCAAGAAGGTTTGTACCGGTACTTGTAGCAATAGACCAGTTGTTATGCTTACCGCTACCATTAACACCTGCAAAAGGCTTTTCGTGAAGAAGGCATACCATACCATGCTCTTTAGCGCACTTCTGCATAACCTCCATTGTAATCTGGTTATGGTCGGTAGCAATATTGGTTGTTGTAAATATAGGCGCAAGCTCATGCTGAGCAGGAGCAGCTTCGTTATGCTCTGTTTTTGCAAGAACGCCAAGTCTCCAGAGCTCCTCATCAACAGATTTCATAAATGCCTGAACGCGAGGCTTGATAGCACCGAAGTAGTGGTCATCAAGCTCCTGACCTTTTGGTGGCATCGCACCAAAAAGAGTTCTGCCTGTATAGGTAAGGTCTTTTCTTTTATTGAAAACATCCTTATCAACAAGGAAATATTCCTGTTCAGGGCCAACAGTTGTTTTAACTGCAACAACATCGTTATGACCAAAGAGCTTTAATATTCTTAATGTCTGCTTATTTATAGCTTCCATTGAACGGAGAAGTGGTGTCTTTTTATCAAGAGCCTCACCGCCGTATGAGCAGAAAGCAGTAGGAATGCAAAGCACTCCGTTTTTAATGAAAGCGAAAGATGTTGGGTCCCATGCAGTATAACCACGCGCTTCAAATGTTGCACGAAGTCCGCCAGAAGGGAAAGATGAAGCGTCCGGCTCACCTTGTATGAGCTCCTTACCGGAGAACTCCATAATAACTCTGCCATCTTTTTTAGATGTAATAAAGCTATCATGCTTCTCTGCAGTTATACCTGTAAGAGGCTGGAACCAGTGAGTATAGTGAGTAGCACCTTTTTCAATTGCCCAATCCTTCATAGCGTTTGCTATGATATTAGCAACATCGATATTCAAACGGTGTCCTGTCTGAAGAGTACGCTGAAATTCAGCATACACATCCTCAGGCAATCTTTCTTTCATAACTTTTTCGGAGAAAACATCACAACCGAAATAATCTGTTACAGTTTTTATAAAAATCAACTCTTTTCGTGAAGATTATAAATCAGAATAATTTTCCTATATAGCCTGCCGCTATACCTGCTACAGCGGATACAACAACAAGAAGAATTGGGTGTACCTTTTTCTTGAATATAAGGAAAATGCCTATTGCACAAATAATAAGAGAAACAATTATGTTATATAAATCAATATTTGCAACTGCAAATCCATCAGGGAAGAAAACAGTTTTACCGATTGTAAGCACTGCAGCACCAATGAGACCTATAACAGTTGGTCTGAGGCCATTCATACAACCCTTTACAATTTTACTTTCCTGGAATTTCTTATATATTCTCGCAACAATGAGAATAATAACGAAAGAAGGAAGCACTACGCCAAAGGTAGCACATACAGCCCCGAGGAAACCGCCTGTTTCCATACCAACGTATGTTGCAATGTTAATAGCAAAAGGACCTGGTGTGCTCTCGCTTACAGCAATAAAATTAACTATTGCTTCTTCTGTAAGCCACTCATTGTCAAGCACAGCCTTCTGAATAAGTGGAAGCATTGCATATCCGCCACCGAAGGTGAATGCGCCTATGCTTAAAAAGGTTAAGAAAAGATGAAGGTAAATACTCATTGTGCCTTACCTCTCTTTCTCTCAATAATTGAATGAATGAGACCTATAAGAGCACAAGTAATTATAATATAAATAATGCTTATATCTAATCCGAGAATATCTATAAAAAGTGATGCAGCAAAAGCACCAACCATCAGGATATACGAGAATAGACCCTTAGGGCATTTTTTATACATTGAATAAAATGCTTTTATAACAAGTGCAAGCACGCCTGCTCGTATACCATTAAAAGCAAATTGCACCGCTTCATACTGACTGAATTCTTTAAGCACAAGAGATATTATTGAAATAATAATAAACGACGGAAGTACAACACCAAAGGTTGCGCAAGCAGAGCCTAAAACGCCTGCAACTCTATACCCTACAAATGTGGCAGAGTTAATGGCAATAGGGCCTGGTGTACTTTCAGAAATCGCAAAAATATCAAGAATTTCTTCACCTTTAAGCCACTTGTGTTTTTCGCACATTTCCTTTTCGATAATTGGTATCATAGCGTAGCCTCCACCAAAGGTGAAAGCGCCTATTTTAAAGAAAGTAAGGAATAAAGTTAAAGCATTTTTCAACTTATCTTTCAAAAAAAGACCTTCTTTCGCATACTAATACTTTTACATTCTAAATTATAAAAAAATGACAGACTTTTGTCAATGTAAAAAGGGTAGATAAAGTGGTTAAAGTATCGACTTTTTTTGTAACATATGGTATAATTATTTTACTATTTTACGGATGGTGTATTATGGATTTTCAAGAAAGTAAAAAGCGTGCAGAGGAACTGACTCACATACTCAATGAATGTATTGAAAAATATTATATGGGTAACGAAAGTAATGTATCTGATTACGATTACGATATGATGATGCGTGAGCTTTCAGCCATTGAAGAAGAATTCCCTCAGCTTTTAAAAGAGGATTCTCCTACCCACCGTGTAGGCGGAAGCCACGATAATACCTTTGAAGAAGTTATTCATACTGTAAGAATGGAAAGTCTGCAGGATGCTTTTTCCGAGGAAGAATTGCGAGCTTTTGATTCAAGAATCAAAAAAGTCTTCCCTGATGCACAGTATGTTGTTGAACCTAAAATTGACGGCCTCTCATGTTCGCTTGAATATAGAGATGGTGTGCTTTTCCGCGCTTCTACCCGTGGCGACGGTAACGTGGGAGAAGATGTAACCGCCAACGTTAAAACCATCCGCTCAGTGCCGCTAAAGCTTAAAGAGGCTATTCCTTATATAGAGGTGCGTGGTGAGGTTTATATGTCCCACCAAAGCTTCGAAGAGTTAGTTGCGCAACAAGAATTGAACGAAGAAAAAACCTTTAAGAATCCCCGTAATGCTGCATCAGGCTCATTAAGGCAGAAAAACCCAAAAATTACCGCATCAAGAAAGCTTGATATTTTCATTTTTAATATTCAGCAAAAAGATGGTGGCAAAGAGCTCCATTCTCATAAAGAATCTCTCGATTACCTTGCTGAATTAGGCTTCCCTACTGTTCCTGGCTATGCTCTATGCAACACAATGGACGAAGCGATTGCAAAAATACAGAACATCGGTGATAATCGCGGTAAGCTCAGCTTTGATATAGATGGCGCAGTTATAAAAACTGACGATTTTTCAATGCGCGAGGAATTAGGCTCTACTGCAAAGTTCCCGAAATGGGCGGTTGCCTTTAAATATCCTCCCGAGGAAAAACCAACAAAGCTTCTTGATATTGAAATTCAGGTTGGCAGAACAGGTGTTTTAACTCCTACTGCTATATTCCAGCCAATTATTCTTGCAGGCACTACAGTTTCAAGAGCAACGCTTAATAATGAAGATTTTATAAAAGATAAAAACATTGCTATAGGCGATACAATCATTGTCCGTAAAGCAGGCGATATTATTCCTGAGGTGCTTGGTGTTCAGTCCCACAATGGAGAAAATCCTGTGTTCATCTATCCCCAAAAATGCCCTGCCTGCGAAAGCGAAGTGGCAAGAGTTGAGGGTGAGGTTGCAATCCGTTGCATTAACCCTGATTGCCCTGCTCAGCTTCTGAGAAAGCTTATTCATTTCTGTTCAAGAGATGCTATGGATATTGAAGGGCTTGGCTCGGCAGTATTGGAGCAGTTAGTAACAGAAGGGCTTATAAAAAAAGCATCAGATATTTACAGACTCAGTCCTATGGAGCTTGTCTCCCTTGAAAGAATGGGTGAAAAAAGCACTTTCAATCTTCTTGATGCTATTGAAAAATCAAAAGAGAATGACCTTTTTAAGTTGATTTTCGCATTAGGTGTTCACCATATAGGTCTTAAAGCTGCCAAGCTCCTTGCCAACCATTTTGGTGATATGCAGTCGCTTCTTGATGCAACTGTTGACGATATTACACAAATCGACGGTATAGGAACAGTGAGTGCCGAAACCCTTGTAAAAGCATTATCTCTTCCCGAAATGAGAGCTATGATTGAAGAGCTAAATGAAATGGGTCTTAATATGAAAAACCTTACAGAGATTGAAGATAAGCGTTTTGAAGGTATGACCTTTGTTCTTACAGGTACTCTTACCAAATACGGCAGACGCGAGGCTCAGGAAATCATTGAGAAATTCGGAGGCAAGGCATCAGGCTCTGTTTCCGCTAAAACAAGTATTGTTCTTGCAGGTGAAAGCGCAGGAAGCAAATTAAAAAAGGCCAACGATTTAGGTATAAAAGTTATTTCGGAAGCAGAATTTGAAGAAATGATTAAATAAATTCTACAAAAACGGAGTTCTCCTTTTAGATAGAATGTGAATTGATTTTTATAATATTTTTATTATAAAATGATTTTACAGAGTACCACTTGCGTGCTCACCTATCTGAAAGGGGATTTTTTATGCCTACAACAAATATTGAAAAAATAAAAACAAAACGCAAAAATCTTTATCTTCGCGTTGCAAAGGGACACTTTGCATCAAACCATTCTCATACCAATTACTATATTGATGTTGCTGCGCAGAAATCCCGCCTTTCCGAAGCAAAGGCAGTAGCTCAGGAGCTTTGCGAAAGCTACAACTACTCAACTACTATTATTGATACAATTCTTTGCCTTGATGGTACAGAGGTTATCGGTACTTGCCTTGCAAACGAGCTTACAAAACATTCTTTTTCAAATATTAATGCTCATCAGACAATTTATGTTGTTACTCCTGAAATGATTTCAGGCTCTCAGATGATGTTCCGCGATAATATTGTTCCTATGATTAAGGGTAAGCATGTTCTTATTCTTGCGGTTTCTGTTGCATCAGGCGTTACTGCTCAGGCAGCAATTGAAGCTGTTAACTACTACGGTGGTAATATTGTTGGTGTTTCCGCAATATTCTCATCTACAGGTAAATGCGGCGATTATGCGGTAAATTCCGTTTTCAATCCTCACGATTTAGATGGCTATTTCAGCACACCTGCTCATGAGTGCCCACTTTGCAAAGAGAAAAAGAAAATTGATGCTCTTATCAATAGCCACGGCTTCTCAAAAATCTGAGTTAATTACATATCATTTCTTGAAAACCTGATGAATTCATCAGGTTTTCTAATTTTTTATTGAAGAAAATTGATATTTGTGATAGCATATGTTGTAGATTTAATAAATTTGAGAGTTGTTTATGGATTATAATGATTTAAAGATTTTATATGAAGATGCTGATATTACAGTTTGCATAAAGCCTGTAGGTATCGGTAGCGAGGATTCCTCTGCTGAGCAAGGCATAATAGGTCTTTTAAGCGAAAGAGCGGGTAAGCCTTTGCACTTGCTTCACAGGTTAGACAGAAATGTAGGCGGAGTTATGGTTTTTGCCAACAACAAAAAAAGCGCCTCCGCGCTTTCTAAAGACATTGCAGATGGCAAACTGAAAAAAGAATATCTTGCAGTGCTTGACGGTATACCGGAAGAAAAATCTGCTATACTAAAAGATTTGTTGTTCAAGGATTCCCGAAAGAACCGCTCTTATGTTGTTAACAGAATGAGAAAAGGCGTTAAAGACGCATCCCTTGAGTATGAAGTTATAGGTGAAGCCGAAAATAAAGCACTTGTACACGTACTTCTCCACACTGGCAGAACTCACCAGATTCGCGTTCAGTTTTCTTCAAGGAAACTATGCCTTACAGGGGATATAAAATACGGCAGTAAGGACAGAACTAATTGCCATATTGCCCTTTACTCACATAAAATAACTTTCACCCACCCTGCCACAAAGGAAGAAATGATTTTCTGTAGTGAACCAGATAGCGTGGTTTATCCTTGGAATCTTTTTAAAGGAGAATAATTATGGAGCTTTTACAAAACTTCAGCGGTGTGCTTGTAAATACACTTACAGTAATTGTAGGTAGCGCCGTTGGTCTTATATTTAAAAAAGCTATTCCTGAAAAGTTAACAGGAGCCGTAATGACCGCCATTGGTCTTTGCACAATTGCTATAGGCGTTGGCGGAATTATCAAAGGTGAAAATCAGCTTGTTATGATAATCTCCCTTGTACTTGGTACAATTGTTGGCACTCTTATTGACATTGATAGTAAGCTTTCTAAATTAGGCAATAAATTCCAGAAGAAAAGAGAAAAAGAGAATACAGATAATTCTACATTCTCGCAAGGCTTTGTTACCGCTTCCCTTCTTTTCTGCGTTGGCGCAATGACTATTGTTGGCTCAATGAATGCGGGCATTTCAGGTGATAATGAAATGCTTTATACAAAATCGGTTTTAGACTTAATTTCATCAGTAATGCTTTCCGCATCTTTAGGCTTCGGCGTAATGTGCTCTGCTGCATTCGTGCTTGTCTTCCAGGGCGCACTTGTAGGTCTTTCAATGGTATTGGGTTCATTCTTAAGCGACTTTGCAATAGCAGAGCTTATATGCGCGGGCTCGGTTATGATAACTGCATTAGGTCTTAACCTGATAGGTGTAACTAAAATCAAAGTAGCCAATTTACTCCCCGGACTTATTTTTGTACCGATTGTTTGTATGTTTTTTTGAGCAGTGAACTGTTATTGAATATCAACTAGCAAACAGCAGATAGCGTCAAGCTATCTGCTGTTTAATTATTTCTTATCGCTATTTGCTATATAAAGAGCGAAGAATTGCCACCCGACGTTGTATGAAAATACCGCGAGAGGTGGCAAAATAGTTTCTTTGTTATTAAGAACAATACACCCTGCTAAGTAATAAGATTGGGATGAATGACGAAGATTTAGCGAGCGTAGGCGTACAAGGGTAATGTGAGAGGTTGCAAAACAGTTCCTTTATTATTGAGAACAATACACCCTGCTAAGCAATAAGATTGGGATGAAGAGCGAAGAATTGCCACCCGACGCTGTATGAAAATACTGCGAGAGGTGGCAATACAAAGCTATTCGCCAAATATTATTGCTTAGCACCGTTGTCAAACATTTCGAGTGCTTTAACACTTGCTGCTAAACAATCTGCAAGGCAAGATTTGTTAAGTGCATCTGGTGTATCACGTCTTGTGTGATAGAAATCAGGAAGAGCGTGGTTAAGAGCTGTGATACCTGTTGAACGCATACCTGCCTGAGCAAAAGCTGCTGAGTCAGTTGCACCGCCAAGAGGTGGAACCATTCCCTTACCGCAAGGAATACCAAGCTCAACGCATGCTTCGTAGAAAAGGTCTGAAACATCCTTATCAACCTTAACTGTTGCGTTAAGGTCGCGGTAGTTTACGCTAAGGTGCTCATTCTGAGCAATTGTATCATAAGAGAAAACAAATGTAGGAACATCGTTGAATTCATCCTTATGAGCTTCGCACCAAGCCATAGCGCCGCGAAGACCAGCTTCTTCAGAGCCTGTGTGAACAACACCAATTTCTGTGTTTTCAAACTCAATGCCTTCATCCTGAAGCATTTTAAGGATTGCCATACCCATATAGCAACCGGTAAGGTTGTCGTTTGCACCATCAACAGTTTTATTTCTGTTCCACATAAAGTAAAGGCCAAACCAGAATGGAACAAACACAAGGGCACCCAAACCAAGCTTTATTGCGAGACCGAGGTCAATTCCGCAAAGACGCGCTATTGAAATACCTAAAACGTAGAAAGCACCGATAAAGCAAGTAATCATATGTATGTCGAAACCAAGATATGAAAACTTTTCTTTGATTGGCCATTCCCAAGCAGCGTCAGGATGTCCGTTGAAAATAATTCTACGCTTTACTTCGCCTGTTGGCTTTTTAAAGCCTGCAGCATTGTGGCCGATTTTTTCTTTAAAAAATCTATCAACAATCTTCTTGTAAAGTCCGAACTGAAGAACGCAAAGAGTAAGGCCAAGAACAATAAAAACAATTGAAAGAGCAGGCATAAAGAAATAAGCAATAAATGCTAATAAAACAAATGTTATTGTGAAATTAATCCAACCGAAGAATGAGCCCGGATTTTCTTTAAACTCATCAACATAAACTGTATCACAGCCTAATTTCTTCATTTCCTCAGCAAGGTATTCGCAAGCCTGATGTTCACCTTTTGAACCAGGGCCTCTTTTTTCAAATACGTTGCAGATATGAGTAATGTCATCAATAATATACTGAGCGTACTCATTCTTTTTCTCAATAAGTTTGCTTAAATCCATAAAATCTCTCTCCTTATAAAATATTCTATTAGTAATATTTTACAATATTTAAATATAATGTCAATAATAATTTAACACATACTTTGAAATTATCTCTATCTCAGGGATGAAATCATTAGTGATATTGTGAGATAGGTCTCACAGTGATATTTTGCTTATCCGCAAAGTGATATTGAAACCTAATGGTTTCAGTTATATTATATTCGCCTTTAAAACTGTCCAAAGGACAATATCACGATGCGAATCATCCTATAACTGCGAAGCAATATCACTCGCTGTAAGGCGAATATAACTGTGGCACCTTCCTTACGGAGGGTGCCACAAGCAAGAGGTTTTAGTTTAGTTATTTATTCTTTTGCTTTTTCATTCGCTTATCGAACTTAATGAGTGTTATTGAAGCACCTGCTCCGCAGAGCATAAATATTGCAAGTGAAGCAATACCCTCTGCCCTTATTTCTTCATTAAGGGCGTACTCAGAAACCACAAGAAGCGGATTAAGAGAAGCGCGAACGATAGCTTTAAGCGGTTCACTCTCGCTTATTGCCTGAGCAATAGGTGGTGAAACCTTATAATAAGCCTTAACGAAGGCCCTACCAAGAGGATTTGTCATAAGGCACTTATCGCGGAATTCGCAAAGTGCACCAACCTGACCTGAATCCTGACCGTAGGATGCAGTAGCAATAAAGCAGAAGGAGGTTGAACCAACCTGAGCATCGGCATCTTCACCATTATCGATTTTCTCAATAGCAAGCTGAAGGAAAATATTAGGAACATCAAACAAGTCTGAAGGTACTGCGCCACTACCTGCAGCAGCAACATTTTGAATTACAAGGCCACTTTCAACCATATTAGGAAAATGATATGCAACATCGAGTTGATAGTAAATATCGTCCATATCCGGAAAATCTAAAAATTCGCCGGTGGAAGTATTTATAAACTCATCATAGTCGCTATCACTCTCAAGGGCTGCAATGTGAACATTTACACCTGCTGTGTTGACAGGCACATTGTAAATTGTACCACCAATATTTTGCTGAGCTATTCTTTGACAAGGCTCAAACCATATCATAAGAGGCACATCGGGGTTTACACATATTGGCTCTTCAGGATTTTCCCCTGTGGGTACAATATATAAATAGCAACCTGCTTTGCGATCTATACTTTTATCTTCAGGCTCATATTTTGTGTAAATATACGTGTTAGAGTCATCCACTTCGGTAGGAAGGTAATGAAGAGATGGGCTATAGTAAGCAGCTGTTGCGCTACCTACGCGGTAGGTACGCTGAAGCTGTTCAACCACAAGCTTCACCTGCTCCTGCTTAGTGCGACGTTCCTCTGCTTTTTGAAAGGATTTATGTGCCGCACTAAAAAGATTCATAAGTGCGGCAAAACCAAGACCGATGAGAGCAACCACAATCATAAGCTCTACAAGGGTAAAGCCTTTTTTGCTTTGCAAAAACCTAAACATATCTGCTCCCCCTTTTAAGCGTAACCCGCAATGCTATGGGCGACAGTTGCCAAATCACACTCGTGAGATTTTTTAATAGCGTTGTTTGCGTTCTCCCAAGCATCCGGAAAACCGTTAGCGCCATCCTTGTGAGCACCGTTAGCTTCCACACCTGCAACATCGGCCGCTCTTTCTTCATCAGTCATATTCATATATGCCTCTATCTGAGCATACTGTGCTGCAAGCACGAAGCCCTTATTATCCTTCTTGCCTACAAAGTAAAGATAGCCGTTAAGCACAAGTGTATCGTTAATCTGGTAGTTACCTGTAT
This sequence comes from Acutalibacteraceae bacterium, assembly GCA_045614765.1. GTDB lineage: Bacteria > Bacillota > Clostridia > Oscillospirales > Acutalibacteraceae > DTU089. The sequence continues at coordinate 21,133 of JAZLDN010000040.1, forward strand.
TCTTAATTTCAAAGTACTCGATTCTGTCAACACCGGCTCCATCATTTAATCTGGCAAATACAACGCCAACACCTGAACCATCCTTCTCAGTACCACAAACAATAATAACATTATCCTGACAGTAGATTGATGTAATTTCGCTGAAATGGTCACCAATGTCAATCTCAATCTGCTGAGCATAGTCTGCACCGCCGTCATCACCAAATGGCTCAACGCCCAGATCCTTTATACCTCTTACAAGGGCTATGTTTGCACCGGTTATTTCACCGGTTTCGCTATTAACACCGGTACCAACAGCAGAACCAACATGAGCATAGAAAAGTCTGCCTCGGTTATCACCGAAGAAAGCCATATAATGCTTTGCGTATGTACCATCGGCTGCTTGACTTTCCAACGTTGTAATATCAACTGCCTGGAAGCGTATGCTCTGACGGGCGTGAGTACCGTAGTTATTGTAGTAAGCTTTATAGTTATCAAATTTACCATAATTGTTTACCTGACCCACATCACCGCTGAGGATATTATTTGTTGCGCATGTTTCGTAATCCTTATAGTAAAGCAGATTCTTAAAGGAAGCGTCCGCTGAACCTGTATTCACCACAGCCGCAAGCACACCGTCATTGTAAACAGAGCCAAGGGCGGTGCTTGTATTACCGCTAAGATCCGGGTCAACCCACTGGTATGATGAACCTGAAACTGTATAGCCTACCGCAACCGTTACACCTTCCTTGGTAGCGGTCTTTGTAAGGTTATAGAATTCACCGGGGAACCATACGTGGTAATGTGCACCAAATTTTGAGTTTCTATAAACATCACCTGTAGTAAATGCTTGAAATAAATCTAATGAACCGATATTGTGTGACGGGTTCGAAAGCGTATAGTGAGAATGGTTAAAAAATCTTTCGTAGGAATTGTGATACTCTGTCTTATCAGCTCCGTAGGTAACGTTTGCAAAAACCTCTTCTCTATTTGAAGAGTAGCCTAATGTAAACTCCAAATCATTATCCACAGTCTTAGTATACTCATTTGCACGTCTTGCTACATAAAACTCTGCACTCTGACCTGAATATGTTTGAGTGTATTTTGCATTTTCATAATTATAGAGGGCAGGTGCTGCTTCCTCATAGGAGGGGTCATTCCTTCCGGTAGAGTATTTGTAAATAGTAGTTCCATTGAAATCACTACCCTCAATCAAATAACCTGTAACACTTCCAAGCGGTATTATTTTTAAACCAAGGGTTGCAAACTTATATGATTCCGCATTATTTGATTTTCCGGTCTTTTTACTGCTACCTTCATATCGAATACCTGTGTTATCGGTCTGCTGAACATATGCATATGCAGTAGCAGTACCAAGATAACGCATTTCATTTGTTACAGGGTTATAATAAGAAGCAGTAATTTTAATATTACTCACATTTTTGTTCGAGTTATCTTTCAAATAATCAACTGCCGATGTATCTTTACCAGCATCATCCGCTGATGCAATTGCAGTATGTTTACCAGACACAGTAGTAAAAGACTTCAAATTAAGATATGCTAACGCTTCGTCCCAGTTATATTGTTGATCTGTCTGACCAGATCTGTTATATGTTATTACTCTTGGATGGTCTTCATCAAAACCATACTTACTAGTAGGTGCACCATGATGAAATTCTACACCATCATTTTCATTATCATCGCTGTCATTATTCCATGTGCCTTCCCAAGGGGTAATAAAACCGCCCCAGGATGAGCCCTCACCAGCATCTCTATAACCAAGGAATCTCAAGGGTTTACCTGATTCGAGGATAACATAAGAAATACGTCTACCATCTCTCATTCTCTCATCGTCTTTAGTCCTCATTTTGAAACCATTGAAATAAATAGCCATTTGGGCCTGAACCCCATAAACTCCCGGTGCACCAATATGAGATTCTTCTGTATCTTCACCGCTACCGGTATCCTTGGTTTTATCTCTTGTTAACCAAGTGCCTCGTGAGTAAGCTGCACGGTGATAATCAGATTCACCTGTATCAGAACCAGTACTTGTAGTGTATGAGAACTGATGGCTCTTATCACCACCCCATACTGTTGGGAAGGAATAGTTTGTAAGACCATCTGCTGAATATGAGAATCCCTTCAATGAATTACCTGAAATTGAGTTATATGTTATCTTATCAGAACCAACTGCATTACTGTTTGTTCTGAAAAGTCGCTGAATAACGCCATTATCACCTGTAATAACGTAATAGGGTTCTAAATCTTTAGCAGCATCATTGTCAACCCACTGTACGTTAAGAAATGTGGGATTAGGAACACTTGTTGTAGAATACCCACCACCGGTCATTTTTCTGCTTTCTACTTTGAAAGTTTCGCTATAGCCTGATACTGTGTTTTCTACCTCAACTCCTGCTGTAGTGTAATAGGCTACAGAACCTTCTGCACCTGCATTGCCACTTGTTCCGCCAACAATGGTAATTGTAGCAGGCTCTATATGAACTATTGTGGAAATTTCCTGAATCTTACTATTTTCATCCACATACCACATTACTATTTTAAGCACAGGGGTAGTAACGTCTACACCTGTAATAATAATTCTTACAGTATCTCCATCAATAGGGAAACCTTCGCTTCCAACACTTTCAAATGTACCATCTGCATTCACTTTCTTAACGTCAGTTCCTGCCACTTTGCCAACCCAAAGGTCACGGAAACCTGTATCTTCAGCCACACCATTTACATAGTCAGGCATATAAACACGAACAACAGCAGTACCTACCTGCGAACTGGAGGTAAGGTCAGCTTTACTTCCGGGCTTAATGCTACTTATATTAACGCCCTCTGCCTGAATAACAATCTCTTTAGCATCATAGTCATCGCGCATTATACTGGAGCTGAGTACGTTTAGCCTGCCTTTACCGCCATAAAATAGTGTTTCAAGGCTGAACTGTGTGGAAGAAGTAACACTTCTTAAGCCCAAGTAAAACTTGGACATAAGCTCATCCACGTTACCACTAAGGTTCACTGTATTAAATGAAACATCAAGACCTGCAACTTCATTCACAACACGGGTAGCAAGGCCTTGTTCAATATCCTGCTTACCTTCATAGGTTGCCTCGTTCAGTTCACCTGCGCCATAAAGAGTTTCGTAGGATTTTAAAAGCATTGGGGTGAATGAAACCATAATAAGGCACAAAAGACTAAGAGCCACAAGCAACTCAATGTATGTCATACCAGCCTTGCTTTTGAAAAAAGCCTTTATTTTTTCACGCATTGCTTTCACACCCTTTCAAAAAATTATAAATACAATTGTTTAAATCAATCTGACCAATAAGTATATATTTCTTCAGAATCCGGAAGCACAAGACCGGGTGTTCCTGTGTAAATATTACCAATTTTATAGAAATCATCCGCATCATATGTGGGATTTTTGGATTTGAAATCCATATAATCACTCTTGAGATACCAACCAAAAAGAGCCTGGTTTGCCTTCTGCCATATATCCCACCAAGGAGTAGCATCTGTAACCAATGTATTGTAGTTTTTCATATATATAACCTCAATAGCGTATGCTGAAAGGTTAAAACCTGTTTTTATCGGTTCACTATCACCCTGATCCATAGTTATATCAGAATTAAAGTAGTAAACATCGCCTGCATCGGCAATCTTAACCTTAAGTAAGTCTTTATCCTTATAGTAAACTGTAGATGCTACCTCGTACCAATAATCGGAATGGCCACTACCATCATTACCATAGTTAATAATCCATATATAGCAGTCTTCAAGGAAATATACTTTACCTGCTTTAACAGGAGTATTAGTACCCGGTTTAACGTATGTATATGAGTTATTAGGTGCAGAAAGCACCACAGAGGACATTCTTCTTGCATCATTACCGAAAACCGGGGTATAAAATGAAACCATCATATCTACCTGTTTACTGAAAACAATATCCTTGGCCTGGAATATGAAGGATTTATAAATAGAGTGGTTTGTATCAAAACCGTCACCAAGACGAGAAGCACGAGTTGGATTAACAATAAGCCTCACTGGCACGTCTACAGTAAGTGAGTTCTGTGCAGAAAATGCAACGAAGTTGTTTCTCTGGGTATCATTATAGTATCCTGCTGAGTTAATACCGTCTATGATAGCCCAGTTTTCATCGCCGTTTGGTGTGGTGTTAAGACCTGGCGCAATACCCATAGCAAAGGACTGTGGCATCGGCAATGGATCAGCATCACCATCGTCATCTTTATGGTTTGTATAGTTATCTATAAAATATTTGTCGTCTTTTGTAAATTTACCGTCGCCATTACTGTCAAGAGGCACAAGAGTTGTAGGGGCTTCTTCTTTATAATATTGATCCTTACCTGTAAGGTCAACTGTATCTATCATCATATTTCCAAGGCAAGAGAACGTTAACAATGACTGTGCCTGATATTCATATGAACCATCGGTAAGATTACCAACCTGGCTATAGTTGATTGGCGTAAGACCTGTTGCCTTAGATGGGTCTACATAAAGCTCATTTCGTGTACCTTCATTCGGACCCTGGAAAACAAGCCATTGCTGCTTTGCGGGGTATGTGGGAAGAACAAGCACGCATTGCCTTGTCTGAGTGAAACCATTTACTGTAGCAGTAGCGTCAAATATAACCTTACGGTTATCCACCTTAGAAACTGAATATACCTTTCCCTCAAGGTCTTCGTCGCTAAGACCTGTTACACGCTCGATGATTGCTTTACCTTGAGCGTTTTTCAAAGGATCTGTACCATATTGGTTACCGCCTCTGATAAGGGTGTGAAGTGTATCATAGTCATCTGATTTTGGTTTACCATTGGAATCTTTGCCTGTAACTTCAAGCATATAGTAATTCCCTTCGTTATCTACGAGATAAAATTCATTTTGACTTTCAAAGGAAATAACGCAATTACCTATACCAACTTCCTTATATGTGGTAGTGTTAAAATCATCAGGCATGTGTGATTGGTTCGAATAAACAATTACCTCCTTAGAAACATCGTCAGGGGCATTTGCGTCCTTTTTGGAGTACATTGTTACTTCATTTGTGTTGATTGCTTTTATCTGACCCTCATACAATTGGTTATACGCTCTCTGCATAAGAAGTGTTCGGTAGTAATCTCTCTCAAAGTCATCCTTGCAATCTTCTAATGATTCACGTTCATATATCTCGCTTGGAATCTCCACTTTATATGTGGTTTTAAACGTACCAACCGCCATCTCGCACACAGAACGTGCAAGATACGATGCACGCTGAATATCTGTACCGTTTACAGCTGAATATAAAGCATTTTCGGACATATTGAACATAAGTGGCAGTAACAGTGTTAATATAAGCAACACTGCGAGCACTGCAACAAGTGCAATACCGTTCCTTTTTGTTAAAATGTTCATACATTCAACCCCTTTAATTAAGCGCAAAGTACAAAGTGTAAATCAATTTGTTTACTCTACCGCTCTTGCAAGTAACGATAGAACAATTTTGTTTTTTTATTATACAAGAACACGAAGAACTTCTTCAATTGAAGTAGAGCCTTCAAGCACCTTGTCAATACCCTCCTGACGAAGAGTATGCATGCCTTGCTTTATAGCAAGGTCTTTAATTTCCTGAACGCCTGAGCGTTTAAGAATAAGCTGTTTAAGTTCGTTTGTAACCTGAAGGAATTCGAAAACACCCTGACGACCTTTATAGCCTGTATTTGAGCATGCCATACAGCCCTTTGGCTCGTAAATTGTTGTTGTATCATCAAGAGTTTTGCCTTCCGGTATTGGGAAATCGTCAAGTCTTTCACGGATTTCGCGGTAAGTAAGAGTAACCGCTTCTTTACAACGTGGGCAAAGCACACGAACAAGACGCTGAGCAAGAACACCTACAAGAGATGATGCTGTAAGGAATGGCTCAACACCCATTTCATCAAGACGGGTGATAGCTGATGGAGCATCGTTTGTATGAAGTGTTGAGAAAACCATATGACCTGTAAGAGCAGATTCAACAGCAATTTTTGCAGTTTCAGCGTCTCGAATTTCACCGACCATGACAATATCAGGGTCAGCACGGAGAACAGAACGAAGAGCTGCAGCGAAGGTCATACCTGCACGGTTGTTCATCTGTACCTGACAAATACCTGCCATACGACGCTCAACAGGGTCTTCAAGAGTAATAACGTGCTTTGTAATATCAGAAACCTCTGCAAGAGTTGCATAAAGTGTTGTAGATTTACCGGAACCGGTAGGACCTGTAACAAGTAAGAAGCCATATGGCATAAAGATAGTTTTTGTAAATCTTTCAACCTGAGCAGGAGAGAACTTGATATCCTTAAGCTGAACAGACTTTGCACCGCGTTCAAGAAGACGCATAACTATTTTTTCGCCGTATACTGATGGAAGAACAGCAATACGAATATCGAATGTTCTATCGTCTACCTTAACTGTTGTACGACCATCCTGAGGGATACGCCTTTCAGCAATATCCATACCGCCGATAACCTTAATACGTGATGCAACTGAACTATGTAATTTAATAGGGTTCTGAAGAACCTCATGAAGAACGCCGTCGATACGAAGACGGATACGCATTGTTTTCTCCATAGGTTCAATATGAATATCAGATGCGCCTGATTTAACCGCGTTAGTAATTACCTGGTTAACAAGCTGAACTGCAGGCTTTTCATCTGCAGCGAGGTCATCAAGAGCAGAAAGTTCTTCTTCCTGAGCCTCTTCCTCATCATATGTATCAATATTAGATGCGTTATTAACAATTGTGTCAATAGCAGCATTAAGCTCTGACTCTGTTGCAATAAGAGGAACAATCTCAAGACCACCTGTGCGAACTGAAAGGTTATCGCGCACGCCAAGGTCATTAGGGTTGTGCATTACAACAAAGAGCTTCTTTTCATCCTGATAAAGAGGTAATATTCTTCTTTTTGCAATAAGCTCAGGTGGAATAATATTGGCAATTGCAAAGTTAATACCCACTTCTTCAATGGAAACAAGCTTATAACCTGTTTTCTTTTCCATCGCATGAGCAACATCAAGCTCTGAGCAATAGCCTAAGTTTACAAGCTCTGTTGTAAGCTCACCTTTACTATCCTGCAAATTTAACTGCGCTTCTCTTATCTGATCCTCGGTAATCTTACCTTCCTTAAGAAGGAAGAACTCAACACTACCTGGAATGATTACATTTATATCTGCCAAAACGGATAACCCCTTTATCTATGGATTGGTAACGCAAAACTTTTTTTTAGCTCTGCGGATAAATCTTTAATTTAATGTATACCAAGATGGAGTTTGGTGTACTGAAAACTCAATTGACTAGGCCTAACACCTATTGTCAATTATGAAGCTGCGTTCTGAACAGCCTCGTCAACAACTGCCTGAACTGCACCTTCTGCGCCTTGTTCTGCAAGGAAAGCAAGGTTAAATACAGCTTTATACTGACCATCAGACTGTCTTGTAAGCTGTAATGAATCAAATCTATGAACCTGTTCAAGGTTTGTATAATAATTCATATAGTTATATATGCTTGAATATGAACCTGTAGCTGTTATTGTAAATACAACTTCCTGAGTTTCATTTGAAGCAATTGACTGATCTGCGGTTTCTACCTTCAAGCCGAAAAGTCTGCACTTTTCAAGTACATTTTCCTGAAGCACAAAAACATCGCCTAATGTATCAGGAAGAATATCTTTACATGCTTCAAGCTGAGCTTCTGCAGCTTCGCTCTTAATTTTAAGCTCTTCAAGAAGAGCTACCTCACGCACATTAGCTTCATACATCTCGCGTGCATCAATAATCTCTTTTTTTGTTGTATTAATATCCATTACAAGTGTTACTGTTACAGCTGCAAGAAAAAGGCATACTAACACCATAATACCTATAATGAAAAAGGGAGAACTTGTAATATCTTTTAATTCAATTTTTTTGCCTTTCATAACTTCTCCCCTCCTTATTCTGCCGCTGCAGTTGTTTCTACAGGCTGTGTCTCAACAATTACCGGAGTTGCTCCGCCATCACAAGTAATTGTTATTGTAAAGGTTGCGCTTGCAGAACCCTCTACAACTGAAACAACATAGCTTGTGCAATCTGCACTTTTAACACCTTCAAGGTTCTTAAGAGCATCAAGGTATGCTGTAAAAGCATCTCTTGAAATTGCTGTACCCTGAACATTACAGATACGTGATGTTTTCCAATCTGTGCAGTTGATTTCGGTTACTGAAATACCAGGCTTTGATACATTACCGAATTTTGCCATAAAGTTGTAAAGAGATGGCTCATTTACCTGAATTGCTTCAATGAGCTGCACTTTTGCCTGAAGAGTATCATTAATCTGTCTGAACTGCTGAAGAGCCTGAACCTTCTGCTCGTATTCTGCATTTTTTGCCTGAATCTCAGAAAGTTTTGCATCTGCAACAACCTTACTTACAACTGTTATTAATAAAACACCAAGAATGAGAAGAATTGCTATGTTTGCAACACCCCTACCCTTTTCTGCTTTTTTTCTACCAAGTATACGCTTTCTGTTTTTCTCAGGAAGCAAACTAACTCTATATTTCATTATTATGCCTCCAATCCTATTTTTGCAAGGTTTATGCAACCTGCATACTGTTTAGGTGAAAAATTACCGCTTGTAAATTCTCCACAGAAAGATGGCACACTAAGAGGAATGTAACTGGTCTCTGCCAATCTCTGAGCAATCTGCTCTTCAAGTTCAGACGCTGTTGCAAACAAAATTGATTCGAGAATTATATTTGTCTGCATCTGGAAATAGTTAACAGATGATGTAAGCTCAGACTGAAGAAGGTCTATTATTGTATCTAACTCAATTGATGTAAGCTCTTCAGGTGAATGGAAAGCTTTTTTAACCTCAATTGAAGCTCTATCTGGAATATTGATTGAACGAACCATTTTTACGTCCTTATCAGAAACAGCAACGAAATTCAAAACATCGTCTGTAAGTGAAAGGAAAGCAAAGGTTGATGTATCTTCGGCTTCATCTATAGCCGCACGGCACCATGCAAGGAAGGAACTATCGATATCCATAACCTCAAGCTTAGCTGCTTCAAAATTCTGAATGAGATTTGTAAGCATTGTATTTCGTGCGCCTACAAGAATCATATTGAGAGCAGGCTGGTCATCATCATCTGTAGTTTCGTCGACAACAACAAAGTCGAGACCTAACTCGTTAACTGGAACAGGAATGAAATCCTGAGCCTGCATTGTTACAACACTCCTTAATTTATCCTGAGGAACCTTAGGGAAGGTTGCATAACGCATAATAACATTTTCGTTGTTTACACCAACAACTATAGATGAATCCTTCTTGAATTTACCTTGGTCAAACAAATCGTTTAACGCAGCCATAAAGAGTGGACCATCAGTAACAATGCCTTCACTGATTACGCCTTCTTTAAGCTTAACTGATGCAGAAGCTGAAACGCCAACCCTACCGTCTGCGCCTTTTGTAAGCTCAACTGCTTTGATTTCAAAAGAGTTATATTCAATGCCGATAGCACTGTTTACTTTTGCCATTTATATCATTCTCCCTTGCAAAAGAATAAGTTTTCGTTTTTCGAGCCCAAGCGGCTTTTGGCGCTTTAGCCCTGATAAGATGTAGTTGCCTGGAAAACAGGAAGATAAAGAGCGATAATGAGGAAACCAACTACCGAACCGAGAAGAACAAGCATAATAGGTTCAAGAACAGAACCAAGGTTCTTAGCGATTGAGTCAACGTCTTCTTCGTAGAATTCCGCAACCTTATCAAGCATGGTAGGAAGCGAACCAGCTTCCTCACCGATTGCTATCATACTGATAACCATTGGTGGGAATATCTGCGGAGCATCAAGTGCTTCGTGAATTGTTCTACCATTCTCAACATCTTCAATAGCTTTTGTAACGGCCTCTTCAACCAACTTGGAACCTGATGTAGGTCCTGCTGTTTCAAGAGCCTTAACCGCCGTAACACCACCGGCAACAAGTGTTGCAAAAATGCGGCAGAAACGAGCGAATATTGTTTTAGAAATAAGTTCACCAATAACTGGACACTGCATTTTGTGGTTTTCCCAGAAATGCTGAATTGGAGGAGATTTAATTATCTGAACAAGAAGGAATATTGCTGCTATTACAACAGGAAAAACAATATACCATTTTGTTCTCATAAGATCTGACAAATTATAAATAAATATTGTGATTACACTTAAGTCTGTAGCGCCCTCTGTCATACTCTGGAAGGTAGGAACCATAAAGATAAGCATAAATATAACGATGATAATTGCAAGACCGCCAACCATTTTAGGATACTGTGTTGCACCTTTAACAGCGTCTTTAAGCTGTTTATCTTTGTGGAGCTGGTTAGACATAGCAAGCAAAGTTTTATCAAGCATACCGCCCATTTCACCAGCTGCAACCATTGAACAGAAAAGGTCTGAGAAAACAGGCTTCTGCGCACTGAATGCGTCTGAAAGAGCTGCACCACCTTCAACATCAGCTGCAATTTCTTTAATAGAATTAGCAAGTGTTGGGTTTGTGGTCTGTGCAACAAGTGTATTCATCGCCTGTGTAACAGGAATACCTGCGCCAATCATAGCTGCAAGCTGACGAGAAAACAAAGACATATCTGCAAGTGTAACCTTCTTGCCGCCTCTTTTCTTTTTCTTAGCTGCATCTTCTTTAAGATTTGTAACAACAACACCTGCTTCACGTAACTTTTCATACGCTTCAGATGTAGAGTTGGCAACAACCTTACCAGTTATAGCTTCACCCTGTCGATTCAGGGCTTCATATGTAAAATCCAAAAGTAATTATCCCCCTTCGCGAGATATATATAATAGGTATAGCAATTTTCACTATTTTGCACTATATATAATAGGTATAGCAAAAATCACTTTTAGAAGGTCGAATCAATACATTTGTATCTGACGAAGAATCTCTGCTCTCTCAACACAGTTTTCAAGAACTGATTCTCTGGAAATTTTCTGGTCTCTGAGAAGTTTCAGAAGAGCCTGGTCCATTGTCTGCATACCTTCTTTTTGTGCGGTCTGCATTGTAGAATAAATCTGGTGGTCTTTACCTTCACGAATCATATTACGGATAGCTGGTGTATCAACCATATATTCAACTGCTGATACACGGCCACCACCAAGGCGAGGAAGAAGCTGCTGAGAAATAACGGCACGGAGTGTGTTTGAGAGCTGGCTTCTAACCTGATTCTGCTGTTCACTTGGGAATGAGTCAATAATACGAGCAATTGTGAGCGGTGCTGTCTGAGTATGAAGTGTAGAAAGAACCAAGTGGCCTGTTTCCGCTGCAGTAAGCGCTATACTGATACTTTCAGCATCACGCATTTCACCGATCATAATAACGTCAGGGTCATGACGAAGAACTGTTCTCAATGCGTTGTTGAAGCTAAGTGTATCTCCGCCGAGTTCACGCTGCCTGATTATTGAACGTTTATGTGAATGAAGAAACTCGATAGGATCTTCAATTGTAACCATATTATACTCAAAGTTTGTATTCATATAGTTAAGCATAGCTGCAAGAGTTGTTGATTTACCTGAACCTGTGGGTCCTGTAACAAGAATAAGTCCACGAGGAAGGGTGCAAAGTCTACGAACGTCCGCAGGAAGACCTAACTTATCAAGAGTCGGAATCTCAAATGGAATTGCTCTGAAAACCGCTGCCAAAGTTCCGCGCTGCACAATTACATTACCTCTGAAACGAGCGCACTTTGGAACTGCATAAGAAAGATCTAATTCAAGGTTATCGTGAAGGTCCCGCTTGTTTTTATCTGACATAATCTGCATAAGCATGTTTTCGACATCTGCCGGCATCATTGGGGGATAATCCTGCTTTACGATGTCGCCGTCGATACGGATACAAGGTGGCATACCTACAACAATATGAAGGTCAGAGCCTTTCTTTTCAACCGTAAGCCTGAGCAACTGCTCAAGCGTTACGGGATATATGCTAGGTTGATTGATAAATTCCATTTGAATCAACTCCGTGAAAACTTAGATTTTTGACCACATATCAAGGATAAGGTCAATATTTTCAGGTGATTCAAGTACATAAAGGATGTACTTAACGCCATCGTCTGATGGATCAAGGTCGCCTGAAAGTTCGAATGATGTAACAGAGATTGTTGGATTGTTAATAAGCTTAATTACAAGTTCTTCCTTAGCTGCAAGGATTGAAAGCTCTGATGCATCTGTAATTGTTGCGATTGGATAGTACATATCGCCTAAGTTACTGTCAAGAGAAGCGATAATTTCTTTAACTTCTTCAACTTTATTTGTTGCACAGTAAACCATAATTGACTTTGTGAGTGTAGGATATGAACCGAAGTAGAATTCTACGTCTTCAATATCAATAAAGCCTATCTTGCTCTGAAGTTCAGAAGCAACGATGTTCTTAAGTTCATATACAAAGAATGTTCTGTCAGTATTGTTATCTGCTGTATCGTTTTCTTTAATTCTTTCAACAGCATCTTCAACTTCTTTAGTTACACCCTGAATCCAGATTCTCTTTTCGTAGAGATCAAGACCAAGAATTTCAACATCATAACCGAATGTGTTGATAATTGACTGAGCTGCTTCTTTATCGATGTATGCAAGGTCAACTCTTACAAGTGATGTTTCGCCGTTTGAGATAACAACATCGCTAGATGTGCCACCTTCGGAATCGTTTGAATCACCTGCTGAATCACCTGCTGAATCACCTTCACCTGAACCATCTTCAAGCTGCTGACCGTTAGGATCATAATAGTCAACCAATTTCTTGATGTTCATAATATCGTTATATGCATCACCTGTTGCATAAACGTACAGAACCATTGGATGCGCAGTCATTGTAATACCTGTGTGGAGACCAAGGGAACCAAGCAATCCACTGAATTCAGAAGCTGTGATATGCTCCATCTCGATAGCTGTAAGGCTTGAGCTGATGCTTGCACTACCTACTGTAATGTTTTTCTTGTTATCAAGTGTTTCGATAAGTTCTGCCATTTTAGCAAGCTGCATAGGATAGCCGCTTACCCAGAACTCGCGGAGATTTATATCAACCTTAACTATCTGAACTGAGATACCGAGAGTTGAAAGCTGTGATGTAAGTGTATCAGTAGAAATATACTGAAGAGAGAACTTAGTAAGAGCTTTACTATCAATAAAGTTTGAGTTAAGTGTATCTGCAGTACCAACATAGAGAAGGTTATCATTCTTTATGTAAGTCATATCAACCATACGAAGAACATAGTCGATAGCTGTAAGAGGTGTTACATTATCTAAAGCAATAGCTGGAACACTTGGTGATGTTCCCTTGAAAATCATCTTGTAACCTGTGTGTGCAAGAATTGTTTCAAGAACACCGATAAGGTCTGAGCCATCTTCAAAATCAATTGAAATTGAACTTGAAGAGCCAAACACTGTTGTTGAGTCGTCTTCAACGGATGCGGCACCAGGAATAAGAAGTTTCTGACCCTTATAAAGAGTAGATGATGCTGAAATACCGTTGTTTTCAACGATGCTTGCTACTGTTACACCGTGAGCTGCTGCGATAGATGCAAGTGTATCGCCATCCGCTACAGTGTAGGTTCCCATAAAGTCATCTGATGAACCTGATGCTGCAAGAGGTAAAACCATGCTTGTAAGCAACACGAACACGAGGGCAAATACGCCTAATGACCTCATTCTGCTGTTTTTTCTTTTCATTGGAAAATCCCCCTAATTATGTATAGTACATAAATTATTAACAATTTTAATTTCGTAACAAATTATTTATTGATTTTCTTTGTTACGTCGCCGGCTTTAAATACTACGTAGTCTGAAGTAACTTCTATAAGCTCCCAGCTACCTACCGACTCACCCTTAGCTAACGTAAGAGTATCGCCTGATGAACCGATCTGAATAAGTGCTGTTTTGAGACCGCTGCTACCCTTTACATAACCCTTATACTTTGCAGAAGCAAGTATATCCTCTGAAAGAGGGTCATTTTCGATAAGTTCAACAATCTCTTTATCTTTAATGAGATTGCCACCAGGAAGAATCTCAACCTGATTAGAATTGACGTTGATATCTTCGTCATCAGGAATGTTATCCCCGGAAAGAACACCGTCACCGAAAACCAGGAATAAAACTATGCCTGCCAAAATCAGAAACAGAACAACCGGAATAAGAACTTTCATTATCGGGTTCTTATCGAAAAAGTCCATCACCTTAAGCATCGCATCGTTTTTAGGTGATGCAGCACTTGCTTTCTTTTCTTTGTTGCCAAATTTTGGTAACTCAAGAGCCATACAAAACAACCTCCAAATAAATCCATATGATCAAGGAATTTATGCTTTTAGAATCGTAGCGAAAAAAACGCCACAAAATCATTAAAATCTAAAAATGGGTACAATCCACCCACCTAGACTAATACACATTGTTAATATACTATATATAGAGAAAAATTGCAATAGTTTTTCCCTATTATTATTAAAATACAGGCAAAAAAATACATAAAATTTCATGCATTTTTTTGTCATATTTTTGCATTGACAAAAAGGGCGTTGTTCTCTCAAAGAACAACGGCCTTTTCTATGCACTAAACGCATTATTTAGCAACAATATTTATAATCTTTCCTGGAACATAAATTTCCTTGATAATTGCTTTATCTGCAAGTATTTCCTGCACCTTTTCATCTGCTTTCGCAGCAGCAATTGCCTGCTCAGCAGTAGCGTCCTTAGCAATTGTTACAGTTGCGCGAAGCTTACCGCAAATCTGAACAGGAACCTCAATTGTTGAATCAACTGTTTTAGCCTCATCATAATCAGGCCACTGAGCAACAGCAAGAAGACCTTCGCCGCCAACATTTTCCCAGATTTCCTCTGCAACGTGAGGTGCAAATGGGTCAAGAAGTTTAGCATATGCCTTCAACTCACCCTTAGTGATTGAACCTGCATCATATATCTCGTTAAGAAGAGCCATAAGAGCAGCAATAGCGGTATTAAACTTCATATTTTCAATGTCTTCAGACACTTTTTTAATTGTTTTGTGGAAAGATGTTTCCAGTTTCTGAGAGAAGTCTTCACCCTCTGCAACAAGCTCAAGAAGATTCCATGAACGGTCAACAAAGCGCTTACAGCCCTTAACACTGCTTTCGCTCCATGGCGCAGCCTTCTCATAATCACCCATAAAGAGAACATAGGTACGAAGAACATCGGCACCAAGAGAATCAACAACCTCATTAGGGTCAACAACATTACCCTTGGATTTACTCATCTTACCACCATCAGGACCTAAAATAAGACCCTGAGCGGTTCTCTTTTTATATGGCTCGTCAAATGGCACTTCACCAATATCATAAAGGAATTTGTGCCAGAAACGTGAGTAAATAAGGTGGCGTGTAACATGCTCCATACCGCCGTTGTACCAGTCGATTGGTCCCCAGTAGTTAAGCTTATCCTTATCTGCAAAGGCCTCGGTGTTATGTGGGTCTATGTATCTGAGGAAATACCATGAGGAACCTGCCCACTGAGGCATTGTATCGGTTTCACGCTTTGCAGGCGCACCACACTTAGGACATGTGCAGTTAACATAACTATCAATTTTAGCAAGTGGGCTTTCGCCGTCTGAACCAGGCTGGAAGTTATCAACCTCAGGAAGACGAAGAGGAAGCTCCTCGTAAGGTACAGGCACAATACCGCACTTTTCACAGTGAACGATAGGAATAGGCTCACCCCAATATCTCTGACGGTTGAAAGCCCAATCCTTCATTTTGTACTGAACACCTTTTTCTCCAATACCTTTTTCTGCAAGGAATTCAACCATTTTTTCGATAGATGCAGCCTTTTTATCCATACCATTGAGGAAACCAGAATTCACCATTTCTCCGTCGCCGGTATATGCTTCAACCTCAATATCTCCACCCTTGATTACCTCAATAATGTCAATACCGAACTTCTTTGCAAACTCATAGTCACGCTGGTCGTGAGCAGGCACAGCCATAATAGCACCTGTACCGTATCCCATCATAACATAGTCAGAAATATAAATAGGAATTTCCTTGTTGTTTACAGGGTTAATAGCCACAAGGCCATCAATGCAAACACCTGTTTTATCCTTTACAAGCTGCGTTCTTTCAAATTCAGTTTTCTTTGCACATTCAGCACGATATGCCTCAATATCTGCCATATTGCTGATTTTATCTGCATATTTGTCAATGAGAGGATGCTCTGGTGCCATAACCATAAATGTTACGCCAAAAAGAGTATCAGGACGAGTTGTATAAATCTTCATCATCTCGTCTGTTCCACTGATATTAAAGTTAACGAATGCACCTGTAGATTTACCAATCCAGTTCACCTGCTGAAGCTTGATATTTGGAAGATAATCCACCTTATCAAGACCCTGAAGAAGCTTGTCAGCATATTCTGTAATTCTAAGATACCAAACGTCCTTTGATTTCTGCACAATATCGCTATGGCAAATATCGCACTTACCACCCTGAGAGTCTTCATTTGAAAGAACAACCTTACATGATGGGCAGTAGTTTACAAGAGTTTTATCGCGGAAAACAAGGCCTTTTTCAAACATTTTAAGGAAAATCCACTGAGTCCACTTATAGTATCCCTCTTCTGTAGTATCTACAACTCTGTTCCAATCAAAAGAGAAACCAACCTTTTTAAGCTGAGAAGAGAATTTTTCAATGTTCATATCCGTAACTTTACGAGGATGGATACCTGTTTTGATAGCATAGTTTTCTGTTGGAAGACCATATGCATCAAAACCTATAGGGAAAAGAACATTATAACCCTGCATTCTTCTTTTTCTTGAAATTACTTCAAGGCCTGAATATGCCTTGATGTGGCCAACGTGCATACCTGCACCACTTGGATATGGGAACTCTACAAGAGCATAGAATTTAGGCCTATCAGAGCCATCTTCTGCATGGAAAACTCCTGCATCTTCCCACTTTTTCTGCCATTTTTGCTCAACAGCTGAAAAATCGTACTTCATTTTTTATCATACCTTTCTGTGATTAGAAAAATAATAATTAACTATTCAAAAATTACTTAAGAAGCTCATTAACGTCAAGCTTTGCGCCATCTTCCCAAAGGCGCTCAAGATTATAATAATTCCTTGCTTCTTCAAGGAAAACATGAACAACTACGCCCGGATACTCAAGAAGCACCCAGCCTGTTGCTCTACCCTCTACATGCTCTGTAGGAATACCTGCTTCTTCAAGCTGATACTCAACCTCATCTGCAAGAGCGCGCACGTGAGTATTTGAATTTGCAGTTGCAATAACAAAATAATCTGCAACTATTGTAAGCTCTTCAATTTTAATAACCTGAATATCATTACCCTTTTTGTCATCAAGAGCTTTTACTATCTTTTTTACTAAATCTAAACTCATTATTTTTTCTCCTGTTGTATTTTAAAGAGCGCATCATTATAGGCACCCAGAGTATCAGGATGCACTACCCTTTCAGCGTCTATTAAATCCTTTATCGTAAAACTCAAGCCTTCCACAATAGCTTCATCAAGGGAGCGGACAGCTTTTTCGCGCATAATTTCAACGCCATTGTAGTCTCTTTCCGCACTTATAAAATCCGCTATAAAAATTATTTTTTCCAAAAGGCTCATATTTTCTCTGCCTGTTGTATGGTAACGTATGGCATTAAGCATATCTTCGTCAGAAATGCCAAGATTTTTCTCAGCAAACACAGCGCCACATATAGCGTGGTACAGCTTTGCCGTATTAAGTTCAATATCTGTAAGCGGAACTTGGTTTTCAAGAAGGTAGGAAAGCTGCAATCCTGCAGGCGTATCCTTGTAAGAATCGTGGATAAGACCGGCTGTGTATGCTTTTTCTTTATCCGCACCATAAATTTCGGCAAGCATTGCGGCAGAATCCGCCACATTCAACGAGTGTATATAGCGCTTTTCAGTAAGGCGTTCTTTGAGAATATTTTTGAATTCTTCATTTTTACTCATTTATACAACCCCTTTGAAACAATATACTCATAAACAACAGAATCAACATTGCTGCTTTTACCGTTCTTTATCTCATCACGCACAATAGTTGAACTGATTTCAAATGGAACACTTTCGCAAATAAGCACGTTTTTCTCGCCACCCAGAAATTCATCTGCATAATCTTTCATTTCCGAAAGCATCTGCAAATTTTCTGTTCTGCAAGCACAAACCAATGTACAAATATCTAGAATCTCCTCATATTTGTACCATTTTGAAAAGGACAACAGCATATCGTCTCCCATAAAAAGATACAATTGGGAATCAGGGTAAAGTTTTTTGATTTGCGTAAGCGTGTCAATAGTATAACTTTTTCCGCCTCTTAATATTTCAATATCGCTGACCTCATAAAGAGATTCACTGAACAGAAGTCTGCACATATTGAGCCTGTCCTCAGCGCTTGCTCCACTTTTGTTTTTAAATGGAGACATGGCTGTAGGAATGATAACAACCTTATCTGCTCCGCAAAAACGTGATAAATTCTCTGCAAGAAGCTTATGACCCTTGTGAGGCGGGTCAAAAGAACCGCCGTAAACAGCAATTTTTTTCATATCAATACATTACCACGGAATTCATCTCAAGATTTCCTCTGTATGAGGTTATTTTTATTTTAACTCTTATAACCTCAACAGGTGTGATTTTATGTATTTTCTTGTAACCAACAACACCGCCTGTACCAACCTTTTCCCATTTGCCATCGCCTTTGTCGATATAAAGCTCATAGCCCTCAACATGCTGGCCGTTTGCAATATATTCCTGCATAACAACTTTGTCAAACATATCCTTCTGGGAAAGAGTTATGGTTATTTCGGGCGTTAAATCATTATCCGCAGGGCGCCAGGTTTTGTTTTCGTCTTCTGAGAAAAGATTTTCTGCGCTATACTCTGAGGATAATTCACTACTTGCTTCAATTGTACCAATCTGAGAAACCTTATATGTAAAGGAACGCTTCAGATCCATACCTAATGCAGTAAGAATCTGAGTATCCATCTCGGCAAATTTACCATTTTTCATTGGAGGAACGCCAAGCATAAAGCCACAGTTTGAACCAACTGTCTGCATATAAAGCTTCCATAATCTATCCTTGGTTTTTGCGGTATATTCATCGTCTTTATGGTAGAACCATCTGTCTCTTATGGAAAGAGAAACCTCGCAAGGATACCATATGAAGTCTGTTTCTTTTTTAATAGCTTTTCGTGAGCCTAAATCAAGCTCGAACTCTTTTTCTTTCTTAAAAAAGCGCTTTTTAGCAGGCTTTTTGCTACGCTCAAAAGCACTATATATGCTGTGCCTTTCAGGAACAACACTCCACTCATTTTCACGGATTACGCCCCACTCATTGCCATACCAACGAACGTCAGGACCAACAAGAGCAATAACTGCACCAGGCTGGCACTCTCTTACAACATCGTAGTAGCCTTCCCAATCATACTCCTGAATTGCTCCGTTTTTAGTAGGCTCGTTTGCGCCATCAAAACGAACATAGAAAATATCGCCGTACTTTGTAAGAACTTCTCTCAAAAGTGATTTAAAATAATTATTGTACTCCTCACCTGAGCCAAAGCATTCTGCATTACGGTCAAGTGGAGAGATAGCTATACCAAATTTGAGACCCTGCTTTGCACACTCTTCTGAGAGCATGCCAACAATATCTCTGTTTTCAGTTTCCCAATCAAGAGACGATTCAACTGAATATCTTGTGTGCTCAGAACACCACAGGCAGAAGCCATCATGATGCTTAACATTAAGCACCATTCCCTTAAAGCCTGCAGCCTTAAAAAAGCTGACCCACTCTTCAGCACTGAATTCATCAGGTGAGAAGTTGAGAGGACTGATATTTCCATCTGTCCACTCAGAATTCACAACAGTTGCAAGGCCAAAGTTTATAAAGCCATAAAATTCGGTTTTCTGCCAGTTAATCTGCCTTTCTGACGGTTTTACACCGGCAGCTATTTCATATGAGTTCATAGATAATCCTTTCGAACTTTTATTTTCCGCAGTCGCAATTTGTTGCAACAATATCTACACCAAGGCCGAGAATATTCTCAATTACAACATCACCTATTTTAACAGGCGCATTGATAGTTGCCTCATTTATAACCTTCATGCAGTCAAACATTTTATCCTTAGGAACAGGGCCTGATGACTTTACAGGCACAACAGGATGAACACCACCATTAACCTTAACACTTGTGGTAAGGCTTCTCATAGGATTTGTAATTTCAGTACGTGCGTATGCATCGCCACGTTTGCAGGTATTGCCTGTTACAGAAATAACTTCACCATTTTCAATTACAACTTCAACAGGACAACCTAAAGGACAGGATACGCAAATAAGACTTTTTTTCATTTCGGTACCCTCCTTATTCTTCAACTCTGACAATGATTTCACTGTCTTTGTTCATATTTTTAAGCATTTCAGGTGTAATAGTAACATTTTCCATTTCACCTGGAGCAAGCTTGATTTTCTTTTTAGAAGAGAGAATCTGGCCGTCGCATTCAACAACAACCTTAGCACCCTTATAAACCTGACCAACACGGAAATAAAGCTTGAGGCTTTCCTCGCCTTCAATATTCACCCTCTGAGGAACAATGTATCTTACACCATTGATACCCTTGGTGTTAATGTATGTGCCGCCTTTTTTCTTTCCAAAAATATAGTCTGCCGCACCTTTACCTGCAATCTGACTTTCCTCTGTAACGTAGTCAACCAAATCATGCACCTGAAGCACATTACCGCAGGCGAATATACCCGGCTGAAGAGTTTCTCTGTACTCATCAACAACAGGACCATTTGTAACTCTGTCAAGCTCTACGCCAACATCTTTTGAAAGCTCGTTTTCAGGAATAAGACCAACAGAAAGAAGAAGCGTATCGCATTCAATATACTCTTCAGTACCAGGGATTGGCTGAAGTTTTTCGTCAACATTTGCAATTGTAACGCCTTCAAGTCTGTCTTTACCATGAGTTTTTATAACAGTACAGCTAAGACGAAGCGGTATACCGAAATCGTCAAGACACTGAACAATATTTCTCTGCAAGCCGCCTGAATATGACATAAGCTCGCAAACAACCTTAACCTCTGCACCTTCAAGTGTCATGCGGCGCGCCATAATAAGACCAATATCACCTGAACCGAGAATAACAACCTTCTTACCAGGCATATAACCGTCTATATTAACGTACTTCTGCGCCGTACCTGCAGTCATAATACCTGCAGGGCGTGAGCCTGCAATTGAGAGAGCGCCACGAGGTCTCTCACGGCAACCCATAGCAAGCACTACAGCAATCGCCTTAAACTGCATAAGGCCTTCGTTGTTATTAACTGCAGTAACAACATTATCTTCAGAAATATTGAGAACCATTGTATCTGTGTAAACATCAATATCAGTTTTTTCAACCTGCTCAATAAATCTGCCTGCATATTCAGGACCTGAAAGCTCCTCGCCAAAATAATGGAGACCGAAGCCTGTGTGGATACACTGCTCCAGAATACCACCTAATGTCTCTGCTCTTTCAAGAATAACTATTTTCTGTACGCCCTCTTCTTTTGCTTTGAGGGCTGCAGCCATGCCGGCAGGACCGCCGCCGACTACTACTAAATCATAATCAAACATTTTTCCTGCCTCCTTATTTTGTTTTATGATACATAATCTTCGACTCTCCGCCGAATTTTGTTATTTCATTCATTTCTACGCCTAATTCTCTTGCGAGAAGCTCAACAACCTTACTTCCGCAGAAGCCACCCTGGCATCTGCCCATACCGGCTCTTGTTCTTCTCTTAACGCCATCAACATCTCTTGCGCCTGCAGGAGCATGGATAGCATCAAGAATTTCGCCCTCTGTAATTGTTTCGCAACGGCACACAATTCTGCCGTATGCTTTATTTTTCTCAATAAGCTTTGCTCTGTCTTCTGTAGACATATGTCTGAAGCGAACAGGCTCTGGTCTTATGGGGTTATAATCAGCTTTCTTTTCAAGATTGCCTTCAAGTTCAAGTACAATACCTTCAACCATTTCTGCAATTGCAGGAGCAGAAGAAAGACCTGGAGATTCAATACCTGCTGCATTTATGAAATTCTTGTTCACTGCAGATGAACCGATGATAAAATCATCGCTTGTAGGATGAGCTCGGTTACCGCTGAAAGAGGTAATTGCATTTCTAAGTGATACCGCAGGAACACTCTTAATAGCGTTTACATAAATTTTATCAAGGCCAACATTTGTTGTTGCAACATCGTCCCCATTATCAATATCCTCAGCAGATGGACCAACAATAAGGTTACCGTCAACTGTAGGAGAAACAAGAACGCCTTTACCCATTTTTGTAGGGCACTGGAAAATAGTACGAGAAACAAGATTTCCCTGAGATTTATCAAGAAGATAGTAATCACCGTGACGAACAACGATTTCAATTGAATTGTCGCCTATAAGTGATGCTATTTTGCCTGAGTGTACGCCCGCAGCATTAATAACATATTTTGCAGTAATTTCTCCCTGTGTTGTAGAGAGCACAAATTCGTCATTTTTATACTCGATGTTCTGAACTTCGCAGTTTCTGATGAACTCTGCACCATTTGTTACTGCGTTTTCAACACCTGCAACTGTAAGTTCATAAGGGCACACAATTGATGATGTAGGCGCTACAAGTGCACCAACTGCACTATCACCAATATTTGGTTCGATTTCTACAAGCTCTTCTCTGCCAATAACACGAAGTTCAGGTACGCCGTTTGCAACACCTCTCTTCATAAGCTCATCAAGATGTGGCATTTCCTCTTCCGAGAACGCAACAACAAGTGCACCGTTATTTTTCAAAGGAACATTAAGCTCCTTGCAGAATTTTTTCATAAGTTCAACGCCGCGAACATTAAGCTTAGCTTTCAAAGAACCAGGCTTTGCATCAAAGCCGGCATGAACAATCGCGCTGTTCGCCTTTGTGGCACCCATCGCGCAATCGTTGCACCTCTCAAGAAGAGCAATTTTCAAATTGTACTTTGAAAGCTCTCTTGTAATGAGTGAGCCAACAACGCCTGCGCCGATAACAGCAATATCGAACTTCATCAAGATACATCTCCTCATATATAGCAACGGAGAAACACTCCGCTCATTTTAACTTTGTTATTATAACACGCCTATACCCTAAAATCAAGACAATATAGTTATATTATATTACATATTATGCCTTGTATTTTTGGTAATTTTAGTGTATTATATTTTGTTGTAATATTTTTGCGAGGTAATGCTATGAAAAAACCTGAACTTCTCGCCCCTGCAGGGGATATGAATTGTTTGAAAGCCGCGGCACGCTTTGGTGCAGATGCCGTTTATATAGGTGGTCCGCTTCTTCAATTAAGAGCCGAAAAATCTGCTTTTTCTGAAGAAAACATTGAAATTGCAAGTAACTATCTTCACTCTTTAGATAAAAAGCTTTACGTAACAGTAAACAGCTTCACAAAAAACAAGGAAATCGAGCCTCTCAAGGAGTACGCTCGCTCTCTTTATTCTCTTGGTGTTGACGCTGTTATTGTTGCAGATTTAGGTGCACTTCGCGCTATAAAACAGGCCGAACCACGCCTTGAGGTTCATATAAGCACACAGGCTAACTGTTGCAACTATTCAAGTGCTCTCGCCTACCACGAATTAGGTGCATCTAGAATTGTTGTTGCCCGCGAAATGACTATTGAAGAAATTGCCGAAATGCACGAAAAAATCCCTGAAGACCTTGAAATTGAAGCTTTTGTACATGGTGCAATGTGCATGGCATATTCAGGCAGATGCCTTATTTCTTCATACATGAACGGCAGGAGCGGAAACCGTGGCGAATGCACTCAGCCTTGTCGTTGGGAGTATTATCTCGTAGAGCGAAACAGACCAAACGAGTACCTTAAGGTTGAAGAATATGATGACCATTCAGCATTGCTTTCTTCTCACGATATGAAGGCAATCAGTTTCCTCGATAAATTATCTGCTGCCGGCGTAGACTCATTTAAAATCGAAGGCCGAATGAAAACTGAATACTATGTTTCCCACGTTGTTAATGCCTATAGGCACGCTATTGATAAAACCGCACCTATGGAGATTTTAGAAGACGAGCTTAACGCAATAAGCCACCGTCCATACAATAGCGGTTTCTATTTTGGGAACCTTGTTCACGATCACAAAAACGATGGCCTTTACCATTGGGATTGTACCTTTGCAGGCGTTGCTCTTGAAGATTGCGTTGATGGTAAACTTAAAATCCAACAGAGAAACTTTTTCAAACTCGGCGATACAATAGAGGTGCTTTCACCTGATTCAATCGGAATAAAATTCACATGCACCGAAATCGTAAACGAAAAAGGCGAAAGCTGCGAAACCGCCTGTCATCCTCAGGAATTTCTTACTCTTGCTTGCGATGCACCTGTTAAAGCAGGCGACATTTTAAGAGTACGAACAGAAAAAGAAAAAATTATAACAAATATCTGATTATTTATGAAAGATTACGAAATTCTTGCACCTGTTGGTGCACAAGAACAGCTTCTTGCCGCAGTAAGATGTGGCGCAGATGCAGTCTACTTAGGCGCAGGCAATTTCAACGCCCGAAGAAACGCAGAAAATTTCAACAAGGATTCGCTAAAAAACGCCGTTGATTACTGCCACCTGAGAAACGTTAAGGTTTACGTTACCCTTAACACCCTTATTTTTGATAAAGAAATAGATAGCCTTTACGAAACTGTTACCCTTATTGCTCAAAGCGGTGCAGACGCAGTAATTGTTCAGGATTTTGCCGTATTTGAAGCGGTTAAAAGAATCTGTCCTACTATGCCTCTTCACGCTTCCACACAAATGGCAGTTCACAACGTAAGCGGTGCAAAAATGCTTGAAGACCTTGGTTTTTCAAGAATCGTTCTTGCGAGAGAGCTTTCATTTGAAGAAATAAAGGCTATAAGAAACGCGGTTAAAACCGAACTTGAAGTGTTTGTTCATGGTGCTCATTGTATGGGCGCCTCAGGTAACTGTTATCTTTCTGCAATGCTTGGTGAAAGAAGCGGAAACAGAGGTCTTTGTGCGCAAGGTTGCAGGCTTAATTGGGTTTCTCAACACGGCAGAGAATACGCCCTTTCTCTCAAGGATATGTCGTACCTTGACAACATAAACGACCTGAAAAATATTGAAATAGAATCCTTTAAAATTGAGGGTAGAATGAAGCGCCCTGAATATGTTGCGGCTGCAGTAACAAGTCTTAGTAAAGCTCTTGAAAAAAAGCCTTATGATAAGGACACGCTACGCTCTGTTTTCTCAAGAAACGGTTTTACAGATGGCTATCTTAAAGCTAAAAGAGATTTAACAATGTTCGGTTATCGCGGCAAAGAAGATGTTACTTCCGCAAGCGGCGTTTTAAAAGACCTTTCAGCGCTTTATAAGAACGATATTCATCCAATTGAAGTGGATATTTCACTTGCTCTCCCACTTAACGAGCCATCAGTTTTAACTATGAAAGCTGGTGGTGAAATTGTTCGGGTTACAGGCGATATTGCCGAAATACCGCGGAATGCACCACTTTCAGAGGAAATCGCACGCAGAAATGTTGCTAAATTAGGAGACACATCATTCTCTTTACGTAATTTTAATTTTCAGAATGACGATAGCCTTACACTTTCTGCTTCTTCAATAAATGCTTTGAGACGCGAAGCATGTAAGCTACTGGAAGATGCACTGACCAAAAACACTCATTCTATAAATAAGGCTACGTATGCTGAAATAATACCACACATACAGGAAAACAGCCTGAAATATCGTGTAAGATTAGAGAAATTCTCTCAATATTCCGAGAATCTCGAATCAGCAGAATTCATAATTCTGCCAATTGAAGAAATAATAAATCACAAAGAGGAAATTTCTGTTATAAAATCTGAAATAATTGCGGAATTACCATCTTTAATTTATCCTGCAAATGAAGAAAAAGTCAGAAATTCTCTTAAAAAAATCAAAAATCTCGGTATCAATCGTGTGGCCGCAGGGAATATTGGCGCAGTAAATCTTGCAAAAGAGCAGGGCTTTAAAATTCACGGCACTCATGGTCTTAACATCACCAACACACAGGCTCTTTCATACTATGAAAAACTGGGATTTGAGGATGCTACACTCTCATTCGAGTTATCTGAAAAAGCAATAAAATCCCTTGGCGGCGACATTAAAAGAGGGGCTTATATTTACGGATATCTACCTCTTATGCTCATGCGCGCTTGTCCGCAAAAAAGCGAATCGGGATGCGGAAAATGTAGCGGTCTTACCCATCTCACAGACAGAAAAAACATTGATTTTCCGCTTATTTGCCACAATAAAGAGTTTGTAACATTGCATAATAGCGTGCCAATGTACATAGGTGATAAAAACCTTTCCGCTATCGATTTTGCTACCCTTTATTTCACTATCGAAACAAAGGATGAGTGCAAAAAAATATTCAAAAATGCTATAAATGGCAACAACATAGCCGGCAAAAAAACAAACGGCTTATATTCAAGAGAATTGCTTTAACAAAAGGAGTTGAAACCTTGGAGAAAAAAACTGCTATAATTATTGGCGCTGGTCCTGCCGGACTTACTGCCGCTTTCCAGCTTTTAAAAACCACAGATGTTATGCCTCTCATTTTAGAGGAAAGCGATTTTATCGGTGGTATTTCAAGAACTGCAGAGCACAACGGCAACAGAATTGATATTGGCGGACACCGCTTTTTCTCTAAAAATGAACAGGTTAATAAAATATGGCAGGAGCTTATGCCAATTCAGGCAAAGCCTTCCTATGACGATATAAAAACAGGCACCGAAAAAGCTTTAGCTGAAACCGGACCTGACCCTGAAAAAGACGAGAAGGTTTTCCTTTTAAGAAACAGGGTTTCAAGAATATTTTACCTGAGAAAATTCTTTGATTACCCAATATCTTTAAAGCCTGAAACCTTTATAAATATGGGGCTTAAAAGAACTGTTCAGGCAGGCTTCGGCTACGTTACTTCATGCGTAAAAAAGCTTCCTGAAACATCTCTCAGAAACTTTTATATAAACCGTTTCGGCAAGCCTTTATATGAAATGTTTTTTGAGGATTATACCGAAAAATTATGGGGTATAAATCCTTCAGAAATCTCTGCAGATTGGGGCGCCCAACGCGTAAAAGGTCTCTCTTTGACAAAGGCTGTTTTAAACGTTTTAACAAAGCCCTTCAAGAAGAATGATAAGGTTGAAACATCTCTCATAGAGCAATTCCATTACCCTAAAAAAGGGCCTGGTCAGTTATGGGAAACAATGGCTGAGGAAATAGTTAAAATGGGCGGTATTATACTGAAAAAAAACCGTGTTGTTTCCATTGAAACTGAAGGGAAAAAAATAGTATCTGTAACCGCAGAAACACCTGATGGATTGCAGAAATACAATGCCGATTATTACATTTCAACTATGCCTATAAAAGACCTTATTGAGGCTATGGGAGAAGCAGTTCCACAACAGATAAAAACAGTTGCAAAAGCTCTTCCCTACAGGGATTTCACAACAGTTGGCCTTCTTGTTAACAAGCTTCTTTTAGAGAATAAAACAAGCCACAAAACATTAGGAAATATAGTGCCTGATTGTTGGATTTACATTCAGGAAAGAGATGTAAAAATCGGTAGATTACAAATATTTAACAACTGGTCGCCTTATATGGTCAACGACCCCGATAACACAGTTTGGATAGGCCTTGAATATTTCTGTTCAGAGGGCGACCAAATGTGGAATATGACCGATAAAGAGTTCATTGATTTTGCCGTAAATGAATTAAGTAAAATTGATATAATAAGCAAAAATGATGTACTCGATTCAGTGAGAATAAAAGTAAAAAAAGCGTATCCCGCATATTTCGGAGCATACAAGGATTTCCCTGTTGTAAGAGAATATCTTGACACAACAGAAAATCTTTTCTGTATAGGCAGAAACGGTATGCATCGCTATAATAATATGGACCATTCCATGCTTACCGCAATCGAAGCAGTAAATTGTATTAGGAACGGATTTACAGACAAAAATCTTATCTGGAATGTTAATACAGAGCAGGAATACCACGAAGAAAAAGAAAACTAAAAACATACTAAACCGCGAAAAAAATTAAGATTTTCGCGGTTTTTCTTTAAAAAAAGTAAACAAACTTTTATCATACGCAATGTAGATAACTCAACTCTTATCGTCGTTATGCAACAACATCACGCACAATATTTATGCAATACCAACAAAACTTCCTAGAATATTTTTACGGTTTTGTGAAAGTACAAAGATATAACTGCCGCTCATCGCTTTGTGCACTTTCCACAAATATAACGTTTTGCGTTTGTGTATTATGACTTGACTTTTTCTGTTTGAAATTATATAATTTACTAGCAAATTCAAGGAAAGGAGTCCACAGATTATGGTAGACTACAGCAAAATCAGAAATCAGCTCTTCAAAGAAATCGAAGAGGAAA
The DNA here is from genome assembly GCA_045614765.1 of Acutalibacteraceae bacterium. Lineage (GTDB taxonomy): Bacteria > Bacillota > Clostridia > Oscillospirales > Acutalibacteraceae > DTU089. The sequence goes on from JAZLDN010000040.1 coordinate 49,613, forward strand.
AGGGCTTTTCCTTTAGGAAACTTGTAAAGATAATTAAACTTAATTCTCTTTACAACGAAGGTATATAATTTACACCTTCCCTTTTCGATATCAGCTTAAGAGAAACCCAACCCTCCCCTATTAAGCGCAGAGTTGACCTCTTAAGTTTATATAAATAGTTTCATAAAGCCAAACAACTACCGCCTTTTTAAGGCGGTAGTTGTTTTTATTTTTAATTTTTGTGATTTTAACTATTTTTCCATGATATATTTGTTTTTTATATACATTGAATTACGTGTATTTTTATTCTATAATTATCGTGTATCAATTCGTGAAAAATGATATGATAGCAAATAAATTTATGTCTGAACCTCAGACTTAGAAAACAAAAACAGGAGTTAATTTTATGGATTGTATTTTTTGTAAAATTGCCAATGGTGAAATCCCTGCAACAAAGGTATATGAGGATGATACCGTTGTTGCTTTCAACGACCTGGAACCTCAGGCACCTACACACATTCTCGTTATTCCTAAGCAGCACATTACATCTGCCGCAGATATCACAGAGGATAATAGTAGTGTTATTGCTCACATTTTTGAGGTTATCGCAAAGCTTTCAAAGGATTTAGATATGGCTGATGGCTTCCGCGTTGTCAACAACTGCGGAGATAGTGCCGGTCAAACTGTTAAACACATCCATTTCCACCTTCTTTCAGGCAGAAGCTTTACTTGGCCAGCAGGCTAATTATATTCTAAGGATACAAAGAAATGAAAAGACCAATGCTCGTTATAGGCATAGCCACCGCAGTTTCATGCGCTCTTCTTGTTTCATTGAAGAGCGGTGCGGTTGCTTTACCTATATTCAGTGCATTGGCCTTATTTTTGTTTTTTATTACGAAAAAAGACAGGAAAAAGTATATTGTTATACCTACTATTTGCTTTGCAATCCTTTTAACCTTTATATCGTTTACTTCGTATAACAAAACTAAAATAGCCCCATTCACCCAATACCATAATACCAAGCAGAACATCTGCGGTAAAATTATTACTACACCTAAAATAAAAAACGGATATTTAAATTTCACAATAAAAACAGATAAAATCAATATCCACAAAACAAACACAAAAATTAATATTTCTATTCCGTACGATGATTTAAATGCACCTGAGCTTTTTGATTATATATCCATCAGCAACGCAAACCTTAAAATAGATAAAAACGAAGACTATAACTATGACTTTTACGGGTTTTCTGACGGCGTTATTTTAAATGCAACAGGAGATTATTCAGAGCTTTTATGGGAATGTGAAAAAACGCCTTACTATTACTGCCTGAAATTAAAAGAAGTGATTTCAGATAAAATCAATTTATATATGACCAAAGACAATGGTGCGCTTCTTACAGGTATGCTTTTCGGCGACAAGGCTGATTTAAGCTTTGAAACAACGCAAAACTTCCGTAATAGTGGTATTTCGCACCTTTTAGCTGTTTCAGGCTTACATACTTCTCTATGGTGCGGTCTTTTAATTGCACTTTTGTCATTTTTCAAGGTTCCCGAAAAAGTACGCAACGCAATATGTATTATATTCCTATGTTTATTCTGCATAGTTTCCGCCTTTACGCCATCTGTTATACGAGCATCTCTTATGATGGCAGTTACACTTATTGCACCATTTTTCAAACGGACACCCGACAGCTTCAACTCCCTGGGATTAGCGGTTACTCTTTTGCTCATTTCTAACCCATACACTATTTTAAATATGAGCTTCCAGCTTTCTGCCATGTCTACAGCAGGTGTACTCGTTGCAAGTTCATATAATAAAAAAATAACTGAACTCACCAAGAAAATACATATTCTTCGCCTCAGACTTTTAGCAGACGCTCTTATTATCTCAATTTTAATAAGCATATTCGCAGGTATTTTTACAATGCCTGTGTGCGCATATCATTTCGGTTCGTTAAGCCTTGCAGCACCGTTAAGCAACATTCTTTGTATCCAACTATCCTTTTATGGTATGATGGGTGGAATTATATCTGTAGTGTCTTCATTTATCCCATTCCTTAAAGATTTCACTATTCTCTTGTTTTCAATAACTGAATTTATATTGGATATTGTAAAAGAGATGGCAAGTGCACTTTCATCATTCACTTACAGTACTGTCCCTTTATATAAAGAAACAATTTTAGCAGGCTGTTTTCTTTGTGCGATTCTCCTTTCAACAGGCTTTTTGTTCAGCAAAACCAAAAATAACAAAAGCATATTAAGGCTATGCTCTACAGTTGGTGTTCTAGCGCTGATTCTCCCCTCATTTATCCCTGTTTTATCTCCATATCACCGCAACTCAATCACCATTACAGAATGCGAAAAAGGCATGCAGATTGTTGTGAGGTCAGGTCTCCAGTACGCATATATAGAAAACACAACTGATTCACTCTCTAAAAGCACCTTTAACGCCCTGCCAAAAGCAACCTGCGAAAAGCTTCAATATTATATCCCAAATTTTTTAAACAAAGATTCAATATACAACATATATAACATAGATATACAGTACAATCCCGAAAACATACTTCTCCCTCCTGATGTGAGAGAAACTGCGATAAAGTATAATATCTCCATACCCGAAAATGCTTTGCAGAAAACATCTACATCTTTCTCATTATCAGACGAAATAAGTGTAGAAATCGTTGACACAACAGGTATAAAATATGCTATAATAAAAGGTAGAGAAAAAATAGCTTTCGTTCACCTTTATGGTGATACAGATTTCAGCAAATATATTGACGACAGCATTTGCAACATCGCAATATATAACGGCACAATACCAACTAAAATCCCCGAAAACGCAGAAGCTGTTATTATCAGTACAGACAGTAATTATAACTTTGCAAAAGCTTCCGCATTGGAAGCAATATGCGGTGAATTTTATATAACCGCAAAGCACGGCTCTGTGCAAATACTTTTATAAGGAGACACCATGGCTCAATTCAACGAAGAAGCATTGAAAAAGCAAATTAAATCAGGCGACTTTGCCCGTATTTATTTCATTTACGGCAATGAAGGTTACCTGAAGCAGCATTATGCTAATTTAATTTGCGATAAAACTGTTTCTAAAGATTTTGCCGATTTCAACCTAAAAAAACTTGACGGCAAAGAAACCTCTCTTAATGAAATATACGATTGCATCTCATCATTCCCCATGATGAGCGATTTCACATGCACTCTTGTAAAGGATTTCCCTCTCAACACATTCATAGGAGACCGTGGTAAAGTCGACAGCGAGTTTCAGACAGTTATCTCCGACATACCTGAAAGCTCTGTGCTTGTTTTCTGGATGGATACTATCGAGGTTGACGAGAAAAACAGCAAGTGGGCAAAGGTCATTAAAATAATCGATGAAATCGGCGTATGTGCCGCAATAGATAAGCGCACTCGCTCAGCTTTGGAAAAGCTTCTTGTGGCTTCTGCACAGAAAAAGGACTGCACTCTTTCTCGTGAGTGTGCCGCATATATCGTCAGCCTTGTAGGCGAGGATATGGCTACTTTGCAGAACGAGCTTCATAAGGTTTGCGCCTATGTTGGTTCAGGTGAAATTACAAAAAAAGATGTGGATAAAACAGTTATAGTTTCTGTTGAAGCAAAAATCTTCCAGCTTTCACGAATGGTATGCAGAGGCGAAGCTGATAACGCCTACGAAAATCTACAGAATCTTTTCAAGCTCCGCGAAGAGCCTGTAGTAATCCTCAGCGTTCTTTCAAAGTCTTTCGTTGATATGTACAGAGTAAAGGCTGCAAAAGAGGCAGGCGTTCCATACTCAAAACTAGGTGAAATATTCGCTCCTAATATATACAAAACAAAAATGTTCACCCTTGATAACGCTGCAAACGACGCCACTCGTTTTACCGTTACTCAGTTAAAATCTGCTCTCGATATTCTTTCGGATGCAGACAGACGCCTAAAATCAACAGGCGAAGACAGTAAAATAGTTTTAGAAGAAACAATTTTAAGGTTGTTAAGATTATAATGATTAAAATAGACAGAGTTGTAATAGTTGAAGGTAAGTATGATAAAATCAAGCTTTCCTCAATTTTAGATGCGGTCATCATTGAAACTGACGGCTTTGGTATTTTTAACGACAAAGAAAAACAAAAGCTTATACGCAAGCTTGCAGAAACAAAAGGGCTTCTTATTCTTACTGACAGCGATTCTGCAGGCTTTAAAATCCGTTCATTCATTCGTGGAATGGTGCCGCAAAGCCAGATTGTCAATGCATATATACCTGATATTTTCGGTAAAGAAAAACGCAAAACAGAAGCTTCCAAGGAAGGCAAATTGGGCGTTGAAGGCGTAAGGCCTGAAATTATAACCGATGCTCTTGAGAAAGCCGGCATTTTTTGCGAAACTGTAGAGTTTTCCGAAAAGCGTCATATAACAAAGCTTGATTTATATGAAGATGGACTTACAGGTAAAGAAAACAGTGATGCTTTAAGAAAAAAGCTTTTAAAATATCTTGATTTACCTGAAAGGCTTACCGCTAACGCACTCATACAAGTGCTTAACACCTTTTTAACATTTGATGAATATAAAAACGCAGTTGAGGAAGTAAAAAATGGTTAATAAAAATGATGAATTTAAATTGAATATAACCGGCTACACCTCAGAAGGCGGTGGCGTTGGTAAGTATGATGGTCAGGCAATATTTGTAGAAAATGTTGCAGTTGGTGATGAAATACTCTGCCACATTATAAAAGCAAAAAAGAGCTATGCCATAGGCAAAGCTCTTAAAATATTAAAGCCGTCAAAAAATCGTATTAACCCTGAGTGCGAAGCATTCAGAATGTGCGGCGGTTGCTCATATTCCCATATTACTTACGACGAGGAATTAAACCTGAAAGCGCAGAAGGTCAAAGACGCTTTCGAGAGAATCGGCGGCATATCACCTGATTTTAAAGAAATTGTCCCCTCACCTTCAACAACACGCTACAGAAACAAAGCACAGTATCCTGTAAAACGAGAAAACGGAATTTTGAATATCGGCTTCTACGCCAAGAAAAGCCACCGCGTTATTGATGGCGGAGATTGCCTTTTGCAACCAGAGGAATTCACAACTATTACAGAGATTTTCAGAAAATGGATTAATGAGAATTCTATTACTGTTTATAACGAGGAAATCGGCAAAGGTCTTGTACGCCACATATATCTTCGCAAAGCGTTTTCAACCGGTGAAATTATGGTATGCGTTGTAATAAACGGCGCAAACCTTCCCTATCAGGATAGTCTCATTGAGTTATTACAAGCGGTTAACGGCTTTAAAACTCTTGTGGTGAATATAAACCGCGATAACACCAATGTAGTCCTCGGAAGCCAGTGCGATGCCGTTTTCGGCGATGGATATATTACTGACATTTTATGCGGCGTTAAAATCAAATTATCTCCATTATCCTTCTATCAGGTAAATCACGATGGTGCTCAGCTTCTTTATGAAAAGGCTGCCCAATACGCAAGCCTTACAGGTGAAGAAGATATTTTAGATTTATATTGCGGCACGGGCACAATAGGACTTTCAATGGCAAATAAGGTTAAATCCCTTATTGGTGTAGAGATAATTCCTGAAGCCATTGAAGATGCTAAAACAAATGCGCAAATCAACAATATTACAAATGCACGTTTCATTTGTGGCGATGCCTCCCTTGCAGCAGAAAAGCTTCAGGAGGAAGGTATAAAACCACAAGTAATTATTCTTGACCCACCGCGAAAAGGTTGCGCAGAGGAGCTTTTAAAAACAGTTTCAGAAATATCACCTGAAAGAATTGTGTATGTATCCTGCGATCCCGCAACACTTGCCCGCGATGCCCAAAGATTAGAAAACCTTGGTTACAAAGCAATAGAAGTTACACCTGTTGATATGTTCCCCAGAACAGCACATGTAGAAACAGTTGCACTGTTTCTACAACTAAGTTTGCCTGACGACAAGTGAAGTTGCCTTCGGCAGTGAAGTTACTCCGTAGTTAAGTTTGCTTCGCAAGTTAATTTAGCAAACTTAACTTCACTTTGTTTATTTGAACAAAACTTCACTGTGATTTATCACAACTTCACTTTTGCGCAAGCAAAAACTTCACGGAAAAATATTTGAATAGAAATTCGAGTTTTATAATAACTATTCCCTATACACAAAACCCTCTCTGTTGGAAAACAGAGAGGGTTTAACATTTTTATCTCTTAGAAGATGATGACCTATGATGGCGATGTCTCTTATGGCCAGAAGAACTGCTACCATAATAGTAGCTGCTGTTACGGCTACCATAGTAGTAAGATGAACCATAGTAACTGCCGTATCTGCCTGAGAAGTATCCGCCTGCTTTAGATGAGCTCATTCTGAGAGTACCTGAACCTGCGCGGTTATAGATACAACCAAGAATATCTGCCTTAGTTGTCATGATATCACTTAAAGCATATTCAATCTGACGAAGAGCTGCTCTTTCTTCAGCTGCAACGAAGATCATTGTATCTGTGTAGTTAGCAACGATAGCAGCGTCAGCAACAACACCTGCAGGAGGACAGTCGATAATAACGTAATCGAAGTTAGCCTTTGCAGTTTCAACAATCTTTGCCATACCTGTAGAAGCAAGTGTTTCTGATGGGTCAGCAACAGCTGCAGAAGCAACAAGAAGATAAAGGTTATATCTCTCAATATACTTTACAGATTCTTCAAAGCTCTTATTGCCGTTAACAATATCATAAATACCCTTTTCGCCTTCAAGAGAAATACCAAGAGTTTTACAAACAGCAGGCTTTCTTAAGTCAGCGTCAATAAGAAGAACGGACTTACCACTCTTAGCAAGTGAAAGAGCAATATTTGAAGAACAAGTTGTTTTACCTTCACTTTCAGTAGAACTTGTTACAGCAAATACTGAATAGCCTTTTTTATGGTGAGCGTTTTCAATCTTTGTTCTGATAAGCTTGAATGTTTCAATAAATGGAAGACCAACGTTTTTATCTGTAATAAGAAGACGTGTACGGTCATTTTTATTCTTAGTTTTAATATCAGAAACAGTTGCAAGAATATCAATATTGAAGTTATTCTTAATATCATCTGTTGAAAGAAGCTTGTTCTGAATCTTATCTGTAATAAGAATAATAACAACTGCAAGAGCTGCACCAAGAATCAAACCAATAGCTGTATAAATAAGAGCTGATGAGTCAGATGCGAGTTCTGCTTTTGTAGCACTATCAGCAATAGTAAAGTTTGCTGTTGGGAAAGCATCTTTAACAATATCAAGATAAATACTCTGGATTGCTGTTGCTACCGCATATGATATCTGCTTATCCGCACTGTTTACAGATACTGTAATAAGAGTTGTATCCTGACCAATCTCGATACCAAGCATTGATCTGATTTCTTCTTTTGTAAGCTCTGTACCAGTAGTGCTTTTAACAGTTTCCTGGATTTTTGTAACAAAGTCGTTACCTGTCTGAAGAAGCACCTTAAAGTTATTTGCAAGGTAAGTAGAAGCCTGCGCGTCACTGGCAGTAACATACTGAGCAGCTGAACCTGCAATCTCCCTATCCTTATTTGAAACGTTGAAAATAATTGTTGATGTATAGCTTTCTTTGTATGTAAGCTTTGCAACAGCAAAACCTGAAACAGAAAATACAACAACAAAGATAAGTATAAGCCACCATTTAGAAATAAGCTGACGCATTAATTTGAATATAAACTCAAGGCCAATTTCTTCTTCAGTGGTTCTTTTTTCTTCGTAAGCCATTTAAATTCTCCTTTAATTTATTCATACAAGGTTCATTTTATCATATTTTAATATTAACTACAATAGTTTTTACAAAATTAAAGCCCATTTTTCTTTATAAAATCGGCAAAAATAGACTTTTCCTCTTCGGACACTGATTCCACACTTTCGATTTCGGATTTATAGTCCGCTTTTGTAAAAATAGCGGTTAGTATACGCACAATCCATATAATAGGAAGTAAGAATGGCATTTTGTCAAGGATAGGATATTTATCCAAAATTTTCTCTCTTTTCGGGAAAAGCCTTGTAAAAATAAATTCTGACTTTTTGCTACCATAATCCCCTCTAACAATACCACCGAGATAGTGATTTGTCCGGTTACCAAAAACGCCACTAAGCAAAATATAATCTGATAATTCTTCAATATCCTCGGTTTTTTCACCATCACCGAACCAATATTCGCTCAAAGAATCCATTTTGCTATTGAAAATGCTTAAACCGGTAGCGTCAAAACCTTCTTCCAAAAGGGCTTTGTCGCATACAGGCTTAAGATTCCTTACAAGGTAAAAATGGTCAAGTATGTTTCTTATTCCTGTTCCTGCGGTTTCAAAATGGTGGGCTGAATGAGATAATATATAAACATAAAAATCCTCATTAGTCATATTAAGCTCGCAAGAGCCCTCTTTCCCTTCAAGACGGGAAAAAGCGCCTTTATAATACTCGTAACCCTTATCATAGTCATATTTTAATTCTTTGTGTATCTCAATATTCAAAAAAGGCATTTTTATATAGCCTATATCCTTGTCGTAACCATTCGAAACACTCTCGTAACCACGCTCTTCAAGAACAATCTGCGCATCTGCAACACGAGACTCCTCAACCCACACATCCATATCAAGCATAAACCTCTGTTCAGGATTCGGGTAAAACCTTGAAAGCTTATGACCCTTAAGAAAGCAGTATTTTATACCCTTCTCGTTAAATATCTGTATAAGAGCATCTTTTTCTTTCATTTGCGACTCATATCGCATAGAAACTTTGAAAAGCTCTTTTTTAAATTTAGCCTTAACATCATCAGGCGCAAACTCACAATTTATAACCGCATCTGCAATAAGCGGGGCTACGCGGTGCATATTTGCTAAAGAATAAAGTCTGGTAAAATCAACATCAGCAGGCAACGAATAAACGCCACCTGCTACCTTTGCTTTCAAAATATCAATTATAACCTTACCAACGGAAATAATTTCCGCAGTTACTTGCTGATTTTCTTTCATTTCAGTAACCTACTCAAATTGTATCTTAATCTTCTTACTGGATATCTGCTACCAACATTCTTAACATACTTATTCTTGTGTTTAATGTACTCTTCATCGTCGACACTGACTGATTTGCCATCAATGTTCATTTCGCAAACAACGCCAATAATATGTTTATCGGTTATGCCATACTCTAAAATGAATTGGTTATCGCCACAAAGAATATATCCTCTTTCGTCCTTACCTACAATTCTGTGCAAAACGAAATAACCACTATCTCGTCTATAGAGCGGAATATCGCCTATTTCTAAAGGGAATTCAGGCTTTTTTATAAACACAAAATCCCGCTTCTCAAAAAGAAGCGGATTCATACTTGTGCCCGTAATAGGTATTTTAAATGTTGTTTTTCTGTTGAACGCCTCTTCAATAAACGGAAGAAGCGAGGAAAGATTTAATTTGTTTGACATAAAAATCTTCCTTATACTCAGTTTTACACCATCACTCAACTATGCCTAAAGATTTCAACTTTCCAACAAACGCTGTAAGGTCGTTTTTAAGAAGCTCCTCAGGTGCATCGTATTTTGCTTTAAGTGTGTTTAATATTTCTTCAAACTCCATACCGTTTTCAAGGCATTTCCATATTGTTTCGGCAGGACCATTAAGGGTAATCATACCCTTGATGTTATCAACAGCATCGCCTACCGGAACAACAACTGGTGAGCCTGCAATTGTTTTAAGAATATAGTTTTCGTTTAACTTCATTTTAACACCTATTTAAAAATTATTCGTTGCAGTGAGGGCATGAGCAAAGAACTGAACCATCCTCGAAAATGTAGTACTTGTACTCATCACCAAACGGACATTCAGGAATCTGTTCGCTAACAGAACCCTGCTGAGCAAAGTACTCATAAAACGGCTTATCAGCTAAATCAGATTTTTTTAAATAGTATCCGTATCCTGTAGGTAAATCGCCCTTATTCACTTTGATTTTACCATAGATAGCATACTTATAAGTTAACGCCTCACCGGAAGAAAGTCCCAAGCTTGTTTTTTTTGCCGTTGTATCAGCATAGCCTCCCCTAAGGTCTCCTAACGTAAAAGCTCCTTTACCTTCCCACTTATCACCGTCTATATCTTTATCTCCGTAAATCAAAACAAAGCATGGTTTTTCTTCTCCATTTATAGTATACGTGGTTTTGTGCCCTGCCGGAACCTTGGAAAAATCTATCCATAGCTCACCAGACGGATCACTCTTGTATGCGTAATCACCTGCTTTACGACGCGCCCTATTATTTTCGTCGAATCTTTCAACAAGCTTATACTGGGCTTTGCCGTTATCCATCATACCGTTCATTGCTTCTTTAACAAGCGTCTCTATAATTATACGCTGATTCTGGCAGTCCTTCTTTTTTTGTGCAGTTGCACTAGAAGTGTATGCAGGCACACCAACAGCCACAAGAATACCGAGAATAGCAACAACAACCATAAGTTCTACAATAGTAAAACCTTTTCTGGTTCTCATAATCTTAAAAAACATAATATCACCTCATATTATATCTATTTTCATATTACCATATTACATTTCTAAAAGCAATAAATTTTTATAAAAAGAGAGCCATTTCCACTCAGTATTGTTTTTTAAAAAACAATATTTTATCCAGATGCAAAAAGCAACCATCGACTGAGCCGATGGTTGCTTTTTAATTATTACTTTTTATTTTTGCTCCATTCGTCAAACTTATCTGCCCAGTATTTGTAAGTTTCGGAAGGAATTTCAGGATTACCCTTTGAATAGCTTGGTATAAGCATATCACCTGCAACATCAGGGTCAGTACATTCTGTATTATTTCGCCAGAAATCTCTTTCCTCTTTGTTTTTAAGGTTAGGAATATCCATAGGTGCGCCGCCAGCCATTGCGCTCTTCAACGCAAATATTCCTGGAAGACCCATATCAAGAGCCTCGTAAACATCAACGATATCTGCATATTTATTTCCACGTACTGCATCTACGAAATGATACATTGTATAGAAATCGGAGCCGCTATGACCATTACCTGCGCTCATTTCTGTTAAATCGTCGCTTGTATCTGCCTCGTATGGCTTAGAATCATTCTGTCCTTCGTATTCATCGCAGTTAACGTAAAGGTGGCTAACGCCGTCGTCGGAAACATCCTCACGAGCACTTTCCATTCTGCCCTTTGAGCCGTAAACAGAATACCAAACAGAGTTTTTAGAAACGCCTACACCATGCACGCTCTTAATAACTGCTCCGTTTTCAAGAGTAACCATTTCAACACCGATAGGACCTGCTTTAGCACCCATACGAGCCATTCTGTCGTTAAAAGGAATTTCAAAGCCTGTAACCTTAACGGGACGAAGACCACACATATGAAGCACAGGACCTAATGAATGAGTGCAATAGTAGAAAGCAGACATATTGTTACGCCAATGGTCAGGCTCACCACGTGTAATTTCATGCCAGATAGTCTCGCAGTTGTGCATATATTCGCCTTCACCATACTCAAACTTACCTAACTTGCCATCTTCATAAAGGCGTTTCATTTCCTTTGGAGCAGGCATATAGCAGTAGTTTTCTGCATAGGCGTAAAGAGTACCGGTTTCTTCAACTGCTTCAACAAGCTCAACTGCCTCCGCCATTGTCTGAACAGGTAAAACCTCGCTGAGAACTGCCTTACCTGCTTTAAGGGCTTTAACTGCAAAAGGAACATGAGCATTCGCATAGTTTGCAAGCACTACTGCATCCATATCATGCTTTAAAAATTCATCGTAATCTGTGTAGTAGCCAACAGCATCTCCATAGCGTTCTTTTGCGATATTAAGGTTATATTCCCAGTTATCGCAAATAGCAACAAGCTGAGCGTTACCTGCTGTTACGCAGTAATCCATCATACCGCGTCCACGACCTGCACCCAGAACGCCGATTTTAACCTTAGGGGCAATACTGCTTTTGTAAATCTTTTTGTAGAAAGTTCCGTCTTCGTAGACCATATCAACACTATCTATATTGAATTCTTCAAGAACCTTTTCCCAACGCTCCTGCATACCTAAATCATACTGAACAGGCTGAAAGCCTGCGCTGAGGTAGCTTTTAACAGCAGCTTTGCGCCATTCATCTGTTGTAAGGAATATAAAGCGTACGTCATTTTCAAGAATTCTTCTTAAGCCAAGGTTATTAAGGTATTTACCTAAGCCCTTACCTCTGAAATCGGTACGCACGCCAACCATATGCACCTCACCGATTTTTTCTTCAGGGTGATAAATAGCTGTTATTGTACCAACATGCTCACCGTTATAATCTATAAAAATAATATCGTCTGTACTTGTATCCTTATGGTCATAAATTCTGCCGTTAAATTCATCCTGCCCTGCATCGTCTGAAATAAGACCATTTCTGCAACAAGCAAGCCAACCATCAACGTCGCTTTCGTCATTGTAATAAGATACGCTATAGCCCTCAGGTAAGGTTAATTCTTCAACCTGACCCTTTGGGAAATAATACATTTTCAACTGACTCAAAGTAATCACCCTTTTATACAAAATATTCCCTTTAGAAATATTCTTTTTAATAAAAATAATTTATCATTTCACGCTACATTTGTCAAGTGAAATAAGGTATCAGCTATTAGCAAATATCAGATATATGCAAAAGCTTCGCTTGAATTTCAACAAAAAAACCTCTCGGTTTCCCGAGAGGTTTAGTGTTAAGTTAAATTAACAATTAAGCGTGAGCTTCGCCAGCGATTGTTCCAGCATTGCATGAAACTGAAATAACGCCTGTCTTATCAGCATCAGCTGATGTAACTGTGCTTGCAGAAACCTGAATTGTGTAAGTAACCTGCTTATTCGTTGCGTCATCACCTGATGGGCAGTATGGAAGTGTCTGGAAAAGACCAGTAAGAGCAGTCTTATCAGCACCAGCTAATTCGATTTCGTCTGCTTCTTCACCGCCAACATCTGTTGAGAACCAACCCTTAGCACCGTCAGAAACGATGTAGATTGTCTCTGTTGAAGTAACATTATGTGTAGAACCATCAATAGAACCCATGAGGTAGTTGTTAACCTGTGAAACGATTTCACGACGGTTACCTGCGCAAGTCTTAATTCTAGCATTCTTTGTAACAGCTGAGTAAATCGGAACAGCAACTGCAACGAGGATAGCCATGATAACAACAACGATCATTAATTCAACGAGGGTGAAACCCTTTTTGCTCTTTAAAAACTTAAACATTTAAAGAACCCCTTTCAAAATAATATATTTTGTTAATTAACGGAACGTAACTGTTTCGGACAACTCCGTAACCGTTCCGTAACTTACAGCTACATATTAGCACACTAAATCACGTTTGTAAACACTTTTTTGAAAAAATTTTCCTGTTTTTTTATCTTTGGCAATATCTAACAAATGAAAGCTTGTTTGTTTGGGTAATTTGCAAAACGCAAACCAAGATTCATAGACTAGCGACTATTACACGAACCTTATAATCACAACACAGCTACAACATTTGCATCTTTTATACTTAATTGTGAAACTCTGGCATCCGGCATCTGGCAACTAAAAAAGGGGCTGTAAAAAAGATGCAGAACGTACAAACTGAGCAAAACCAAGGCTTCAGACTTGGTTTTGCTTGCCCGAAGGCGTACAAAGGTACGTCGAGCGGCGAAGTTTGTTCGTAGTATAAAACTTAATTTTTCAATCAATTCATTATTTTCAACAATTTCAAAGGGGTTCCACAGGCTTAATAAACCTGCAGAACCCCGCTATAGTTGGTTTTATACGGTCTGCGCTTTTTTACATCCTTTTTTACTTTACATCTTTCGCAGAAATAATATTACCTTCTGCAGTCTTGTAAGTTACTGTTACAGTATCACCTATATTGAGAATAACAACATTTTCTGCTTCTGCGGCAGCAATTGAATAATAAACCGCTTTGCCGTCAAGAGCAATATAATAAACGCTGTTACCGTTAACAACTGCAGTTCTGATATCAGAAATCACACCTGAAACTGTTTTGATTTCTGAAGGAGCTGTCTGTGTTGAGCCGCTGTCTGCACTATCGCTTCCGCCAATTGAATCAGGAAGAACTACATTATAATCAATGTTAAGGATTTTCTTTGTGCTCAGCTTTACCTTATTAACATACGCTTTAAGGCATGCTTCAAGGTCAGGGTTAGCATCGTCTTCGCTTCTAACAGCATCCTGAACTCTTTCAACGCTTACCATTGCATAGCTCTTAACAACGTTGTTATCCTTAAGAGCCATAAAGTATGTTGCTTCGCCATCAATATTAAGAAGAATCGGGAATGTTGCATCCCAGCCCTTATCGGAAACAATACCCTGAGCAGATGTCTGAGCACCGCTTTCGGTTGTACCTGCAATTCTCTGGAAAACAGCTTCCTTTGTACGCTGGTTAATAATTGCAAAACCGATAATAGAGTCGTCGTTTGTAACAGATGTTACACCTGTATAGAGCCAAACGTCATCGCCACTTGCGATACAGCTTGAGCCAGATGTTGTAGATACAACATTTTCCTGACCGATGTAGCCGTTAATGAAGCCACCGCTGTATTTACCGAAGTAGTTATACTGCTGAACAAGAAGATCCTCAGAATAAATCTGGTCTATCCACTGAATTTCGTCATTAACCTTGATTTGCTCAAGTGAATAATATTCAATGTTGTTTTTATCGCAAGCGTCAACAAGCACAACACCAATAACATCAGAACCGCCTACAAGGCCAATTGTTTTGTCTATACGCTCGCATACCCAATATGGGTGGCCATCTTCGTTAATTTCAAGAGATGGTGTTCCGAACATATATGTTGGGTATTTGAATCTGAGAACACGGTCAAGGCGCTCGTTAAGATACTCGCCTGTTGAAACCTTAATATTAGGAAGGTTGCTCTTAGCAAGGTCCACAACCTCAGCTTCCTGAGTATACATATTAACAGCAACATATGCAGGGAAGCCTTCCTTAGTGTTCTTTATCCATTTAAAGAAATCGCCGTATTTAAGTGGGAAAATTCTGTATGGGTTACCCTGATAGTTAATCTGGGTTGAATATTTCTCATCAATAACAAACTGAGAAACCTTCTCCAATTCACCAAGGGTTTTGTTTGCAAGAACAAGAGCTGCGTCCTTATCTATCATAGGAACACTCTGGAAATCTGCAAGACTTGTAATTGTTGTAATACTCTTGTCGCTCTCGCCGAAGTTCTGAGTATCAACGCTGATAATTTCGCTATAATCCTTAGCGCGGAAAAGAGGAGCAGATACAAGGTAACCTATACCAAGAACAAGAGCAAAAACAAGACCGATAATAATTGGTGCAATAGCTCTTTTCTTAACATAAGGAATATACTCAGGCTTTATAAATGCTTTTGTTGTAAGAACTGTCATACCAATGTAGATTGCAAGCACAACAGCAACAAAATAGTAAAGCTCCATAGCCTTAAAGTTAAGAGCAGGAAGCATAAAGTAGTATGCTACCGCACCGCCTATAATAGTAACTATAAGAGAAATGATTATTTTGAGAACCTTTTTCTCAGGTGGAATAACAACCTCTTTAGGTGCACCCTTACCTGAAAAATCAACTTTGATTGGGTCCATCATAACAACTCCTTTTTACGAAATGTACATTTATCAATTATATACTATATGGTATTCAAATACAAGACTTTAGCAAGTTTTAATCCTGTAATTGCCATAAACAAGCTGAAGAATATATATCCTCCGTATTTATTCCTGTAATATTAGGATTTATAGATACAACAGACTTTCTATAAAACAGCGGTACAAACGGAACTTCTGTTTCGAAACCTTCAATAAAGGTCATAAAAGAGTCTGTGCCGTTTCTATAATTTTCGTATTGGGCGAAGAAATCTTCGCTGATGCCATATGAAAGCTGACCGCTATTTTTGAAAAACTCTTGCAGATTATAATCATAAGTTAGCTGAGTTTCACCAATATAAAGGCTATAGTGTCCCTCATTAAGAGCTTTTTTAAAGTCTTCAAGAGTTTTCTTCTCGGTTATACTTACGCCGAAGCCTAAATCCTCAAGAGATTTTTTCACAGCTTCTGCAACTGATTTTTTATATTCGTTCTCAGTACAAACAAGTATATTAACTCTCAAAGCAGTTACACCATTTGTACGGATTCCGTCAGCATTAAATTTATCATAACCATTTCTTTCCAGAATATCTATAGCTCTGCGTGTTTCACCTGAAACAGACGGAAGATTTTCCGTACTAAGCTGATAAAACTCTGTTCTGTATGGCGTAACAACCGCATCTGTCTGACCTAAAAACGAGGATGCACCTACGTTGTTGCGGTCAATACCTATATTTATTGCCTGCCTTACCCAATCAATTGAAGTAAGGGAGCCTGCCCACCTGGAGTTTACACCCAGATAAACAAAATTATTCATAGGTGTTGAAACAGTTTCAGAAGAAAGGTTTACATATTTTTCCGCACTCAGATTCTGAGAATAAACGCTTATTTTATTTGCCTTAAAAGGATATATAGGGCTTGAAACACCTGCCATATCGAAAAGAGCAATTTGTTTATTAAAACTTTCTTTATAGTCTCTATGAAGAGTATTCACCTGAAAATATGGTGTATCCTCAAGATACTGCAGCTTATATTTTCCGCTACCGATACTTTTTCCATTTGAAATTCTGATTACAGGGAAGTTAAGAATATTTAAAGCAAATGGATTTTCACGGGATAAATTAAATACAATAGTATTATTATCTATAACCTTAACAGAAGCAACATCCGCAAGAGAAGCCTTGTAGTAGTCGTTTTTCTTGGCAAATTCAAATGATGCCTTTACATATGCAGCGTTTAGTTCAACACCATCAGAAAACTGAACTCCGTCAACAAGCTTTACAGTAACTGTTTTCCCTTCAACCTTACCATCTGCAGCAAGAAGAGGCTTTCCTTTTCCATCCTTCGTCGGAGTATAAAGGCTTTCATACATAACAGGAATAAGATTTCTGTTGGTTGCACTTATTGCGCTATATGGCGCCAGACTATCAGAGCTCATATAAGGGAAAGAAATATCTGCGTTTATGACCTGAGTAGGTAAAACGTAGTTTTCTGTTTCGGATGGGTCTTCTTCTCGCTTACCGCAAGAAAAAAGCGTTAAGGAAATAACCAGTACTAGCAAAACAGCTATAAGCCTTTTAATCACCTTATATCCACCCTTTCTATTGAAAGCGCTTTACCGCTCTTTTCGTCAATCTCAAGTGAAACTGCGTTTATCGCATATTCACCCTGAGCATTCTCAAACCTTACAGGAAGATTTGTTTTGAATTTTTTAATAGTAAGCTCAGGCTCTATACCTAAAACAGATTGAACAGGGCCACACATTCCAACATCTGTTATATACGCAGTTCCCTTGGGTAAAAGCTGGTCATCCGCAGTCTGTACGTGGGTATGAGTACCCAGAACTGCTGTAACCTTACCATCAAGATAAAAGCCCATTGCCCTTTTCTCAGCAGTTGCTTCCGCATGGAAATCCACAATAACGGTTTTACAACCATCCGTTTTAGCGAGGGCTTTATCAATTTCCGAAAATGGATTACCCAAAGGCTCAGAATATACTGTACCTAACATATTTATAACAGCAATTCTGTATCTTCCTTTATCAATTATACCAACACCCTGACCGGGAGCGCCCACAGGATAGTTATACGGCCTTACTACCGGCACATCGCTTTCAAGATACTCCATAATTTCAGGACGCTTGAAGGTATGATTACCCAAAGTTACAAAATCAACACCGCTATCAAGAAGCATTTCAACTGATTGATGTGTAACTCCATTACCCTGAGCCGAGTTTTCTCCATTGGCAATACAAACATCTATGCAATTTTTTCGCTTGTAGTCAGGAAGCCTTTTCATAAGAAAATCGCATCCGCCTTTTCCTACAACATCACCTAAAAAAAGTAATCGCATATTTTTACCATCGTTTCTATATATAGATTAAAAAGGTCAAAAAAGCGAAACCAACAGGTTCCGCTTTTTATAATTTATTTTGCAAAATCAATTGCGCGGCTTTCTCTAATAACGTTAACCTTTATCTGACCAGGATATTCAAGCTCGCCTTCAATTTTCTGAACAATCTCTCTTGCGAGAAGCACCATCTGGTCATCAGATACTGCCTCAGGCTTAACCATAATACGAACCTCACGGCCTGCCTGAATTGCAAATGCGTTGTCAACACCTGCAAATGAAGTTGTGATTTCTTCAAGCTTCTGCAATCTCTGAATATAAGATTCAATGTTTTCACGTCTTGCGCCAGGTCTTGCTGCGGAAATAGCATCGGCTGCCTGAACGAGGCAAGCGATAACTGTTTTAGCCTCAACATCACCATGGTGAGCCTGAATTGCGTGAATAACCTGTTCATTTTCTTTATTCTTTCTTGCAACTTCAACACCAAGCTCGATATGTGTACCCTCTTTTTCGTGGTCAAGAGCTTTACCGATATCGTGAAGAAGACCTGCACGCTTAGCCAACTTAACGTCTGCACCAAGCTCAGCAGCCATAAGACCTGCAAGGTAAGAAACCTCAAGAGAATGGTTGAGAACATTCTGACCGTAACTTGTACGGTATTTAAGTTTACCAAGAAGCTTAACTATCTCGCCATGGAGACCGTTAACACCTGCATCGATAACTGCCTTTTCACCTGTCTGGCGGATTGTGTTTTCAACCTCGCGCTTTGATTTCTCATACATTTCTTCAATGCGAGCTGGATGAATTCTACCGTCAGAAACAAGTTTTTCAAGAGTGAGCCTTGCAATTTCACGGCGCACTGGCTCGAAGCAAGATACTGTAATTGCTTCAGGAGTATCGTCGATAATAAGGTCAACACCTGTAATCGTTTCAATTGTACGGATATTTCTACCCTCACGGCCGATAATACGACCCTTCATTTCATCACTTGGGATAGTTACAACAGAAACTGTAGCCTCTGCCGCGTGGTCGGCAGCACAGCGCTGAATAGCTCCTGAAATAACCTCACCTGCAAGCTTATCCATATCGTCTTTAAGCTGCTGCTCATAGTCATAGATACGGGTAGCTTTTTCGTGAGTAAGCTGCTCTTCAAGAGTTTTAAGAAGAACGTCTTTAGCCTGTTCTTTTGAATAGCCTGAGATTTTTTCGAGGATTTCAAGCTGACTTCTCTTAAGAGATTCAACCTCCGCCTCTTTTTCCTCAATAGCTTTAATCTTCTGCTGAAGGGCTTCTTCTTTTTTCTCTTGTGTTTCAATTTTCTTATCCAGACTTTCTTCTTTCTGAATAAGGCGTCTTTCCTGACGCTGAACCTCTGCACGTCTTTCACGAAGATCGTGTTCAGTTTCTGAACGTAATTTATGAATTTCGTCTTTGGCTTCAAGGATAGATTCCTTTTTCTTCTGCTCAGCCTCAGTCATAGCGTTGTTAACAATACGAGCTGCTTCCTGAGTTGCAGAACCGATAGCCGCCTCAGCAACTTTTTTACGATGCGCGCCGCCTGCAATAAATCCAACAACGCCGCCGATAATTAACGCAACAACACCAATAACGATTGCAATTACTGTCATTCGCTGATAAACCCCTTTCTTTTAAAGTTCTTAAAATCTGATTAATAAATAAAAAAATGACGGAAGACACTTCCGCCATGAAGGTGGGATAACCCACATATAATAATAGTTTTGCCGAAAAAGCATAAAAACACTTCTACCCCGGACTATCTATATATAAAACTGCATATTAAATCTATATAAATAACAAAACTAATATCATACCATACGGATAGTGTACTATTACCACAAATAATACATCATCTCGTACATTATAATAAATTTAGTTTTAATAGTCAAGGTAAAATAAGTCCAAAAAAGAATTTTTTTTGTAAAACTTTGCCAATTAAGTCAATTGTAAAAGTTTTTATTATGTCTTATTGCCAAATTTTTAAGACTTATATACTCTTTCAAGCTCGTCAAGCAAACCATCTGCTTCTTGCTTTTCTTTCTGATATTGAGAAGAATTTCTCACATCCTTCTTCTTCCACAAGCGCAAAAGCTCAGGATAAGTAAGAAATGCTTCAAAAGCAAACTCGCCGCCATACATAGTTTTTACGAGTTCAATTATATCGCAAGGGTCTGAATTATCATTATCAAAAAGCGCACCCGACTGAACTGTGTATAGGCACAGATTCTTCGCAGTTTTCGGATCTGCATTTTCGTCGCAGGAGAGAATTGCGTCCACTCTTTTTTCCACTTCCTCTAAAGGTAAAAGAAAAGCCTGAGCCATAAGCATACCTATTTCCTTCTGGTCAAACCCTCTTTTAATGAAAGCACCAATAAAACCTGCTACAATCAGCCCTACCTCATCGTTCTGCTCTTCAATACCTGTTTTACTTTCCAAAATCCACTGTGGGACATTATTTTTCTCATTCATAAAATCACCGAAACAATTATATCATTAAAACAGAAAAATACAACTCGATTGTTAAAAAACAATCACACATCGTTTAAAAAATAACTTTCATTGACATTTGTTCTGTTGTTAACTATAATCAAAATGTAATCAATAAGTGGTGGAGTCTGGCATAACCCAATAGGGTTATTTATTAGATTGCAGGGTTAAGAATACTTAACTTTTCCACCGCACAGGGTTTATTATATTCTGTGCGGTTTTTTGTTCCACCGGAATGGAGTTTTTTTATGAGTCAAATCACAATTGTTGCATTAGTAATTTTTGCAATAACATATCTTTTGATGATGGCCTTTCAAAAGATACGTCCCCACATCGTAGCTGTTTCCGCATTAATTTTTATCGGTCTTGGCGTTATTGCTTCTGCAAAGCCTGACTTGTTTGGTGCAGAGTTTTTCCAATTATCAAACGGCGCATATGAGTATGGCTTCAAGCAGGCTTTCAGTAATATCGACTGGAACGTTATAATGATGATTGCCGGCACAATGGGTACTGTTTATTTATTCATTGAATCAAAAATGCCCCAGCTTCTTTCCGATGTACTTATTTCAAAAATGCCCAATATGAAATGGGTTGTAGTTGTAATATCACTTTTTGCAGGTATCGTTTCTGCTTTTGTTGATAATGTTGCAACAGTTTTAATGATTGCTCCTGTGGCTCTTGCTTTCTGCAAAAAGCTTGAGGTTTCACCTGTTCCTGCAATTATCTGTATTGCAGTTTCCTCAAACCTTCAGGGCGCAGCAACTCTTGTTGGTGATACAACATCTATTCTTTTAGGTAAAGCCGCAGGTCTTGACTTCTCTGATTTCTTTGTTGATAACGGCAAGCCTGGTATGTTCTGGGTAGTTGAAGCAGGTGCAGTTGTCAGCGCATTTATAATTCTCTTTATGTTCAGAAAAGAAAAGAGTCCTATTGAATTCACTTCACGAACAAAGGTTGAGGATTACGTTCCAACAATTCTTCTTGTAGGCACTGTTGTTGCACTTATTGCAGTTTCATTTATTCCCTACAAAGACAATGCCGCTCCCGGTCAGTTCTATAAGCCTGATATTACAAACGGACTTATTTGTATTGCGTTCTTTGTTATAGGTATATTAAGAGAATTGATTGTTAAGAAAAACAAGGAAACCGTTATCAATTCAATTAAAGAAATCGACTATTACACAATCGTGCTTCTCACTTGCCTTTTCATCGTAATAGGTGGTATAGAAGCAGCAGGTGTTATTGATGTTATCGGTAACGCTATCGGCAACTTAGGTTCAGGCTCTGTATTTGCTGTTTATTCAATTATTTTGTGGATGTCAGTTATTCTTTCTGCATTTATTGATAATATTCCATACACAGCTACAATGCTTTCTATTATCCCTGTTATTGCTGCAGGCTTCCCCGGAATGGACCCTAAGCTTCTTTACTACGGTCTCCTTTGCGGCGCTACTCTTGGCGGCAACCTTACACCAATCGGTGCAAGCGCAAACATTACTGGTATCGGTATACTCAGAAAAGAAGGCTATGAGGTTAAGGCTACAACATTTATGAAATATGGCGTGCCATTTACTCTCGCAGCAGTTACTACAGGATATATTCTCCTCTGGATTATGTGGGGCGTCAAATAAAAGAAAAATCACAAAACAAAAAGGTCATTCAGTACGTAACTGAATGACCTTTTTTTATAAACTTAAAATTCAGGGATTTCAATTTCAATCTCTCTGCCAAGGTCAGAAGACTTAGCGATACCTGAAATAATTGCCTGATTATAAATAATCTGGCTTGTTGGAACAGGTGAAGGAAGATTAAACTCAATAGCATCAATAAATGAGCGGATTTTCTTGTCGAAGTTATCGCCGTCATTTTGCATTTCAGGAATAACTGTTTCAACGCATTCACCTGCTATATTGTGGTAAATTGTCATTGGGCCACCGATTGAGCCGTTCCAGCACTCTGTAGAAGGAATTCTGAGACCGCCTTCTGTACCCATGATGATTGTATCACCAGGAGTGTCGCAATGCATTGCCCAAGCAATTCTGAAGTCAAGTGTTACGCCGCCTTCAAGACGGATGTATGCAGCAGCAAAGTCATCAACGCCAAATACTTCTGTATATTCTGGCTTCTGAAGATATTCTGGCTTTTTGCCGAAAATGCCTGCCTTGAAGCCTGTTACAGTAAGTGGCTTTGGATAACCGATAGCATTAAGCACCATATCAAGTGAGTAGCAACCGATATCACCAAGAGCGCCAAGACCTGCAGTATCTTCCTGAATGAAAGATGTACCGAATGGAGTTGGGATACCCATTCTTCTGCCGCCGCCTGTCTGGATGTAGTAGATTTTACCAAGCACACCGCTTTCGCAAATCTTCTTAACCATTTTCATATTCTCGTCAAAACGAGGCTGGAAACCGATTGAAAGAATCTTTCCACTCTTTTTCTCTGCCTTGCAGATGTCAACTGCTTCTTCCATTGTAACGCACATTGGCTTTTCAAGAAGAACGTTAACGCCATGCTCAAGAGCATAAATTGTACATGGAGCATGCTCACGGTTATATGTACATACAGAAACAGCATCCAAATCCTTTTCGTTATCAATAAGCTCTTTATCGCTGTTGTAGTATCTGCCTTCAACGCCGTTTGCCTTAGCAAAAGCCTCTGCCTTGCCAGGAACTAAATCTGCAAATGCAACAACCTCAACATCGTCGCATTTAAGGTAGCTTTGAAGGTGTGCTTCTGCAATCCAGCCACAACCGATAATACCTACTTTAATTTTCTTTCCATTATAAACTTTTGCTTCCTCATGTTTTTCTTTGAAAGCATCAAGAATACCTGCCATAATTTACCTCCCAAAGGATATATTTTACTACTATAGACTAACATATTAAAGATTTTCTTTCAATAAAAAGACAACAAAAACACCGTTTCAAACATGCACAAAAAACGCTTTTCACAGTTGTAAAAGTTGCCCAAAGACATAATCAGGAATATATATACATCTATACAAAAACACCATTGTTAACAATTTGTTCATAAAGTTGCAACAAGAATGCAACAACAATATGCTACTATAACCTTGCCAATACGATACGTAGGAAGTTTAAAAATTCCTCAATCAAGAAAAGACCACTGCAAGATGCAGTGGTCTTTTCTTGTTGTTATATTATGTTATATCAACCGGCAAATGTTGGAGCATTTTTGGGTGTTGTACCCTTTACTACCTTATGGTAATAGCTGTATGTCATTGGTGTATCTTTAGAAAGATGTCCTGCGTCTGTAATCTGGCCAAGAAAAACTGTATGTGTTTCAGTTTCCATTGTGTTTATAACCTTGCAGGTTATGTATGATATTGCCTGAGGAAGCACAGGAGTAAATTCTTTTACAAGAGGTTCAATACCTTCAAATTTATCAACATCTTTACCACTTCTGAAACCAAATGAACCGATTATAATAGGGTCAACATTTTCACCTAAAATATTTACAGCAAAAATACCTGTATCTTTAATGCACTTGTTTGTATAGTTATCGTGGTTAATTGAAATTGCAATTGTAGCTGGGTTTGCAGTTATCTGCATAGCAGAGTTTGCTGTGCATCCTGTTGCCTTGCCTTCACCCCAGGTTGTTATTACATAAACACCATACGATAAGTTAAATAATGCTGTGTTATCCATATTTTTTCCTCCCCAAACATTTTACAAAACCGACGAAGTCAGCTGACTCCGTCGGCTCCGTTTTTTATTACTCTTCCTCAAACATTTCTTTACCAAGTCCACATGTCGGACAAAGCCAATCATCAGGAACATTTTCCCACGGTGTACCTGGCTCAATACCATTTTCAGGATCACCTTTTGCAGGGTCGTAAACATATCCACAAGGACAAATATACTTCAAAGAAATCTCTCCTTTTTATATTTTGCCCTAATAGTATGCAATCTTTTGTGAGGAATTATTCACCAAAATATCTCTTAAGAAGACCTTCAAATGCTTTGCCGTGTCTTGCTTCGTCTCTTGCCATCTCGTGAGGCATTCCGCTTCGCTCCATGCCTCTAAGAGGAACTGTATCATGGATAGCATCAAAGCCTTCTTACAGTTAAATTATAGCATTCATAAACAATTCGTGTCAATACTTTTCTGATACATAACGCATACGTGATGCGTAATTTTTTGTACAAGAATGGTACATAACTTAAACATAACAAACATCTGACTTACAAGTTTAGTACAGTAAAGAGGTGTTATTATGTCAAAAATCCAAGAGTCTGGCATACGCCAGAGAAACGACGGCTATTGGGAATACAGATTTACAATAGTTGTTGATGGTAAGCAAGTATCCAGAAGGAAAAGCACAGACGAGTTCGGGAATAAACTCAGAACCAAAAAAGAGGCGGCAAAAGCTCGTGAAATTGCGATATTTAACGCAAGAACAGAAAGAGAACGAAAACGTGAAATATCCAGAAGAACGTTTGAAGAGATTTACAACGAGTATTCTGAGAAAGGCAGAAGAGGAAAAGCTTATACAACCATTCTGAAGCAAGACTCATTGTGGAAAAACCATCTTCATCCGAGGTTCGGTCATCTCTTTATTGATGATATTTCAGCGGCGGAGGTTGAAGATTATTTATCAGAGCTTTACTTCAGCAGCGGCTATTCTTTCAAATATGTTGAAAGCTTTTTAAAAATGTTTTACTTAATTTTCGGTCAAGCTTACTCTCGCAATTATCTTGATGTTGATACCTACAACAAACTTTGTGTGAATAAAGGAACGAAAATATCTATGCCAAAAATGAAGGCGGAAGATGATACAGAAATAGTCGCTTTTTCAAAGGCGGAAATCCAGAAGTTAGATAATTACTTCAGCGGCACAAATGCGGAAACGGCATACTTGCTCGGCAGATATTGCGGTCTCAGAATTAACGAGGCTTACGGCTTAAAATGGGAAAATGTTGATTTAGAAAGCGGAACTATTACAATCAATAAGCAGATGATGTATCAAGATGGTCTGATAAAGCTTGTTCCGCCTAAAACACTAAACGCTACACGAACAATTTATTTGTGCGAACGGCTGCGGCAGTATCTGATAAAGCTTGCGGCGGAGCGGAAACATCAGGCAGTAGCTCTCGCATTACAAAGAGCACAGAATCAGTCTTTTATTGAAGATATTGACGGTCAGATTATCTCTTCTTTAGAGCTTGTAAATTGCTTGCCAAATGGCAAAATACAAACTGTAAATTCAATGAAATTCCATAGCCGCACGATTAAAGAACGGCTGAACATAGACTTCAAATATCATTATTTGCGGCATACATACGGAACAATTATGGCGGAGCTCAACACCCCCTCTCACCTGCTTTGTAATCAGATGGGGCACGGGAACATAAACGTTACGCAGCGGTACTATTTAGCCATTTCTGAAGACGGAGTTGATATTTTAAGAAATAACCTCAACCACTTATAAAACAAAGAGCGGCGGAAATAAATCCGCCGCTTGTTTTAATATTTACTTCTGATGCCGTCAACAAATGTTGTGAATTTATCTACAACTGATTGCGGCTCAAGTATAACAGCCTTTTTGCCGAAGCCGCAAATCCATCCGAAGAACTGGTCGCTGACCTCTACTGGAACTGTTATTTTGAAATGACTATCATCAACCTTTGAAAGAATAGTTTTCTTATCGTTTCCGAAGCGGTCAACCACAGTATCAAGCAAGTGGTTCGTAAACTGAATTGTTGTCAGAACCTTTTCACCGCCGAACATTGAGAATACTCTTTTTGTATAGCTCTTCATATCCAGCTGCTCAAAAGCTTCTTTGCCTTCTCTTGGTTCTCCGCTGAGCCGAACGTCTTTCATTCGGTCAACTCGATATGTAATTATGCTTTCTTTGTAATCATCATAAGCCAGAAGATAATAGTTGCCGTCATTTATCAGAAGCGCATACGGGCTCGCAACGTATCTGCCGCCGTTCCTGCGTTCTCTGAAGCTTGAAACGTCATCCAGCGAATACGACAAATACTTGAAGCTTATCTTTTCGGGAATATGCTTTTCACCGTCAAGCTCTTTGCTCATAGCATCGTTGATTGTCATAATGTTGCTGAGCACGCTCTTGTTGTTAGTCTTTACACGGTCTGTAAGAATAGCATCGTAAAAGATTTTATCTCTCTGATGTTTGCTGACAAAACCACTAAGCACGGAAGCGAGCCGTTCAGCTTCAGACTTTGAAAGGAACTTTGCAGAATAAATACATTGAGCCATAAGGCTAAGGTCGATAAGCTCGAAATCTCTTTGGCGAACGTAAAAACCTTTACCTTTTACCTTTGCGATTCTGCCCTCGTCTGGGTATTCCTCATAAAGCTCTTCCGCCTCTGCAGCGGATATTCCTTCATCGAGCATAAGCATAGCTTTGTTGATAGCATCAATATCCTTGTAAACTGAACGTCGTTCGGCGGAAATCCCCAAACTGTTGATATACGTAGAAATATCTTCTCCGCCAATAATATTATTTTCGTCAGTCTCTTCCATAAGGAAACGATACACAAGATACGGCTTCATCTTCTGGTCGAATTTCTTGCCGCTGTTCTCGTGGTCTATTTTTGCGTTTGATTTTTTCTCTACCATAATAAATTCCCCCTAAAAATATATGCTTCAAAGGATTTTTTATCCGCTATAATACGAGAGATTTTCATTGGAAACTTGTTCAAGCACAAACATACTTATACCTCAAAAATCAAAGTTTTCTTGCCTTAATCACAATAGAAAGCGGAAAATGTTTTGCCTTAAAATCCGCATAATAGCCAGATGAAAATTCTGCAGATTTTTCTAAAACTTTTGAATTTGTTTCTTCCACAACTTTTTCTACTGCAAATCCTGCTTCTGCAAGAGCGTTAATGTATGTTGATAATTTTCGGTTCTGTAATGTCAATGGGTTACCGTTTTTCTCAAAGGTGTAATAATCTTCTTCGAGGTAATTACCATTAAATATAATTCGTTCTTCTGTTGTGGTGGTTCTGTTACCACCTGAAATAGCGATGCTTTCCAAATCTACACAATGCAAAAGTGGGTGGTCCCAAGAAAAAATATATATTCCACCTTGCTTTAAATATGATGCTGTATTCTTTATTGTCTTTTTGAGGTCAGTAGTCCAACCGATAGCATATATAGAATAAACAACATCAAAATAATTCTTAGGAATGTTTGAATCATCTTCCATAGGCTGATGAAAAAGTTTGCAGGAATATCCGCTATCTTCAAGCAATTTCTTTGCAGTATTAAGTTGTTGTTCGGAAATATCAAGACCATAAAGCTCAGTTGCTCCGTGTTCAGCACACCATTTCAAAGAGTGACCACTACCACAACCCATTTCAAAAACTGCCTTGCCATTAAGGTCAGGAAAAAGGTGTAATTCATCTTCTGTTGGAATGGAACAACCAAGCACAGGTAATGCAGTTACACCAAAGAAATCTTCTGCTAATTCATTCCAACTATTTTCGTTTTGTTTTAATATATCAGTCTTCATATCTGAACCTCGTTAAAAAGTAATTTTTCAATAGTTATGCGAGGACGCCACCAAGCTCTTGCTTGTTCATATTCATCAGGATATGGAGTGTACCATTTCCAAGTAATATCAAAGCCGCCATCGTCCATTTGTAATTTGCCTAAAACATCTTTTTCTGCAATAATTAAGGGTTTGATTTCGGGCGTAATAAGCTCCAAGTATGTGCCGACAAAGATACTTGATGGCATTGGTACATATTCAACGCCATATTTTTCAATATCTTTGCAAATGGTGTTATTAATGGCATTACATAATAAGTCTTTGAATAAATTCAAATCAACTACATCGTTAATTTTGTTCATTCTTAAAAGCTCATATGCCAACAGAAAACAATTCAAATCATCTCCGCTGACTTTTTCGGTATTTTCAAGATACTCAAAACCATCTTTTACTATACCTTCATAAAGAGGTGTGCGGTTTCCGTAGCAAATCAAAAATGTTGCCAACGATATTGAAGGATTAAAACTGCTGATTCCGTCACCCTTCTTCTCCCACCATATTGCGTGAGGATAATCATTGTTACTGTCTATAGCAAACAACCAACGCTTTTTATCTTCATTAAAAGAATCGTGGGATTCCAAATATCTGACTGTTCCTTTTACAATATCATAATCTCTATTAAGTGCTTTTACACGGTAAAGAGTAATTATGGCGTCGTTTGTTGCAATAGGGCTTGAGTTGGGGTTGAAAAAATCGGGTTCAAGAGCATTGCCGAAGCCACCATCAGCATTTTGGAATTTTGAAAGCTCATCAATAACAGCTTGATTGGATTCGTTTCCAAAGAAATATTTATAAACAGCTAATTCAAGAGGTCTTGCATTTTGTAAAACATATTTTATTGCTTTGGTTTTATTCATTTTAGTATCCTTTGTCAGTTTCATTTTTCATCCTTCTTATGGTATGTATTTAATCAATCATTTGAATCCAAAAGAATATGTAAATCTGGAAGGGCGTTAAGTTCTATACATTTCAAAATAAGTTTATTCAAAATATCAACAGATTCATCTAAAACATTTTCTTCAGTATATTTATACTCATGTACAGCTTTGCTTCTAAACCCATATAATTTTTTTATATCTTCAACCGCTGTATCGTTACCATATAGAAATCTTGAAATAGCCTTTGACAAACGTGATTTGATTTTCTTGTCAATTAAAAACATTGACTCTATACCACTCCAGATGACCCCCAGTTGCAATGCAGGTCTGACACTCCATTTATAACACCACAATGCATGAGTTGCCGTTGAAAAACGTTCGTCCTTATCGAGATTCCATGCTGTCATAATTGACTTTTGTACCCACGAACACATATCATTATCTAAATATTTAATATCATCGGGGAATTTCTGCATATTATGATAAATCATATTTATCTGTGTATTCCTATTAAACTCGTCTGCTGAAGTGTCTGTTTGAAAATAGTAAGTAACCTCACACTTGAAAATAGCACTTAGTAAAACACAATATGTTTGGGCATTCCACGTTTTTATAGCCAATTCGCGAGAGTCGTTATCCTCAATTTTAATCTGTGCTGTAGTATTACGTAAGGTTGCAATTAAAACGCCTAATTCAAATTCATTTTGACTTCCGTTCTCCATTACTGAAGCAATCATATCATTAGCACTTGGAGAACATGAAACAGGCATAAACGTCACCCCATCATCTAATAAAATAGATTCACTTGGTTTAATTCCTGTCAAAAGGATGTAAGATGCATTCTGTCCCTTAGCAACACGTATACGCATATAAAAACCTCTAATTATCTTTTTATAAATTTTTTATAATCCATCTCAAAATCACATTACAATAATTTTACCATTGATATAAAAGAAATGCAACCTAAGAAGAAAAAGCTTAAATAAGTTGTTTTAGATAAATAGTGTTTTTATTAAATACTTTTTTCACAATTTTAAATTTTGACTAACAATTAACCTCTGCCTCAGAGCAGATGCACTTTTTTGATTTTAATAAAAAATTTTGGTATAATAATTATAGAAAGTAAAAAAATACGAGTGCCGCTTGCTTGTCTTGTGGCACTCAATTTATAAAAAAGGAGATTTATAATGGAAAACTTTAATCAGAATTACATTACTTACCCGAATTAGAAAGTTATCAACGTTCACCGTGAGACTCTGGAAAGTGATTTCTTAGGAATAAGGAACGAAAGCTGGATGGCGGCAAGCAGAGACCTCTCGCCACATTCGATGATGCTGTACTTTTACTTTGCCGCCAATAGAGATAATTATCAATTCGCTTTCTCGCCAGAAGCGGTGAACAAAGCAATAGGAATGCCTAAATCAACTTGCCACGACCAACTAAAGAACCTTATCAACAAAGGTTATTTAATCCAGAGAGGCGGCAGCAACATTTATGATTTTTACGAAAGACCGACACGTACTACTTTAAAAGATGTTTGCGGTACGGCTGACTCTTTTTGTTGTACGCCTGCCGAACAAGACAATCCGTCAGAAAGCATGGAAATAAATAATAATAAATATTCTATAAATAATACACCGAAAGCTGAGCAAGCTCAGCCTTCGGTGACAGAAAAGGAGTATAATATTTCAAGCAAAGTGCTTTTAGAAGCACTTAATAGTGATGGGTTTGTTTTCTGAGCAGCGGAAGCTCCTCAAAGGAGCTGAGAATGCTTTAATATAGCATCTTCTATTCTCTGAGGTTCTATTCCAATATATCTTTGTGTAACAGCGGCGGAGCTGTGCTGAAGAAGTCTCTGAACAAGTGTTATATCATAGCCATTATTTTTGTATATCTCTGTCGCATACCATTTGCGGAAGCTGTGTGTTCCGATTCCCGCATATCCTAAATAATCACACACCAGATGTAGGTGCTTCTGGATTGCTCTCTCTGTCAAAGGGAACATAAGCTCAGCGTTGCCGATGCCGTTCCGCAGGCAATAGTTCTCTATGTATTGCTGAATAACAAGCGGCACGGTGAAGCTGCGGCTTTTGGCAGTCTTCTGTTCAACTATCTCTAAGCGGTAACGGTCTCCGTCTCGTACAATATCGCACGGTCTGAGCTTTATTATATCGCTTATCCTCAAACCGAGATTCCCTTCAAGCACGAGAGCCGTTGCTATCCTCTCATTTGGTCGGCAGCCTAAGAACCCCTCTCGCATTGTCTGTATAATGTTCTTGTATTGCTCAGTTGTCAGAGTTTTTGTCTGTTTGTTCATGGTCTCCCCCTCGTTAAAAGTTCGTATTTTCTCTTGGTTATGTTCGTATCCGAGAGGCGGATTGCCGCACTCGTTGATATTGCTATGTTTTGCTGTTCGTATTTGTAGTATTATACGAACTCTCCCAGCCGCCCCGCCTTTGGGGCGGCTGTTTCTTTATGTTTAGCAAGAGATTGTGAATCTTCTGCTTGCTGACTGTTTTGTGAAGGTCTTGTAAAGGTCTCCATAAACTTTCTTGAAAGCGGTTGTATCAAATCTGTTAGAAAGAACGGATGTCCATCTGATGATGTAAGAACCAGCGATAAGCTCTTCTGTTTCTCTCTCAAGCATCTCAGCCTTAAGAGCATCTCTGATTGTCTCAGCTTCTGCCTTTGCTTCTTCCATAAGTGCTTCCCATTCATTAAGTTCCTCAATCTTTTTAATCATTTCTGCCTTTGTCATTTTCGTTTACTCCTTTAATAATTAGTTTGTGTTGTTGACCTCTCGTCCTCAACTGTCTATATTATACACTTAATTCGAGTGTAATTCAATAGGCAAACCTCACAAACATTACACTCGTTTTTGGTGTATTTTGTACACTTGAAACAAGTGTAACTGTGTGCTATAATCTGACTATACTGGAGGAGGTGCTTTTTTTAATGGCTATCGTGTTTAAGGTTGATGTACTTGCCGCACTCAAAGAGGCTGGTTATAACACCAGCAGAATACGTAACGACAGAATCATGGGCGAGGCTATGCTTCAGAAGCTCAGAAAGAACGAGCTTCCATCGTGGGCGGTATTTGATACGCTTTGTTCTCTTTTGGATTGCCAACCTGCCGATTTGATTGAACACATTGAAGATAAATAGGTGCGGGTATATTACGGGAGAAAAATTTTAAAATTTCAAAATTATGATTACGCCTGACCCACACAAAAAATATGACGGTACTTTTTTTCGGGAGACGGGCTTATCGTATGTAATCGGTACTATAAAACAAAAATAAGGCGAGAGATTATTCAACGTAATCTCTCGCCTTATTTCCATTCTTTAAATATATCATCAAGTGCCATATCAAGTGCTGTTTTCATACTCTTCTGGATGATTGACAATATCTGTTGTTCAAGCACAGCTTGCTTCTTCTTTTTCTTTTGGTCTTTCTTTCTCTAATCTTCCCTTTTCATTTCTTTACCTCAGTTTTTATATTCACTTCAGCAAACTCATCATCTGATTGCCTTTCCTCATAATCCTTAATCATTTTATTATGTGCTGATTGAAGAATTTCTTCTGGTGTGTAACCTTCCAAATACATTGTATGATGATATTCTGGAAGTTTCTTTTCTAAAATACTCAACTGGTATCACTCCTTTTATATTTTTCTTCACTATACTTGAAAATTTTGATGATACATTTAAAGAACCTTGCCCTCAGGATGCCATAAAGCTTTAGCCGCATTCAACCAGTTGTAAAGGATGTACTGGAGCATAAAGCTTGCCGTTTACGATATTCGGCATTTCATAAAAGTCTGGGAAATTCATCATAAACCAGTCATAAACGTACTGATATGGATTTCTCTGTGATTTTGCCACCTCTTTTACAATTCTGAAAGATTGCAGAAGCTCAGCTGCATTTTCATACAATCCTATGTAATGCTCCATTTTAGCGTAGGTCAGACCCTTTTTCTGATTTCTGTTTTTAGGCGGCGACAACTTTCTTGTTCTAAGGTTGGGGCAGAGCTCTCTACATTCTTTTAAAAATCTGCTTTCATCTGAATCAAACTTTAGTGCGGCTTTCTCAAACTCCTTGCTCATATAAAGTGTCTGTGTTGTTAAATCAATTTTATATCTTTTCATAATCATTATCCTCCTTAAGCAGCATCTTCTTCGTCATAATCATTCTGGTCGAGTGCTTCCAACTTAGCTTCGAGCTCAGCTTTCTTTGCCTGCTGCTGTTCCTCTGCTACAGCAGCGGCTTCCTTTTCTTTGTACTCAGGGAACTTTGCCAAGAACCATTTCTTTGTCAAAGGATATTTAGCGTTTTTAGCTTCGGCTATCTCAATTACAATTTCCATCTCCGCAAGATTTTCTTCACTATTAGGCTGTGTTCTTATGTATTCTCTCATCTTAGGGAATGTTAAGTTTCTATACATATTCTTTGTAGCAGTCTCGCTATCTTTCTTAATATTCACTTTAAATGTAGGATGTTTTTCTACTAACACGCAAAGCTCTGAATATTCGGGTTCTAAACCTTTACTTGCTCGTTCGTATGCTTTCTTTGAACATTTAATTGTCTTTGTCGCAAAATCTACTGTAAACTTTCTAAAATTCTTTTTCATGGTTAATTACCTCTTTCTTTAATTTAATATTTTTTTATAAATTTTTTACTTGTTTTGTTTACTTTTGGAGCTTAATGTTTTTTGCTCACCACCTCTCTTGCTCTGTGATTTTATTATAAACATTTTTGTTTTTTAGCGAGTCATTATATCGGTACTCGTTCTCGCCAGAGTCGATATTCCGTTTTTTTACTCACTCTTTTGTTGTGTCTATATTGTATCACTCAAGAGATTTTTAAGAGTCATTATATCGGTACTTGTTTACACATCAAGCAAATCGTCTATTTCAGACTCAAGGTCAAATTTCACTTTGTGCTTCTGGAAGAACCACTCAGCTTTTCGGAGCGGTACATCACTTAAAGTCTCGTATATCGCTATGATATATTTACACTTTAAAATATCCTCATCGTGTTCTTCTGGATTAAAGCCTACATCTTCCATATCAAACGATAACGCTATCACTTCATCATAAAGTCTTTTGTATTCTGATACTGTAATGTTCTCAAGCATTTTGCTCACCTCTTTTCTTTGTGTCTATATTATATCATTACTCTGAAATCCGAGAGTCATTATATCGGTACTCATACTCGCCAGAGTCGGTATTCCGTTCTGTTGGCTCTCTGTCCTTTCGTTGTGTCTATAGTATATCATTATCCCAGTTTTCGTGAGTCGTTATATTGGCACACCCTCTAAAACCTTGTAAATAGCCTTATAGAAGGCGGAAAAAGCATATAAATCACGTTCGGATTACGTTCCATTCAACTTTTTTCACGAATAAGTCTTGAATTAAACACGTTCCAAGATGTATAATTCACCTTACAAACTTGTACCAGTTTTTGAATGTACCATTTTTACAAGTTTTCACCACTTTTTTAAGCTTGTAAAAATAGAATGTACCATTTTTGGACAATCCTATTGGCACGAAAAAAAGAGAGTGGATTTCTCCACTCTCTTAAAACGCTATATTTTATAGGATTTAATTAACCAAAATATCTCTTAAGAAGACCTTCGAATGCCTTACCGTGTCTTGCTTCGTCACGAGCCATTTCGTGAACTGTATCGTGGATAGCGTCAAGGTTCTGCTCCTCAGCCATCTTAGCAAGCACAAACTTACCTGCAGTTGCACCGTTTTCAGCAGCAACTCTCATTTCAAGGTTTTTCTTTGTTGAGTCTGTTACAAGCTCACCAAGAAGCTCTGCAAACTTTGCTGCGTGCTCTGCCTCTTCGTATGCAGCTTTTTCCCAGTAAAGACCTATTTCAGGATAGCCCTCTCTATGAGCAACTCTTGCCATTGCAAGATACATACCAACCTCTGTGCACTCGCCTTCGAAGTTAGCGCGAAGACCTGCGATGATTTCATCGCTAACGCCCTTAGCTACACCGAGAACGTGCTCTGCAGCCCAAGTCATTTCTTCTTCTTTAACTTCTACAAACTTTTCAGCAGGTGCCTTGCAAAGTGGGCATGCAGCTGGTGGGTTTTCGCCTTCAACAATCTGACCGCAAACTAAGCATTTCCATTTTTTCATAATAATTTTCTCCTTCAAATATAAAATTTAATTTTTAACTCATATATTATTTCGGCATACATTACATAAGCCGTAATAAACTGTTTTTTGTGATTCAACCTGAAGCCCTAAGTTACTTAAATCTTCAGGTACCTGAGGTGTACAGAAAACATCAGTTATTTCGCAACAGCTTTTACACAAAAAGTGAATATGGTCTGTAAGGTTACCCTCATAGTGCACCTTTGTATCGCTGCTTTCAACTATTGTTATAAGACCCTCATCCTTTAGCTGACCAAGATTTCTGTAAACAGTTCCTAAACTTATGTTAGGAATCTTTTCTTTAACCCTTTCATAAATCATATCAGCTGTAGGGTGGTCGCAGGAGTGTTTAAGCACATCTAAAACAGCGTCTCGCTGCTTTGAGCTTCTCATCGAATCAACTCCTCTCTGCATAAGTAGTAATGATTACTGTTTGCACTTATAATATAACAGATACTTTTTAATTTGTCAACAACTTATTTCAAAAAATTTTTTAAATATTTTTTACCACGTTAAATCATAATAAAGAAGAGCTTCCTTTTATTAAAAAAGAAGCTCTCTAAGTTTATTTATATCTTCAATTTCTGCGGAAAGTTTTCTGTATGTATCCGCAGTTTCTTCGTTAAGCAAAAGATACTTGCCTACCCTTTTCACTGCCTTAATAAAATTCTTTGTGAATTCATATTCCTCCGAGCATAACGGACAATCTGCACGAGGGTCAATTTCCACCTGGATATATTCCCTGCCTTTTTCATTTTTTACAACAGGGAAAAGCGGATATATTCTGCATGAAAGAGGTCTGTAGTTTCTGTTGCAAACTCCACCGCACACCGCAATCTTGAAACCTTCATCGTCAGTAATTACATTTATATCTTTATCAATGTGATTTTCTTCACCAGGAAAAAGAACCATACCTGTTTTATTATCACCTTTGCAACATTTTCCGTGGCAAATTTTTCCGCAATCAAAAGAAAGAGGCGTAACATTTCTTAATAAAGAATAACAAGAATTTATAATATTTTCTTTTTTCATAATTCACCTATAAATAATAAAAAGTTGGTTAAACTATCTGTAACAGCAGAATAATCTGCTGAAAAAAGGAGGAAAACATAATGAACGATAACAAAAATAACAGCATCGGCTGTACAGTTGAAAGCTGCAAATATCATTGTAACAGCGAAAACTACTGCACAAAAAACGCTATCAAAGTCGGCGGTTGCAACTGCGATCCTAAGTCAGTAGATGCAACATGCTGCCAGTCATTTGAAGCAAAAACTTATTAATAGTTTAAAAAGCAGGATTTATAAAAATCCTGCTTTTTATTTTGGACAATCCGAAACAAGATTTTCCGTGTTACTGGAAACAATCCATTTTCCGTTCAAAGCTCTGCCCTTGTAAACATTATTTCTCATAACAATATTTTCGGCAGAAGAAGCACAGAAAGCATGGATATTATTTATAACAAACAAATTGTTTTCAACAGTAATATTCCTGTGTACAGCGCCCGCATAACGTCTGTTATCAGGTTCAATAAGCAAAGCACTATCCTCGCAATTCATAAAAGCGTTGCCGCTGATACTCATATTCTCAACACAACCACCTTCAAAGCTGCGAGACACATCGCCACCGATTAATATGCCATTTTCGCCTGTGTTCAAGAATCTGTTGCCGTCTATTTTTACTTTACCTCGTGTTGTGCAAAGAACGCCTGAGCCTGCCACCCTGTTTATTGTATTAGCAGTAAATTGAAAATCAGGGTTTGCAGGAATACATTCAACAAAACCGCCCTCTTTTAATGGTGGGTCATATGTTGTGAGCACAAGGTCATAAAAATAATCATCTCTGAGCGTAGCGTGAAGAATCTTTGTTCTTCCAACCTCTAAAAGAGTTTTAGGGTCAATAAAAGCAATTATATCTCCGTCTCTCAAGCACTCGAATCCGTAACTCTGAGGATTAGGAAATTTTACAGTCATTTTATCATTGTTGCTCTCAGTAATTTTGAAATAAATACCATGAACATTACAAGCATTATCGCCGCATCCATCAAAATTAGAATTCTCTACGCTGATTTTACCTCTGCACATACTGAAATGAACGAAATCAGAAAAAGAGCAAAGGTCGGCTTCTGCTTTTGGATTTGGTGAAAAATCAAGTCCATCCAATGTAATATTTTCGCTATCCTGCGCAATGAAAGCATGGGAATAATTGAAAGTCTGTTTTATATTTGTTAATTGAATATTTTTAGAACCCTCAATAAAAATACCGGCTTCCTGGCGGATTGCAGGGTAAATATAAAAAATCTGTCCAACCTGAAAATCCTTTGGAACAATAAAACGTGCATTGAAAACCCTTTGGGAAACTCTTTTGAGATTCGCAACACCAAAAAGAGGATGGCTACCGTTTCTTTTTATATGATACAAATTATCAGGATTAGCTGTAGGAGTCCACCCTGCACTGTTCTTATAATCTGTAAAAGAAAGCTTGTAATCTGTACCTACCCAATAGAAATTGCCGTTTTCTTCAACAATTTCGCCTTGAGAATCAACCTCAAATGTTACATAAAATGGTGAAGCCTTTGTAATCGTGATTTTATGTACATCAGGCAAAACAGTTTCAATGTTAAGGTTTTTTATTTTTAAATTCTCACAGTTTTTAATATAGATATGGGTCATTTTGCCGTCCATTATAAAATTGGAGCCATTGCAATCTATATCCATATTTTTTATATTCTCAATCACAACAGCGGTTTTGTGAAGATTTTTCTCTGCACCTTTTGGATATTCACTTTCCGCAATAGTGTTTGAAATATTCATTTTTCTTGTGTCAGCATTTTTACTGCAAAACACATAATTACCCTTTAAAAGAGTAAGATTTTTGTTAACGGCAGATTGGGATGTGGTTTTAAAAAGATTCCTGAATCCCACAGTTGCCTCTATATTCGGTTTTACGCTGAAGGATTCGGGGTAAATTACCACAATTATCTTGCCTTTCTCTAAAATTTACTGCGCTACCTGCGTTGAGATAGCTGTTGTAGCCTCTGTTAAAAGCTCTGTTGTCGCCTCAGTAGATGGTTCGGTTGTAGGGTTGTTACCGCCTCTATCATCACTGAGCATTATATTGGTTTCACCATAAATTGCGTGTTGAAGAGTCTGGGCAGCAAGAGGATAGTCAACCTCCCAATACCACACGCTACCTGAATGAGCTTTTCTTGAATCTTCATCAGGCATAACAAGCTGATTAACTGTGTAGTCAGCCCAGCCATTTACAATAGCTCTTGTTCCAAGAGTAAGAACCTCAGCCTCACTATAATTAGTTTTAAGGTATGGCATAACTGTTTCCACATAACCCGCTACTTCCGAAGCCTGAACCGAGGAAGCATTATGAAGTAAAGCTACCAACACTTGTCGCTGACGACGTGTGCGACTTACATCTCCGTCAGAATCGCATTTACGGCTACGGCAGAATGCAAGAGCTTCATCACCATTGAGTTTAACAAAATCGCCATAGGGAATATTAAAACCATATGTATTGTTAATATAGTTAGCCTCATACTCCTGAACCCAGACATCAACGCCACCAAACTTATCAATAACAGCCTTAAACAAAGCAAAGTTTATCATGGCATAACCGTCAATTCTCACTTTAAAGTGGTTTTCAACAGTATCAATGAGATTTTCTATTCCATAGAATGGGAAAGCCGAATTTATTTTGTTAAAGCTACCCTCTCCGGATGGTGATTGAAGATACGCATAGCTATCGCGCATAATAGATGTAAACGTAATTTCTCCGCGCTCTGTGTTAACAGAAACAAGAATCATAGAGTCGGTAAGACCGGAAACTGTATTTTTATTACGTGTATCAACACCAACGCAAAGAACGTTAATAACATCCTTGCTATACATAATGTCGCCACCATTTGTTACCCAGTTTTTAACTGTTGTTTTGTAGTCTGAGGCATCACCCTCAAACATCTGCTCAAAAACAGGGTCATCCTCAAGTGTTACAGGTATAGTTTCATCATCAAAATCGTAAACCAATGTATCCTCAACCGGTGGCGGAGCCTGAGTAATTTTCTTCCAATAAGAAAAACCAACCGCAAAAAGAGCAATTACAATTGCAAGGAAAACGCAAAGAATAGCAATTGCAATCTTTTTGCCTTTTTTATTGTTTTTTTCTTTCTTTTCTCTCTTAGCCATAATATCACCTTTCATCTGTTAGCGATTAGCTATCTGCTGTCTGCTTTTTGCTATTTGCTACTTTACCATTCCTTCTACTGCTGTCATAACTGCTTCTTCAGACATATCGCAGGTCATCTGGTAAACAGGAACCTTAGTTAAAATGATGTTAAGTGTTTCAAGCATTTTATCCATTAATGCTTTATCTCTTGGACGAACTGTCTGGTCCATAAATGGTTTAAGGGCTGCTATGCCTGGGATACGGTTAATTTTGTTTTCGCCTCTACCTAAAAAGCAGATTCCGCCAATGGGCACACCCTCATTTATATTTTCGTCTGTTTTACCGCTCCAAGGTGTACCGAAAGCATATGGCACACCATCGATTATGCGTATTGCAGGCTTATCGTCATTTATAATACGGCAACCTTCAAGGTATTTGAGCCACAAGTGTGTATGGGTT
This sequence comes from Acutalibacteraceae bacterium, assembly GCA_045614765.1. Lineage (GTDB taxonomy): Bacteria > Bacillota > Clostridia > Oscillospirales > Acutalibacteraceae > DTU089. The sequence goes on from JAZLDN010000040.1 coordinate 89,307, forward strand.
GATTTACCTGTTCCGCTTGGCGCAGAAAAAAGATACGCCTTACCCTTATATTCCACACAAGAGGAATGAAGCATCAAGCCATTATAAAGAGCAAGCTGTTCATAAAAAAATGAGCCGCTATATAAATATTCGCATTCATCAAAGGAAAGGTGCTTAAGTTCATCGTTCCTGTCTTTATAAAATTGTTCTGAAACAATAGAAACAATATCCGCATCCCGCTCGCCATTATAAATATATGCGCCTATGCGACTTTCTAACAATTTTCCTTTAATATCAATTTCAACAATTAAATCTGTAATTTTAAGTTTCATTCTATCACCAAATCTGTTGTTGTGAATTCTAATAATTCTGCACTTAATTATATATACAATAGTAAATAATACACATAATTAAATTCAAAATCTTGCATTTTGCGCTTTGCATTGTGCATTTAGTTTATATGCTACACAACCCGAGGGAAATCCCTCGGGTTGAGAGTTTTTGTCATCATAAGACGTCTCACAATACTGCCCTGCCACGCAGGGCAGTACCGTTAGTGGTTAATTAATACCAGCCTTCGTAGATGTCGCCATCCCAAAGAGAAATTGTGAGTACATCTTCGAGCTCGAATTCCATGATCTCGAGCTCTGGGGTTGTGTATTTTTCCATTATAAAAAATACTCCTTTCAGAATAGTAAAATATTTAATTTACTTGAAAAAGTCGCCGAAGTCAACCACAATATCTGCGCTACCGTTACCGCCTACCTGAACACCACTTGATGTGGTACCAGGAAGGGTTGTAGGAGCGGATGTGGTATGCACTACCGATGAAGAAGTGAGAACATCCTCAAGCTCAAACTTTACAATATTGAGCTGCGGTTTTTCATATTTTCTCGAAATCATTTAAATTATTCAACTATTGTTGCATCAGCAACATTGAAGTTGAGAGTTTCAACAGTGTATGCTGTACCATCTGTTGTAACTGCAGGAACGATTGTGATTTCTGCATCAGCAGGAACGTTCTTCATAATTACTCTGAAGCCGTATGTGCCGTCCTTAAGGTCGTATACATACTTGATAGCGTCAGGAGTAACTGTGATTGACTGACCGCCTGATGTAGCAGTTACAGTAGCAGTAATACCCTTGATAAACTGTGATGTGCCTGCTTCATTGAAGTCAGGAGCAATCTTAGCGCCGTCGAATGCGAAGAATGCTGCAACTGTGTACTTGTCGCCGTCAGCATGCTTACGTGGAGCTGAAAGCTCGTAAACGTCAGCCTTTGCAGCTGCTGCAGGAGTTGCATTTGTAACTACAAGGTTATCAAGAGCAACTGTTGATGACTGCAATGTTGATCTGTCGAATGTCTGGATTCTGAACTGCTGTGAATCATAACCAGCTGTTGTGAAACCAATAATATCTGTTGCTTCAAGTGTTTTCTGTGTTTTGAAGTTCATTGTTAATACTTCGCCACTATAATCAGCAATCGGAATACCTGTACCTGTGTTTACAGTTGCACCTGACTGAGCAGTAATAGCAAATGTAACAGCATTGTCCCAACCGTATGCTGTTTTATCAGCATCCTTTAATGCTTTCTTACCATTAAGAGTAGTATGAGCTGAACCTGCATTACAGAAATCTGCATACTCAGTACCGAAAGCAATATCGTTATTCAACTTAACTGTAGTTGAAGTTGCAGGAGCATATGCTGCTGAATTCCAACCGATAGTTACGTTACTGAACTGCAAGTAAACAGTTTCACCTACAGGTGCATCATAATACAATTTAACCCATACAGGTGTATTGGCAGCCATACCAACTTCAGCGTTGGTTTCAAGGCGAATTCCAACCTTACCTGCAGGAACACTTTCACTTGTACCTGCAATTGATGCAATTGCAAAAGTTGAGAAAATCATAACAACTGCAAGTACTAAGCTTAAAATTTTCTTAGACATTTTTAAGTGCCTCCTATTTTATTTTTATGCGTTTAACAAACCGATAACATAAGCCTGAGTAATGCTACCCTCTAAGCCTAAAATATCATCAAATGTTTCCTGGTCATAACCGAACATACCACTGTTGTGTAAGTCGATGTTACCCATGTCAATAGCACCAGCTTCGCCGTTAGCATCAACGTCAGCAGCAAAAATCTGGTATGGCAATAAGCTACCATAATAACCTAAAATATCGTCGAATGTTTCCTGATCGAAACCATACATACCACTATTGTGCAAGTCTATAGCACCCATGTCTGTAGCACCAGCTTCGCCATCACCATCAACGTCGCCGAAAATAACAAGGCAATATGTTTCTACAACATTACCGGAAGTATCTTTTACCTTAACTATAGAACCGGTACCTTCTTTGCCTGCTGCACCGTTTACGATTTCCATAGTACCATCACCTGATACTTCGAATACACTATTAACAGTGTCACCTGCGCTGAGTTCAACACCATAGATGTAACCTGTACATCCACCAGCAATTTCGGTGTATGAATCATCATGAGCAAGAGCTGTTCTTGATGTATCAATAACACCAGCCTTACCAGCCTTAACTGCAAGTGTAGGTGCAACTGCAGCAGAACCGAAAGTTGCAGAAGGGTTAGAAGTGTTTGTTACAGTCTGGCCTGTGATAGCAGCACCTGTAACAACGTTACCGTCGCTCATACGAGCAGCGATAAGTGTACCGCCTGGGTTTGATGCACTCTTTGCGTCAGCAACATCGATAGCAGCTGTTGCAGCTACATCAGCAGATGCTGCGAAAACAAGTGTTGCAACAACCTTACCGCCTGCGCAGTCGAGAGCGTTAACGCCATCTTCTGTTGGATAAGGAATAACTGTTACTTCGCCTGTTGTATCCAAAAAAGAAACATCAGCGTTCCAGTTTTCAGGAATGTCCTCGCCCTCGTATGCATCTACAAGAGCAAGTGAGCCAGCAGAAACTGTCTTGAGCACCTTGAACTGGATAGGACCAACTAAGTAGTTGGTTGTGAGGATAACGTCAACAGCATATTCGCCGCCGCCGATATCCTGAGGCTCACTAAGAGCCCATGTCTGTGTGTAGCTTGCTGCATCTGCTTCATCTTCATAGCCATAATCGCCGAGAGCGAATGCGCTAACTGCGAAGCATGAAAGAGCAAGTGCAAGTGCAAGAACTACACTGAGTAACTTCTTAGACATTTGTTTGCCTCCTTGAAATATTTTTTCATTTCTTTCCAAATGTGGCAAGAGCCACAACCGCTTAAATTGATATCCTAACACACGAAACGCTTACACGCTTATTATATACTATTATAATATATAGCAAGCTGCGCTTTGTTTCAATGGTAATTTCTACCTTATCCTTGCCCGGTGGTTGCCCACTGGGCAAGGCTTATATTAAGAAACAATCAATTTAAGGGATTTTGTATTTATATACTATATTAATATATAGTCTATAAAACCGTTAGTAATTAAGCAACAACCTTGTTAACGATTGCTGAATAGTCAGAAGCGTCAACAATTCTGTCGCCACCGGAAAGGTCACCTGCAAGGAGGTAGCAACCTTCAAGTTCGCCCTTTTCAGCTGCAATAAGTGCGCCGTAAGCTGCGTCAAGTACGTCAACAGCACCATCACCATTGATATCAGCATCAACAACGATCTTAACTGTAGCAACAGGAAGTTTAACGTTACCGTCTGCTGTTGAATATGTTGTGTAGAATGTTACAGTTGAGTTTGTACCTGCGAAGCCTTCAAGAGCTTCTGCACCTTCATAAGATGCTGAGTAGTTTCTGTCGTTAGTAACAACTATATCAGAAACGTTTGCATTTGTAGCCTGAACAGCGAAGAGAGTCTTAACTGCATCTTCGTTCTGGTTAGCAGCGATGTGAGAAACAAGAGATGAAACTTCTTCAATCTTGTTAATTTCATCTGCTTCAACGAGAACCTCTGAACCAACTACTTTATTGTCATTGAATTTCTCGAATACTGAAAGACCCTTGAATTTAAGTCTTGCAAGAGCTTCCTTGAGAGCCTCTGCTGCGTCATCGATCTTTTCCTGATCATCCGCACTATAGTCTCTGTCGAGAACAAGTAATGCAGAGCCTGGGAAGAGTTCAATCTCGTAGCCGTCAACATTAGTGATTTTGTCCATACCAAGTTCTGCAAGAACCTGACCGAACTCTTTATTTGAGTTTTCGTAAAGATTTGCATTTGCAAGAGCAAACTGAGCATAACCGATAAGTGCATTAAGCTCTGCATAATCACCTGCATTAGCAACTTCAACGAGATTCTTACGAGCAACAAGAAGGTTGTACTTAGCATCAAATACCTGCATCTGTGAACCACTTGTTAAAGCTGTATTAGCTGTTGCGAGCTTTTCTTCATAGTTCTTCCATGAATTTGCTGTATATCTGCCGCCATTAGTAGTACCAATCATGTTCTTAGCTGATGCAATTTCGTCAGCAAGCTGTGTTGTAATAACGCCAGCATTTCTCTTGAGAAGTCTCTGCTCTGTAATTGTAAGGTAGTTAGCAGCCATTGCAAGGTCAAGAGCCTGAACGTTTGCAAGCTCAATCTTTCTATCCTTGAGCCACTGAGCCTTACCTTCAATTTCTTCTTCATCATATTTCTCAAGAAGAGCAAGGAGATATGCCTGATACTTATTAGCAGCAATTGTCTGACCTGCTTTTTCACCGAACTTAACAGTGTGAGCACCAACGAGTGAACGGAAGTCATCTTCTTCCATCCAGCTATAATCGAAGTATTCATCGATTTCTGCTACTGAAGCTGGTGCTGCATCTTTTCTGAGGTTGATGTACCAGTTAGCATCGTCACGAGCATCGTTGTACTTATTCAATCTGTACATCTTATAGTCTGTGAAATCGTAGTTATCAGTTGTTCTTGCCTGAGATGCTCTGAGAGTTGTTTCAAGAGCATCGATATCTGTTGTAAGAGTTGAAGCGCCGTCTTCACCTGTTGCACGACAATATTCAAGGTCGTTAACCGCAACACGAAGAGCTTTGTAAAGTGCTTCGAAGTTATAGATACTTGCTTTGTTCCAATCCTGGAGACCAGCGCGAAGAGCTGGAAGAAGAGCATTGTAGTAGTTTGTCCAAGCCTGTTTACAGTTAATTACTGTTACGCCGTTTGCACCAACACCGAAGTTAGTTTCACGGAGCTCGAACTCGCCTGCCTCATTTGTACCATCTACATTAACGAGAGCTTCTGTAGCCTCAACTGTAGCGTTTGCATTGTAATAATGCTTATAGTCTGAAGCGTCTCTCATTGCTCTTGCTTCAGAGTTAACAAGATCTCTGAGGAGATCTCTGTACTCAGCGTTAAAGTATCTGAGAGTAACAACGATATCCATATCGTTCTTATCTTTTTTAGCTCTGAGGTGAACATTCCAAGATGTTGAACGACCAGCCTCTGAGTTAACCTGTTCAGGTGTAACCGCTGCCTGGAATGCTGACCAGTTAACGCCACCCTTAACATCATAAGTAGTCCATACTGTTGTGTGGTCTTTATCCCAGAACTGAGCTGTGTATGTGTCAAAGAGTCTGAGGTCTGTTGTCTCATACTCATCGCCACTGCTCTTGTTAAGGAGTTCAACGTCAACAGAACCGAATGTGATACCGTCAACTGTTGCATTAGATGTAGCAGTGATCTGGAACTGTTCCTTACCACCTGCAGTAACGTTCTTACGCCACATGTAACCTACGTTCTGAGAAGCGAGCCATTCAGGAAGGTTCTCATCGTATGGAACATAGAATGGTGAGTAAGCACCTGTTGAGTAAGCGTCTGAAGATGTGTTGTAGTGAGTTTTTTCGTCGCCAGCATATCTACCGAACCAGATGTATGATTCATCGTAGAATGTAGTACCGTTAAGAAGCTGTGTCTTACCATCTTCAAGGTAAATCTTATAACCGATTTTGAATTTCTGAACAACACCGCTTTCAGGAACTGCTGAGTATGCAGTAGGACCACCAGTCTGTCCGTCAGGAGCTTTTACAGAACCAACCTTGAAAGTAAATGTTGTGTAATCGCCGAAGTCGATAACCTTTGTTGTATCAAGAGCGATGGTGTGAACATAAGATGAATTGCTGCCGTCGTAGTTAAAGAACTCAACGCTTGCAACCTGAATCTTATACTGCTGATCCTGATGCTCTGTACCGTTAGCGTCTCTGTAGTGTCTCCAAACACCTGTAGAGTCGTTACGAACAGTAACTGTAATAGCAGAACCTTCTTCAATAGAATAAGATACATTATCATCACAGTCTGTTGAGCTGTTAACCTTCCATGTTGAACCTGAATCGCCAACTACAAGGAAATCACCCATGTCATGAGATGGTTTGCTGAATTCCTGCTCGCCACCCCAGTCCTTAATAAGCTTTGCTAAAACAGGAGCAGCATTCTTAAGGATAGCATCCTTTCTGCCATTAAGACCTGTAAGGATGTTATAAACAGTTGTTTTAAGGCTTGCCTTTGAAATAACATTATCAAGGCTCTGTGTTGATACAGAAGTTGTAGCGTTAACGCCCTGAAGGATAGTTTTACCAAATACAAGGTAAAGAATATCGTTTACAAGGTCAAGAATAGCTGTACCAAGTGATGCATCACCAAGGAAGTTGTAGTCTGAAGCTTCGTTACGACCAAAGAGTGAAAGAATTACTGTAAGATCGAAGTCTGTAAGTAATGTCTTAAGACCATCAACAACAAGGTTAAGGTCAAGGTCATAATCATCTGATGTATAAGTACCATCACCTACGAAACCAAGAGGAAGAATCTTGTTAAGAACAAAGCTAAGTCTGTCAATTGGATCAGCAATAGCTTCAACAGCATTATATGTGATGCCTTCAAGAACACCTGTTGATCTTTCGCCACCGATATAATCTACTGCCCAAAGAATAGCAGTGTTAAGTGATGTTTGCCAGTGATCAGCGTTTGCTCCACCTGTTGAAAGATAAGTATCAAGGTTGAAGTCTGCACCGAACATCTCATGTAAGTAATCTTCAAAGTTTGTAATCTGCTGGAGATATACAAGACCAACGTCAGTACCCAAGTTAAGGATAATGTTAAACCATTCGTCAGCATCTTGCTCAACAAGAAGTCTGTCCTTGTTAGATGTAACGTTGCCATTTGCGAAAATTACTGAGTCGTAGTTAACGATTGGAGCAATACCTGTGCAAAGTTCACGGAGAACGAGTGCTGCGAACTCCCAAAGCTGAACGCCATCGTGGAAAGCATATGTGCCATCAGCATTCTTAGGAAGAATAATCTGAGGCATTGCATCTTCAAAGAATTCAGGACCAATCATTGCAATCATGTCAATAAGATCCATATCCTTAACATCATCCATTGTGTATGAAGCATACTTAGAACCTTCGCCGAATACTTTATCGCCGAACTCTGTAAGGATGTACTTTGTAAGATACAATACGTTTGTATTAAGGTTAGCATTGTCACCAGGGTCAGTTGGGTCTGTGATCCAACCTTCGTATGTTTCGTCAACACCTGATGTAACAATCTTGTTAACGAAGTCTGCCTTAGCTGCATCTGAAAGAGCAACATCGTAAACTGTACCAATGATGTTGTTAAGAGCACCAACGAATGTACCGTTGATTGCCTTATACTCATCATAGATAAGTGATGTCTGGCCTTCGCCTGGAGTTACGTCAGATGTAACGAATTCCCAATCCCAGTTAATAAGAGATGCAAATTCGTTTGCTGCACCCATATTAACCTTGAAGTACTTACGAACCTTTTCTGTAATTTCGTTTCCTTCTTCGTCAAGTGCAGGTCCGCCTGTAGTAGGATCTTCAACAACTTCTGTTTCAAGAGTTGTATAGTACCATACGCCACCTGATTTCATCATTCTGTCGTAAGCGAAATATGTTACGTAAGCTTCTGTGTTGTCAAAGTCAGCTTTAACAGCTGCAGGAAGTGTTTCGTAATCAATTTCGTTAAGGTCAGCTTCAACAGCTTCCATAAGAGCTTTCTTAAGGTTGTTGTTAAGAGCAGGAACACCGATTTCATCGATTGCAATCTGAGCTGCAACGTCGAGAATCTGGAAAAGAGACTTGCTGAGAGGGTTAATATCCTCTTTTGAAATTGTAAGGCCTGGCATGATAACTGAATCCATATCCCAAACCTTTTCAGCAGCATCGCCTTCGCCTACCCACTCATAATCCTGAGGCTTAGTAAGAAGGTTATAGAGAACATTAGGAAGCATCTCATCAAGAGTATCCATCTCAGGATATGTAGCTTTAAGAGTTGACTTTGCTTCCTTGATATCATCGATATCCTTATCGTAGCCGTATGAACCGAATACGAGCATATCGAATACCATTCCTACAAGGAAAGTAGGAATGTCAGCGAGTAAATCCTGGATTGAACCAAGGTCAAGAAGACCACCAAGGATTGAACCAAGGCTTATACCATCAGATGTACCGATACCGTAAGCAGCCTTAGAAAGGATATCTGCGTTTGTATCACAACCGATGAAGTTAAGGAGAGCAGCGATCATACGGTAGTCGCCGTTAATTCTCTGGTAACCATCGCCAGTGTTAGGGTCTTCCAATGGTGAGAAATCAAGATCACCAACGTCACCAAGAAGACCTTTTGCCATACTGAACAAGAAGTTCTTGGATGTTTTACGAAGTGAATAGAATGTGGTATCGCAACTTGTAAGATCGATAGACAAGCCGAGAACGTTGAAGATCTCGCCGATGTCAGCGTCTGCAAGAAGCTGATCCACTAAGTCGAGTGCAATATCTGCAACTTGCTCATAGGATAGGTCTGCGTCGTCTATGATATCGTACTTAACTTCACCTTTTACAAGGGCAGCAGAACCGATAACAGACATGCAACTAAACGCCATAAGAAGAGCAAGAAGCAAGCTCAACAATTTAGTTGATTGTTTCATAAAGTTTTACCTCCATATTTTTAGTACGCCAATACAAAAATACGCGTGCGTTAACTAAAACGATAAACCTCATACACGCACCGAATGAGGTGAATCATTTTTTCCACACAGTCCCCCTTTCGTAGATTTCCGAAAATCTGCTTAAAGCAGAATGGATGATAAACTGACCGTGGGCATCGAACCGAAGTGCACAGCGCCGAAGAGCTCAGAGCGCATAGCCGTGAGCAGCTGCAAAACCGCACAGGGCAACGCCACTCTGTAGCGAAGCTTTGTGCACTAAGCGCCCACACACTTCATAAAGCAGGAGAGGTACTGACCAAAAAACAAAGTCAAAAGAAACAAATCAAGAGAAAAGAAGCCCAGAAGATGCGTTGCGAACGAAGTGAGCAACGCTCAATTTGGAATTTCTTTGCCGAACATTTGTTTGCTAGACCTTGATTGTGCCTCGCAGCAGAAATTCGAAAAGTAGCTATTACCACGTTGATTTTCTGCCTGAGGGCATAATACCCCCACTGCCCCAACCTTATGGTCGATAACATAATACAATAGCCAGGTCAAATAGTCAATACTTTTTGCTAAAAAATATAGTTTTTTTATATATAATATGTCGCGCACGCGGAGAGCTCACAAAAAACGATGCACAAAAACCATAAAAAAAGTCCATAAAACCATAGTTCTGCAACACAATAATTTCACTTCCTCAAACCCTTAGAATCAGGATTAACACAACCATCCTATACTCTCGTAATGTAATGAAACACTTGCATGCCATCCTCCTGCTTTTCGCTATTTGCTAATTTCATGCTGTTTCTCTGCTTTCGGTTCTGCTGCTCTTGCTAAAGAGAATATTAAATACGACGGCATAGACGATGCTAATTTAACATACAAACAGGTTTTAAACCGCATATATGTTTTATGTGTTTGTACATATTGACCAAACACACCTGTAAAGTTGAATAACTTTACTCCGAACCAACTAATTGTTGATTTAACATTACAAGGAATTTCGTTGGTATTAAAAGGGTTTTTACAGAAATTTAAATGTAGTAATTCGCATCAGATTTCTAGTGTAAAGTATTGTTGCTTTACGTTCTAATCTTGCGAATTGGATTTATTTGAAGTATCTTAATTGATTTTATTTGTGCATAATTACCAAACTCGTTTTCCGCCTTGTTAATCGTTGTCGTTTCTAAAAAAACGACCTGTTTTTTATACATTACGCCGAAAAAGAGAAGAACAGTTTTTTTAATGCTGTTTTCACTTGAAAAAAAGAGAGCAGGTGTTGTATAATCACATTGTATATATGTAATATGGGGAGAAATTTATGAAACTTTTAGAAGAAAAAATCGCTAATGAAGGCATTGCTATAGGTACCGATATTCTTAAGGTAGACATGTTCCTGAATCATCAGATGGATGTTGAGCTCCTCGACGAAATGGGCAAAGAATTCAAGCGCCTTTTCGAGAACTGTGGCGCAACAAAGGTTGTAACAATCGAATCTTCTGGTATAGCAATTGCGGTTTTTGTAGCAAAACACATGGGTCTCCCCGCTCTTTTTGCTAAAAAAGCAAAGCACAAAAACGTTGGTGATGAAGTTTACTCTGCCAACGGCTACTCTTACACTCACGGCAAAGATTACACAATGATAGTTTCAAAAAAATACCTCAACAAAGGCGATAAAGTCCTTATTATCGACGATTTCATGGCAGGTGGAAACGCTTGTAATGCGCTTATAGACATAATAAACCAGGCTGGCGCAGAGGTTGCAGGTATCGGAATCGCTATCGAAAAGGGCTTCCAGCCCGGCGGACAGGCTCTCCGTGAAAAGGGCTATAATGTTAGGTCTTTAGCAATAGTCGACAGTATGAATGATGGTGAAATCACATTCAGAAGTGACGATTGCTGAAAATAAATTTCCAATATGGAGGTAATGACAATGAAAAAGTTCGCAAAAGTTCTCTCTCTTTGCCTTGCTCTTGTAATGGTAGTGGGCTGTTTAACAGCTTGTGGCGAGAACAAAACACCAGATGAAACCAAAGACACAGCAGAAAACATTAAGGTTGCTCTTATTTGCTTGCACGGCGATGATTCAACTTACGATAAGAACTTCATCGATGCTTTCAAGCTTGCTTGTGAAAACAAGGGTCTCACTACAGACGATTACACAATCGTTACCGGTATTGACGAAGGCACTGTATGCTATGACCAAGCTGCTGACTTAGCAGAATCTTATGACCTTATCTTCGCTGACTCCTTCGGCCACGAGCCTTATATGATTCAGGCAGCAAAGGAATTCCCTGATGTTGAATTCTGCCACGCTACAGGTACAAAGGCTCACACAGAAGGTCTTGCTAACTTCCACAACGCTTTCGCATCTATCTACGAAGGCAGATACCTTGCAGGTGTTGCTGCAGGTATGAAGCTTGTTGAGCTCTATGGTGACGATGAAGGCAAAGTTGCTGACGAAAATGCAAAAATCGGTTACGTTGGTGCTTTCCCATACGCTGAAGTTATTTCAGGTTACACATCATTCTACCTTGGCGCAAAGTCAGTTGTAGAGAATGCTACTATGGAAGTTCGTTACACAAACTCTTGGTATAAAGAAGATGCTGAAAAGACAACTGCTCTTGCTCTTATCGACAACGGCTGCAAATTGATTTCTCAGCACGCTGACTCTTGGGGTGCTCCCACTGCTTGCGAAGAAAGAAATATTCCCAATGTTTCCTACAACGGCTCTACAGAAGAGAAGTGCCCTAACACATTTATCATCGCTTCAAGAATCAACTGGGCTCCTTATTTTGAGTACATTATCGATTGTGTTCAGAACGACAAGGCTATTGATACCGACTGGACAGGCACAATTTCTACAGGCTCTGTAGAAATTACAGCTCTTGGCGGCGCTGCTGCAGAAGGCACACAGAAAAAGCTTGACGAAGTTAAGAAGGGTCTTCAGGACGGCACAATCAAGGTATTTGACTGCGCTAACTTCACAGTTGAAGGCAAAGCTTTAACATCATTTATCGCTGACGTTGATGATGCAGGTGACTTTGTAGCAGAAACAGAGGTTGTTGAAACAGTAAATGGCATTACTTTCGTTAACGAAAGTGCTAAGCGTTCAGCTCCTTACTTCAATATAATCATTGACGGCATTACAGCTATTACCGAATAATTTGATTTAAGAGTTATTCTCATTTAACTATAGGGAGAGGCGAAGCTCAAAAACTTCGCCTTTCTTAAATGATAAACAAAAATCCTTTAGCTTTAAGGAGTTTCTTATGGAGAAAACTGTAATTTTACAATTAAAAAACATTACCAAACGATTCGGTTCCAAGGTCTTGGCAAACAATAACGTCAGCTTAGATGTTTACAAAGGAGAAATACTCTCCATTCTCGGTGAAAACGGTTGCGGTAAAACAACCCTTATGAATATGATAGCCGGTATCTACTACCCCGATTCCGGTAAAATCCTTATTAACGGCGAGGAGGTTATCATTCGCTCTCCTCGTGATGCTTTTGAGCATAAAATTGGTATGATTCATCAGCATTTCAAACTAATTGATATATTTACTGCGGCACAAAATGTTGCATTAGGTATTGAAAATGAAAAATACAATCTTAAAGAAGTAAATAACCGTATCAAAGAAATGGCTGAAAAATACGGATTCAATATAAATCTTGACAAAAAAATATACGAAATGTCGGTTTCTGAAAAGCAGACTGTTGAAATCTTAAAGGTTTTATACAGAGGTGCCGATATTCTCATATTGGATGAACCTACAGCAGTTTTAACTCCACAAGAAATCAGAAGCCTTTTTAATGTATTACGCGCAATGCGAGCAGACGGAAAGTCAATCATCATCATTACGCATAAGTTAAATGAGGTTATGGAAATCTCCGACAGAGTTACGGTTTTACGTAAGGGCGAGCACATTGCTACCGTAAACACATCGGAAACCTCTGAAAAAGAGCTTACGGAAATGATGGTTGGTGAAAAAATTGACCTTAATATCAATCGCACAGAGCCTGTTAACAGTGAGCTTAGGCTTTCAGTTTCAGGGCTTACCGTGAAAAATCCCGATGGCTACAAGGTAATTGACAATGTTTCCTTTGAAACCTTCGGCGGTGAAATTCTCGGTATTGCAGGTATTGCAGGTAGCGGTCAAAAAGAACTGCTTGAAGCGATTGCAGGGCTTAACAACTATGATTCAGGCACATTAACTTATTATCATCCCAAGAAAGACAAGCCCGTTTCCTTCTACCACAAAACCTACAAGCGTGTTATGGAGCTTGCCCAAGAAAACGCTTTTAAAGACGGCGACGGAAACGATATTGATTTTGATAAATTAACTAAAAAACAAATTAAAGACCTTGTTAACAGCGAAAAAATTCTGTTCAAGGAAGACGAGGTTATTGATTTAAAGGATAAATCCCCCAGAGAGATTCGCGAGCTTGGCATCCGCCTTTCCTTCGTTCCCGAAGACAGACTGGGTATGGGTCTTGTAGGCAGTATGAGCATCGTTGATAATATGATGCTCCGCAGCTACCGAAAAGGCAAATCCTTATTCCTTGACAGAAAAATCCCCTCGGACCTTGCGGACAGAATCATCAGCGAATTAGAGGTTAACACCCCCGATTCACACACGGCAGTCAGAAAGCTTTCGGGTGGTAACGTTCAAAAAATTCTCGTAGGCAGAGAAATTGCCGCCGCACCTGCTATTTTAATGACAGCCTACCCCGTTCGAGGACTTGATATCAACTCATCATATACTATTTACAATCTCCTTAACGAGCAAAAGCAAAAAGGTGTTTCCGTTATTTTCGTAGGCGAAGACCTTGATGTTCTTATGGCTCTGAGCGACAGAATTCTCGTTTTAAGCGGCGGTAAGATTTCAGGCATTGTTGATGCCAGAACAACCACTAAGGATGAAATTGGTCTTCTTATGGTAAAATCCGACAGAAATGAGGTGACGGAATGAAAAAGAATAAAAGCAATTTAAAGGAACCCCTTGTCAGAATTGTTAAACGGGACAATATTAAATCACCGAAAATCATTCTGATTTATGCCGTTGCCATTATCGCTGGCTTACTTTTAAGTGGATTTGTTTCTGTTTTGTTTTCCGAAAAAGGCATTGGTGATTTCTTCCAATCATTATTTGCAGGTGCCTTCGGCAGTGAGCGTAAGATATGGCTCTTGCTTCAGGAAACCTCTCTCCTGCTGGGCACCTCAATGACTTTACTGCCCGCATTTAAAATGAAATTCTGGAACCTTGGCGGTAATGGACAGATTCTTGTAAGCTGCCTCACGGCAATTGCTTGTATGTTCTACCTTGGCGGCAATGTAAGCGACTCCGTTATTATACCCCTTATGCTTGTTACAAGCGTGGCGGCAGGTGCCCTGTGGGCAGTTATCCCCGCTATCTTCAAAGCAAAATTTAACACAAACGAATCTTTATTTACCCTTATGATGAACTATATTGCTCAAGGCCTTGTTTCCTTGTGCATTACAATATGGGTAAAGTCGGGCTCAGGTGTTCTGTCACCAATTGAGCACGGTAATATTCCCGAAATAGGCAACAAATATTTACTGCCTATCATTATGTTCGTATTGGTTACTGTATTTATGCATATATACCTTCGTTCTGCTAAACACGGATATGAAATTTCCGTTGTTGGCGAAAGCATCAACACCGCGAAATATGTAGGTATTAAGGTTGATAAGGTTATTATCAGAACAATGATTCTTTCAGGTGCCATTGCAGGTCTTGTAGGCTTCATTCTTGCAGGTTCAATTAACCATACCATCAGCACGGCTTCGGCAAATAATATGGGCTTTACGGGTATTATGGCAACCTGGCTTGCTTCATTTAACCCATTACTGATTATGCTTACAAGCTTTTTTATCACCTTTATTTCAAAAGGTATGGTTGAGGTAAGAAAAACCTTTATGTTTACAAACGATTCAATATCAAATATAGTTGTTGGTATTGTCTATTTTGCAGTTATTATCTGTGCTTTCTTTATTAACTATAAGCTTGTTTTCAGAAAAAAAGAAAAGGAGGAAATTAAGAAATGACTGTTACCTTCTTAATAAGTGCCATTGCAATCGGCACAGTTCTTCTTTTCGGTTGTATCGGTGAAACGATTACAGAAAAAGCCGGCCACTTAAACCTTGGTATCCCCGGAATTATGTGTACGGGTACCGTAGGCGGATGCCTTTTTGTAAGCCTTTATATGAGCAGTCTTGAAAACCCCGAAGGCGCTTCCTGGATTTTGCTGATACTTTCTTCCCTTTTCGGTGCATTCCTCTTTGCATCTCTTACAGGTGCAATATATGCCGTTATTACAATTACGTTCCGCTGTAATCAGAATATTACGGGTCTTGCAATTACAATTTTCGGTAACGGTCTTACACAGTTTTTAATGCACTCATATGTTGATAAAAGCAATTTTTCCACCGCGGGTAAAATTATTGCTCAATGCTTACCCTTTGCAGAAAACTCCCACGGCATTGTAAAGGTATTGTTCGGACACGGATTTTACGTGTATTTAGCAATTCTTATTGCATTGGTTACAACATTTATATTTAACAGAACAAAGGTTGGTCTTAACCTTCGTGCAATTGGTGAAAACACCGCAACTGCAGATGCTATGGGTGTTAACATAACATTATATAAATATGTTGCCATTTTAGTGGGCAGCGGTATTGCAGGCTTCGGTGGCGTATTCTATATTATGGACTACCTTAAAGGTAGCTGGGAAAATGCATCAATCATTGAGGCCTTCGGTTGGCTCGCTATCGCCCTCGTTATTTTCACATTGTGGAAGCCCAATGTTTCGATACTCGGCTCCTATCTTTTCGGTGCATTATATATTGCGGCTTTTGTTTTCGGAAACATTTCATTCTCGGGAAGAGAAGTTTTGAAAATGTTACCATATGTAATTACAATTATTGTTTTAATTGTTACAAGTATGATGAACAAAAAAGAAAATCAGCCTCCACAGAGCCTTGGTCTTAACTATTTCAGAGAAGAAAGATAATTTATATAACAAAAAAATCTCTTACCAATCGGTAAGAGATTTTTTATTTTTATTTTTTATTACGGAGCCTGCATTGTAGCAATTGCATCTGCTGGAAGTTCTCTCTGTGCAAGAGCGGCATTCTGCACGTCTGATACAGCGCCTGTAAGAAGCATTGCTGTTGAAGATACGTTTTCTGTTGTACTCTCTGTTGATGGCTCTGCAGGGGCCTCAGGAGCCTTTTCTGGAAGCTTCTGAACACCTAAGCTCTCGTCGCAAACACATTTAAGACCATCCTGATAGTATGAACTCATGGTATAGCCGTAAAATGCTTTAACTGTATAAAGATAAGTTGAATTTGCAGCAGGTTCTTTATCAACAAAGCTTGTTGCATCGTTAAGAACTGCTATTCTACGCCAATGCTTTGCATCCTCTGTTTTATGGTATACATAGTATCCCATTGCGCCATCTATTGCGCTCCAGCTAAGCTTAACGCCATCTTTTGTATACTGTGCACCCTCAATATCAGGTGTACCAACACATCTTAAAACTAAGCCATTTGTATCATATGAACCGAAAACATTTCCTGAAGCAGATCTTACTGTGTATCTGTAGTATGAGCCGCTTTTTACGTTTTCGTCTAAATAGAAGTTATCTGTAGTTGTGCAAAGATATGTCCAATATTTTTCGCCTGCACCGCGCCTGTAAACTCTGTAGCTGTCAGCGCCTGCAACCATTTTCCAGTTAACTTTTATGCCGTTATTATCGTTAGCTACTGTAATCACAGGAGCTGAAAGGCATTTTACTCCGATTCCGCCAACTTCATATGAACTGATAATACCACCATTGAAGCAACGGATTCTATATCGGTAATTATTACCGCTTACAACATTTTTATCTACGTAACTTGCTGTTTTGCCGTTTTTGATATCGGCTATTCTGTACCAATTACCGTTGTTTACCTGACGATAAATATAATATCCGTCAGCAAGAGGATTTGTTTTCCACTTAACGACAATTGAATTATTTGTATTTTCTGCAGATGTAAAGTTTACTGTATTTAAATAAGTAGCAGTAACGCCTGGGTAATACTGGCTGAATGTGCTTCCCTTGCAAGCTCTTACTGTGTAAGTATACTCAACGCCACTTTTAGCTGTTTTATCTGTATAAATAGGTGTAGTAACGTTGCCAAGGAAGAACCAATCTGACTTGTCTGTTTTTCTGTAAACTCTGTAGTATGTGGCATTATCAACTTCGTTCCATCTGAAGTAGATGCCGTCAACAACGTTAATTGTGTTAATAATCTTTGGAGCATCGATATTTGTTTTCTTTCCGAAAATAGTTACCTTATCGTACATGCTGATGGAATAAAGAGTCCAGTCAAAACTACCGCAATGACGATATGTGTATGTTCTCTTATAACCATTGTGAGGATTGTTGTGAGAATACTCAATAGCAAATCCTGATGAATTGAAGCCATTGCAAAGAGAAACATGAGTAAACTCTTTACATCTGTTACAATAGTAGAATATCGGGTCGCCCGCTTTAAGCTTACCATTATTCTGAGACTCTAAAATTGAATCATCAAAAATCTTAAGCTTATATGATCTACCGTAGTTGTTTGAAAGAAGAGCCTCATAAAGAGGTCTTACTCTTGTCTGATATGACTGGGTAAGCCCACCTGCTTTAAGGCAATCTGAAACGAATTCAGCGCAAAGACCTTTGCCATCGTTCCAGTGTGCATCTGCATAAGCAAGAGCTTTTTTGCGATCATAAAATGCATTTATTTTAGCGGCATCCGCTTTTGTTGATAAGATAGGTAGGATACTTAATGTAAGAACAATTGCCAAAACCGAACTAAGTAATCGTTTTGTCATAACTTCCTCCATAAATATTACAATTTGTAACAACTTCGGGTAGTATACTACAGTTTGTTATCGTTTGTCAACCCTTTTATGGTTTTTTGTGGCCATTTAACATACCATATTATATATAAAAGCAGATGCTTGTAATATTTTTACAAGCATCTGCTTTGTTTTGTTATAATTTATTGAACTATATCTGTCTTCGTATTTTTGCTCATTTTAGCACGTTCGTTTAAAAGAAGCGCTCTTATCTGAACTGGCATCTGGAAGAACTCCTCTTTTGTAAGACCCTTTGTTTCAATAGGATCAAGGTATGTAACATAAACTGTACCTGCTGTAACATTACCTGTTTCCTCAAGCCTTGCTCTTGTTCCTTCTATGAGCACAGGCACAACCTTTGCACCTGTTTCCATGGCAATTTTCATTGCGCCGCCTCTGAATTCACCAAGCTCCCCTGTTTTTGAGCGTGTACCCTCAGGAAAGATAACAAGGCTTCTTCCGTCTTTAACCGCCTCAATTGCCTGTTGAAGAGAAGAATGGGCACTCTGCTTATTGGCTCTGTCAACGGAAACACAGTCAACAGCATCTAACCATGCTTTTAAAACTGGAATCTGACTAAGCTCTTTTTTCGCCATAAAGAACGGAGAAATTGGTGCTGTAAGCACAATTGCAGGTATATCGAATGCACCTGCGTGATTCGGAGTAAATATAACAGGCTCATCAACAGGAATTTTATCCTGACCTGTTACAACAAAATCAACTCCTGCCATATCAATAAGAGGGCGAAGCCAATCTTTTATTTCCTTGTCAACAATTGGTCTGTATTCCTGCCATGACATTGTTTTTTTCAGTTGGCGAATTTCATTAAGCTTTTTGTTTCTTTCAACAAGAGATGTAAAAAACTTTGTAAACCATTTTATTGTATGTAAATTCATAAAAAAACTCCTAAATACATAATTGAGTATTATTTTATCACTACATATAAAAATTTCAAGTACACATAAAGAAAAATAATCTTATTGAAGAAAATTTTCTGTTGTGTTAATATACTTTCATACGGAGGTGTCTTTATGAAAAATTTTCCTGTAAATATATATGTTCACGCTAAAACAGAGGCAGAAAAACAATGCGCCAAGCTTTTTTCTGAAGAGTGGTCAAAAAGAACGGGTGTTATGCCTGTTTTATGCGACGTACCCGAAAAAGCACACTTTGTTTTTTCGATTGACGACACCATTGAAAATAAAGATAGTTTTATAATAAAAGAAACAGAAAATGGGTTCACTATTACCGCAAAAACCATACGCGGCCTTATTTTTGGTTACTCTCTGTTTTTAAGGAAAACCACCTTTAAAAATGGTGAAATCCGTCTTATTGAGAGCATTCATGGAACTCATGCTCCTCAAAAAAAATTACGTGGCCACCAGACAGGCTACCGCACAACTCCTAATACCTATGACGCTTGGGATTACCACCAATTTTTCCAATATCAGCTTGATATGATGGCTTTCGGAACAAATATAATTGAGCACAACGGCTCTAAAGGTAAAGGTGAATTCAGAAACTGCCTTATGAGATACGAGCAGGAAGAATTCCTTACCGAAGCTTCAAAATTAGCGGATAAAGTAGATATTGACGTTTCCCTTTGGCACGCTAACGAGGATAACGAAGAGGAAGAGCAGGCTCTCAAAAACAGAGACCAGCTTTACTCTGCAATGCAAAGGCTTGATTACCTCTTTATTCCAGGTGGAGACCCTGGCTCTATGCAAGCCGATGCTTTTATGGAACGCTGCAAAAAAATCTCAAAAGTATACAAGAAACATCACCCATACGGTCAAATGCATATTTCTGCTCAGGCTCCACATTGTCATAAGGACTGGCCTGAAATTTTTATAAACGAAATTTCAAAAAAGCCCGAAGAAATTGATGCTGTAATTATGGGTCCTAACCACGCATACCCTATGCACCAATTAAGAGAAAAAGTGCCTTCAGAATATCCTATGCGCTTTTATCCTGATATCACTCACAACCTTCGTTGTGAGTATCCTGTAAACTTCCAACAGGACGATTGGCATTTTGCTTTTTGTAATACTCTTTCAAGAGAAAGCGTTAACCCAAGACCTACCGAATTCCGTACACTTAACCGCATTTTCTCGCCATACACAATAGGTGGTGTAAGCTACTCTGAAGGTGTTCATGACGACTTAAACAAAGCTGTGTGGAGCGCTCTTGAATGGGATAAGGATGCAGATTTACGTGAAATTCTTTTAGATTATTCTCGCTTCTTTATGCCTGGAATTGACGAGGAAGAAATTGCAGATATTATCTTCCTTCTTGAAAAGAACTGGCAGGGCGACCCTGTTGAAAATCCTTGCATTGACGTAGCATATAATAAGCTTTGCGCGTTAATTGAAAAGCACAAATCACTTTATGAAAACTGGAGATTTCTTCTCCTTTACTTCAGAGGTTGTTGCGATAAATTGGTAAAAATGCGCCGCTGTTTTGAAAATAATCTTTGCAAAAAAGCGGTGGATTATGTAAATAATAACGCCCTTTCTGACGCCATAGAAATACTGAACACACCATTTTCAAACGAATATATTTCTCTGCGCGCAGAGCTGGATACTCTTGCTGAAAAGCTCTTCAATCTTATAGGAATTCAGCTGGATGTTGAGCACTACCATACAGATGGTTGGGAGCGCGGCGCAACCCTTGACACTATAGATAACAACATTTCTGACAGAGCTTTCCTTTTATCAAAGCTCTCATATGCTTCTACTCTAAAAGATAACGAGCAACAAAAGTTTTTGAAGCTTCTTCTTAACAGAAATAAAACCGAAGCTGATGAAATCTACTATTCTGTAGCTCTTCATAACCTTAATACTTTAGGAGTTTCTCAGAATGGCGAATTTTATATAGATATTCAGGGCGACAGACCATACACAAAAGAAAATCCGTTGCCTATGTCTATGACAAAAGTTTACGACCACTTTTCATTTAACGCCCGTTTTGGTGGTTTTAAACCAGACACCGATTACGTTTTGACAGTAGTTTATAAAGATAAACGCAACGAAGAAATAACCCAGCATAAAATAACCGCCAACGGCAAGGTTGTTTATGAGGGTGCTCAATTTGGTGGCGTGCAGGACGAGTTTTTGGACAAAGCTATTCTTGCAGATGACTTTGTTAGCGCAAGCTACATCTTAGATAGATCTGTTTTCATAAATGGTGCTTTAGAACTTACAATAAGCGAGCCTACAGATGGTGTAAATATCTGTGAATTGTGGATAAGAAAGAGAAAAACTTAACAAAAACACTATATATTGACTGCTTTTTTCTAATAAAATATTGAAAAAAGCAGTCAATTTATGTTATGATACATAGTGTATGGACAAAATTCACACAAAAACATTTTAAAGGTGGAAAATATGGTTAGAATTATTTGCCCTGAATGTAAAAATTCATATATTGATAATAAAGACGGCTCTCTCGTTTGTCCGTCTTGTAATGCAGTTTTTTCTGCAGATGAAGAAAACCTTATTTTAGGTGCCCAATACTATAACGAATGCGATTACGATAAGGCAAACGACTGTCTTATGAAATACATTGTAAAAAATGGCGCAGATACAAAAGCTATTTTTTACAAAGCCCTTTGCGACGGCTTCTGCTACGATGAAGATACTCTTTCCTTAGCAGATACTTATGAAAAGCTTTTCGACGCACTCAAAGAGATGCCTGAAGAATTTTTCCCTAAGTTTTTAGCTATGGCAAACGATGAAGCAGAAAAGCTTGAAAAAGCAGTTGCTCAGAGCCACATCCATCTTTTTGTTGATGCAGATGCAGAAAAAATCAAAAAAGAAGTTTCCACTATCATTAATCTTCAGAATGAGGCAAAAGCATTCAGAATTCGCCTTAACGCTCTTGTTAACGATTATAACGATACCGCAGCAGCAAAAATAAGCGTTAAGTTCTCAGAGTGTTTCCTTGTTGAGCCTGAATTGGCTGCACAGGTTGGCGATCTTAAATTCGAAAAAATCATAGAAAATGTAGCATCACACACAGTATTTACAGGCATTCTTTCCACCGATATTAAAAACCTTGAAATATACTATCGTTGTATTGTTATGTTCTTTAAAAAGAACAGGCAGAAATACGATTTCCTTATGGCAAGCGCTGAGAAATTTACAACTCTTTCAAAGCTCCTTGAAGAAGGTCAATATAACACAATTAAAGGCACATCTGCTATTGGCGACAAGCTTAAATCTGCAGGCTATGATTTCTTCCAGGAAAGCCTTAAGGATAACGACGAGGATTTCGAAACACAGACAGAAACTGTTGTTATTTTAGCTCCTGTTGTTGAGGAAGAAGCAGAAGAAGAAATTCTCGAAGATGTTTCCTCCACATCTGATGAAGAAATTGCAGAAGACGTGGAAGCACCTGCAGAATTTGAAGACATCAGTTCAACAGAAAACGAAATCGAAGAAGCTGTTGCTGAACCTGACGCAGAAGTTGCAGAAGAGATCGAAGCTGAGGATATTGAATCTACAGAAGAGGAAACTTCAGAAGAAGATTCTGTTGTTGAAATCCCTGTAACAGAAGAAGCTGCGGTAGAAAACGAAGCCACAGAAGATGTTTGCGAAGAGACTGAAAACGCAGTTGAAGTTTCCGAAACAGAGGAAGAAGCTGCTGAAGATGACACTGCAGAAGTTGTTGTAGAAGAAGTTATTATTGAAGAAACTACTCCTTCTATTGAAGTAGTTGAAACAATTCCTGATGACCAGGTTAAAGCTCCTGAAGAGGAAATGGCTAAGGTTGTTAAGAGAAAGAAAAGCTATGGTCCTTTCATCGCTCTCTTCCTTATCGTTGCAGGTATAATTGCAATTATATGTGTAACCGTTCTTCCTAAGAAAATTAACGAAAACAACTACAAAGAAGCTGAACAGCTTATGGCAGATAAAAAATATGACCTTGCTGCAGAGGTTTATGCAGAGCTTGGTGATTTCGAAGATGCCGAAGAGAAGTTCAAAGCCGCAAAATATAGCCATGCTGCTCTTCTTGAAGAAGCAGAAAACTACGAAGCAGCTAAAGAAATTTACGCAGAGCTCAAAACTTACGAGGACTCCATGGCAAAGGTTTCTTCCTGCACATATAATATAGCATTAAAAGCCCTTGACGACGGAAATTTCGACGATGCTAAAGCACTTTTCGAATCTGTAAAGGACTATGCAGACAGCAAGGATAAGGTTCTTGAGTGTGATTATCAGAAAGGTGTTTCCTTTATAGCTGAGAAAAAATATGCAGATGCAATTAAGATTTTTGAAGCTTTAGGCACCTACTCCGAAAGCAAAACAAAAATTCTTGAAGCAAAGTATAAATATGTAAGCGAAAATCTTTCAACTGATAACCAGACTACCCTTGCATATCTTGACGACCTTATTGAAGCAAGATATGAAGATAGCGTAGTTTTAAGAAGAAAACTTCTTGGTACAGCGGCTCCTGAAAACGGTATTGTTGCTTGCCTCAACTACAGCGAAACAGAAGCTGTCGAAAACCTTACTGAGGCAGATAAGTCAAAGCCTATTTACTACCATATAACAGTAGAAGATGCCCAGCTTTACGGCAAAAAGCTCACTGTAAAATTCACTACTTCAGTAGGCTACACAGAAAGAAAAACTGTTACCTTCACAGAGTCAAACAACACTTACACACTTATGTATCCAAGAACAAATATTACAGGATACACAGTTGATTTCTCTGTTTTAGCTGCTGATGGTACAGAGCTTACAAAACAGACTGTAACAATTAAATAATGACAGAAAAAAGAGATGTCTTGCGACATCTCTTTTTTGTTATTTTTCGTTATCGCATACTTCTCATATCTTCAGAAACATCTGTTACCATATCAGAGAGACCCTCTGAAACATCGGTAACAATATCACCTATAACACCGTTATCTCCCGGTGTAGATTCGTCTGTAACCATACCAGCGTTTCTTGTTGTATCTGGAAGCGTTGTTGTAAGATTTTCTCTTGTTGTAGGGACTGTAGTAGTAATATCTTCATCCTTTTCTCCGCAACCATAGAAAAGAACAGCTATGCAACCTACAAGAACAATTGCTGATAAAATTGTTATAAGCTTTTTCATAATTTCACAACCTTTCCGGAGTATTCTCCGCTATAATTATTCCCTTAAAAGTTTTAAAAATTCATTATTTTGTAAGCACACCACCATCGGTATACAACAAAATAAGGATTTGAGTTTCCTCACCTGTTGTCGGGTCAATATAAACTAAAATTTCGTTTCCGTCAGAAGCCTTGCAATGATATTCGTAAGCATAAACTTCTGTTTCCCACTCTGTAGGAATAAACACCTTTTTTGACGAGATTAATTTTAAATCATTTTTGAGAAGCTCTTTACCCTGGTCAATTGTATATTTAATATCATTTGGCAACGACCTGTTTACATGATTCATAATGTAGCCTGTTGCATCAAACGCGGTAATTTTTCCGTCATCAAGAGCAACGCTTACTTTAATAAGGTCCGTATAGTAGGTTATTCCCATATCATAGTAAGCAAAGTTTATGGTACATATTCCGTCAGTCGTTGAATAATAGCTTTCCTTAACCTTTGTATACCCTTTTTTGTTCAAAAATTCCGTAGCTTTCTTTACCGCTTCTTTCTGCGAAAGCTTTATTTCTGAAGCGTACATGCTTGTAAGCATAGAGCAAACAAGTCCGCCTTTTTGGGTTACACTTACGGTGTAGTCTCCATTGTAAAAGGTGTATGTGCTAAGGTTATTTTCCGTTTTAGAAAGGAATTGCAGGCTTTCTTTATCTACTCCGATAAAGGCTGAAGCTTTCTCCCTGGCTTTCTCCTGAGAAACCTCCTCTGCATTTTCAATTAGTGCAGATTTTTTATTGTTTATATGGTCTGAAAAAGGTCCGTCATAAATAAGTGTTGGGTAATCTTCAAGAGACTGATTTGCATCGTTAAGTTCATCGCCAAGGTAAACTGATGCTCTGCCTTCATTCTGAAGAGTTGATTTTATTTCCTCAAAATCAAGAAGTCCGTTTTCCTCTTGAGAAATAAGGTAATTAATGCCGTCAGAAAGCTCTTTTGAATAATTAAGCAACGCGTTCAGGTTATCCGAATCTTCCTTTGAAAGCTGCTTACCGCTTGCAAGCTGTTCATTTAAAGAAAGCGTATATTCTCCCACCTGAGAAAGAAATTTATAAACGCCTGAAACCTGAGTATTGCCATCTGTTATTTCTGATAAATTTTCTTTGGCAGAAGCGCTTGAACGCCATAATTTTGAAGAAACATCAGAAAGCATTTCTTTGCTCTGAGAATACATACATTTCTGCAAATTCAGATTAATATCGTCAAGATATGTGCCAAGCTGAGTAAGCGCACGCTCATTACTTCTTTTTAATTCTCTTTCGGCAACAGCAAGGTTAAATGAGCTTACTCCTGCCCAGATGCCCAATGTAATCACAACTGCAGACAAAAAACTGATTATCCTTATAGCCCGTCTTCTACTCAATCTCATAAAAAACTTCCTTTTCAAATTCGTTAATATCATTTTTCTCCCGAAATTCACAAAATATTCAATATTTTTCTAACAAAACTTATACTAAAACCATTTACAAAAACTCCATATATATTGTATAATAAAGTGATTATTTATAAAATTAGGAAAGTAGTGTTTTTTTGGTCGCTTATTTTGACAACAGTGCTACAACCAAGCCCTGTGATAAAGCAATTCAACTGGCAGAAAAAGCAATAACAGAATGTTGGGGAAATCCATCTTCTCTTCACAAAGCAGGTATGGATGCCTCTTCTCAACTCCGAAAAGCAAGGAAGCAGGTTTCAGCTCTTTTAAGAGTTCCTGAGGAGAATTTTTATTTCACCTCATCAGGTACCACCGCTAACAATACAGCTATTTTCGGTGCATACGAAAAGCTGAAGCGTGAAGGAAATAAAATTGTTACATCTGCTATTGAGCACCCAAGCGTAAGCGAACCAATAAAACAACTTGAAGCCCAGGGCTGTCAGGTTATTCGGCTTAACCCTGATAAAAACGGAAAAATAAATAAAGATGAGCTTTTAAGCGCAATTGACGAAAACACTATTCTTGTTTCTTTAATGGCAGTAAATAACGAGGTTGGTTCTCTCCTCCCTGTTAACGAAATCCGCTCTGCAGTAAAAAGAGCAAAATCCCCTGCCCTTATTCATTCAGATTGCGTGCAGGCGCTTTCCAAAATTTTAGTATCACCAAAAACAGTTGACGCTGATATAATTACAGTAAGCGGTCATAAAATACATGCCCTTAAAGGTGTTGGCGGAATTTACCTTAAAACGCCAAATCTTATTAAGCCATATATCTTAGGCGGTGGGCAGGAAAAGGGGCTTCATTCAGGTACAGAGGCAACTCCTGCAATATACTCATTTGGTGCCGCTGCAGAAGAAGCAATGGACATAAGAAAACACACAGAATATGTTCAGAGCCTTAAAAATCACTTTTTAGATGGCATCAGAGATTTAGGTTGCATTACTATAAACTCCCCTGAAGATGCTATCCCCTACATTGTAAACATTTCAATTCTCGGTATGCCGAGCCAGCCAATAGTTAATTTTATGAGCGATAAAGGCATTGCCGTTTCCGCAGGCTCCGCCTGTAAAATGGGCCATAGAAGCCCTGTTCTTACAGCGATGGGTCTTGCTCCCGAGGTTATAGATAGCGCAATAAGAATCAGCTTCTCACGCTATAACACCTTTGACGAAGTAGATATGCTCATAAGCGCAGTAAAGGAAGCCGCAAATAAATACGGCAAGAAAGGAAATTTATGAAAGAGATAATTCTTATAAAAGACGGTGAAATTGCTCTTAAAGGTCTTAACCGTTCTTCTTTTGAAGATATGCTTTGCAAAAACATCCGTCAGCGCATAAAGCCTTTCGGTGCATTTGAAATAAAAAAGTCTCAGTCAACAATTACTGTTGCTCCTTTAGACGAATATGCAGATATTGACGCTGCTACAGATGAAATTTCAAGAGTTTTCGGTATTGCAGGTTATTCAAGAGCTGCTGTTGCTGAAAAGGATATGGATGAAATCCTTGAAATCGCACCTGTTTATCTTGAAGACCAGTTGAATGACGCAAAAACCTTTAAGGTTGAAGCAAAACGCTCCGATAAAAAGTTCCCTTTGAAATCACCTGAAATTTCTGCAATTGTTGGCGGCAAATTATTAGAGAGCTTTCCTCACCTTCAGGTTGATGTTAAAAACCCTGATATTACAGTTACAGTTGAAATCCGCGAAAAAGCATATATCCGCGGCAATCAGCTTAAAGGCGCCGGCGGTATGCCATGCGGCTCATCAGGCAGAGCGCTCCTTCTTATTTCAGGCGGTATCGACAGCCCTGTTGCAGCATATATGATGGCGAAGCGTGGCCTTCAGCTTGTAGGTATACATTTCGCTTCTCCGCCATACACCTCTCTTCGTTCAGAGGAAAAGGTTCACGACCTTCTTGCAAAGGTTGCTCGCTACAGCGGTAAAATTTATCTTCATACTGTTCCTTTTACAGAAATTCAGGAAATGATTCGTGAAAAATGTCCTGAAGAGCTTTTCACAATTATTATGCGTCGCTTTATGATGCGTCTTTCAAATATGCTTGCCAGTACTACCGATTGCCACGCTCACATTACAGGCGAAAGCGTTGCTCAGGTTGCAAGCCAGACTCTTCTTGCAATAGGCTGTACAGATGCTGTTGCAGAGTATCCTGTTTTCCGCCCATGTGTGGGAATGGATAAGCAAGAGATTATTGCAATTTCAAGAAAGATTGAAACATTTGATATTTCAATTCAGCCGTTTGAAGATTGCTGCACAGTTTTCACTCCAAAGCATCCAAAAACACGTCCTGATGTAAAGGCAGTTGAAGAAGCTGAAAAGGCTCTTGATATTGACGGACTTTGTCAGCGTGCTTTTGATGGTATAAAGAGAATTTTAATAACTGCAGACGGTGTTCAGGATGAATGAAGTTTTTTTAACTGAGAAAGCCGAAAAAATTGTTTCACGCTTTATTGAGAATGGCGTTACACTTTCTGTTGCAGAATCCTGCACAGGCGGTTGGCTCAGCAAAATTCTTACAGATATAAGCGGTATTTCTTCAATATACAGTGGCGGTATCTGTTCTTATTCAAATGAAATAAAAATGAAATTCCTTGGCGTAAAGGAAGAAACACTTTCTTCCTTTGGCGCAGTAAGCGAGCAGACTGCCCGCGAAATGGCTCATGGCGTAAGAAACGCAATGGGCACTCAAATAGGCGTAGGAATTACAGGCATAGCAGGTCCTGCATCAGACAATACCGAAAAGCCTGTTGGCCTTATATATGTAGCTGTAACCGACGGCAATAAAACTCAGGTTACAGAATTGAGAAACAATTTCTCAGAAAACATCAGATTAAACAACAGATTATCTGCAATTGATACTGCACTTAATCTTTTAGGTGGTTTTAATGAGTAAATCAAAAAAGTCCGATTCACGATACATCTTTTTCAGTGGCGCTGAAGAAACAGTATATCGTGCCGATGAAACAAAAAAGAAAGCCTTAACAAAGGTTATAAAACGAAAAAAGAATAAAAAAATTGCTCTTAATGTTGTCTCCTTTGTTCTGATTCTTGCAATTGTTGTTTCCTCAACCTTCCTTGGTAAACGAGGAATCGAAAAATTCCTTGTTCTCCGTCAGGAGCAGAAGCAGCATCAGGAAGCTAGCCTTTCTGACGAGGTAAAGGATAAGCTTGAAAATATGACCGAAGAGCAGAAGTGGGCATATCTTTACGAAAAATATCCCCATCTTATAGATATAAAATTACCAACAGGTATACTTGTTGACTATGCTCTTTACTATTCGCAGAACCAACAAACTATCGGTTACCTTAAAATTGACGGAACAAAGATTGATACACCTGTTGTTCAGGCGGATAACAACAAGTATTACCTCAATCACGATTTCTACGGCAAATCAACAAGCTATGGTGCAATATATGCATCATATAAAAACAGCTTCCAGCCTTTTGACCGCAACACTCTTCTGTACGGCCACAATATGAACGACGGCTCCCGATTTGCTGACCTTCTTAACTACAGAAATCTTGAGTATTATAAAAAGCATCCTATTATCCAATTTGATTCTCTCTATGAAAAAAATTATTGGAAGGTGTGCGCCGTAATAATAACAAACGGCTCAACTGAAAGCGATAACGGATATTTCTTCGATTTCACATTCAATCATTGCTCCGACCTTTGCTATAAAGAATATATCGAAGAAATCAAAAAACGTTCTCTTTACGATACAGGCGTAGATATTTTACCTACCGACAGGCTTTTAACTCTTTGTACTTGCACATATGAGTATAACGATGCAAGGCTTCTTGTTATTGCAAGAATGGTAAGAAATGGCGAGTCAACTCAGGTTAA
Organism: Acutalibacteraceae bacterium; assembly: GCA_045614765.1. Taxonomy (GTDB): domain Bacteria; phylum Bacillota; class Clostridia; order Oscillospirales; family Acutalibacteraceae; genus DTU089. The sequence goes on from JAZLDN010000040.1 coordinate 118,545, forward strand.
TACAAACCTTGCAGACTACAAAACAGAGCCTGTAAAGTATCCTGACAGCTACTACGATAACCCAAACAGTAATCCATATAAAAACGATAAAAAATTCTATTTATATTAAGAGGTGTGAAGATGGAATTTAAAGCATTTTCTTTCGAACAAAACAGCCACGCTTTTGCTCAGTTAAAGCGCTCAGTGGCTGACGCAGTGGATAACACCGCTGTTTACTTTGAAAGCTATTCTGATTCAAAGCAATTATTCAGCGACATTGGTGATGCCCTTGAGTATGCAGATGTTTTACTCATAGGTATTGAGCCAAAAGCATATCTTAAATTTAAACCGGTACTTATCAAGGCATTCAATTTTACTCCTGCTTACAGTGATAAGATTATGGATGCGATTGAAAATTCTGTTTCTGATGAAACTGTAAGAAAGGCTCACGCTCTTATTCCAAATGAGGCAGAAGAGCTTATGACCGAAAACGGTCTTTACAGCGGCTTCTTTGTAAAGGAAGATAATCAGTATATTGTTGTTTTCCCTCTTTTGGAAAGTGCAGTACCATCAATTCTTATGGTACCCCAGCTTCCTTTCTTTAAGAATTCAGAAAACAAAATTGAGGTTATGCAGGAAATCAAAGCTGCTGACGAAGCATCTCCAAAGGCTTCAACTATAATCGAAAAGCTTCTGAGAAATGATTTCAGAATTGCTATTCCTTCAACTCCTGCCGCAAAGCTTCTTAAAGCAGATATCAAGGCTTGCGATGATTATCAGGATTTCGTTTTCTTCACACCATTTGTTAACGATACAGGAATTACTGACCCTAAGCAATATTCTGCACAGCTTGCAAAAGGTGCTATGGAATTAAGAAGCACAGAGCTTGGTGCTACAATTTCAAACATCTTCCGCGAGAAAAAGGGCGATAAAATAGTAAGCTACTATGCATTCATAAGCGTTGCAACTTCAGAAAAGGTTGTTGTTAAAAAGCTTTTTGCAGAAGCAAACGAAAATATTGATAACCTTATTACAGAAGCTACTGCAGAGCTTTACGCTATGATTGACAAGTACATAGATGAACTTGCTTTCAAGCTTAATGCATCAGTAGAAGATTCCGAAAAATACGAGGATTCAGTTATTGAAGCCGAAGTCGTATCTGATGTGCGTCCTGAAGCATCAATCAGCAAAACAGGTATTATCGTTGCAGCTATTGCTGTAGTTCTTGCAGTTGTTGCTTGCGTAGTGCTGGCATTCAAGTTTGGCGGTTATTTCGTTACACCAAGCGATACACCTGCTAACGAAAGCCTTCAACAGGGTGATTCCGCACAGACAACTGTGCCAACAACTCTCCCTGTAATCCCTGCAAACACTCTTCCTCAGAACACAGTTGCAGAGGTAACAGAGCTTCAGAGTGTAACATCTCTTTTCGATGTAACAACAACTCTTCCTATCCCTGATACAACTTATCAGATAATCTACACACCTAACCCAAATCCTAACCCTAATCAGAACAACAATCAGACAACAACTGAGAAGGAAGATAAAACAACCACTACAACAAAAGCACCTACCACAGAAGCTACAACTATGGACAACATTGAGCTTGAAGACGTTGAGTGGTAATAATATCTGATTTTTAAGGAGATAAATAGTTATGGCAGTTCTTGTTACAGGCGGAGCAGGATATATAGGCTCCCATACAGCAGTAGAGCTTCTCGAAAGCGGTAAGGAAATTGTTATATTAGATAACTTCTATAACAGTTGCCCTAAAGTGCTTGAAAGAATAAAAGAGCTTACAAACAAGGATTTTCACTTTGAAGAATGTGATATCCGCGACCGAGAGGGTCTTGATAAGGTCTTTGAAAAATATGATATCGACTCTGTTATTCATTTTGCAGGTCTTAAAGCAGTTGGTGAATCTTGCCAGAAGCCTTTGCTTTACTATGAAAACAACATAAGCGGTACAGTAACACTTTGTCAGGCTATGGCAGCTCACGGTGTTAAGAAAATTGTTTTCAGCTCATCTGCTACTGTTTACGGTGAGCATAATCAATCACCTCTTAAAGAAACAATGGTTGCAGGCGGAACAACAAACCCTTACGGCACCACAAAATTCTTTATTGAGCAGATCCTTACTGACCTTGCAAAATCCGATCCTAAATGGGGCGTATGCATTTTAAGATACTTTAATCCAATCGGCGCACACAAGAGCGGCAGAATTGGCGAAAGTCCAAATGGTATACCAAACAACCTTATGCCATACATCACTCAGGTTGCAGAAGGCAAAAGAGAATTCTTAAGCGTTTACGGTAACGATTACGATACTCACGACGGCACAGGCGTAAGAGACTATATTCACGTTGTTGATCTTGCTATAGGTCATCTCAAAGCTCTTAATAAAATCGAAAACGAAACAGGCGTTCTTACATACAATTTAGGTACAGGCAAAGGCTACAGTGTTCTTGATGTTGTTACTGCATTCGAAAAAGCATCAGGCGTTAAGGTACCATACAAAATTGTAGACAGACGTCCTGGCGACCTTGCTACAGTTTATTCTGACCCTGCTAAGGCAAAGGCAGAGCTTGACTGGACAGCAGAAAGAACATTAGACGATATGTGCGCCGATTCCTACAGATGGCAACACCAGAATCCTAACGGCTACGAGGACTGATATTTTGCAATTCGTTCCCTTTAATTCACGAGATTTCAAGCACAAATCAATATTTGGCAGTATAGCCGCAGGCGACAGCTTGCGGCTCTGTGTTCTTATGCCCCGAAATTTCGGTTGCCAAAAGGTTACACTTGTAATGCATAAAGACGGTGAAGATACCGTTTACCGCGATATGTACTGGTGCGGAATGAATGGGGACAACGAAGAATGGTGGGACATTACTGTTACAATTGAATCAGAGGGTCTTTATTTTTACCATTTCATATACGAAACACCCTTCGGAAAGGGTAACATTTTTTTGCGTTCTGCAGGCATTGGCGAATTCGCACCCGAAGGAAGCGAATGGCAACAAACAGTTTATAAAAAAGCTTTTAAAACGCCTGATTGGGCAAAGGGCGGTATAATGTATCAGATTTTCCCTGACCGCTTCAATATAGGCCCATCCCCTGCTACAGAATATCCGTCAGACAGAGTTATTCACAATTCAACCCAAGAAACACCTGTTTGGGAGCCTGACTCTCACGGAAAGATTCTTAATAACGACTATTATGGCGGAACTCTTAAAGGCATAGAAGAAAAGCTTCCTTATCTTAGGGAGTTAGGCGTAAATATTCTTTATCTTAATCCGATTTTTGAAGCTCATTCAAATCACCGCTACAACACAGCAGATTACAAAAAAATTGACCCTATGCTTGGCACAGAGGAAGATTTCAAATCACTATGCGCCAAGGCTAAAAAACATTTTATTAAGGTTATTCTTGATGGCGTTTTCAGCCACACAGGCTCCGACAGTATTTATTTCAACAGAGAAGGCCGATACGGTAAAGTTGGCTTCTGGAATGACCCTGATGGTGAATATAAGGGTTGGTTTACTGTAGAAGAAAACGGCAAATATAAATCCTGGTGGGGAATAGATACTCTCCCCGAAACAAATGAAGAAAACGATTCTTATATCGAATATATTACAGGCAAAAATGGCGTTTTAGAGAAATGGCTCAGCCTGGGCGCAGACGGCTTCCGCCTTGATGTTGCCGATGAATTACCTGATAAATTTATTGATGCCCTTTCAAAATCAATAAAAGCTCTTAACAAGGATTATTTTATAATCGGTGAAGTATGGGAAGATGCTACAAATAAAATAAGCCATGGTGGCAGACGTCGTTACCTTTTAGGCGACCAGCTTGACAGCGTAATGAATTATCCATTCGCTTCTGCAATTATTACATTTATGCGCTATGGTGTGGCAGAAAATTTCATGGAGTCTATAGTTTCAATTTGCGAAAACTATCCGCCTGAAGCTCTTAACTCTCTTATGAACCATATAGGCACCCACGATACTGCAAGAATTGTTACAAAGCTTGTTAATGACTCTATAGAGCATAAGCCTAGAAATATTCAGGCTTCATACAAATTAACTGAAGATGAATATAATAAGGCAAAAACGCTTTTAAAAACTGCTACTGTGCTTCAGTACACTCTCCCAGGCTTCCCATCTATTTACTATGGCGACGAAGCAGGTATGCAAGGTGGCGCAGACCCATTCAACAGAGGCTTTTTCCCTTGGGGAAAAGAGGATACAGAGCTTATTGAATGGTATAAAAAGTTGGGAAAAATCCGCAATTCCCTCCACTGTCTGAAAGAGGGTAGATTCATTCCTTACTCTGCTATGCTATCCTGTGTTGCATATATAAGGAAAAGCGAGAGCGATAAAATTCTTGTAATTGCAAACAGAAACTATCACCCTATTGACTATAATTTGCCTGAAGAATTTTTCTTTTCAAAAGAACTTATATCAGACCAAAATATTGATTACTTTGTAAATATACCTGCTAACAGTGCAGTAATACTAAAGAAAAGCAACTGATAAGATAATCTTATCAGTTGCTTTTTATTTTATCTTTGTTATTTTGTGTCCCTTAACAAGATATGCATTTTTGCTTATTTCAATAAGTGGTGTGTCATTAACAGAATCTGTGTAAAAATTTTCAATCTGTGCATCAGGATATTCCTGGAAAAAGGCTTTCACCTTTGCTTCTCTTATACAAAGTCGGGGAATTGAACCATCCTTCTCAATAATGCTTCCTATATACCTTTTTATTCCAAGTCTCTTGCAGATAATCTCCAAAGAAAATTCAGGTGAGCCTGATATTATAAGGTCATCATCGCTTTGAACATCCTTATAAAAAGGCTTTATTTTATGCATATGTGTATCCCAGAAGATTTTCATATCTTCGTTTATCTGCTCATTGTTTTTATAAAAATCGCCAACCGCTTTTCCGTATTTTGAAAGAGCTTGTTCTATTGTAACCTTTCCTGCCTTGTACTTCATAAGCGCAAGGAAAACGGAAGGAATATATTTAAAAAGCGATTTATCCTTTTTGCAATAAAACAAAAAGAAATCAACAACGCTTTCACCATCATAAATGGTGTTATCAAAATCGTATACATTCATTATGTTTCTCACCTACTTATTATCTGAAGCAAGGGCTGCAGCTATTGCATAGCTTGATTCACTATAATTTACAAACTTATTAAAATCAGCGTAATTTTCATTCGTACAAGGATTGATTATATTTTCATTTTTCACAAGCTCTATACAAAGTCCAGGCTTTGTATATGTGTGCCTGAACCAGTTTTCAAAGCCTCCGCCATAGCTTGTTGCTTTCTCTGTTGGTTCAGTCATATAAAGACCACTACTGCTTGCAATATCCTGTGCAAAGGCTTTATATATACCATTATAATTTTCGTTGTATTGGTCGCCCCAGAAAATACAGTTACCTTTCACATGAATAGATAAAAGGAAATCAAAAGCATTCTCCTCACAGAGCTGCATAAGAGCTTGTGATTCTTTTTCACTTCCACTTTTATAGCCTTTAAAGAAATAGCCGTTTGGCCTTGTAATTCCGTTATCAATCTGCTCCCATGCAAGAGGAAAGTTTCTGTTCAAATCAACTCCGTTGTAGTTTGCCTTATAATCCTCAAGCTTATCAATATAAACATTCTTTTTAGGTGCAAGGCGAGAGCGCACAATTTCAAGCCCATCAGGATTTACGCAAGGCACTATATATAATGTATACTGAGAAAAAAGTTTATTCAAATCAAATCCGCCAAAGCTTCCGTCGCCCTTTTCAATAGCATAGCAATAATCCTCAATAACGCGCAAAAGATATTTTGTTGTAAGGTGCTCACGGGCATGAATTGCACCAACAACAAGGGCCTTCTTTTCGCCGTTGCCCATTGTAAGCATAGGTATTGCTTTCCCTGCCTCGCTATAGCCTAAAGTAAATAACTTTAAAGTATTGCTATACTCTGAACGAAGCTTTGTTGTTACTTCGAGCAGAGAAGAATAGCTTTCGGGCTTTTTGGTATCTATTATTGATTGAAATCCACCTTCAACAATTTTAGTTTCTTCTTTATTATCTACGTCAGGCAGTGTTGGTCTTTTCAGTGAAAAAACTATACCCAGAACTAAAACTACAGCCATTAAACCAGAAATAATTTTTAGTTGTATCCCGTATTTTTTCTCTTCCACAATTTTTCTCCCAGTAAAAATATTATGGACTAATTTTATAAGAAAAGTTTACCCATGTCAACAAATGAAACAAATTGTTGCAATAAAACTACTATGTACATGTCATACCAGCGAGATCAATTAAATATAATGTAATACAGGAGGTGTTGTTTTGACAGATGATAAAAAAGGGACAGTTTTCCCTCATAATTGTATTTTAGAGGACAGAAAAAATCTTTGTATTTCAGGTGTCAGTAATGTTGGAAGCTTTGATGAAGATACTATTGTTGCTGTAACAAGCTGCGGCGAAATAACTGTAAAGGGTCAGAATCTTCATATAACAAAGCTTTCTCTGGAAATTGGCGAGCTTTGTATTGAAGGTAACATCAATTCACTGCAATATGCAGATGTAATAGAAAAAGGCGGCAGCTTTTTATCTAAGGTGTTCCGCTGATGTATAGCGTTCCTCAATCAGAGCAGCTGACTATTTTTGTTGCTTCCTTAGGCCTGGGTTTTCTACTTGGCATTATGTATGATATTTTCCGTGCTATACGGCTATCATTAACAAACTCCAAAATAGCCGTTGTAGTTTCCGACCTTTTATATTTTTTCTTTTTCGGTCTATTTACTTTTCTTTTCATTCTTGCCCTTAATAAAGGCGAAATACGCTTTTATATAATCGCAGGCGAAATTATAGGCGCCCTGTTTTATTATATATCCTTCGGCATTGCCGCAATTAAGTTCACCGACCTTTGCGTCAGGGGTTTGAAAAGGGTTTATAAGTTTATTTTTAAATTGATTTCAGCGCCCTTCCGCCTTATAAAACGCGTTTTTTTACACCTTTCAGAAAAATTAAAAAAACTTTTTAAAAAAACTGAAAAAAACTCTGAAAAAACAAGGAAAAAACACTTGCCAAAAGCACGTATATATGTGTATAATTTATTTGGTATATTTTTGGCAAGTTTAAAACCGAAAAAGAAAGGTGGCGCAAGAATTGGCAAAGAAAAAAAGCAAGAAAAAGCTTAACAACACAAGCATTATTGCTATAATAATCTGCTCCTGTATTTTGTTGTACCTTGTAGTTTCAATTGTGAAAGCACAGATTAACATCAACAAAAAGGAAGCCGAGCTTGCTGCCCTTCAAAGCACCTACGAAAGTCAGGTTGCTGAAAACGAAGCTTTAGAGGATGCAGTTTCCAAGGGAGACGAGGCAGAGCTTGTAGAAGAGTATGCCAGAAAAAAGGGCTACGTAATGCCCGATGAACGCGTTTATGTGGATATAACACCGGGCGTTTAAAAAATATTTGTTAGAGGTAAAATATGGCAGTAGAAATCGGCGCAATTCTTGAAGGAAAAGTTACAGGTATTACAAATTTCGGAGCTTTCGTTGAGCTTCCTGATAAATCAACGGGTATGGTACATATTTCTGAAGTTTCTTCAACCTTTATTAAGGATATTCACGAGAAGCTTTCTGAAGGCGATACAGTAAACGTTAAAGTTCTTGAAATCAACGAGAAAGGCAAAATTGCTCTTTCCATTAAAAAAGCTCTTCCTGAGGAAGAAGAACAGAAGCCGAAAAGGCCTGCAAACGATAGACCTCGCCGTTCACAGCCACAGGTTTGGACAGGTGCGCAGAAAAATGAGCCTGAAAATATGTCTTTTGAAGATATGCTTGCCAAATTCAAAACAGTCAGCGACGAAAAAATGAGCGACCTTAAAAAGAACAATGTGGCAAAGCGCGGAGCATCAACTCCTCGCCGCGGCGGCAACCAGAGAGGCTAAAAAATTCAACCGTGCCATTTGGCACGGTTATACTATTTTAATGGTAAATGATTATCCAAGGGTGGTGTTATCATGAGAGAAATAAATGTAAAAGAAATAGAAAATGCTGTTGCAGAGCTTTTCCTTGACGCTAACCTTTTTCTGCCATCTTCTCTTGAAGATAAAATTTCTCAACTTCAGAAAGCAGAAACACACCCGATTGCAAAAAGCATTTTTTGCGATATGTGTAAAAACCTTAGTGCTTCTAAAGAGCTTAATATTCCTATTTGCCAGGATACAGGAATGGCGGTTCTTTTCTGCGAATTAGGTCAGGATGTTCATATTACAGGTGGGGATTTTACCGAAGCTGTAAACAACGGCGTAAAAAAAGCCTATCTTGATGGTAAACTACGTTGCTCAATTGTAAAAGACCCTATAAGAAGAGGCAACACCAACGATAATACACCTGCCCTTATTCACCTTAACTTAGTACCTGGAGATAAAATAAAACTCACCGCCGCACCAAAAGGCTTCGGCAGTGAAAATATGAGCAGAATTAAAATGTTTACTCCTTCTGCTACTGTTGACGATATTATAGATTTTGTTACTGAAACTGTTAAAATTGCAGATTCTAATCCTTGCCCTCCTGTTGTTTTAGGTGTTGGCATAGGAAGTGATTTTGAAGGCGTTGCTCTTCTTTCAAAAAAAGCTCTCTGCAGAGATATTTCAATCAGAAACAGTGATGAATTCTACAGAGATTTGGAAGAAAAAATGCTTAACAAAATCAACGAATTGAATATAGGCTGCCAGGGCTTTGGCGGAGATATTACCGCATTGGCCGTTAATATTGAAACTGCGCCAACTCATATTGCAGGGCTGCCAGTTGCAGTTAACGTCGGTTGCCATGTAACAAGGCACAAGGAAATTACTCTTTGATTTTCTGCATTAACTCTTCATACAACTCAAGAAGCTTGAATTTAACTACATACTTTTCTCCGCCGTTTATTATTTTCACTCCTTCAGGTGAAAGATACTCGGCGGTTTTTTCGTTATCTGCTTTTACATCATCTGCTGCAGGCACGCAAAGCGGCGGAAACATTACGCACCACCAGTTTCTACCCTCTCCACTACCTAAAATCACTTTTAACGATAAATACTCTCCTGCAGGAAAAGTCAGATTACCATATTCACGAGTTTCATAGCTTTCCCTTTGCAGAAATATTTGCGCGTTATAACAATACCCGTTTTCTTTTAATGTTTTTAAAACAACGCTTAAAAGCTCTTCTTTGTTTTCTTCAAAATAAATGTGTGCATTGTCTGCGTTCACCTTTTCTGAAAGCATATCTGAATTTGCTTTCAGAAGTGCATCCCGGACTTTTATCTTGATTTGTTGGTCTTCCTCACTATTACTGTTTGCTAATATATGAAGCCTTACAACATCTTCCCTGACACCTGCGCAAGCGGAAGCAAAAAACACGCACGAGAAGGATGTATATATACTTATAAATATTGCAACAACAGCTAAAAATAATTTATCTCTCTTTATATTAATATCCTTGTTTTTAAAATTCATAATAAAAAACCGCCCTTTCATTCAGTTGAATTCTTGGACGGTTTTTATATTTTATTCAGTTTTATTCTTCAATTATTTCGATACCTTGTTTTTCAGGTGTGCAAAGGTAAACCTTATCGAATATTTTTGAAAGCGCCTTAATAGCTTTTTCTGCATTTTCTTTTTCTTGGAAAACACCATAAACTGCTGAGCCTGAGCCTGTCATGCAAGAAGCTATTGCGCCATTTCTGTTGCATATATCTTTAACATCTACTCTGCCTGGAATTTCAAAAGCCTGCTCAAAAACATTGGAGCAAAGCTTCAAGCCATTTTGGAAATCTCCATCTGCAAAATATTCAAGCATTTCCTGATTTTTAGGATGCTTCATATTTTCCAATGAGTCAACCGCATCATAAGCTTCTTTTGTTGATACACTGCTTTCAGGCTTAACTATTACTATATGATAGCCTTCCATATCGTTAAGAGGAGCAACAATTGCGCCTGTATCGAGGCAAAGAGCTGTACCACCAACAATACAGAAAGGAATATCTGCTCCAACCTTAACGCCGATTCTACAAAGCACTTTTTCGTGATAATTAGTTTCAAACAACCTATTCAGTGCCACAAGTACTGCTGCGCCATCTGCGCTGCCGCCCCCCATACCTGCACCGAAAGGTGTATGCTTTTCTATATGAATATGCACACCCTTGTTTTCAGTAATACCTGCATATTGAAAGAATTTATCAGCACATTTATATACTATATTAGATTTATCTGTTGGCACACCCTCAACGTCGCAGGAAACTGTTATTTCCTCTCCGCCTGTTTTTTCAACAGTAATAATATCGCCAAGGCTTACTGACTGCATTATTGTAAAAAGGCTATGGTAACCATTTTTCTTTATGCCTGTTATATCAAGAAGAAGATTTATTTTCGCATTTGCTTTCAGCTTCATAAAATCACCTCATACTATTATAATATATCATATCAATTGAGAAAATAAAAGATTATTATGTATTTTTAATTAAACCCTATTTTTTTCTTTTATTTTGTGCTATTATGCTTTTGATATTATTTTTAAAAGGTTGGTTTAATATGAACGACATAAAAATTATAGACTTACATACTCATACAGACAGCTCCCAGGATGGTAACCACCCTGTTGATTTAATGGCTCAGACCGCTTACGAAAACGGTATACAGACAGTTGCTTTTACAGACCATTGCGAAGTAGATGTTCTGTTCTCAGCAGGATTTGATAAGCGTGCAGAAAGAAGCTATAAAGAGGTTTCAAGAGCTAAAAAAGATTTCGAAGGTAAAATCGAAATTCTTCGCGGAATTGAACTTGCTCAGCCTCACTATGAACCTGAGCTTGCAGAAAAACTTATTACAACAAACAACTATGATGTTGTTATAGGCTCTATCCACAATTTAAGAGGCAAACCTGATTTTTATGATTTCCCAAACTTCGATGGTATGGATATTACTGCTCTTATGAACGAGTATTTTGATGAGCTTCTCAATATGCTTCAGTGGGGCAAATTTGATATTCTCGCTCATATCACATATCCTTTCAGATATATTTTCAACCACTGTGGTTATGTTGAGGATATAAATAAATACGCAAAAAAGGTTGATGAAATTCTCCGCCTTTGCGCAGAAAAGGATAAGGCCTTAGAGATAAATATGGGTGGTCTTAAATACCCTATCAATCTCCCTTCACCTAATATTGATACTATAAAAAGATACAAAGAATTAGGTGGTAAATTAGTAAGCGTTGGCTCCGATTCTCACTATGCTGAAAGAATCGGTTTCGGTATTCCAATGGCCTACGAAATTGCTCGCGAAGCAGGCTTTGATTTCGTTGTTAAATTCAATGAAAGAAAAATCTCTGAGCATCCAATCAAGTGATCAATTTATGTATAAATACATATTTTCCGAAAATTTGAAGAAAATATACATTTCCAGAAAATGGAAAATGAATAAAATTTTGTAAAGCAATAAGCTTGTCAATGTTCAAAAACCTGTCTAAAATGTTTATAACTTTTGATTTTTGACTTTTTCAAATTCCAAAAAAGCAATATTTTGTAAAGTAACTGACTTTACATCTACATTTTTATAAACAATCGTCATTTTTCGACCATTGTATATGCAAATGTATATACAATGGTTATTTTTCTGAAAGGAGCACGCGGTTATGAGAAAACTTGAATTTATTGTTACCCCTGAATTTGATAATTGCCCCCTGCTCCATTTCATGAAAACTGAGCTTGAGCTTTCAACTTATATAATAAAACATCTGAGAAATACACCTGAGACAGTGTTTATAAACGGTACTCATTGGCGTGTTGTTGATAAGGTAAAAGCAGGCGATAAGCTTACCCTTTTTATTCCTGAAAAAACAACTCCACCACCTCTTTGGGACGTGCCCATAGACATTATATTTGAAGACGAAGATATTCTTATTGTAAACAAGCCTTCAGGTATTTCCTCTCACCCTACCCGCAATCATCCAAACGGCACTCTTTGCAATTCTGTAGCAAACTATCTTATAAAAACTCAGAACGAGCCTGCTGCAGGCAGAGCAATAGGACGGCTTGATAAGGTAACCTCCGGTGTAATGGTTTTTGCAAAGAACAGCTACGCCGCATCAAAGCTTAACGGCAATATGAATAAAATATATAACGCAATTGTCTGGGGAACACCCGAATCGCAAGGAACAATAGATGCGCCAATTTACCGTCCCGATATGGGTCTTACTCTCAGAACAGTTGACCCAAGAGGAGATTACGCTATTACTCATTGGAAAACTATCGAGCAGTTGGAAGACAAAGCCTTTGTTGAGGTAAAAACAGAAACCGGCAGAACTCACCAGATTCGTGTTCACTTTGATTATATAGGACACCCTCTTGTTGGCGATGAATTATATGACTCTCCCGAAACAGAATTTTTAAATCATGCCGCACTTCATTGCAGGCAGATTACAATAACCCATCCTATTACATTGGAGGAAATGACCTTTGTTGCTCCCCTCCCTGAGGATATGAAAAAAGAGTTGGAAAAAAGCGGATTTTCTGTTGACAAACAGTGAAGTATCTGCTAAAATACCATTTGCCGCATATTAAGGGCGGGTACTATTGGTGTGCCCACAAGTGTTATTTTCAAGTAACCGCCTTGTTAGCGAGACTGAAAGAAAGCAGGTAAAAATCTATGTACGCAATCATCGAAACAGGCGGAAAGCAGTACAAAGTTGAGAACGGCGATGTTATCTACATCGAAAAGCTCGACGTTGAAGCTGATTCCACAATAACCTTCGATAAGGTTATCGCAGTTGGTGCAGACGACGGTATCAAAGTTGGTGCTCCTTACGTTGACGGCGCTTCTGTTAGCGCAAAGGTTGTTAAGAACGGCAAGGGCAAGAAGATCGTTGTTGCAACTTACAAGCCAAAGAAGAATGAAAAACGTAAAATGGGCCACAGACAGCCATATACAAAGGTTGAGATTTCAGCTATCAATGCTTAAGTCTTATGATTAAAGCTGCGTTTTATTATTCAAAAAACGGCGCACTTACAGGTTTCAATATTAAAGGTCATTCAGGCTATGCTGAAAGCGGTTCTGATATCATATGCGCATCAGTTTCCTCTGCTGCATATATGGTCGCTAATACCATTATGGAAATAATGGGAGTTAAGGCAGATGCACGTGTAGACGATAGCGGTGAAATGACAGTTATTATCCCTGAAGAAAGTGCAGACAAAACAAACGATATATTGCAAGGCTTAAAGCTTCATATTAATGAACTCAGCTTGCAATATCCCAAAAATGTTACGATAACTACTACGGAGGTGTAACGAAATGCTTAAGATTAACATTCAGTTATTTGCTCATAAAAAAGGTATGGGTTCTACCCGTAACGGCCGTGATTCTGAGTCTAAGAGACT
>JAZLDN010000041.1:0-51793 GCA_045614765.1 Acutalibacteraceae bacterium
GATTCTTATAAACACAATCAAAGATATATTGGAGGGCAACTGAATGCGTGTTGCTGAAGTTAAAAGAACAACTGCCGAAACAGATGTTTATGTTAAAATAAATCTTGACGGTACAGGTAAAAATGATATTTCAACTAAAATAGGCTTTCTTGACCATATGCTTGTGCTTTTTGCAAAGCACGGAAGATTTGACCTTACAGTAAAATGCGACGGCGATATTGAGGTTGATGGCCACCATACAACTGAGGATATTGGTATCGCTTTAGGTCAGGCTTTTAAAGAAGCTCTTGGCGATAAAAGAGGTATAAAAAGATATGGTAGCACTATTCTCCCAATGGACGAGGCCCTTATTCTTTCTGCGGTTGATATTTCAGGTAGACCATACCTTCGCTATCGTATGAAGATTCCGGCACCAATGGTAGGGGATTTTGATACAGAGCTTTTAAGAGAGTTTGTTATTGCTTTTGCTTTTAATGCAGGTCTTACTCTTCATATCCGCCGTCTTGATGGTATAAACAGCCACCATATTATAGAAGGTGCATTTAAGTCTCTTGCCCGCACACTCAGAAAAGCGGTTTCAATTGATGAGGATGCAAAAGACGAAATACCATCAACCAAAGGAGTTTTATAATGCTTGCAATAATTGATTATGGCGTAGGTAATTTGTTTTCTCTCCAATGCTCATTGAAGAAAATCGGTGTTGAAGCAGTTGTAACAAAAGACCCTCAGGAAATAAAAAATGCAGACAGAATAATCCTTCCCGGTGTAGGTGCTTTCGGTGATGCATCTAAAAAGCTTCAGGAAAGCGGTCTTGTAGAGCTTATTACCGAAGAAGCAAATAGCGGTAAGCCCTTTCTCGGTATATGCCTTGGTATGCAGCTTCTCTTTGAAAAGGGCTATGAGTACGGTGAGCACGACGGTCTCGGCTTTCTGAAGGGTAATGTTATTGCTCTGGAGGGTAAAATAGATTCTTCTCTGCAAATCCCTCATATGGGCTGGAATGCCCTGGATTTTAAAGCTGAAAGCCCATTGTTCAAATACATAAATAATGGGGATTTCGTATATTTCGTTCATTCATACTATGCAACAGATTGCGAAGATTCCGTAATAGCCACATCTGAATATAGTATCCCTGTTACCGCCGCAGTAGGTAAGGGTAATATATTCGGTTGCCAGTTCCACCCTGAAAAAAGCGGTGATGTTGGTCTTAATATACTTAAAGCGTTTTGCGAAATTTAAAGTTTGGATTAATTTGCCCACAGCACTATTTTTTGCTCGGGGCGGTATCTGCATATAGCACCGCTCGCTTCAAAACAGCACTGTGAACAAATTCATCTCAAACTTTAGTGCTTGTATTGTTTTTGCACTAATGAAAGGATATATTTAACTAATGAAAATTTTTCCTGCTATAGATTTATATGAAGGTAAGGCGGTACGCCTTTTAAAAGGTAACTACAACGACCTTACAGTTTATTCCGAAAATCCTATTGAAATAGCAAAGGAATTTGAAAGTCAGGGTGCAACAGAGCTTCATACTGTTGACCTTGAGGGTGCCCGCGATGGCGGTACACCAAATATTGAAATAATAAAAAGCTTTGTTGAAAACACATCTCTTAATGTTGAGGTTGGTGGCGGTATCCGTTCAATGGATGTTGTAAAAGCCTACCTTGATGCAGGTGTTAAGCGTGTTATCTTAGGCACCGCTGCAGTAACCGACGAAGCATTTTTGATTGAGGCGGTTAAAACCTATGGCGATAAAATCGCAGTTGGTGCCGATATTAAAGATGGTAAGGTTGCCATTAAAGGTTGGGTAGAAAAATCAGAATATAGTACATTTGAATTTTTTGAGAAAATTCAGAAAATCGGCGTTGCTACTGTTATTTGCACAGATATTTCCAAAGATGGTGCAATGCAGGGTACGAACCGTCAGCTTTACAAAGAACTTTCAGAAAAATTCAATGTGAATATAATCGCGTCTGGTGGCGTTTCAAGTCTTGATGATATTGAAGCACTTAACGAAATGAATCTTTTTGGTGCCATAATAGGTAAAGCGTACTACACGGGTGCTATAAAAATAAGCGATGCGTTGGAGGTTACAAAGTGATTACCAAAAGAATTATTCCTTGCCTCGACGTGCGCAACGGCACAGTTGTTAAAGGCACAAATTTTAAAGATTTAAATGAAATTTCTTCTCCCGTTGAGCTTGCAGAATATTACAGCTCCCATGGTGCAGATGAACTTGTTTTTTACGATATAACAGCCTCATCAGACGGAAGAAAGTTGTTTACAGACATCCTTACTGAAACTGCCTCAAAGGTGTTCATACCCTTAACTGTAGGCGGTGGCATAAATACTCTTGATGATTTCGATAGAGTCCTTAAATGCGGAGCAGATAAGGTTTCTGTAAACTCAGGTGCTATTAAAAATCCTTCCTTAATTAAAGAGGCGGCGCAGAAATACGGCGACCAATGTGTTGTTTTATCTATTGATATAAAAAGGGTAGATGGTCAATTCAGAGTCTTTGCCAAGGGTGGCAGAGAGGATACAGGCCTTGATGCTTTAGAGTGGATAAAGAGAGGTGTTGAAAACGGCGCAGGCGAAATCGTTGTTAACTCAATTGACACCGATGGCGTAAAAAAAGGCTTCGATATTGAAATGCTTAAGGCTGTTTGTGAAATAGTGAATGTGCCTGTTATTGCATCAGGCGGGGCAGGCGGCAAACAGGATTTTGTTGATTTGTTCAACGAAGTACCGCAGATTACAGCAGGCCTTGCCGCATCAATTTTCCACTACGGAGAGGTTACAATAGACGACCTTAAAAACACACTTAAAGAAAACGATATAACTGTGAGGATATAATTATGTTTGATATTGAAAAGCTTAAATTTGACGAAAAGGGTCTTATCCCTGCAATTGTTGTTGATGATAAAACTGGAGATGTTTTAACTCTTGCTTATATGAATAAGGAAAGTCTTAAAATTTCTCTTGAAAAGAAGCTCACCTGCTTCTGGAGCCGTTCAAGACAGGAGCTCTGGCTTAAGGGCGAAACAAGTGGAAGCTATCAGCATATTGTAAGCATTACTGCTGATTGTGATATGGATGCTTTAACTGTAAGAGTAAAAAAGGATGGTCCTGCCTGCCACACAGGTGAGGAGAGTTGTTTCTTCAATACTGTACTTGAAAGCGAGGAAGCACCTGCATTTTCTGTACAAGCGCTTGTTGAAATGCTTGAGGGTAGAAAATCTAATCCTAAAGAGGGCTCATACACAACCTACCTTTTTGAAAAGGGTATTGATAAAATCCTTAAAAAGGTTGGCGAAGAGTCCACAGAGGTTATTATTGCAGGTAAGGCAAACGATAAGGCGGAGGCTATTTATGAAATTTCCGACCTTATGTACCATGTGCTTGTTTTAATGATTGAAATGGGGATTTCTGTTGAAGATATTATGGCAGAGCTTGCTTCACGCCATGTTATAGACCATAAAGTAAAACAGGAAAAGATGACTAAATAATTGACAAAATTCGGGCTTTAAATTAAAATAGAAATGTTACAAAACTTTTCTTTTTGGTGCAGATATGAAGCTACTTATAATAAAAATATTTGTTTTGTGCATAAATATCCTTTATGCACCTATGAAGTTCAGAAAAACAAAAAATAAAATACTTTATCTTTCACGACAGAGTGATGTGAAATCACCTGATATGCTTATGCTTGAAGGCGGAATTAAAGAGGTTTCACCTGAAACGCAACAGGTTTTTCGTCTTAAAAGGCTGAAGGACGAAAGTGCAATATCACTTTCATATATTTTCAGCATTTTCGGTGATATGTGGGAGATGGCTTCTGCGAAGGTAGTAATTGCAGACACATATTCAATTCCTGTTTCCTGCCTCAACCATAAAAAAGAAACAAAAATCATTCAGATCTGGCACGCTATGGGTGCTGTTAAACAGTTTAGCTTACAGGCGGCAGGTAAGGCACAGGGCAGAGATTCAGGTGTTGCAAAAGCAATGCATATGCACGAAAATTATGATTATGTGCTTGCTCCATCTAAAGCTACTGCAGATTTTTACTGCCAGGCCTTTGGATGTAAAAAGGAGAATATAAAAATTCTTTCTCTTCCTCGTGTGGATGTTATTCTGAATGGGGAAAACAGAAGAGAGGATTTTCTAAAGCTTAATCCTGATTTTTTAAAGAAAAAAATTGTTGCATACGTGCCAACATTCCGCGATAATGATGAGGTTTACACTCAAAGACTTGTTCAGGCTTTTATGTCTGATGAGAGATATGAAATTGCGGTTTCTGCTCATCCATTAAGCAAGTCGGCGCAAGATGGCTTCAACAATGTTAAAGGTGATTTTTCAAGCCTTGATTTAATGAAGCTGGCTGACGCGGTTATAACCGATTATTCTGCCTGTGCATTTGAAGCGGCAATGTTGAAAAAGCCGTTGTATTTCTTTGTTCCTGATTATGATAAATACAAGGCGGAGCAAGGTTTGAATGTGGATGTTCTTACAGAAATCCAAGGCGTTGCCTTCAAAAACGAAGATGATTTAGCAAAATCGATTTCAATCGGTGATTATGCTTTTGATTTGCTTTCTGCTTTTGCGGATAAGTATGTTGAAAATAAAAACACAAATAATACAGAGCTTTTAGCAGAATTTATCTGCTCTTTATTGGAGGTTTAATTATGAAAAGAATTTTAACGTATGGTACTTTTGATTTGCTTCACTACGGTCATATCCGTATTTTAAAGAGAGCTAAAGAACTGGGTGATTACCTTGTTGTTGCTCTTTCAACAGATGAATTTAATGCAACAAAGGGTAAGAAGGCTTATCATAGCTATGAAACCCGTAAAAAAATGCTTGAGGCTATCCGTTATGTTGACCTTGTTATTCCTGAGAATAACTGGGAGCAGAAGGTTCAGGATATAAAAGATTATAAAATCGATGTTTGCGTTATGGGCTCAGACTGGGCAGGTAGCGATAAATTCGATTACCTCAAAGAGTATTGTGATGTTGTTTTCCTTGAAAGAACACCAGGTATTTCAACATCTCAGATTAAAAATGACCTTCAGCTTCAGGATGCAGTTGATGGTGTAGAGCAGGTACCTAATACATAATTAAAAAGAGGCTTAAAAATGTTCGCAAAATATCTGGACAATATAATAAAAGCGGTAAAGGGCAGTAAGTTTGATTATATAACTTACTGCAATTTGCCTATTAATGAGAATTTAGTTTTACTTGAGGGCGGACAGGGCTCCAATATTAATGGTAATATGTTCGCAATGCTTAAAGAGCTTTGTGAAAACCCTCGTTGGTCTGAGTATAAGCCATGTTTTGTTGTTACTGAGCAAACTAAGGCTAAGGCTCAGAAGCGAATGGAGTTCTATGGCTTTGAAAATGTATTGCTTACTGTCAGGGATTCCAAGGAATACTGCAAGATTCTTGCCACCGCAAAGTATATAATGACAGACAATAGCTTTCCGCCTTATTTTAATAAGCGTGAAGGTCAGATTTTCCTTAATACATGGCACGGAACTCCGCTCAAAACCTTAGGTAAGGCTAATAAATCAAGCCTTGCTTCTCTTGCTAATGTGCAAAAAAACTATCTTATGAGCGATTACGCTCTTTTCCCAAATGAATTTACTCGTCAGGTTTTTATGAAAGATTATGACCTGGAGCCGATTTTTAATAATGTAAGTTTTATAGGTAACTATCCAAGAAACTACATTTTTTATAACAGTGAGGCCGGAGATGTTATTAAATCAAAGCTTGGCTATGAAGGTAAAAAGCTTTTTGCCTATATGCCAACCTGGCGCGATGCGGAAACTGATGCGCAGAAGCGTAAGCAGATAGATAGAACAAAACTTATTCTTAAAGAGTTTGACGAAAAGCTTCCCGACGATACTATACTTCTTGTTAATCTCCATTTCTTAATGGCTTCAGAGATTGACTGCGATAAGTATAAGCATATAAAATATTTCTCATCTGATTATGATACATATGAGATTTTAAATGCCTGTGATGGTCTTGTTACAGACTATTCCAGCGTTTTCTTTGATTTTGCAGTATCACGTAAAAAAATAATTCTCTTTGCTTACGATAAAGCGGATTATCTTTCAACACGCGGAATCTATATGGATTTTGAAAGCCTTCCATTTCCTATTGTTGAGGATGTGGAAAGTGTTGTTTCATTAATGGAAAAAGAAATTCCTGTTCCTGACGAGTTTATTGAGGAATATTGCTCATGCGGCTCTGCAGATTGTTGCGAAAAAATATTCTCGCTTATTGTATCAGGGGAAACAGATTCCTATGAACTGAAAAAACATACTCAGAAGGATAACATGTGCTTGTTATACGCCGGTAATCTTATTCCTTCAACATACAGAGCCTTAAAAGCCTATATGGATAATAACCCGGATTATAACTACGTTGTTTCCTACAGAAAGGCCTTATCTCCTAAAAATAAAGAAACGCTCGATGAGCTTGTTGGAGATATATCAATTTTCGGCCTTCTTACAGCATATCAGTACAAGCCTGTTGAGCTTCTTATGTATTTCATTGCCTGTGTTTTTGGTGGTTTTAAATCATCCGTGTTGAAAAAGTTTTTCTCTCGCGAAAACAGGCGCACATTCCCTCAGCTTACTCCTGTAAAGGTTGTAGATTTTTCTCGTAACAGTGGTCTTATGTCTGGTGTGCTTGCTTGCTTCCAATGTGCCAAGGAATATGTTAAGCATAGCGTTTTTTGTGGCGGAAAAGTAAGCAAAAAAGCAACAAAGCTGGAGAATGATTATGGTTTCTCCTGCGTTGATAATTCCTCTCAGGAAGAAGCTGCAATTGATAAAATTGAAGATTTTGAAGAAAAGATTAAAGTTATCGGTCAGTTTTCTCTTTTGAACAATAAGTTGCCTTTGTATTTTAATATAGGCAAAAAAATGAAGATAATTTCTCGTTTTTCTTTGAAAACTTCTGTTGCTACAGAGCTTAGTGATATGTATTTCTCCGTTGATGGAAAGCAGTATAAACCTAAATTCTATGGCAAAAAGAAAAAAGCAAAATTTCATAAAGGTGTATATTCTCTTACAATTCCTGTTGAAGATATGCTTACAAACCCTACAAAAGTGCGTGTCTATCTCTGTTATAAATACCAGGGAGAAGAGGTATGCTGCAATATAAAGTATTTCTCACCTATAGGCAGGCTTTTCCTTGGTTTACGTGGTCCGATGAATATCCATAAAGCAACGCAGACTGTTGCTGTGTTTAGGCAGGATAAGGGCAATATTCTTATGATTTATGTCCGTTCAAAAAATGTAACGGATAAAATAATTGAACGCTTCAAACAGCTTGTTGCTTTTGGTGTTTCACTTGTCTGGAAAAGCGAAAAAGCAAAAAAACTTGTTGTTCTTTATGAAAAGAACTCTTCAAAATATGAGGAAAGTGCAAGCGTTCTTTACGAAGAGCTTATGGATGAAGGCTATAAAAACGCCTATTTTATAGTTGATAGAAACTATGAGTTTATAGATAGAATTCCTGAGAAGTATAGAAAGAATATTGTTTATAAATATTCTTTCAGGCATTATCTGTACTTCTTTGCCTCAAAAACATTTATTGGTACAGAGGCAATTGCTCACGCCTTTGATTTGAAAACCTGCAATCCGTTACCACTTTACAAAATGACAAGGAAAAATATGAACTATGTTTTCCTTCAGCATGGCGTAATGTATATGGTTTCCCTTGATTCTGAATCAAGAAAAATGTTTAGTAGGAAAAACCTTAACGGTAAATACAGGGTTGTTGTTTCCTCGAAGGCAGAAAGAGACCATTTCACAACTCTTGGAAGACATCTTGAAGAGGATATTTATGTTTCAGGTCTTCCTAAGTTTGACAGAAATACTCTTAACGATGATGCAGATAAAATCGTTATTATGCCAACATGGCGCCCTTGGGAAATCAACACAGCTCGTTCGGATTTCTCTGAAACACCATATTTCAAAATGCTCATGAAGCTTTACAATAATGTGCCTGATAGCTTAAAGGAAAAGGTTATTATTCTTCCTCATCCTCTTATTGTAAACGAGCTTTCAAAAGCATCTCCTGATGTGGTTGATAAGGTAGTGCTTGACGCTCGTTATGATGATGTGCTTAAAACCGCAAGACTTCTTATAACCGACTATTCCTCAATAGCTTTTGATGCTTTCTACAGAGGTTCAAACGTTATTTTCTATTGGGAAGAAAAGGATTATTGTATGGAGCAGTATGGCCCGTCAACAAAGCTTATGCTTAATGAAGAAAACGTATATGGCGACTTTTTCTATAGTGAAGAAGGTCTCACAGAATCAATTCTTCGCAATTACAACGAGCCACAGACAGAGCTTTATAAGGATAGATATTCACGCCTTGTTGATTACCACGACGGCAACAATACAAAGCGTCTTATAAAATTCCTTAAGAGAGATAAAATTATAAGATAAGCTAAAAAAGAATAACTTGATTGAAAAACGCTTGATGTATTTTTATGCATCAAGCGTTTTCCTCTTTATTACGACAAATTTTTCTTTTTTGCTGATGTATATTAAATATAAATATTAAAAAGGAGAGGGAAATATGCCTGTTATAGTAAAAAACAAAAATAAAACCCTTTATTTTTTTATAAAGGGTGAAATTGACCATCATACAGTGCCTGCTATAAGAGATGCGATAGATGACGGCATACTTATGTTTGAAACTGCAGAAATTATTGTTCTTGATTTTTCAGGAGTTACTTTTATGGATAGCTCAGGAGTAGGACTTGTTATGGGGCGCTATCGCATTATAGCAAGTAAAAATAAGCACTTGAAAATAGAAAATTTAAGTGAGCGCGATTACAAAATAATGAAAATGTCAGGTATAGAAAAACTTGCGGAAATAAGCAAAAAAGAAAATTAAAGGGTAGGGTGAAACTCATGAAAAAAATAAATCAGTTAAAAATGACTTTTGACTCCCGTTCAGTAAACGAGAGCTTTTCCCGTATGGCGGTAGCGGCTTTTTCAAGTCAACTTGATATGACAGTTGAAGAAATGGGCGATATAAAAACAGTTGTAAGCGAGGCGGTAACAAACTGTATTGTTCACGCCTACAAGAACACAATCGGAAAAATTTACATAACCTGTACAGTCTTCGAAGAAGGCGTTATAAGGGTATCTGTAAAAGATAGAGGATGCGGTATTGAAGATGTGAAAAAGGCGAGAGAACCATTGTTTACAAGCGTAGGAGGAGACCGCTCAGGACTTGGGTTTACCGTTATGGAAAGCTTCTCTGATAAGCTTCGCGTGCGTTCAAAAGTTGGGGTAGGTACTACTGTTACAATAGAAAAAATAATAAAGGGTAAGCCTAATGAATGAGCGCGATAGTTTAATAGAAAAAAATCTTCCTCTTGTTCATTCCTGTGCTAAACGCTTCAAAAACAGGGGCGTTGAATATGATGATTTGTATCAGGCGGGTTGTGTAGGCCTTGTTAAAGCGGTGAATGGTTTCGATAGCACTCTTGGGTTTGAGTTTTCTACCTATGCGGTCCCTGCTATTTTAGGGGAGATAAGGCGCATTTTCAGAGATGGTGGTGCCGTCAAGGTCAGCCGTAGCATAAAAGAAAAATCGCGTATTGTATGGCAGGAGAAAGAGAAGCTTTCAGATTCCATTCAGCGTGAGCCTACTGTAAAAGAGCTTGCAGATTATATGAAAGCGGACGTGTGCGAAATAAGTGAGTTGCTTTTAGCGTTTCAGCCCGTGCTTTCGCTCACGTCAGGTGATGAGGATAACGACAATCAGTTGGATATACCTGTAGAAAATCAGGATAAGATAGATGAAAAAATCTGTCTTGAGGATTGTCTTGGTGCTCTTTGTGAAAACGACAGAAAGATAATTGACCTACGCTATTACAAAGCAAAAACGCAATCGGCTGTTGCTCGTGAAATGGGGATGTCTCAGGTGCAGATTTCAAGAAGAGAAAAGAAAATTCTCAGTGAAATCCGGGAAAAAATGAGTGTTTAAAAGAGTTGAACAAAAAACATTGTTTTTAAAGGTGAAAGAATGTTTAAAATGATAGCCGTAAAAAGTGCTCATATACTTGAAAAATAGACGAAATTGTTATAAAATGTATTCGGTAAAAAATTAACAAATAAAAGGAGTTATCACAAATGGGTCTTTTAAACAAGAAAACAGTTGATGATATCAACGCAAAAGGCAAAAAGGTTCTCGTTCGTTGCGATTTCAACGTTCCTCTTAAGGATGGCGTTATCACAGACGAAAACCGTATCACAGCAGCGCTCCCTACAATCAAAAAGCTTATTGCTGACGGTGCTCAGGTAATTCTCTGCTCTCACCTCGGTAAAGTTAAAAACGGACCAAACGAAAAAGAATCTCTCGCACCAGTTGCAAAGAGACTTTCAGAAGTTCTTGGTCAGGATGTTGTTTTCGCAGCAGACGATACAGTTGTTGGCGAAAATGCAAAGGCTGCAGTTGCAGCAATGAAGGATGGCGATGTTGTTCTTCTTCAGAATACTCGTTTCCGTCCAGAAGAAACAAAGAATGGCGAAGCTTTCTCAAAGGAACTTGCTTCTCTTTGCGAAATCTATGTTAACGACGCTTTCGGTGCAGCTCACAGAGCTCACTGCTCAACAGTTGGTGTAGCATCATTTGTTGAAGAAGCAGCAGTTGGTTACCTTATGGGTAAAGAGCTTCAGTACCTTGGTAATGCAGTTGAAGATCCACAGAGACCATTTGTTACAATTCTCGGTGGTGCAAAGGTTGCAGATAAGCTCAACGTTATCGAAAACCTTCTTAACAAGGCAGATACACTTATCATCGGTGGCGGTATGGCTTACACATTCCTTGCTGCAAAGGGTTACACAGTAGGTACATCTCTTCTTGACGAAACAAAGATTGACTACTGCAAAGATATGCTTGCAAAGGCAGAAGAGAAGGGCGTTAAGATTCTTCTTCCTGTTGATGTTACAACAGCTAAGGATTTCCCAAATCCTATCGATGCAGAAATCGAAGTAACAGTTTACGATGCAGATAAGATTCCTGCAGATGTTATGGGTCTTGATATCGGTCCTAAGACAGCTGAGCTTTATGCAGATGCTGTTAAGTCAGCTAAGACTGTTGTTTGGAATGGTCCTATGGGCGTATTCGAAAACCCAATTCTTGCAAAGGGTACAATCGCAGTTGCTAAGTCTCTTGCAGAAACAGATGCTACAACAATCATCGGTGGTGGCGACTCTGCAGCAGCAGTTAACACTCTTGGCTTTGGTCCTAAGATGACTCACATCTCAACAGGTGGCGGCGCTTCTCTTGAGTTCCTTGAGGGTAAGGCTCTTCCAGGTATCGAAGCAGTTAACGATAAATAATATAGCACGCACATTTGGCGTTTTTTCGCCCACTCGGAGTATCTTTATACACCTTCGGGGCGAAGAAAACACCAACTGCACGCACTCTATTATTTATCACTTCTCGGTAAATATTTGTTTGCGTTTTGCTGTGGTTTGGCAGAGAAAATGCGAACTGCACGCACTCTATCATTTATCGTCTTCTCGGTATGTATGTGTGCGTGAACTATAAATTTTGGTTTGAAAGGGTTTACAGATATGGATAAATCACTTCGTAAAGCAGTTATCGCAGGTAACTGGAAAATGAACAAAACTCCTGATGAAGCAAAGGCAATCATCAACGAAATGAAGCCTCTCGTAGCAGACGCTGATTGTGATGTTGTTCTCTGCGTTCCTTATATCGATATTTTTGCTGCTCAGGAAGCTGCAGCAGGCTCAAATATTAAAATCGGTGCAGAAAACTGCCACTGGGCTGAAAGTGGTGCTTTCACAGGTGAAGTTTCAGCTCCAATGCTTAAGGCTATCGGTGTTGAATATGTAATTATCGGCCACTCAGAGAGAAGACAGTATTTCGGTGAAACAGACGAAACTGTTAACAAGAGAGTACGCGCTGCTCTTGACAGCGGTCTCACAGTTATTCTCTGCGTAGGCGAGCTTCTTGATGAGCGTAAGAAGGGCGTAACAATGGAAGTTGTTCGCTCACAGACAAAGATTGCTCTTCAGGGCGTTTCTAACGAAGAGCTTGACAAGATTATTATTGCTTACGAGCCAGTTTGGGCTATCGGTACAGGCGAAACAGCAACTGCAGAGCAGGCAAATGAAGTTAACCATGCTATCCGTGAGGTTCTTGGTGAAATCTATTGTCCTAAGTGCGCAAGCCGCGCAACAATTCAGTACGGCGGTTCAATGAACGCTAAGAATGCTGCTGAGCTTCTCGCTCAGGAAGATGTTGACGGCGGTCTTATCGGCGGTGCATCTCTTAAGGCTGATGACTTCTCTGTTATCGTTAAAGCAGCAAGCATCTAATCAAAAATTCAAAAAGGGCAGGCGTTTCGTCTGCCCGTAATTTTGTATAAAGGCGGAATTTAAAATGTCTGAAAAAGTACTTCTCGTCGTAATGGACGGCGTAGGTTATTCAAAAACAGGTCTTGGTGACGCAGTAACTCTTGCAAACACACCTGTACTTGACAAGCTTCTTAAAGAGTGCCCTAATGTACGTCTTAAAGCTCATGGCGCTGCAGTAGGTCTTCCTTCTGATGACGATATGGGTAACAGTGAGGTTGGCCATAACGCACTTGGTTGCGGTCAGGTTTATTCACAGGGCGCAAAGCTTGTTAATGAATCAATTGAATCAGGTAAAATCTATCAGTCAACTGCATGGAAGGAAATTGCAGGTAACTGTATTGAAAAGAGTTCAACTCTTCATTTTATCGGTCTTCTTTCCGATGGTAATGTTCACTCAAATATTTCTCACCTTATTGAAATGCTCAAGCAGGCTAAGGCTGAGGGTGTGAAAAATGTTCGTTGCCATATTCTTCTTGATGGTCGTGATGTTCCTGCAACATCAGGTCTTGTATACGTAGAGCAGTTAGAGAATGCTCTCGCTGAGCTTAACGACGATACATTCTGCGGTAAAATCGCATCAGGCGGCGGTAGAATGGTTGTTACAATGGACAGATATCAGGCTAACTGGAATATGGTTAAAGTTGGTTGGGATACTCATGTTAAGGGTATTGGCAGACAGTTTGCAACAGCAAAGGATGCTATTGAAACATACCGTGCAGAAAACGATGGTATGATTGACCAGGATCTTCTTCCATTCGTTATTGCAGAAAATGGTGAGCCAGTAGGTACAATCGTTGATGGCGACAGCGTTGTTCTCTTCAACTTCCGTGGAGACCGTGCGATTGAAATTTCAATGGCTTTTGATAACGATGAATTCACATATTTTGACAGAGGCGCAAAGCTTGACGTTTGCTATGCAGGTATGCTTCAGTATGATGGCGACCTTAAGCTTCCTGAGCGTTTCCTTGTTAACCCACCTGAAATCAAAGACACTCTTTCAGAGCTTCTTGTTTCAAAGGGTATGAATCAGTTCGCAGTTTCTGAAACACAGAAATATGGCCACGTTACATATTTCTGGAATGGTAACAAGAGCGATAAGTTCTCAGAAGAGCTTGAAACATTTATGGAAATTCCATCAGATAAGGTTTCATTTGATGAAAGACCATGGATGAAATCTGCTGAGGTTACAGATGCAGTTATTGAAGCTATGGAAAGTGGCAAGTATGACTTCATTCGTTGCAACTATCCAAACGGCGATATGGTTGGCCACACAGGTAACCTTGACGCTACAATTACTGCAGTTGAAGCAGTAGATCTTGCTCTTGCAAGGGTTCTTAAGGTAGCAGATAAATGCGGTGTAACAGTGCTTATTACAGCAGACCACGGTAATGCAGACGAAATGCTTGAAAAGGACAAAAAGGGTAATGTTGCAGCAAGAACTGCTCACTCACTTAACGAGGTTCCATTTATCATCTATAGCAAAAATGCTTACGAGGTAAAAGAAGGCTCCTTCGGTCTTGCAAACGTTGCTCCAACAGTTGCAAAAGTTTTCGGCATTGAGCCATATGCTTCATGGGAAGAATCAATTATTAAATAATTGATTTTAAAACAATAAATAAAGACATCCTGAGTGCTGAATTCAGGATGTCTTTTGGTTTTTTATAAGTGTATAATTTCCGCTTTTTAAAATTCTTAATAAATCATCGTTGTTTTTTATAGGCTCATTAGTAATAATTCCGCCAAAACCTACGCCTGTTTTCTTGTGGCAATCGCTACCGCTTGTTTTTATTGGTGCGTTAATTTCATTTGCCCAGTTAAGAGAAGCGTCGTTAGCTTCTTTTGGCGCTTTGCCGTTAAAAACCTCAACGCCGTCAAGGTATTTAGGGTTTGCTCTTGTGATGAATTTTCTGAATGGGTGAGCCTGCAGAAAAAGGCAACCGCGTTCCCTTAAAAGTCGGCTCGCTTTCTTTATATATGTCCTTAATAGGAAAGGTAACTCATAAAGCATTTCTTCGGTTACGCCATAAATTATATAATCGTTTACCGTTGCATAAAATCTGAGCTCAACACCTAAAAGAACTGCAAAATCATCAGTTTCGTATTGTTTTGCTTCTCTGTATGCTCTCAAGTAATGGTCCATAGCTTTTTTCTTATTGAATAACTCACTGATATGAAAAGTCATAGGGGAGTAATGGTCTGTAAGAACAATACCTGAATAACCGGCTTTTTTATATTCCTCTATAAGCTCCTTAACAGGTATTACTGCGCATACGCTTACTTCTTTGGTGTGTGCGTGGAGCTCGTATTTATACTGCATGATTTCACCTTCTTTACCAATTCAACTGGCACATTATACTATTATTTTTTAATATAATCAATTATTATCTTGAAAATATTAGGAAAATATTATATGCTATAAATAAAATTTGGGAAGGAGAGTGGTTTTGTGGACTTTTTCAGCACAATAATATCTCTTTTAATGTCAATATGTATGCTTCTTACAGGCTTCCTTGATAGCGGTACTCCAAAGAGTTCAACTAACGTTGAGCTTGTTCGTGAGGATAAGCTTGTATTTACTGATGCAATGTATGCAGGTCAGGGTGTTACTACTGATGGTGAATATTACTATACATCAGGCTCTTTAACCGCTTTTGGTATCGCAGCCCTTGCAAAGTGGGATGCCAAAACAATGGAATGTGTTCTTACAAATGATGATGCAATTCCTGCTGAATATAAAGAGTATTATGGCCATGACCACGTAGGCGGAATAAGCTATTATAACGGTAAAATCTACGCTGCAGTTGAAAATAAGGCGGAGGATTATCCTCTTGTTATAACCTACGATTGCGAAACGCTTGAGATGATTGATATCTTTAACGTTGAGCCTGCAGAGCTTCTTCCTGATGGTATTCCGTGGTGTGCTGTTGACGCTCAGAATGGACTTCTTTATTGCTCGCCATTCCACGATGTTGAAAGTATCTTAGCCTTTGACCTTGAAACAATGGAATTTTCTCACGCTATTGAGCTTTCAAGAATGGTTACACGTATTCAAGGTGGTGAGGTGTACGACGGCACACTTTACCTTTCATACGATGCTGAGGGAAGCAACACAGACCAGATTCTTACAGTAGACCTTTCAAATGGCAACGTTGAAAAGCTTTGCTCAAGAACAGTGCCTTCAATGGCAGGTAACGAAGCAGAAGGCGTAACAATCTATCCAATGGAAGATGGTTCCCTTATTCATGTGCTTGACTACGATAAAACAGTTGGTGTTTATTTAAGACACTACGAGGTAGTTGAAGAATAAAAAATAAGAATAAAAAGCGTATCCGATTTTCTCGGATACGCTTTTTTGTGTTTATTAAACATTGAATCTGAAGAGAACAATATCTCCGTCCTGCATTACATATTCCTTGCCTTCAGAACGAACAAGACCTTTTTCCTTTGCAACTGTCATTGAGCCGCATTCCATAAGAACGTCAAAGGAAACAACCTCTGCGCGAATAAAGCCTCTTTCGAAGTCTGAGTGGATTTTACCTGCCGCCTGAGGAGCCTTTGTACCTTTTTTGATTGTCCAGGCTCTTACCTCAGGTTGACCTGCTGTAAGGTAGCTCATAAGACCTAAAAGGTCGTAGCTTCTTTCGATAAGTAAATCAAGACCGCCTGTTGAAATACCAAGCTCAGCAAGGAACATTTCTTTTTCTTCCTTGTCAAGCTCTGCAATCTGTGATTCAAGCTCTGCGCAAATTGGGAGTACCTGGCTTCCTTCTTCTGCAGCAATAGCCTTAACTGCGTTGTAGCGAGCATTTGTATCAATCTGTGAAGCGAAATCTTCTTCGCTCATATTACAAGCGTAAATAACAGGCTTTGATGTAAGGAGAGCAACAGTATCAATAATTGCTTTTTCGTCATCTGTAAGTTCAACTGCTCTCGCGCAAATGCCGTTGTCGAGAGCTTCTCTTACTCGTTCAAGAACTGCAAGCTCTGCTGCAAGTGATTTATCACCCTTCATAGCCTTTGTTGTTCTGTCTATTCTTCTCTGGAGAATTTCGGCGTCTGAGAGGATAAGCTCAAGGTTAATTGTTTCGATATCTCTCTGAGGGTTAACATCGCCGTCAACGTGCATAATATCGTCGTTATCAAAGCAACGAACAACGTGAATAATAGCGTCAACCTCACGGATGTGGGAAAGGAACTTGTTGCCAAGGCCTTCGCCCTGAGATGCGCCTTTAACAAGGCCTGCAATATCTACAAATTCAATTGTAGCAGGTGTAACCTTAACAGGGTTATACATTTCGCAAAGTGCATCAAGACGGTTATCTGGAACTGCAACAACGCCAACGTTTGGTTCGATTGTGCAGAAAGCGTAGTTTGCTGCCTGAGCGCCTGCGTTAGTAAGTGCGTTAAAAAGTGTGCTTTTGCCTACGTTAGGTAAGCCTACAATACCAAGTTTCATTTTAATGACTTCCTTTTGAAAAATTACGCCTTATTTTAACACATTATAAAATGTATTTCAATATTAAATGCTCATAAATAATTGTTGAATAGAAAGTTATAATATTGGAGAGGTGATTGAATGAGTTTTCGTACTGACTTAACCATCGAACGTCGCGAAATGATTAAAACCCATCTGGAAGGTGTAGAGGTAAATGAACACAATAATAGTGAATGTAAAACAACTGTTATTGATATAAAAACTGAGGGTGCAGCCCAAAAACTAGGTAAAGGTGTAGGAAGATATATAACTCTTGAAATGAGTGCTTTCTCAGATGATGCTGCCGTTTCTGATGGCAGATTAAAAGCCCTTACAGAGAGTATAAAAATGTTATTGCCAGAGGGTGATGGTACTGTTGTTGTAGTTGGTGTAGGTAATCTTCAGATGACTGCCGATGCTCTCGGTCCTGAAACAGCTTCTAAAATATTTGCCACCCGCCATATCGACGATGAACTGAGAAAATCTGCAGGAATAAGTAATGAATTGAGGTCTGTAGCGGCCTTTTCTACAGGTGTTTTAGGTGAGACGGGAATTGAGTCAAGTGAGTTTATAAAAAGCGTTTGTCAGGCAGTAAAGCCTAGTTGTGTGATAACTATAGATGCTCTTGCTGCAGGGAGTATCTCACGGCTTGGTAATACTGTGCAGATGTCTGACACAGGCATTTCTCCAGGCTCAGGCATAGGCAACTCGCGTAAACGTATAGACGAAAGCTACCTGGGCGTGCCTGTTATTGCAATAGGTATTCCCACAGTTGTTGACGCGGTTTCTCTCGCTAGCGAAATAAGTGGCATGAATGCTGATGAGATTAATAATAGGGGAGTGTTGCATGATGATGCTCTTGTAGTGGCCTCAAAGGATGTGGATTTGCTTATAAAAAATGCCTCGTATTTATTGGCTCTCGCTATTAATTGTGCTCTCCAACCTTCTCTTACTCCGCAGGAATTGTATGCTTTGATGTAATATTTGAAAAACTGTTTTCATAATCTTTAGAGTGGGAAAAGATTATCTGGAAATCTGGTTGGGATACACTTTACCCGCTCTTATGAAAAAGGGGTGATGCAGTGAACAATAGTTTCTTAAAAACAATTTTTTGTATCGCTCTATGTGCATCTCTTGTTCTGTTAACTTTTACAAATGGTGAGAAAATAGGAGAACTAACAAGAGAAACGCTATCAATTATGGGTTCATTTTATGAACATAATCCTCAACCTAAACCATATTCCGAAAAGACTTCAAAATATGATGCTTATGAGATTACAGGCTACGCGGGCGGCAATTATATAGGAGCTTTTTCGGGTAATGTACCAACTGATATAGAAACCTTAAAAACACAAGCAGAAAAGCTTTTTAAAAACTATACCAAGGCGGGAAATATCAAAGAAATTCAAATGGGTGCAACAAGTAAAACTCTTGTTTGCGGTGTTGTTGAGGTGGATAACAAAACGAGTCAAAAAATAAATCTGAAATCAATTCTTAACGAGAAACCTGATTGTAAGGAGCCCACAGAGAATAAGCCTTCTATACTTATTTACCATACCCATACAACCGAAGGCTATGAAATGCTTGATTTAGGTTGGTATTCTAAAGAGTATAATTCTCGAACAAAGGATAAAGCCAAAAATATGGTGAGGGTGGGCGATGCGCTTACGGCCGTTCTTGAAAAAGCAGGTTATAAGGTTATTCATGACAGGAATATTTATGATGAATCATACAATGGGGCATATTCCCGCTCTCGCGTTGAAGTTGAAAAGTATCTGAAAAAATATCCGTCAATACAAATCACTCTTGATGTGCATCGGGATGCTATTGAATATTCTGATGGTACACGTTGCAAACCTACTGCAGAAATAAATGGTAAAAAGGCAGCGCAGGTAATGATAATTTCAGGTTGTGAAGGGGAGGGTGTGGAAAACTTTCCACAATGGAAGAAAAATCTCGTGTTTGCAACTCGTTTGCATGGTTGTGCGGAAGAAAATTATAGTGGATTAATGCGTCCTATTTTCTTTTGCCACAGAAAATATAATATGGACATTACACCTTGTTCTCTTCTTCTTGAGTTCGGTACAGATGCCAATACCTTGGAAGAGGCGGTTTATTCCGCAGAGCTTATAGGTAACGCTCTTGTAGATATGCTTGATAGTTTATAAAGGATGTATTATGGAATTTGAAAAAATATTTAATGTATACTCTGTTTTTGCGGTGGTTGTTTTATTAGTTATCACCGCTCTTTGTGTTGTTTTTATAATAATTAGCAAGGCGGATGCCAACCTTGGTGCCATTGCAGGATATATCTCATTGGAAAATTGCACACAAATAGTACAGTACTATTGTTAAAATGTGAAAAAATCCCGAGTTTTTTGTAAATGTGCAAAAATTCTATTGAAATAATAGTTGGTTTATTGTAAAATATTAGCAAAGATTACTATGTTTTGCTAATGTAGTGTTTTTAGACCTCATAGGAGAGATGAAAATATGTCCGTTAAACTTAATACACGCTATCTTGAGGGTTTCGTTAATGATAACGATATAAAAGCAATTGCCCCTGAGGTAGATGCCGCAGTTGAACTTCTTAATTCCCGTACAGGCGCAGGAAACGACTTTTTAGGTTGGCTTGATTTACCTGTGGACTACGATAAAGAAGAGTTCTCAAGAATCAAAAAGGCGGCGCAGAAAATCCGTAACGACAGCGATGTGCTTGTTGTTATCGGTATCGGTGGCTCATACTTAGGTGCAAGAGCTGCTATTGAGTTTTGTAAATCGCAAAACCGCAACCTTACAGAAAAACCTCAGATTATTTTTGCAGGTAATACTCTTTCTTCTGCTTCCCTTGCAGAGGCTGTAAAGCTTTGTGAAGGCAAGGATTTCTCAGTGAATGTTATTTCTAAATCAGGTACTACTACAGAGCCTACAATAGCATTCAGAGTTTTCAAAGAGCTTCTTGAAAATAAATACGGTAAGGAAGAAGCTGCAAAAAGAATTTATTCAACTACAGATAAAGCAAGAGGTACTCTTAAAGAGCTTTCTGACAGGGAAGGTTACGAAACCTTCGTTATTCCTGATGATGTAGGCGGCAGATATTCAGTTCTTACCGCAGTTGGCCTTCTTCCAATTGCAGTTGCAGGAATTGATATTGATAAAATGATGCAGGGCGCTGCAGATGCTCGTGAAGCTTTCTCTGCAGGCGATGTAAACACTAACGATTGCTACAAATATGCAGCTATGAGAAACATTCTCTACCGTAAAGGTAAGGCAGTTGAAATGATGATTTCATACGAGCCTGATTACACAATGATGAACGAATGGTTCAAACAGCTTTACGGCGAAAGCGAAGGTAAAGGCGGAAAAGGTCTTTTCCCTTCATCAGCAGTTTTCTCAACAGACCTTCATTCTCTTGGACAGTACGTTCAAGAGGGCGAAAGATTAATGTTTGAAACAGTCGTTATGTTCAATAAGCCTAAGAATGAGCTTATTATAGGCTTCGATGAAGAAAACGGCGACGGCTTCAATTTTGTTGCAGGTCAGTCTGTAGACTATGTTAACAAAAAGGCTTTCCTTGGTACAGTGCTTGCTCACACCGATGGCGGTGTTCCTAATATGATTCTTGAAATGGACGAGATGAATGAATACGAATTCGGTTATCTTGTTTATTTCCTTGAAAAAGCTTGCGCAGTTTCAGGCTATATTCTCGGAATCAACCCATTTGACCAGCCAGGTGTAGAAAGCTACAAAAAGAATATGTTTGCCCTTTTAGGTAAACCTGGCTACGAGGAGCATAAAAAGGCTCTCGAAGCAAGACTTTAAAATCAGAAATCACGTTGTATAGTGTATTGTTCACTATAGGGCGAGAAATAATCGACGGAGGTAATTACTATGATTTCACTTATTATCGGCAACAAGGGTTCCGGCAAAACAAAAAAACTTATCGCTCTCATCAATGAGGCAGTTGCAAAGTCCGACGGAACAGTAGTTTGTATAGAAAAGTCCCCATTACTTACTTACGAGGTAACTCATAAAGCAAGACTTATCGAAACAGAAAGATTCGACATTGAAGGATGCGACGCTTTCTATGGTATGGTTTGCGGCGTTATCGCTCAGGACCACGACCTTACAGAAATATTTGTTGACGCAACATTCAAAATTGTTGGCAGAGATTATGATGAGTTTGCAAAGCTTATCAACAAGCTTAGCAAGGTATCTGAAGATGCAGGTGTTGATTTCGTATTCACTGTTTCTGAGGATAAAGAGAAGCTTCCTGCAGCACTCTTTGAGAATGCACAGGTTATCTGATTGAATCAGCTTTCAACTCTCAAGTAACAATAGTTGCTTGAGAGTTTTTTTCTTTAAAAATCTTTTGTTTAGTTATTGACAAAAATGGATTTAGATAATATAATACTTGGGTATGTTGAGAGGTAATGTGTATGATTATCGAACTTGAATCTATTTTTAATACGGAAGGATTAAAACATCCTTTTGATTATGAGCTTGATTTGTCATCAATTCAGGTTTCAGGTTTTTCACCGCTTCAAAAGCCTGTTAAGGTCAGCGGTTGTATTGAAAATAAAGCAGGTATCGTTAGCCTTACCGGTAATGCTCAGCTTGTGTATGAGGCGCCTTGCGACCGTTGCGCAACGGAGGTTAGTAAGGAATATAACTATCCGTTGGAGCATACTTTGGTTGTAGCTCTTGAAAGTGGCGAAAACGACGCTTTTCTTGAGGTTCCTAATATGCGTCTTAATCTTGATGAGCTTGTTGAAGAAGATGTCAATCTCGCTCTTCCTTCAAAGTACCTTTGCGACGAAGATTGTAAGGGCTTGTGCATGAAATGCGGCAAGAACCTTAATGACGGCCAATGCAATTGCAAAAAAGATGTAGACCCAAGGTTTGCAGCTCTTTTGGATTTGTTGGACGAAGAAGAAAGTAATTAATAATTAAACAAAATATACAGGAGGTTTCTACTCATGGCAGTACCAAAGAGAAGAGTTTCTAAAGCAAGAAGAGATAAAAGACGTTCAAACGTATGGAAAATGGACGCAGTTGCACTCGTAAAGTGCCCAAACTGTGGTGAATTCAAGAGACCACACAGACTTTGCACAGCATGCGGTTACTACAACGGCAAGCAGGTTATCGCTGTAGACTAATCTGTAATAGTTTGTACTCGTGTTTCTAAGGGCGGTGAGAGGTTTCTCCCCGCCCTATTAGTGCTTTATAGTGAGTGTGTTAAACTGTAATGGTTTGGTTATACTCACTCTATATGAGAATTACGAAAGGAGTGGTAGTTTGTCTGTTAAAATACTTAGTGTTTTGTCTGATTCGTATGGCAAAAATGCAGGGTTGGAAAATGGTGATGAGCTTATCTCAATTAACGGAACCGAGATTTTTGATGTGCTTGACTACCGCTTCTGTATACAATCCAAAAAGCTGAGCTTGAAGCTTAAACGCAATGACGAAGAGCTTGAGGTGAACATCCGTAAAAACGATGAATTTGCAGATATAGGCTTGGAATTTGAAACCTATCTTATGGACAAGCAACATTCCTGCAAAAACAAGTGTATTTTCTGTTTTGTTGACCAGATGCCAAAAGGTATGCGTAATACTTTGTATTTTAAGGATGATGATTCACGTCTGAGTTTCCTTTTTGGTAACTATATTACTCTTACAGGGCTTTGCGAGAGAGAAGCTCAACGTATAATTGATATGCACATTTCTCCCGTTAATATATCTGTTCACACAATGAATCCTCAGCTTCGTGTTGAAATGATGAAAAATCGCTTTGCGGGAGATGTTCTTAAAAATCTTAATCGCTTTGCGGAAAATAATATAGAAATGAACACTCAGCTTGTTCTTTGTCCGGGCATTAACGACGGAGATGAGCTTCGTTTTTCTCTTTCTGAGCTTGCAAAGCTTTATCCTGCAGTTAAGAGCATCGCCGCAGTCCCTGTCGGTCTTACTAAATACAGAGAAGGACTGTATCCTCTGCGAACATATACAAAGGAAGAGGCAAGTCAGGTTATTGATATAATTGATGAGTTTAACGCTCATTTTTCTTTCTTTAACAATGGCGAAATTCTGGCGTACGCTTCCGATGAGTTTTATCTTCTTGCAGAGCGCGATTTACCATCTGCAGATTATTATGGCGAGTTTGCTCAGTTGGATAATGGTGTAGGTGTGTGCGCTCTTCTTAAAGACGAGTTTTTATACGCACTTGAAAATGAAGAGAAAAGAGCTGTTAACCGTAAGGTTACAATTGCAACAGGATGTGCCGCGTACGATTTACTTTGCGAATTATCTGAATTAGCAATGGAAAAATTCGCCGGATTAACAGTTAATGTGGTTAAAGTTAAAAATGAATTTTTTGGCGAAACAGTTACTGTTGCAGGCCTTTTAACAGGTAATGATTTAAAGGAACAGCTCAAAAATACAGATTTTGGTGATGTTCTTCTTATACCTGCAGTTTCTTTAAGAAATGAACGGGACAAGTTCCTTGATGATGTTACAATAGAGGAACTTTCAGAATATCTTGGAATAAATGTAGTGCCCGTTGAGAATGATGGGCAAAGATTTTTATACGAAATTTTAGGAGGTGTCTGATATGCCGAAGCCAGTAGTTGCCATAGTTGGCAGACCTAATGTTGGTAAATCAACTCTTTTTAATAAGTTAACAGGTACAAGGCTTGCTATTGTTGATAATACACCTGGTGTTACAAGAGATCGCCTTTTCGGCGATTGTGAGTGGCTTGGCCACGAAATGCTTCTTGTTGATACAGGCGGTATTGAGCCTTACTCTAACGATATTATACTTTCTCAGATGAGGCGTCAGGCCCAGCTCGCTATTGATAGCGCAAACGTTATTATTCTTGTAACAGATGTGCGTTGCGGTGTTGTAGCTACCGATGAAGAGGTTGCAACAATGCTTCAGAAGAGCGGTAAGCCTGTTATCCTTGCAGTAAATAAGTGCGATGGCTTAGGTGCACCACCATCTGAATTTTATGAGTTTTATAACTTAGGCCTTGGTGATCCTGTTCCTGTATCTTCAGTTCATGGCCACGGAACGGGCGACCTTCTTGACGAGGTTATAAAGCACCTTCCAGAAGAATATCTTGTTGAAAATAAGGATGAGGATGATTATATCAAGGTTGCCGTTATTGGTAAGCCTAACGTTGGTAAATCATCTCTTGTAAATAAAATTATCGGTGAAGAGAGAATGATTGTTTCCAATATTGCGGGAACAACACGTGATGCAACCGATAGCTTTATTGAAAACGAGCACGGTAAATTTATGTTTATTGATACTGCAGGCCTCCGCCGTAAATCAAAGGTTGAAGATGCAGTTGAAAAATATAGCGTTTTACGAACTGATATGGCAGTTGAAAGAGCTAATGTCTGCGTTATTATGATAGATGCTCTTGAAGGCTTTACAGAGCAGGATAGTAAGGTTGCAGGCAGAGCTCTTGAACAGGGTAAGGGCTGCATTATTGTTGTCAATAAGTGGGATGCCTACGAAAAAGACGGCAAAACAATGGACTCATATCGCAAGCAGCTTATGAAGGATTTTTCTTTCATGTCTTTTGCTCCTATTATTTTCATATCTGCTAAAACAGGTCAAAGAGTGGACAGGCTTTTTGAGCTTATTAAGTTTGTTGATTCTCAGAATGCTATGAGAATTAAAACAGGTCAGCTTAACGAAATTCTTGCTGCGGCAACTCTTCGCGTTCAGCCGCCAACAGATAAGGGTAAGCGCCTTAAGATTTTCTATATGACCCAGGCTTCTACAAGACCACCAACATTTGTGTGCTTCGTAAACTCTGCAGAGCTTTTCCATTACAGTTACCAGAGATATATCGAAAACCAGATTCGTGAAGTTTATGGTCTTGAAGGTACACCAGTACGCTTTGTAATACGCGAAAGAGACGAAAAAAGCAAGCACTAAGAAAGGATTTTCTTAATGAATAAGCAAAATTCTAATGATAACAAGCGTCGTATTTCTATAGATGATGATTATATAGAGCTTTTGAATTCTGTAGATATTGAGGATGAATACGAGGATATTTATAGTGATTCATCAAGAGATATTTATAGTGATTCTTCAAAGGATGTTTACATTGGTAGAAGAAAAACTATTGATGAAGAAGACGGCGTGTATATCAGTAAGCGTAGAAGAAAATACTACGAAGAATCCGAATTAGAAGAAGCAGACCCAACAGAGCCTACTCAGGAAATCGAGCTTCCACAGGAATCTATGCCCACAAAAAAAAGGGTAAGAAATATTCCTGATGAAGATGAAGTTTCAGATTTTGAAGACAGGCACGGAAAAAGAACAAAAAAAAGAAAAAGTCCATTTCTGAAAATTGTGGCGGTACTTTTAGTTATTGTTATAGGTCTGGGAGTATTTGTTTCTTCTATACCGGGAAGTATAGCCAGCGAGTTTACAGAAGGCGAAGAAATCCAACATATTGAAGGTGTGGAGAATCTCGCTCAGGCAAGCCATGTAAAAAACATACTTCTTATAGGCTCAGATGAAGCGAAAGGCGGTGCCTCAAGAAGCGATAGTATAATGATTGCTTCAGTAAATAGTAAAACAGGCAAGGTTACTATTGTTTCAATTCTCCGTGATACCCATGTAGATGTACCGGGGCACAGAGAATCAAAAATCAATGCTGCTCATACATGGGGAGGTTCTAATCTCCTTATTCAGACTATTGAGCAGAATTTCGGTATAAAAATTGATGATTACGCAACTGTTAACTTTGATATGTTTGAGGCTCTTGTTGATGGCGTAGGCGGTATATATGTTGATGTCAGCGATGCTGAGGCAGAGCATATGAACAGTTATTTCAAGCTTGGTAAGGGCAATAAGCCTCCCAAGGTTGAAGGCGGGGAAAATGTTTACCTTAATGGTTATCAGGCTTTGTGCTATGCGCGTATAAGAAAGTTGGATTCCGACTTTTACAGAACACAGCGTCAGCAAAAAGTAATAGGTGCAATAGTTGAAAATGTTAAAGGCAGGCTCAATCCTGCGGGAATTCCTGAACTTCTGGATACAGCAAAAGCTGTAGCGCCTTATATTGAAACAACTCTTACCAAAAGCGATATTAATTCTTTGATGCTTAGCGTTGGGTCTTGTGTTTTAAAGTCAGGTGGAGATATTGGTAGCCTTATGGTATCTGCTCAACTTCCGTTTGAGGGTACATGGTGGTATTCAAGCGAATGGGACGGCTCAAGTATTTCAATCGATTTAGAAGAGAACAAACAACTTCTTTATACACTTCTTTATGAAGAACCAGTACAGGAAGAAACCACAGAAGTACAAGAATAAATGTAATAATTAAAAACACTCCCTCATATACTTTCTTGAGAGTATATGAAGGGAGTTTGTTTTTATGGACATCTCATTAAAATATGAGGATTTTAAAATTCTCGTTACTAATAAGGATAATTCAGTTGAGGAGACTGTTGAAGCAGAGCTTTCTCTGCCTGAATATATGCCTGAGATATTAAGAGTTATAAAAGTAACTGCAGAGCCTCAGATTATATCCTGCAGACTTGTAGGGGAGCGCATTACCGTAGATGGTGCTTGCCGTCTTCTTATGATATACACGGCAGAGGATGGGTGTATATATTCATTCTCGCAAACAAGGCAGTTTACCAGACATTGTGAAAAACCAGAGTTTGCAGATGCTATAGATTGGAACGCACAAGCAAAGGTTTCTTATGTTAATTTCCGCGCTACAGGTACAAAGAAAGCGGAGATTAAAGCGGGGATAAATATTCAGTTTAATGTTTATACTCAACTTCAACAGCCGGTTTTAACAATTCCTGCAGAATGTAAAGTTGAGAAAAAAGAGTCTCACGTTGAAGCATTTTCTTTAGGCTGTAGAAAAACTAAAAATTTTTCAATGAGCGATACTGTTTCCCTTGGAACACCTGCTGCATATATTCTCGGCACCAGAGCAACAGCAGTTATTACTGAAATAAAAAAGATTAACAATAAGCTTATGCTAAGAGGTGAGGCCGTAGGTGAAATATCATACGTAAACAGTGATAACAGAGCTGTTGTTGAACACCTTATCCACTCTGTTCCTATTAATCAGATTGTGGAGGTTGAGGGGTTAGAAGAGCATTTTGAGGGTAGTGTAACGCTTTGGGTGAACGCTTTTGACGTTCTACCAAAAGGCGAGCATGGCAGCTTTATTACGGCGGTCGACTTATCCTTTGGTATAGACGCTTGTGTAACAATGTGGGAGCGCAAAAATTATAGTATTATTTCTGATGCTTATTGCACCGAAACTCCTGTAAAACTTGAGAAAAAAGAAAATAAATTCCTTGATTCTTTGTGCGAAATAAAAGATACATACATCTGCGACAATACCTTTACAGTATCAGGGGAAGGTGTAGATTCTGTTGTTGATTCTTCAGGAGAAATAACCAACTTAAAGATATCTTGTAAAGATGGAGATTTGTTGTTAGAAGGCGATTTGAGTGTATCTCTTGTTATAAAAGATACAGCGTCATCGTTTACAGAAATCAAAAAAATCTTTGAGTTTGGGTACAAAAAGCATATAGGTGTTTTTCAGGATTCTGTTTATTGTGAACCCCAGGTCAGTGTCTTGTCTGTAAAATGTAGTGCCAAAAATCAAAACACCATAGATGTTCGTGGTGAAATACTTGTTTCAGGTTCTGTTTCCGGTCAAATATCAATTAACGCTGTTTCCAATATTACAGAAGTAGATGAGCCTTTACAGAAACCAAGGTTACCTGTTACAGTGTATTTTCCTGAAGGTGAAGAGGAAAGTCTGTGGGATATTGCAAGGCGCTATAATACAACAGTAACTGCCATTGCAGAAGAGAATATTCTTTCAGGAGAAACAACAGAAAAATTGAAGGTTTTATTCATTCCGTCTGCTTGATTTAACAATAAAATAAAGTTATAATAGACAGGTATCAATTACCTGTCTATTTGGGGTGTGAAAATAATGAAGTACAAGAAATTATTAACCTTCAGTTTTGATGATGGTGTAACTCAGGATGAACGCTTTATAGAGATATTGAACAAATATGGTCTTAAATGTACTTTCAATCTTAATTATGGCCTTTTAGGTTGCGATGGCTTTTTAATGATTAATGGCCAAAAAATCAATCATACAAAAATCCCTTGCGAAAAGGTGAAGGATATTTATAAAGGACATGAGATTGCTTCCCATACATTAACCCATCCCTTTTTAGTTGATTTAGAAGAGAAGGATGTTATTTATCAGGTAGAAGAGGATAGAAAAAGTCTTTCTCAGCTTGTAGGCTATAATGTAAGAGGCTTTGCTTACCCAGGTGGCGGCGTAAATTGTAATGATTTTGTGGCAAAGATTCTTGAAAAGAGTACAGGCGTAGAATATGGCCGCACCACAATTGCTACTAATAATTTTGATTTGCAAACTGATATGTATCTTTTTAATCCAACAACCCATCTTTTAAGAGATAAAGAAAACCTGCTTTCTCTTACAGACGAGTTTCTTGGACTTGAAACAGACGAAATAAAGCTTTTCTATATCTGGGGTCATACATACGAATTAGATGTTAACAATGATTGGGATTTCTTCGATGATTTTTGCAAAAAAATATCGGGCAGGGAAGATGTTTTGTATTGCACCAATATTGAGGCTTTTGATTATATAAATGCAAAGTAAATAGTTAATATTTACGAAAAAATATTGAGAAAACTGTTGCATTTTACAAAACGTTGTGTTATTATACTTAGGTCTATGTGTGCGTTGTTACCCGAACAGGTGTCAACGGCAATTAATGGCAACATTAAAGCTGGCGGTCCGCTACGGTTTATATCGGTATGAACGCTTGAAAAAAACGGAGGATTATTATGGACGCATTAAAACTCATTGCACAGGACAGCCTTAAGGCTGAGAAGCCTTCATTCGAAATCGGTGATACTATCCGTATCGGCGTTAAGATTCGTGAAGGTGAGAGAGAAAGAATTCAGGAATTCGAAGGTACAGTTATTGCTAAGAACGGTAGCGGTATCTCTGAAACATTCACAGTTCGTCGTGTATCATACGGCGTAGGTGTTGAAAGAGTATTCCCAATTCACTCACCTAACGTTGCAGACGTTAAGATTATTCGTCGCGGTAAAGTTCGCAGAGCAAAGATCTACTACCTT
Source organism: Acutalibacteraceae bacterium (assembly GCA_045614765.1). Lineage (GTDB taxonomy): Bacteria > Bacillota > Clostridia > Oscillospirales > Acutalibacteraceae > DTU089. Next base: position 29,084 of record JAZLDN010000041.1, read on the forward strand.
CGCGACAGAGTTGGTAAGGCATCTAAGGTTAAGGAAAAAATCGGCTGATTTCAGTCGGAAGATTAGGGCAGATATATATTATCTGCCCTTTATTCTTATTTTTTTGAAAAATTACAATAATAACCTTTTATTTATTAATTAAAAGGTGTATAATAACTCTATTATAGTTTTACTAAAGAGGTGAGCGCTTTGCGCAAAACAGAAGAATATAGCATTTTGCTTTCAGCAGATGCAGACGCTCCTAAAAAGAAAAAAGAGAAAAAAAGTAAGATGAATATTTTTGAAGTCTTTGAAGCAGGTGTTGCAGCGCTTGTTGTTGTAACAGTTCTTTTCTTATTCTGTTTCAGAGTTTTCAGTGTGGATGGTCCATCTATGAAGCCTACTCTTCAACCTGAAGATAGGGTAGTTGTTTCTAATATAGGCTATAAAGCTCAGCAAGGTGATATTGTTGTTCTTTCAGGTACAGATGGCAACCAGAAGCCAATAATAAAGCGCGTTATTGCAGTTGCAGGTGATGTTGTTGATATTAATTTCACCTCAGGTGTAGTTACAGTTAACGGCAAAGAAGAGCATTTTAGTGATGAGCTTACAACTCAGCAAGCAGATATTGCTTTCCCACTTACCGTTCCTGAAGGAACAGTATTTGTTTTAGGTGATAACAGAGGTGTTTCACTCGACAGCCGTTCAAGCAGAATCGGTTGCGTTGATGAACGCAAGATAGTAGGCAAGGTTTTATTCAGGTTTTTCCCTCTTGGTGATTGGAAGGTTGAATAATTATGAGTGATAAGAAAAAACTTTTCAATAAATCAGAAACAGTTCTTGAAGAGGTTTTAGATAACGATATTCAGGTTGAGTCTTCTTCTGTTATGCAAGGTGAAGAAGAGGTTGTGGAAACAGAATCTCTTTTTGAGGATGTAGTTATAGATGAAACACCTGCGGTTTCATCCACTGAGGAAGAAGTGCTTACTGATGCTGATTTGAAGAAAGACGAAAACGGCAATAAAAATAAAGTAGCATTATTCCTTTATGATTTAGTTTCAGTTATAATGAGTTCTTTTATTATAATTGCAATTGTTTTCGCATTCCTTTTCAGGCTTGTTGGCGTAGATGGTGAGTCAATGACCAATACGCTTCAGCACGGTGATTGGCTTTTGACTTACAATAAAACAGAATATGTTCAGGGCGATATTATTGTTATCACTCAGGAAACATATTTCCAGGAGCCTCTTATAAAACGTGTTATCGCAGTTGGTGGTCAGACAGTGGATATTGACTATAATACTGCCACAGTTTATGTTGATGGCGTAGCTCTCGATGAGCCATATGTGCGCGAGGATTATCTCATTAAGAAGATGGATTACCGTGAATTCCCTTATACAGTGCCTGAAGGCCATCTTTTCTGTATGGGTGATAACAGAAACGGCTCTTCCGATAGCCGTTCAAGCCTTGTAGGTCCTATTGACGAAAGAGAAGTTTTAGGTAAAGCTTTTGTGAGAATATTGCCTTTTGGCGATTTTGATATTTACGATTATGAATGATGTTCAGAAACAAGTAGTTCAATGGTTTCCTGGCCATATGGCAAAAACAAGAAGGCTTATTAAAGAGAGTCTTCCTTTTGTTGATTTGGTTACAGAAATTGTTGATGCAAGAATCCCTATGAGTTCTTCAAACCCTGAGCTCAAAGAAATGATTGGCAACAAGCCGCGTATAGTACTTTTAAATAAATGCGATGTTGCTGATGAAAAGGCAACTGCCCAGTGGGTGCAGTATTATAAAGATAACGGGATGTACGCTCTTCCTGTTGATTGCCGTTCAGGCAAAGGCTTAAATGCCTATCTTCCGTTAGTTCGTCAGGTATTGAAGGATAAAATCAAACGAAACACAGAAAAGGGTATGGCGGGTAAACCTTTAAGAGTTATGGTCGTCGGTATTCCTAATACAGGTAAGTCCTCATTTATTAATAAAATGGCGGGTCGTAATCGCGCAAAGGTTGCAGATAAACCTGGTGTTACCCGTTCAAACAGTTGGTTTGCGGTTGGTAGCGGTATTGAGCTTCTTGATACTCCTGGAGTTCTTTGGCCTAAGTTTGAAGATAAAGCCGTTGGCGATAAGCTTGCCTTTATCGGTTCTGTTAAGGACGAAATCCTTGATAGTGAAACAATGGCTATGCGCCTTATCAATGTTTTGAAAAACGGCTATGCTGATAGAATTGCAGAGCGTTTTAAAATAAGTGGTTTTGAGGATAAGGAAGATTATGAAATCCTCGAAATGATAGGTAGAAAACGTGGTATGCTTATTTCAGGTGGCGAAATAGATTACGAGCGCGCTTCCGTTATGCTTCTCGATGAATATCGTGGCGGAAAGCTTGGCAGACTCACACTTGAATTTCCTGAATAATTATTATAAAATATACCTGATGCAATTATTATGCATCAGGTTTTATTTTTGAGGTGTTATTATGCTTGATTTTACATACGAAACAGAGGCTCATGAAAAAGGCTATGCAGTTGTTTGCGGTGTGGATGAAGCCGGCAGAGGACCTCTTGCAGGCCCTGTTTTTGCTGCTGCGGTAATTCTTCCCGAAAACTATTCTCATGAGATTCTTAATGACTCCAAAAAGCTTTCTGAAAAGAAAAGAGATTTGGTATATGATGATATAATAAAAGACGCAGTTGCATATTCTGTTGGTATAGCAACAGAGAAAGAGATTGATGATATCAATATATTGAATGCAACATTTCTTGCTATGAAGCGTGCTGTTGACGGGCTTTCGATTAAGCCTGATTTAGCATATATTGATGGTAATCAGTACCCAAAAACAGGCGTGAAAGAAGTTACTATTGTTAAAGGGGACAGTAAGTGTATGTCGGTTGCTGCAGCATCAATTATTGCAAAAGTCAGCAGAGACAGGTATATGCTTAAAGTAGCAGAAGAATATCCACAATATGAATTCCCTAAGCACAAAGGCTACGGCACAAAGCTTCACTATGAAATGATTGAAAAGTATGGTGTTTCTCCTGTGCATAGACGTAGCTTTCTTAAGAAAATACTGGGTGAAGATGTTAAATGAACACAAAACTTTTAGGTGCCTTTGGCGAGCAGAGTGCGGCGCGTTTTCTGCGTGAGCATGACTACGAAATATTCAGTAGCAACTTTTTAATCAGTTCAGGTGAAATAGATATAGTTGCTTTTAAAGATAACACCTTGTGCTTCGTGGAAGTGAAAACAAGAGGTGAAGGCGGAATGTTTTCTCCTGCTGAAGCTGTGGATTTCAGGAAACAAGAAAATCTGAGAAGCGCAGCGGCTGCATATATAAACAAATATAAAATTAATTTTGATTATAGATTCGATATTGTTGAGGTTATCGTTAATAATGAGCAGAAGGTAACCAATATAAATCATATCGAAAACGCGTTTTGATAATTTATGAGAATTTTTGATTTGCATTGTGATACAATAGGTGAGTGCTTTAAGCAAGGAAAAGCTTTAAAAACCAATGATTTACATATTGATTTGGAAAGACTGAGTAAATATGAATCCTATACTCAGGTGTTTGCCATTTGGATACCTGACGAGTACAGGGGAGAAAAGGCATTTTCATATTTTAACGATGTTGCCGATTTTTTTACAGAAGAAATTAATAATAACCAGGAAATAGTATCATTGTATACAGATAAGAGAAACACTCCTGTTAAAGCTATTCTTGCCGCGGAGGGTGGCTCCGCCTGTGGAGGTACGATAGAGGGCTTATATAGGTTAAAAGAGAAAGGTGTACGTCTCATAACACTTACATGGAATGCGCCCAACGAGATTGCCTCCGGTGCATTTTCAGAAGGTGGATTCACCAGGTTTGGTAAAGAGTTTGTAAAAGAGTGTGAAAAGCTTAATATTGCAATAGATGTTTCTCATTTGAATAGAGAAGGCTTCTGGCAGCTTGCAAGCTTTTATGATGGTCCGCTTATTGCGTCTCATTCTAATGCAGATATTGTTGATAATCCTTATGGCAAGAAAAGAAATCTCACAGTAGAGCAAATTGAGGAAATAAGCAAGCGCAACGGAATTGTGGGTCTCAATTTTTGTAGAGATTTCATTGAATCAGATAATGTTGAAGGTATCGCTTCTTTGAAAAGACAGATTGAATATTTTATTGATAATGGTTGGGAAGATGTGGTTTCTCTTGGTAGCGATTACGATGGATGCGAAGTGCACCCCGATTTTAATGGTGTAGAAAGGCTAGAGTCTGTTTACAATAATTTGCTAATTTCTGGTTTTGATGATGCTCTGCTTGAAAAGATATTCTATAAGAATGCAACTCAATTTTTTCAATATTAACTAAAATAATAAAAAGCACCTGAGGTTTCCCTCAGGTGCTTTTATTATGTTTTGATTAATATAATGAAGATGATGAAGCAAAGTTAGTTGTATACATGCTGATAATCTTTGCAGATTTACCTGCTGCCCAATTAACTAATACATCGTTTCTTTCAACATTGCCTGAAATCTCGTTGTAGAGTTCTTCTGTGTAGATGTTGAAGTTATCTGAAGCAAGAATATCGCGGATATCGCTCTGCCACTTCTGCTGAGAATCAGCACCAACATAGTACATAATGTGGTAACCGTAATCTGTTTTTACAATACCTGTATCACCTGGCTTGTGTGAATCAAGAGACCAAGCAAGGAATTCTGGAACATAGCTTGACTGAGAAGTGATATCCTCATAAAGACCGCCAGTTTCTGCAGATGCAGTATCATCTGTGTGTTCTTTAACAAGAGCAACGAAGCTGTCTTCAGTTGCTTTACCGTCATTCCACTCTTTGAGGAGCTTTTCTGCCTCTACCTTAGCAGCGTCAAAGTTTGCAGCAATTTCATCGTTTGAAAGTGTAACTTTTTCGCCCTCAGCGTTTTCTTTTGATGTTTCAGCCTGAACAAGAAGGTGGCGAACATCTACACCTGCAGAAGATGTATCTTTGTGTGCAGGCTCTGTCATAAGAACAATGTAGAATGCTTCCTGGCTCTTAACTTCAAAGATATTCATTTCGCCGGTCTTTCTAGCTGAATCAAATACCCAGTTAGCAAATTCTTCTGAAAGGCCAGAGATTGTTGATTTTGTTAAGTTAGAAGCAAGTGTTGCTGAGTCTGTAGCATATGCTTCTTTGTATGTTGGTGGAGCAAATTCTTTTGATGCAGCAATAAATTCTTTTTCTGTGCCTGCTTTTGCTTTGAATTGCTCTGCGCGAGTTTTAGCTTCTGCCTGAGTGTAAACAGGGTCTTTAGAGCCTTCTGTTGCTTTTGCATAGCTTACTGTGAAGTATCTGAAGCTTGCAATATCAATTTCATCTCTGTGAGATTCATAGTATTTGGTAATGTCAGCATCTGTGATGTTTTTCTGAGCATTTTTCTGATACCAGTCAAGGTAATACTGAGCAGTCATATCTCTTTCGAGGATTTCTCTGTATAACTTCTCGTTAAGACCTTCACCACGGAACTTTGAAATGTAGTTGTCAAGAGCGAAGTCATTTTCTTTAGCAGCATCTGCAAGCTGTTTCATAGAATCTTCGATAGATTTATTTAACTCTTCCTTCTGATCAGCTGTTAATTCAAAGCCTTCTTTTTTAGCTTCTTCGCTAACTGCTTTTTCGTAAACAGATTTAATAAGGAATGCTCTTTCTGCAGAGAAATACTTGAAATAGTCTGCCCATGTTTCTACGCCTTCTGGAGCGTCATCACCAGGGTATGCTTGCTCTGCTGGGTCAACAGTTGTATCGAAATATGTTTTACCTGCGCCTGCGCCGTAGCTTGAATCATACTGCTGAGACATACCAACTGCCTGCTCATAAAGCTGCATATAGTAGTGGTTGTATTCTGCAACTGTAAGCTTCTCATCGCCGTATTTAGCAGCGGTAAGGAATTTCTGTGGAAGGCAGAAAACATCTGTAATGATTTTTCCAGCGCCGAAGAGTACAAGGCCTACAATAAGTACGATGCAGAGCACCTTAACAAGAATTCTTACAATCTTGTCGCCCTTGCCTGATTTTTTCTTCTTTGCAGCTTTTGCAAGACGAGCCTTGCGCTGCTCACGATAAATTTCGGCATTTGTTTTGATTTCGTTGTTTGCCATAAAATTTTCATCCTTTGCTTTCTATTGTTGCACACAATGGCGTGCAAATATCATTCCTATTCTATAACAAAACACAAAATTTTACAAGTGTTTTTGCGTAATTAGTTTACTATAAACTTTAATTTACAATTAATTAAAAACTTTTTGATATAAAGGCTATAAGAAGTTTGACATTACTCTTGTTGTCGTGGTATTATATTAACGATTATTTTTGTCTGTCGGTGAATATATGAAAAAGAAAAATATCAAAAACAAAAAAATATTTGCTTTAATAGCCGTTGTTATGGCGGTTATTGTTGGGTGCTGTGCAATTTTGCCTTTTGTTGTAAATAAAGAGACAAAAAACTATATGTACACAAATGCAACGCAAGCTATAGGTCTCGATGTCGAGAACTACGATATATCAATTGGTGAAAGTGCAAAACTTCTTTTTAATAGTGAGCTTTCTACATTTGCGCTCTCTTCCTCTGATGGTAGTAACGTTATTTATTCCCACAACCATGGCGCTGCAGAGAATTCCTTCGCAACAATTTTTGATATAAGGCTCAGAGACGGCCGTGGTAATTCTTATTCAATGGACTCTTCGGCTAACAGCGTTGCTTCAGGTGGTTTTGAGATTGAAGAGCAAGGGAAAGATTATCTTTTGGTGAAATACACTCTTTCGCCTGGAGAAAAGGCTGAAACTGAGAACAACGTAAAGGATTTGTTCGTTTCTGTACCTGTCCGCTTTGAATTAAAAAATGGCAGATTTCTGGTATCAGTTGATGTAAGTGGAATTTCTTGTACAAAAGGAATGTTTGTTGAAAAGTTGTCTCTTCTTCCGGGTCTCTTTTCTGTTGTCGCGGGAGCTAAAGGTGCATATTATACCGTTCCTGATGGTTGCGGTGCGATTATTAAGCTTGACACTATTTCTCAAACTCCGCTTTCGCTTAAGTTGAACGTGTACGGTGAGGACGTCTCTTTTTATGACTATGCTCAGGGGGCGTTGCTTCCTTACTTTGCTCTTACAAAAAATGGCTTCTCGGTTAATGCAATAATCGAGGAGGGCGATGCTCTTTCTCAGATTACTTGTAAACGCTTCGAAAAAGGTGGCGGCTACCTCTACAATACATTTACGATTACTCCTTGCGGTGTCGTTGATGGAAAGTTTGTTGCAGGGGAGAGCTACAACGGAGTAGTTTCTCAGGCTTATGTTGTGGAAGAAAAAGGCTCGGATTACAACACTATTGCTGCACAGGTCAGAGATAGTCTTACAGAGCGTAATTACCTTAACACCACATTGAATGCTAATTTTATAGATGTTCCTTTCCTTATAAATGTTGTGGGAAGCAATAACGGAAAAACCTCTCTTACTACATTTGAAGATGCAGCAGAAATAACAGCTCTTTTGAAGTCCCGCGGTGTGCGTAATATTGCATTAAGATTTTCGGGGTATAGTGAAAAAGGTCTTAATGCTGTTGGTAGTGATAATCAGACTTTTTCTGATTCTTTAGGCGGAACAGATGGCTTCTCTTCTCTTATTGAAGAGATAACTGAGCAGACCAATAGTCTTTATGTTGATGCTAATATTATTGCCAAGCGTGGCAACAAAAACAGCAACATTAAAATCTATGACGAAACCTCTAAATTTGTTGGAGTTGTTCCCGAAGAATTCGGCGTTGAAGATAATGATTCTGTAAATGAAAATATAGGTAACGCATATAAGCTGACAAGAAACTTTGCTTCATCAAATATATGTCTTAATGATGCTTCAAACTTCCTTTACACAGATTTGAAAGGCAAAACAAACCGTCAGGCTATGCTTGAAAACCTGAAAGAAAATACAAGCGCTCTCAGTGCAGCTGGTAGCCTTATGTTGGATTCTCCTGCGATTTATCTTATGAAGCAGGCTGATGTTGTTTTCTCAACTCCTAACACAGCGTCCTGCGAAGGCGTGAGCGGTGTTGCTGTTGTGCCTGTTTTACAAATGGTGCTTCATGGAAGCGTGGTTTATGGTAGTATGCCTATGAATGTATCAAATCTTTCTCCTGAAGATGTTCTTCTTAAATGTGTTGAGTTCGGTTGTGTGCCATCATTTTTGTTTACTCATAGTGCTGATACAGGCATAAGCTACAGCTCATACGCTACAAGAACAGCAAAGCTTTATTCGAAAGCAAAGCAGATGAATCCACTTATGAAAATGAAAATAACATCTCATGAAAAGGTGACTGATGGTGTTTATAAAATAACATACGACTACGCAAAAATAGTTTATGTAAATTACAACCCATCTGTTGTTGAGGTTAACGGTGTTATGATTTCCGCTAAGGACTTTATTGTTATATAAAAATGCCCTGATTTGTCGTAATATACGATAAATCAGGGTTTTTATGTTATGTTTTTAACAAAATATATTGCATTTCGTTTTATTTGTGCTAAAATAAAAAGGTAAATGTAATTCAAGAAAGGATGAATTCAATGGACTACAAAATGGAATTGACTCCTGAACAGCAAGCCATACTTAATGGTGAGCAAGGGGAGACTATGGCAAAGGTTATGAAAACCCTTGTTATGTATGGTGAAGCATTTGGCGCAACTAAAATGGTGCCAGTAACAAGTGAAAAAGGTCATCTTGTTACAAGCTTCGGACTTAAGGTTATGACTCCTGTTTATGACCTTATGGATCAGCTTATAAACGCAGGTATTAAATCAAAGCAGCAGTTCTCTGTTGACCCTAAGCCTGTTGATCCAAAGGTTCCTTCAAACTTCGTAAAGAATCTTGTTTTCAACAAGTTTATGTACACAAAGCAGGATAGCTATGATGAGCAGCTCAGAAAGTTAGGCCTTGTAAGCGATAGTGCATATACCTGCACATGCTACATGGATCAGGTTGGCAACGTTCCTAATAAGGGCGATGTTCTTTCATGGGCAGAATCAAGCGCTGTTGTTTATGCTAACTCAGTTCTTGGTGCTCGTTGTAACCGTAACTCAGGTATTATTGAGCTCTTCGGTTCAATTGTTGGCTTCGTTCCTTATTTTGGTCTTGTAACAGACGAAGGAAGAAAAGCAACATGGGTTGTTGAAGTTAAATGTAAAAAGAAACCTGAAGCTCAGGTTCTCGGTTCTGCAATCGGTATGAAGGTTATGGAAGATGTTCCTTTCGTTAAGGGCCTTACAGAGTGGATCGGTACAGAGCTTGATGACGCTGCTAAAGCATACCTTAAAGACTTTGGTGCTGCTACAGCATCAAACGGTGCGGTTGGTCTTTATCATATCGAAGGTCTTACACCTGAAGCAGTTGAAATGGGCGATAGCCTTATTGCAGAAAATGCACAGGTTTATGTTATTGATGATGCAGAGCTTGAAAGAGTTAAAAACTCTTATCCAGTTATGTGGAAAGATCCTTCAAAGGCTCCTCAGCTTTGCTTTATTGGTTGCCCACACCTTTCTCTTCAGCAGCTTAAAGAGTGGACAGATAACGTTTGCGAAGGTCTTAAGAAGAGCGGTAAGAAGAAAGTTACAATTCCTACAGTATTTACAGCAGCTCCAGCAGTTTGCGATGAATTCAACAAAACAGAATATGCAGCAAAGCTTGCAGCAACAGGCGTAGTGCTCAGCTACATTTGTCCTCTTATGTATATGAACAACCCTGTAGCTAAGAAGGGTAGAGTTATCACTAACTCAAATAAGCTTCGTACATATACAACATCTCGTTACTACACAAGTGAAGAGATTCTTGATATTATCACAAAGGGGGCAAAATAAGATGAAAACTTTTAAAGGTCGTCCCGTAGTACCGGGCACAGCAGAAGCAACTGCTCTTGTTTCACACGGCGGTTTTAACACTCTTGCATCTTTCCAGAATGCTCTTCAGTTTGGTGATAAGGAAGCCAAGTGTGGAGACCAGAACAATACAGATATTTTTGAAAAGCCAATGGTTGGTACAGCTCTTTGCCTTCCTCAGACAATCGGCTCAACAACAGGTGGTATGGTTCTTTATTGCGCAAAGGTTATGGAGAGAAGCCCTGCTTGTATGCTTTTCTCAGAGCATATTGACTCACTTGCAGCTGCAGGTGCAATCCTTGGCTCTGTTTGGACAGATACTCCAATGCCAACAGTTGACTGCCTTGGCGATGAGTTCCTTAACACAGTAAAAACAGGCGATAAGATTAAAGTTTACGAAGACGGTACAGTTGAAATTCTTTAATTTTTAAAAAAAGAAATTGCTCAGGATTTAGGTCCTGAGCAATTTTATTTTGCTTTTATTATTTGTGGGAATTTTCGCCGTCTGTACCGCCATCACAAGTGATGGTTACCTCGAAGTGTTTTCTTGCTGTGCTTTTAGTGCAGGTAACTGTATATGTACCAGCATCGCAAGGACAGTGAGGAATACCATCCTTGAAAATTTCGGTAGACAATTTTGTGGATATGTCGGAAGGGCCTCCTGAGATATTAGAAATTGTACCATTGTTTCCGTCTGACTCTATTGTGAAAGAGAGTGGGGCGTTATAAGGGTACTGCATAGCCCAAACAACTAAATCATGTTCGATACTATCTCTCGTCGTGACGCAAACATCAATACGGCCTTTTTTTTGGGAGCTAGCGTAAGCGGGAACACCAACTGCAATAAGAATTCCTAATATTGCAACTACAACCATTAATTCAACAAGTGTGAAACCTGCTTTTGTTTTAATGAATCTCTGAAGTTTATTCATATAATCACCTTCGTATAAAGTGTTTAGTAATACATATAATATATCACACTTGTCAAAGAATGTAAATACTGAAAAATAAAAGGCAGTTCATTAAGAACTGCCTTACAGTTTTATATAACACCCTGAGCCATCATAGCGTCTGCAACCTTAACAAAGCCTGCGATGTTTGCGCCGGCAACAAGGTCGTATCCTAAGCCGTAGCTTTCTGCAGCGTTAGCTGAGTTGTCGTGGATTTCCTTCATGATCTGCTGAAGCTTTGCATCAACTTCTTCTGCAGACCAGCTGTATCTCATTGAGTTCTGACCCATTTCAAGAGCAGAAACAGCAACGCCACCTGCGTTAACAGCCTTTGATGGAGCAACAACCTTAACATTCTCTTTAAGGAATTCAAGAGCGTCGTTTGTTGTTGGCATGTTAGCAACTTCGATGTAATACTGAACGCCGTTTGCAACGAGCTTGCTTGCTTCGTACATATTGATTTCGTTCTGTGTTGCGCAAGGCATAGCAACATCAACCTTAACGCCCCATGGCTTTTCACCAGGGAAGAATTCTGCACCGAATTTATCTGCGTAATCCTGAACCTTATCGCGACCAGATGCTCTCATTTCAAGCATGTATTCAATCTTTTCTGGTGTGCTGATACCGTCTTTATCGTAAACGTATCCGTCAGGACCTGAGATTGTAAGAACCTTACCGCCAAGTTCGGAAATCTTCTTTGCAGCGCCCCAAGCAACGTTACCGAAGCCGGAAAGAGCAAATGTTTTACCCTTGATATCCTCGCCGAAGTGTTTGAAAACTTCGCAAGCATAGTATGTAGCACCATAACCTGTAGCCTCAGGACGAACAAGAGAACCACCATATGAGAGACCCTTACCTGTAAGAACACCATTCTGGAAAGCAGCCTTGATTCTTCTATACTGGCCATAAAGGTAACCGATTTCTCTGCCGCCAACACCGATATCGCCTGCAGGAACGTCAACGTCAGGACCGATGTGTCTGTAAAGCTCTGTCATAAAGCTTTGGCAGAAACGAAGGATTTCCATATCGCTCTTACCACGAGGGTCAAAGTCTGAACCGCCCTTACCGCCGCCGATTGGAAGACCTGTAAGGCTGTTTTTGAATGTCTGCTCAAAAGCAAGGAACTTCATAATACCTGAGTAAACAGATGGGTGGAAACGAAGACCGCCCTTGTATGGTCCTATAGCGCCATTGAACTGAACACGATAACCTGTGTTAACGTGAACCTTGCCATTATCATCTGTCCATGTTACGCGGAAGGTGATCTGTCTTTCAGGTTCAACAATTCTTTCAAGTAATGAATATTTTTCATATTCTGGATGTTGCTCAATAACAGGTGTAAGAGAGGTTAAAACCTCAGTTACTGTCTGTACGAACTCTGGTTCGCTTGCATGCTTTTTTGCAACGTCGTCGATAACGTTTTGAATATAACTCATTGTCAGCACTCCTTTTGTTGCAAAGCAACAATTTTAGAATAGCTCATATAAAGAGCCAACTTTAAATACGCCCATTATTTTATACCTAAAAAGTCTAAAAATCAATAAATTTGTAACACCATGTCAAAAGATTGTATCTTTTACCAAAAATGGATATTTATGCAAAAAACTTTTTTTGCAAATAGCAACATTAAAATGCCACAAACCGCGGTGAATAGCCGTTCACTACTGCTTTGTCGGCTACACAAAAACTCTTTTTTATATTGTTTTTTTGTTGTAAATTATATTCAGGATGTAGATATTATTATTCATTTTTAGGGTCGGCTTTTGTTTTAAACTATTGAAACATTTATGTGTTTTATGGTATAATCTAACAAACTGAAAAAAGGCGGTTGAACCTATGCAAAAATATCTTATAAACCCAAATCAGAAAATAGCAAAAATCAATAAAGATATCTACGGAACTTTCTCTGAGCATCTTGGCAGATGTATTTACGAAGGAACATATGTAGGTGAAAATTCACCGATTCCTAACGTTAATGGTATGCGCAAGGATGTTGTTGACGCATTAAAAGAGATGGGTATACCTGTACTTCGTTGGCCAGGCGGATGTTTTGCTGATGAATATCATTGGAAAGATGGTATTGGTCCTAAGGAAAGCCGTAAAAAAATGATAAATACCCACTGGGGCGGTCTTGTTGAAGATAACTCTTTCGGTACACATGAGTTTTTTGAGCTTTGCGATCAGCTTGGTTGCGATGCTTATGTAAACGGTAACTTAGGTAGCGGAACAGTTCAGGAAATGAGCGAATGGATAGAGTATATGACCTTTGATGGCGTATCTCCTATGGCAGAGCTTCGCAAGCAAAACGGCCGTGAAAAGCCATGGAGATTAAAATATTTTGCAGTCGGTAACGAATCCTGGGGCTGCGGTGGCAATATGATGCCTCATTACTATGCTGATGAATACAGGCGCTACCATGTATATGTTCGTAACTACGATTGGAAAAATCCTATTTATAAAATTGCTTGCGGACCAAACGCTTTCGATTTCGATTGGACAGACGAGGTTATGCATTACGCAGGTAACAAAATGAATGGCCTTTCTCTTCATTATTATACACTTCCTACAGGTGATTGGGGTCATAAGGGTGCCGCACTCACTTATTCAGATAATGAATATTATTCAACAATCAAAAATGCATACAAAATGGAAGAGCTTGTGCGCCGTCATACTGAGGTTATGAACCGCCATGACCCTGAAAAGAGGGTAGACCTTATTGTTGATGAATGGGGTACATGGTATGATGTTGAAGAAGGAACGAACCCAGGCTTCTTGTATCAGCAGAGCACAATGCGCGACGCTCTTGTGGCAGGTCTTACACTCAATATTTTCAATAAGCATTGCGATAGAGTGCGTATGGCTAACATTGCGCAAACAGTAAATGTTCTTCAGGCAGTTATTTTAACAGATGGCGAGAATATGGTGCTCACACCTACATATCATATATTCAAGATGTATAAAGCTCATGCTGAAAATACACTTCTCGGTAGCTTCTTAACAACAGATTATCTTGAAGACAAGGTTACACCTGTTCTTACAGAAAGTGCATCTGTAAAAGAGGATGGAACGATTATTTCAACCGTTTCCAATGCTTCTCTTACAGAATCTCAGGAAATCAAATGTCAGATAGCAGATACAACTGTTTCTTCTGTTGTAGCAGAAATTGTTTCAGGTGATGCAAGGGACTACAACGATTTTGGCAAAGACCCTTCTGTATTTACAAAAGAATTTACTGATTTTACTCTCACTCAGGATGGATTTGTTGCTAACATTCCTCCTTGCAGTGTGGTTAAATTTATAATTAAATAATGAAAAATGATTGCAAAAGGTGCCTTCTCTTTGAAAGTGCAGAAGGAGATATGCTGGCGCTCATAAAAGAAAAAATCGAGAAACTCTCTCCTGAGGAGAGGGTTTCCAGTGATGTTTACGAGCAAAGGCTGGAGAGCTGTAAAGCTTGCGATGAGCTTATATCAGGTATGTGTCTTAAATGCGGCTGCTATGTGGAATTCAGGGCGGCATTTAAAAATAAAAATTGCCCTGATGTGAAAAACAGAAAGTGGTAATCAAATCTGTTCAGCCAGGTGCCTGGCTTGACAATAGTATTGTATTATACTAAAATAGTAAGGATATGTTTACTTACTAATTAAAAGTTTCTGAAAGGAAATTTATTCTATGATAAAGCCCGAAAATAGAAATTGCTTTGAATATTTCCGTGAATGCACCAAGGATTTTGGTGTTTACGATGTTGCGGAAAGCTTCGGTAATCTTATAAGCCGTAAAAAGTTTATTAATGATATAGAATCTATCGCAGGTTATCTTGATAGCAAAGGAATAAAAAAAGGCGATGTTGTAACAATATTTATGCCAAATATTGTTCAATGCTTTGCTGCCTTCTATGCAATTAACCGCATAGGCGCTATAGCAAATATCGTTCATCCTCTTACTCCTGCTGATGCTTTAGAGGAAATGATTAAAAAAACACGTTCAAAAGCAATTTTTGTTTTTGATTTAATAATGGAGCCTTATGTTGATGTTTTGAGAAAACTCAATAGATTAGTTATTGTTTGCTCTACATCAGACTACGCTACAACTCTTACAAGACCTGCTTTCAAGGTTTTTGAAAAGATAAAAGTCAGAAGTAAAGCGCCATCATCAAATATGGCTCGTTATCACACGATTTCAAACCTGGCCTATAGAGCGCCAAAAGTTGAAGGTAATGGTGAAGACGATGCAGTATACCTTCACGGCGGCGGAACTACAGGTAAAAGTAAAACAATACGCCTTACTAACAACAATTTAAATGCTCTTGCATATAAGCTCAGTTTCCTTGATGAGCCTCATGCACCTGGCGAAGAGTTTTCTCTTATTGTTTTGCCTCTTTTCCACGCTTTCGGTTTAGGTGTTGCGCTTCATTTCAGTATGTGCGCAGGCTTTACCTGTATCGGTATGCCAACCTTCTCTGCAGATAAGGCAAACAAATATATTAAGAAGTACAATGTAACATATATTGTAGGTGTTCCTGCAATGTATAAGAAAATGTACGACGCTTCTAATTTTGATGGTGAGCATCTTAAAAAGCTTCGTCTCCTTTGGGCAGGCGGAGATATTGTAAGCGATACCTTTATGCATGCTTTTAACTCCAAGCTTGCAAAGTGGGGAGCAAAGGGTAGGCTTTACAGAGGTTATGGCCTTACAGAGGTTTCATCTGTTTGTACAGCTAACGTAAAAGGTGCAAACAAAGAGAATTCAATAGGTAAACCTCTTGACGAATTAACTATTGAAATATGGGACGAAAACAAAAACAAATTGCCACCAAACACTATCGGTGAAATTGCTATTACAGGCTCAACTGTAATGAAAGGCTACTTTGATAGTGATGACGAGGGCGTTTATACTGACGAAAATGGTAAGCGCTGGGTTCTTTCAGGCGACCTTGGTTATGTGGATGAAGAAGGCTATTTCTTCTTTACAGGCAGAAAAAAGAGAATGATAATTATCTCAGGCTACAATGTTTATCCTAATGATATTGAACAGGAAGTATTGAAGCTTGATTATATCAACGAAGCCTGTGCTGTTCAGGGTTATATTGATTCAAAGCCTGTAATAAAGCTTTTCGTTTCTCTTACTCAGCCAACGCCTCATCCGGAGGAAACCTGCAGATGCATTAAAGAGTATTGCAATTCAAAATTAGAGAAATTCTCAAGACCTACAACAGTAACCATTCTTGATGCTCTTCCAAAAACAAAAATGGCAAAAATCGACTTTATGAAGCTTACAGATACACCACCTGCACCTCAGCCAACAAAAAAAGAGTTGCGCGAAGAGAAAAAAGCTATTCGTGAAATGGAAAAAGCGGCTGATAAAGCAGGCAAGGAAGCCGAAAAGTTAGAAAAAGAAGAGCGCGAAGCTGCAGAAAAAGCGAAGAATTCAAAAGAATAATTGAGGGGAATTTATGGATAACAAGTTAAACGGAATTTTATCAAGCATAAAAAAGAATCCGTTTTTTATATGTTTGTTTGTAATTGTATTGGGTGTTGTAATTTTTGTTTCTTTCACTCTTACAAAAGCGATGAATAATAAAATAGAAGAGCTTGAAGCGTCAAAAACAACTACCACTCCTGCAACAACGCAGGCGGAAGTGCCATACGAGGAAAAAATACCTGAAAATACAGTTGAAACAGGTGTAATAAAAAAATACACTGACCTTATTGAATCTGTAAGTATAAAAAAGGAAGCAAGCAGAATTGCTGTAACTGTAGCATTTACAGATGAGGATGCACTCTTAGAAGAGCATTATGCTCAGAATGCTTTTTCTGTTAACGTTGTGCCTGTTTTCCATTTTTACATTGATAACGGCACTAAGGTTGAGTTACCTGGTGAATTAAGGCTTCTCAGCGATGGTAAATCTGTTATTTATTATCTTTCCGAAATCAGCGATTTCGCAAATGTTGTAGCTCTTACAGAGCAAGAGACAGTTACTATTGATAATATAATGAACAATGATTTCAATATTTATCTGCGCCATAAAACAAGAGATGGCGTTGGCAGAACCATTATCGGTACATATGGACAGTCTGTTGAACAGTTTAAAGGCCTTCACGCTACATTGCCTTTGAAAACTGTTAACGAGCATGAAGATGTGGAGCGCGTTGAGACTACCGTAGCAGACGACTTTATCTGGCTTGATATTTATTTTAATAACGAGGAAAGCTACAATAAATATAACAGTAAACTTAAAGCTAATTTCATCTGCTTTGGCCTTGAAAACGGCGGTAAGCTTTATAAGTGGGATTTTATTGTAACAGAATATAATAACCTTAATATGCTCCGTTGCAAATTCGATAGATATTCGCTCACCGAGCTTTTAAAGGCTATGGGCGCAGACGATGTTACAGTTAAAACACTTTTCAACGATTATGCAATTCAGGTATGGTGTTCAGATTATTCTAATGAAACTGACCTTTTCTGTATAAACGAAGCAATTGAGGTAAGGCAGAACCTTAATAAATCAACCGCAATCCATAACTAAATTTAAAGACCTTCTTTCGGTTTGAAAGAAGGTCTTTTTTAATTCAGTAAATAAATGCTGAAATTGAGTACTGCCGCAAATGTTACCCATATAACATAAGGAATCATTAAGTATGATGCAGTTTTAGAAATCTTATAGAATTCAAGAGTTGTAGCAATAATCAGAAGCCATAGTATTATTATCCATACAAAAGCAAACAAATACGCTTGCATATTAAAGAATATAAAGCTCCAACAGAAATTAAAGAAAAGCTGAATATAGTAAAAAAACGCTGCTCTGTTTTTGCTTAAATCTGTGCTTTCATTTTCAATAATATAAGCGGATATACCCATGAGAATATAAAGCAAAGTCCAAACAACAGGAAAAAGCCAACCGGGAGGCATAAAAAAGGGTTTTACCGCTGTTTGAGAAAACTCTTCAACACCGCCTCTTGTGAAAAAGGCTGAAACAAGACCAACAAGTAAGGGAATAGCTAAGCTTTTAAATAGATTTTTAAAATTTATTTTTAATACCATACACACACCCCATTTAATAAACTATATGTATAAGAAAAGAAAAAATACCTGCTACTAAACGAATAGTAGCAGGTGCTTTTGCTTTATATTGTTTTATATTTGTATGATAAAAACAATTCTTTTGCTTCTTCGGTATATTCGCCATCAGGCGTTTCTAAAATAAGCGGAGCACTTATTCTGAAACCTGGTGCGGAGCCTTTTTTGCCTTCTACTAAAACAAGGCTAGGCTCTTTTCCATCACGTTGAATAACCTCACGCATTGATTTCGGCTCAATTTTGAATTTGCGCATAGCCGCAAAAATATCAGGAAGCCTTTCAGGTCGCTGACAAATGCAGAATCTTCCGCCGAATTTCAGAAGCTGCGACGCCGCTTTTGCGCAATCGTCAAGGGTACAGGTGAATTCGTGGCGTGCATTTTTATAGTCCTCACCCTCATTTACAATACCTGTACCAAGCTTTTTGTATGGTGGGTTAATACTTACAATGTCAAAATATTCGTTTGGTAGAACGCCTTTTAATTTTCTTAAGTCATTATGTACAACGGTTATTTTATCAGAAATACCATTTTCATTAAGGGTTTTGTTAAAAAGCTCTACTGCAGTTTCTGCAAGTTCAACGCCAACAATTTCTTTCGGCGCAAAGTCTCTTAACCATAAGAGGGGAATAATGCCGTTGCCTGTTCCTAAATCGCAACACTTATCCTTGTGGCGCGGAGCGCAGAAAGAAGCAAGCACAATGGCGTCAGAAGTGAAAATGTGCGCTTCACTTACATAAATATTCAAATTTGTGGCAAGCGCCTCTGTTCGCTCTTTGCGTGAAGCCATAAAAAAACTCCTTATGTTAATACTGATACAAAGAGTATTTTAACATAAGAAGTGTTTTTTTACAATGCACAAATAAAAAGATAATCTTTTGTGAGGTATAATCTCTTTGTATTTCTGTTAAGATGAAGTCCTCTTGGTGAAGTTTTTGCTACGCAAAAGTGAAGTTGTGATAAATCACAGTGAGCTTTTACACCAGTGGCGTAAAGTGAAGTTAAGTGTGCCACTGCACCGCAAGGTGCAACTTCACTACGCAGTAACTTCACTCACTTTAGTGAACTTCACTTGCCGTAAGGCAAACTTAGTTGAAATTAAGCGATATATCGCTTAATTTCATTCTTCCATCTGCTTACCTAAAAATGCAGCGGCAACCTGACAAAGCTTTATATCCGAATCGTCCGGAATCTTTTTTTGCTCGCTTTCCATAAAAATAACGGAGCCTGCAATATCACCTGAGGCAATAATGGGGAAAACTACAAGAGCGCCAATTTCAAGGTTTTGGATAGGGTAGAGCGTGTTTTTGTTACTATCGGCAACAAATTTCTCTCTGTTTTCCATAAGCTCCTCTAAAGGCTCTGAAACGGTTTTTTCGAGCAGGTCTTTTTTAGAAAGACCAGAAACAGAAATTACATGGTCCCTGTCAGTGATAACAATAGGCATATTTGCAGTGCGGTTCAGAACCTCGGAGTATTGCCCTGAAAACTCCGAAAGCTCACCCATAGGGGAGTATTTTTTAAAAATAACCTCTCCATCACTCTTGGTAAATATTTCCAACGGATCTCCCTCACGAATCCTCAAAGTTCTACGAATTTCTTTGGGAATAACAACCCTGCCTAAATCATCTATACGGCGTACAATACCTGTTGCTTTCATATATAAAAACTCCTTTTCACTATTTAATGGTGTGGAGTTAGTATGTGGAAAGTTGCCATTATTATACTCGTTTGACACAATTCTCAGTATTTCTTTAAAGATTTGTGCGGTCTCTTCTTCACGCTCCATTCTGTTCAAAGTATGCATCAATTGAGTAATGCCAAAATCTCCCCGACGCTTCTCAACTTGATATTGTGGAATATTATACATTTCGGAAATAAACGCATCAGACGCTTTTTCTGATAGCTTTTCTAACTGGCTTTTACTCATCCTAAAAAAATCTGATGGTAGATTAGAAATTGTTGCATGATGTAATCCAAACATTTTCAAATCCTCTTTAATCCTTTGACCATCTTTTCCTGAAAAATCATAATATTTTGTTTTGAACATCCTATATCCCTGCCTTTATTTGTCCCTTCATAATATAAACACGCATAAAAATTCAAAATATAATCACTTATCAAAAGTTTTTTTAATTATATTTTTCCACGTTAACAATTATATATGATTCATATCCCATTGTCATCGGCAAAGAATCGTCTTTTTATAGGCAAAATATAGGCACAATATAGGCATAAACAAAGGCACCGACGAAGCGATGCCTTGTTGTGTGGTTAGCCAAACATATCTATATATTAATTTGCTTCAAATTCGCCTGACTCTGAACCTACCGTAATAGAATGGGTTTCTCCCTTTTTGATATCTGGACTTGAAAGTATAACAACAGCGAAGTTAAGCTCGGGTGAATGTTCAATAATTGTTTTCCCGCTTTTATCTTTTAATACAATCTTTGTGCCAGCGCTTTGATTACCAACACTTATAGCTATAACACCTTGCTCAGAATCGCTAAAGGATTGTGCCATACCCTGAGCACCTGTTCCTATAAAGGTTCCTCCTGTAATGATACCACTCTTATCATAGTCAAGCGTTGCGGTATCACCTTGTGTAGGACCGACAACCGTTGTGTGTCCTCCCGAAATTTCTAAGGTGCCGTTGGCATCCAAGCCGTCGCCGGAAGAATTGATATAGAGCGTACCACCCGATATTTTAATACTGCCATTGGAGTTAGCTGACATACCTCCGCCGTGACCGCCGCCACCAGGTCTGCCGCCACCCATACCACCGGGGCCTCCGCCGAACATTCCGTCACGGCCACCTTCGGTACCGCTTTGGTCGGTGCGGCCTGCGGCGTTCAGTCCATCGTCACTCGCCTTGAGTTTAATATCTCCGCCTTGCACGTCTATGTGCAAAGCTTCAAGGCCTTCATAACTCTCACTAATATCAATCTTGCCGGCAGTAACGGTCAAGGTTTCTTCTGCATGAATGGCATCATCACCCGATGTAAGTGTAAATGTGCCGCCGTTAACAATAACCGAAACATCCGAGTGTACCGAATCATCAGCCGAGTTGATGGTAATATTACCACCCGAAATCAGCATACTGTTTGTGGCTTTTAAGCCTTTCATACTGGTACTGCTCTCATCGGTGGTCGTCGTGGTGCTCTCGGTACCGTTTGGTCGCATTTCTCCAGGTCTGCCACCGCCATGTCCTCCACCCATGAAGCCACCAAAGTTATCTGAATGTTCCTTACTTCCGTTTTCGCTTCCGCCGCCAACGAGCAATTCTATTGTACCATCTGCTATCTGCATATAAGCACCTGCAGCAATACCGTCGCCTTCGGCTTCAGCCTTAATCGTTCCACCCCCGATATAAATAAATCCCTTTTCGGCATCATCGGTATTCTCGGCGTGTATGGCATCCTTTCCGGCATCAATATTTAGTGTTGCATTTGCAATTCTTACACTGTCGTTGGCATCCAAACCGTGAGAAGATGAATTAACCGTGTAAGTTCCGCCCGTAATCACCAAATCATCTTTGCAGACAACGCCATGTCCCGCAGGAGAAGTAACCGTCAAAGAACCTGTTCCATTGAGTGTCAAATCTTGCTTTGAAAACAGAGCACCGTCAATATTATTATCATCAATAGCAGTAAAACTACCGTCGTTGGCAAGTGTGTTGGTGGTTCCATCAGCAAGAATTAAGAACACCTTATCGGCTTCTAAAATGTAGAGTGCTGCTGAGGTTTTGCTTGTGATATTTGCGCCATTCAAAACAATTTGCAGTTTTGCTGTATCGGGTGCATCAACAACTAACATACCGTCAGTCAGTTCACCTGAAACAATATAGGTCGCTTCTTCGGTGATTGTAATTTTTGAGCCCGATATTTTTACGCTATTTGAACTCGCAGTAGCCGTTGTTCCATTCAGCTGGATAGTAACCGCCTGGTTCTCATCATAGTCGGTTTTATTATCTCGCTCGGTAAATATATCCGCATCAGTTTTTGAAAAATCAACTTCTACAGGAGTAGCGGTTGAGGATGATCCATCCTGACTTTCGGTCGGTGTGTTACGATCCACATCTTTTCCGCATCCGGCAAGAAGCGAAAGCATTAAGGTTAAAATCAGTAGAATAGATACTATTTTCTTCATATCAATCACCATTATAATTCTGTTCCGACAGTTTCTTGTTTAGACACAGCAATCTCAAGATTTCCGTTGCGACAGCGAATTTTATCAATCATCTCTTTTTCACGAGTAACGTCACGGAGCATTACATTGTATGTAAGCTTAAACATACTGCCCATATTAGTGCTCTTAACACGCACAAGATCGTGAGAGGTGGTAAACTCAGAGAAAATATCATCAAAAATGCCGGAGTAATCCAAATCTTCGGGGATGGTTATGGTAAAGGTCTTAAAGGTGGCGGCATTTTTCTTGGTGCCAAAATCCAAGCGGTTATAAAGTACAAACATAATACACATAACCGCCGTGAACAGCAACGCAAATCCAAGGTATCCCATACCTGCTATAAGACCTGCGCCCATAGCTAAAAACAAGGTGCAGATTTCCTTTGCTGTGCCGGGAACGCTACGAAAACGCACAAGGCTAAATGCACCTGCTACCGCAACACCTGTACCTACGTTACCGTTTACCATCATAATAACAACACAAACTACCGCAGGTAGCAGAGCCAAAGTCACGACAAAGCTTTTGGTATAGCGTGTGCGATACATATAGGCAAATGCCATTAAAATGCCGATAACGAGAGATGCGCCAAGGCAGAGTAAAAAATCGGTCACGCT
>JAZLDN010000042.1:0-41061 GCA_045614765.1 Acutalibacteraceae bacterium
ATAACACGTCTGTAAAGATCGTTAAGGTCTGATGTTGCAAATCTGCCACCATCAAGCTGAACCATTGGACGGATATCAGGTGGAATAACAGGAATTACATTGAGAATCATCCACTCAGGACGGTTACCTGAATTCTTGAATGCTTCACAAACCTCAAGTCTCTTAAGAACACGAAGCTTTTTCTGACCTGCTGCAGTTTCAAGCTCTTTGTGGAGTTCTTCGCAAAGAACATCTACATCGATTTCTGCAAGGAGTTCCTGAATAGCTTCTGCACCCATCGCTGCTCTGAAGGAATCACGGTCGTATCTTTCAACCATTTCATCATAGTCTTTTTCGCTGAGAATCTGCTTTTTCTCAAGTGGAGTATCACCTGGATCAATAACGATGTACTTAGCGAAGTAAAGAACTTTTTCCAAATCGCGATGTGAAATATCAAGCATAAGGCCCATTCTTGAAGGTGTGCCCTTGAAGTACCAGATATGTGATACAGGAGCAGCAAGCTCGATGTGGCCCATACGCTCACGTCTTACTTTAGCCTTGGTGATTTCAACACCGCAGCGTTCGCAGACTTTACCTTTGAAACGAATCTTCTTATATTTTCCGCAATGACATTCCCAGTCCTTAGTAGGTCCGAAAATCTTTTCGCAGAAAAGACCTTCCTTTTCCGGTTTAAGAGTACGGTAGTTAATGGTTTCAGGCTTTTTAACCTCACCATGAGACCACTCTCTTACAAGATCCGGAGAAGCGAGTCCTATTTTAATCGATTCAAAATCTATGTTGTTATCCTCAACAGTTACATTAACTGAATCGTATGCCATATATGAATAACCCTTCTTCCTAATCAATAGTGGGATGTGAACTGATTTTTAAAATCAGAAATCTTCCTCGTCGTTGTACAAATCTTCTACAGCAGCTGCAGCCATCATGTAATCCTCATCGGATTCTTCGTCTGTGATTCTGTAGCCATCTGCATCTTCTGCATCGTTAACATTGTTCATAACATCATCTAATTCAGTGTTATCAACAACTGGAAGAACTACTTCATCATCAAAGGTCTGTCTAAGGTCGATTTCGTTGTTATCCTTATCAAGAACACGAACGTCAAGACCAAGAGACTGAAGTTCTTTAATGAGAACCTTGAATGATTCAGGAACACCTGGTTTAGGAATGTTGTAGCCCTTAACGATTGACTCGTAAGTCTTAACACGACCAACAACGTCGTCAGACTTAACTGTAAGAATTTCCTGAAGAGTATAAGCTGCACCGTAAGCTTCAAGTGCCCAAACTTCCATTTCACCGAAACGCTGACCACCAAACTGTGCTTTACCACCGAGAGGCTGCTGAGTAACGAGTGAGTATGGACCTGTTGAACGAGCATGAATCTTATCATCAACAAGGTGATGGAGCTTAAGATAGTACATTATACCAACGGTAACAGGGTTATCAAACTTGCGACCTGTACGGCCATCAGTAAGCCATGTTTTACCGTCTGTTGAAAGGTTAGCTTCTGAAAGCATATCGCGGATATCTGATTCGTGAGCGCCATCGAAAACAGGTGTCATAACCTTGTAACCGAGAGCTCTTGCAGCATAACCGAGGTGAACTTCAAGAACCTGACCGATATTCATACGTGAAGGAACGCCCAATGGGTTAAGAACGATATCAAGAGGAGTACCATCTGGAAGGAATGGCATATCTTCCTGAGGAAGAATACGAGAAACAACACCCTTGTTACCATGACGACCAGCCATCTTGTCGCCTACGCTGATTTTTCTCTTCTGAGCAATATAGCAGCGAACAACTTTGTTAACGCCTGGGTTAAGTTCGTCGCTGTTCTGTCTTGTAAATACTTCAACCTGAACAACAACACCGTATTCACCGTGAGGCACTCTGAGTGAAGAGTCACGAACTTCTCTTGCTTTTTCACCGAAGATAGCACGGAGAAGTCTTTCTTCAGGTGTGCACTCTGTTTCACCCTTTGGTGTAACCTTACCAACAAGGATATCGCCTGAATGAACCTCTGCACCTACGCGAATAATACCGTCTTCGTCAAGGTTTGCGAGAGCATCTTCACCAACGTTAGGAATATCTCTTGTAATTTCTTCTGGTCCAAGCTTTGTATCGCGTGCCTCTACCTCGTGCTCTTCGATATGAACTGATGTATAAACATCATCGCGAACCATCTTTTCGTTAAGAAGAACCGCGTCCTCGTAGTTGTAACCTTCCCAGGTCATGAAGCCAACAAGAGCATTCTTACCAAGGGAGATTTCACCCTGAGATGTTGCAGGACCGTCTGCGATAACATCGCCTGCAACAAGCTTTTCGCCTACTGTAACGATAGGACGCTGATTTATACATGTGCCCTGGTTAGAGCGCATAAACTTGATAAGCTCGTAGGTATCAACTTCACCACTGTTTGTGAGAACCTCAACCTTCTTTGCACTTACCTTCTGAACAACACCATCGCGCTTACAGAGAACTACAACACCACTATCAACTGCGGCCTTGTACTCCATACCTGTACCAACGATTGGAGATTCAGTTTTAAGAAGCGGAACTGCCTGACGCTGCATGTTAGAGCCCATGAGTGCACGGTTGGCGTCGTCGTTCTCAAGGAAAGGAATCATAGATGTAGCAACTGAGAATACCATCTTAGGTGATACGTCCATGTAGTCTGCCTGAGAAACAGGAATCTCACGGAACTCGTCACGGTAACGTACTGTAACACGCTCGTTCTTGAAGAAGTTGTTTTCATCAAGAGGCTCGTTAGCCTGAGCAACACAGTAGTTATCCTCAACGTCTGCTGTCATATACTCAACTTCATCAAGAACCTGACCTGTCTTTTTATCGATCTTACGGAAAGGTGCTTCAACGAAGCCGTATTTGTTAATTCTTGCGAATGTAGAGAGATAAGAGATAAGACCGATGTTAGGACCTTCAGGAGTTTCGATAGGACACATTCTACCATAGTGAGAATAGTGAACGTCTCGAACTTCGAAGCCTGCGCGGTCTCTTGAAAGACCACCAGGACCGAGGGCTGAAAGACGGCGCTTATGAGTTAACTCAGCAAGTGGGTTTGTCTGGTCCATAAACTGAGAAAGTGGTGATGAGCCAAAGAACTCTTTGATTGCCGCCATAACTGGTCTTATATTTATAAGTGCAGCAGGAGTTGCCTTTTCAGGCTCCTGTGCCTGAAGAGTCATTCTTTCACGAACTACTCTTTCCATTCTTGTGAAGCCTATTCTGAACTGATTCTGAAGAAGCTCACCTACGCAACGGATACGACGGTTGCCAAGGTGGTCAATATCGTCCACATTGCCAAGCTCGTTGCCGAGGCAGTTAAGATAGTTAATAGATGCGAAAATATCATCTATTATAATATGTTTAGGAATAAGGTCGTCGCAACGTGCTGCCATCTCCTGAAGGAGTGCTTCCTTATCGTCGCCATATTCCTCAATAATTTCTTTGAGAACGGTGAAACGAACTTTTTCGTTTATAGCAATTGCTTCAAGCTCTTCTTCTGTAACGCCGCTGATAAAGTCAAGTGGGTTAACCATGTTATTTGAAATGACCTTAACCTTTTTGCCTTCAACGTCAAGAGTAACCTCTTTAACACCTGCGCGATCGATAACATCAGCTAATTCAGATGTGATTTTTTCACCTGCTTCTACGATTAACTCGCCTGTGAACGGGTTGAAAATATCATCAGCTGTAACGCCACCCTCGATTCTGTCAACAAGAGAGAGCTTTTTATTGTATTTATAACGACCAACTCTTGAAATATCGTATCTGTGAGGATCAAAGAAAAGATTATTAACATGAGTCTCAGCAGATTCAAGTGTTGGTGGTTCACCTGGACGAAGCTTTCTGTACACTTCAAGTAAAGCTTCCTCAGTGTTCTTAGTTGTATCCTTTTCAAGAGTTGCTTCGATACGATCGTCATCGCCAAAGAACTCGCGGATATCATTATTTGATGAAAGACCAAGAGCACGGATAAATGTAGTGATAGGAAGCTTTCTGTTCTTATCAATTCTTACATTGAAAATATCGTTCTGGTCTGTTTCATACTCAAGCCATGCACCTCTGTTAGGAATAACAGTTGATGTGAAAAGCTTTTTACCGTTCTTGTCGTATGTGAAACCATAGTACACACCTGGAGAACGAACGAGCTGTGAAATAATTACACGCTCTGCACCATTGATAACGAATGTACCGCTATCAGTCATAATTGGGAAATCGCCCATGAAAACTTCGTTTTCTTTGATTTCGCCTGTTTCTTTGTTGTAGAGTCTTGCTAAAACGCGCAATGGAGCAGAGTAGGTAGCATCTCTCTCCTTACATTCAGCAACACTGTACTTCGGCTTCTCGTCCATACGATAATCAATAAAGGTAAGGACAAGATTACCCGTGTAATCCGTGATTTCATCAATATCACGAAAAACTTCTCTAAGCCCAATGTCAAGGAACCATTTGTATGAGTTTTTCTGAATTTCAATGAGGTTTGGCATCTGCATAACTTCATTGATTCCTGCAAAACTCATTCTGGTATTCTTACCGAGCTTTACGGGTTTTACGTTTGCCATAAAACACATCACTCCGTTCTTATTTAAATTCTTTTTTTACCGACAAAAACGGCCAAAAAAAGAAATAATTAACCATTAATTTTGTGCAATTTCTTGCGGTTTTTCACTTACGTGAAAACATAATAACAGATATTAATCCATTATATTTTGAGTATATAGTATAAATCAAAGTTATGTAAATGTCAAGAAGAATTTTCGGGATTTTTGATTTTTTTTGAAAGCAAGTAATATTATGGGTTTAAAATGAATATAAGACGCAAAAAATCTCCCCTACCCTCAACGGGCAAAGGAGATTCTGAAAATTTTTTATCAAGCAACAACCTTATTTATAATTGCCTGATAATCGATTACATCAATCGCATCATCTGCATTGTTATCGGCAGCTAGGGCATAAGCACCATCAAGAACTTCGTGGCCGTTAGAAACAAGACCAACCTGCCAAGCATCAAGCGCATCACAAACGCTATCGCCATTGGTGTCGCCTTCAACCACAAGAGTATATTCTGTTGAAACACCGTTATCAACTACGGTAACAACTGATCCTGTACCTAAATACTCTTTATCACCACTAATCAGGCTCGCCTGTACAGATACAGCAAAAGTTGCTGGTGCATAAATAATATCTTCAAGGCTTGTGCTACCATTTAATGTTGTATAAATAAGCCTGTTTTCATAATCAATGGTGCTATTTTCTGTTTCAACTATATCCATAACCACATAGTTAAGTGAGTTATCAATTGCATACTGCATTGCATATGAACCACTGTAGCAATAAATAGTAAAATCACTTGCGCAATTATGGAATGCACTTGCACCTATAGATGTTACACTTTCTGGTATTACTATTTTAGACAATGAAGAACAACCAAGGAAGGACAAAGCACCAAGCCCCTGAACACCACTTTCTATTTCAACAGATGTTGTTACTACATTGTTTTTAAACGCACCGGTAGCTGTGGAAACAACATCCTTGCCGTTGACTGTTGCTGGAATTACAAAGGTTGCTGCACTACCGATATAACCGGTGATTTTGCAGGTTTCATCACCTAAATCTTCAAATGTGAAATTACAAAGCACACAACTCTGTGAATATGATTCTTCCTCCTTTGTTTCAGAACAGCGTGAACATTTGAATATGGTTGTATGAGGATGCTCATTAGATACTGAAGCAACCTCATAATTGTGACCCAAGGCTACAATTATCGCAGTATCGCCCTTCTCGCCACAAACAGTACAATAATGGTATTTACTACCATCCTCTGTACAAGTGGGTTTAACATCAATTATCCATTCATCTGAACCATTGTGACCTGTAGCAGGAATTTCTTCAGAGTTAATCAAATTACCGCAATCAAGGCAATATTCATCCTTTTGCCCAGCTTTAACACAAGTTGGGTTAACCTCAGTAATCCAAATTGTATCCGTGTGCCCTGATATAGGAATTTCTTCAGTAAACGAATGACCACAAGGACAAGTATAAGACTGTGTACCTTTATGTTTGCAGGTTGCCCTGACTATTACTTCGGGCTCACCATAGTGATTCTGCCAATCAGCAATGCCAACATTATAGTGGAGCTTAGCACCAGTTAAGCAATCATTGTCATCTATAATTGTTATAGCGTCCCAGTTTTCCTCGGCACCTTCATAATAAACATCTTTAATGCCGCAATCATAGAATGCGCCAAGGTATATATCTATTACACTATTAGGTATATAAACTGATGTAAGGTTTGGGCAATCATAGAAAGCACCATCTCCTATGCTTGTTACACCATTATGAAGCACAACTGTGTTAAGCATACAACAATCATAGAAGGTCCACTCACCTATACTTTTTACCCCTTCGGGAATTTCAATTGATGCAAGGTTTGGACAAGCACCGAAAGCATAATCACCTATACTTGTTACGCTATTTGGAATTGTGACTGATGTAAGAAGTTCGCACCCCTCGAAAGCGGCTTCCCCTATACTTGTTATACTATCCGGAATTGTTATTGATGTAACATATATGTTTCCAGAGAATGAATACTCACCAATACTTGTTACAGGCAAGCCATCAATTTTATGAGGAATAACAACTTTATCAGATGAACCCTTGTATTGGATAAGTTCAACACAACCATCAACAATTTTATAGTCAAACTCTTTCGCAGCAGAACAAACAGAACAAGCAGCACCTGTATTATAATAATGTCCGTTTGCAAGAATTTCGATAATGTCTTTTTTGTCGCCACAATTTGCACAAAGGTGGAATTTTGAACCCTTTTCTGTACAAGTCGGCTCAACATCAATTATCCATTCATCTGAATAACTGTGACCAAGAGCAGACAATTTTTCTGTTTCAACCACTTCGCATACTGAACAAACACGGTGCCTTGAGCCACCTTCTGTACAGGTTGGCTCAATGTCAAATATCCATTCATCTGAATAACTATGACCAAGAGCAGGAATAACCTCGGTTTCTACCTCTCCACAAACGGAACAGGTTCTGCTCTTTGAACCATCTTCATCACAAGTAGGTTCGCTATCTGTTACCCAATCGCCGAAAGTGCAGAGATGGATAATATTTGCACCCCAAACAGCTTCATTGCCTGTACCAATATCTATATTTTCCCAATCACTAAGAAGTCCTCTATAATAAATATCTGTAAGGAATTGGCAGCCACCAAAAGCATTGTCACCTATACTTACCACACTATCCGGAATTATGATTGAATTAAGGCTATCGCATGCGTTGAAAGCATAGCTAGCGATACTTTTGGTGCCTTGTTTAACCTCACAGGTCCCAAGACCCGCATCCCAATAAGTATGCTGATTGGTTGCTTTAATAGCATAAAAATAATTACCTGCAATGAGACGACTACCTATATAAAGAAGATTTTCTTCACGTTTGATTGCGACATTGAATGATTCTGTGAAATAAAAAACTCTACCTATGTTAATTACGCTATCAGGAATCGTAATTGAGCTAAGACTTGTGCAACCCTTGAAAGCATAATCGCCTATACTTGTTACACTATCAGGAATTTCAATTGAGGTAAGGCTTGTACAACCAGAAAAAGCATAAGAACCTATACTTGTTACACTATTAGGAATTACAATACCTGTAAGACCGGTACAACCATAAAAAGCACTTTCTTCAATTGTTTTTGTTCCGGTCTTTATTTCATAGGAGCCGGAATAAGTATTGTTCATTTTCACAAGACGATTGCCCCAATATAAAACCCCGTTTTCCCAGTTGCTTTCGTTAGCGTAATACGCGGTGTTATAAAACGGGTAGCTACATGTTTCTGTTACACTGTCAGGAATTGTAATTGAGTCAAGGCTTGTACAACCATAAAAAGCATCTGGCCCTATATTTGTGACACTGTCAGGAATTACAACGCTTGTAAGACCGGTACAACCATAAAAAGCAGAAGAACCTATACTTGTTACACTATCAGGAATTACAACACCCGTAAGACCGGTACAACCATAAAAAGCTTCTGCAGCAATTTTTTTTGTACCGGAGTTTATTTCATAGAAGCCGGAGTAAGTATCGTTTATTTTTATGAGATGATTGCCAATATATAAAGCACCATTTTCCCAATTAGCTTCATTATTATAATACGCTGTTTTATAAAAAGCAGAACGACCAATTTCTGTTACACTATCAGGAATTGTAATTGAGCTAAGGCTTGTACAATTATAAAAAGCAGAACTACCGATTGTTGTAACACCATCCAAAAATTCGATTGAAGTGAGGTTTGTACAACTAGAAAAAGCAGAACTCCCCATTTTTGTTACACTATCAGGAATTGTAATTGAGGTAAGGCTTTTACAACCGGAAAAAGCAGAACCACCGATTGTTGTAACACCATTGGGAATTACGATTGAAGTAAGGCTTTTACAACTGGAAAAAGCACAAAAACCTATATTGGTTACACTATCAGGAATTTCTACTGAGCTAAGGCTCGTACAACCGGAAAAAGCAAAGGAACCTATATTTGTTACGCCATTAGGAATTTCTACTAAGCTAAGGCTCGTACAACCGGAAAAAGCATAACTACCTATATTTTTTACAGTATCAGGAATTTTAACCGTTTCAAGAGAGGTGCAACCATAGAAAGCGTTCTCTTGTACAATCTTTACCCCCTCTGGAATTGAAAACTCAGTATCTGATTTTTTTGCAGGGAATCTTACCAACTTAACTTTATTTTTATCATACAGAACACCATCAACAGAGGTATAATACTCATTATCGGCGGCCACCTCAATATTAGTAAGGTTTTCACAAGATTTGAAAGCATCACCATATATACGACTTACAGAACTTGGTATATACACAGAAACAAGACCACTACAACTAAAGCCGCTTATACTTGTTATACCCTCCGGAATTACAACACCTGTAAGACTACTGCAACCAGAAAAAGCATATTTGGAAATTGTTTTTGTACCGGGCTTTATTTCATAAGAGCCGGAATAAGTATCTTTTATTTCAATGAGATGATTGCCAATATATAAAGCTCCGTTTTCCCAGTTTGCTTCGTTAGAGTAATACGCAGTGTCGGTAAAATCGCAGTCAAGATTTTTTACACTGTCCGGAATTGTAATAGATGCGAGATTGGTACAAGAATAAAAAGCAGAACTACCTATACTTGTTACACTATCAGGAATAGTAACTGATGATAAATTCTTGCACGATTCAAAAGCGTAAATAGCTATGCTTGTAACCGGTAAACCATTGTATATTTCCGGAATAACAAGACCACCTTCTGCATTACGATTACATCTATAAACATAATACGATTTGCCATCCGGATTCAAAAGAAATTCCAAATCACTTTCGCTTGCCGCTTCTGCCTTGACTGTAAAAAGTCTGCTAAAATCAACCTCATTAAGCCCTACATACGCAGAGCTGAAGATGATTGCAAAAACAAGGATTACTGAAAGACTCTTTTTCAATATATGTTTCATAAAATCAATCCCCTAAAATTATATGAATATAACATTACATTTTATATTACCATATTTTTACAAAATATTCAATTATCAATAAGCACACTAATTTACAAAAAATACTATTGATTTTGTGCAAGAAAAAACCGTCCTCAATATGAGAACGGTTTTATGTTTAATAAAATTTTATGAAGCGACTGCTTTGTTAACTATAGATTGATAGTCAGTTATATCAACAACATCATCCGAATTGCTGTCAGCAGCCATTGCATATGCGCCATCGAGGGTTTCATGGCCATTGGAAGCAAGACCAACCTGCCATGCATCAAGTGCATCGCATACGCTATCGCCATTGGTGTCGCCTTCAACAATAAGAGTGTACTCTATTGAAACACCGTTATCAACTACAGTAATAACTGAGCCTGTACCTAAATATTCTTTATCACCGCTAATCAAGCTTGCCTGTACAGATACAGTAGAACTTGTTGGTGCATAAATAATATCTTCAAGACTTGTGCTACCACTTAATGTTGTATAAATAAGCTTATTTTCGTAATCAATAGTGCTATTTTTTGTTTCACCGATATCCATAACCACATAATTAAGCGAATTATCCATTGCATACTGCTCTGCATATGAATCGCGGTAACAATAAATTGTAAAATCTTCTGCACAATTATAGAAAGCATTTGCACCGATTGAGGTTACACTTTCAGGTATTACCACTTTCGAAAGCGATTTACATCCTAAGAACGCAAGCGTACCAAGACCCTGAACACCACTTTCGATTTTAACGGATGTTATAGATATGTTATTTTTAAATGCACCTGTATTTGTGGTAGCGACCGTTTTACCGTTAATAGTAGCAGGAATTATTATAGAGGATGCGCTACCAATATAGCCGGTAATTTTACAAGTTTCGTCATCTACATCAGTATATGTGAAATTGCAAATATAACATTTTGCAGAATAAACATCTTCAACCTTTGTATCAGGGCAAAGGGAGCATTTAAATGTAGTTGTATGAGGATGTTCATCAACAACTGAAATTGTTTCGTAATCGTGTCCTAATGGGGCAACAACAGTTACATCTGACACTGCTTCATCACAAACTGTACAATGATGCGATTTGCTACCCTCTTCAGTACAAGTCGGAGCAAGGTCTATTGTCCACTCTGTTGCGTAACTATGGCCCAATGGCTCAATAACTGTGATATCTGCTTTTTCTTCACAAGCAGTACAGTGATGAGATTTACTGCCTTCTTTGGTACAGCTAGGCGCAATATCTATTGTCCACTCAGTTGAAAAGCTGTGTCCTGTAGAAGCAGCCACATCCTTTGCTACCTCTCCACAAACTGAACAAGTTCTTTGTTTTGAACCATTTTCTGTACAGGTGGGTTCAATAATAATCTCCCACTCTCCATAGCTATGGCCCAATGGAACAATATTTTGTGTATCAATTATCTCTCCACAATCAAGACAATATTCATCCTTTTGACCCGGTGCACTGCAAGTAGGTTCCTTTTCGGTTACCCACATTGTATTCAGGTGTCCTGTTGCAGGTATTTGTTCAGAATTAATTATCTCACTACAATCAAGGCAATATTCATCCTTTTGACCCGATGCACTGCAAGTAGGTTCTGTTTCTGTCACCCACATTGTATTTAAGTGTTCTGTGAGAGGGATTTCTTCAGAATTAATTAACTCGCCACAATCAAGGCAATATTCATCCTTTTGACCAACTTCGCTACAGGTAGGTTCTTTCTCTGTTACCCACATTGTATTTTGGTGGCCTGTGGCAGAAATTTCTTCAGTTACAATACCAGAACAAACGGAACAGACATAATGTTTTGAACCAGGCAAAGTACACTCAGGCTCAACATCTATAATCCACTCGCCGGAACTATGACCTTTTTCAGGAAGCGCTTCTGTCTCAACAATGTAACCACAGACAGTACATTCTTTATTTTTAACGCCTATTTCAGTACAAGTCGGTTCAGTTTCTATTACATACTGGTAAGTATGGTCAATAACACCATAATGTATCGCAGCATTAACAAGGGGCTTGTTGAAGGTTTCAATTGAAATTTTTTCCCAGTTGCTTTCATTACTGGTGTAAAAAACATATTTCAAAAAATAACATTCTTCAAAAGCACTTTTCTCTACGCTCTTTACACTATAGGGTATAATAACTGACTCGAGTCGCTTACATGAACAGAAAGTGGAGTCACTAATAGTTGTTAAACTCGAAGGAAGCGTAATTGAAGTCAAACCAGTACAATCATAAAAAGCCGCTTTTCCTATACTGGTTACACTATCAGGAACTGTCACTTCTTTAAGGCTGCGACAATATTCAAAAGCACTCTCACCAATAGTTTTCACACCATTTTTGATTACGAGCGAAGCAAGATAACCACAACTAGCAAAAGCGAAATCACTTATGTTTGTTACGCCTGCAGGAATTGTGATTGATACTAAGGCACAATAACGAAACGCTGAATTTCCTATACTTGTTAAGCTATCGGGAAGATTTATTGAAGCGAGTTTAGTACAATAGTTGAATGCTGAATCACCTATAGTCTTTACACCTTTTCCTAGTACAACCGACGCTAAAGCACTACAACTAGCAAAAGCTCGCTTTCCTATGGTTACTACACTATCAGGAATTATTAATGAATTGAGATTACTACGACCGTCGAAAACCGAATCAGCAATTACTTTTGTGTTGTTTTTTATTGCATATGCTCCGGAAATTGTACTTTTTGTAGACACCAGGTATTTGCCAATATATAAAACATCATTCTCCCAATTACTTTCCGTATTACTATACGCCGTACCACCAAAAGCATTTACGCCTATACTATTGACACTATCCGGAATTGTAATTGAAGCAAGGTTTTTGCAACCATGGAAAGCACCGTCTTCAATTCTTGTCACAGTACTAGGAATTGTGTATGCACTTTGTGATTTATTCTGGGGATAAGTAATCAAGGTAGTTTTATTTTTATTAAATAAAACACCATCAACAGAAGAGTATGTTGTATTGAATGTACTTACATTTATTGATGTAAGTTTAGTAGTATAATCAAAAGCATTAATATCAACATTGTTTACATTTTGGGGAATTGTGATTGAAGTAACACCTGTGTAACCAAATACAGAATTACCTAAACTCATCAAACTATCGGGAAGTGTAATCGAACTAAGGTTATAGCAACTATAAAAAGCCAAATCTCCGATATTTGTTACATTATTACCAAATTGAACGTAAGTGAGTTTAGAACAATTTTGAAAAGCACGAGCACTAATGCTTGTTAAACCATTACCGATTATAGCCTTCTGTAAATTTGTGCACCCGTAAAAGATGTAATCACCAATACTTAATACATTGTCAGGTATTGTAATTGACGTAAGGTTAGTACAATTTTGGAAAGAGTAACTTCCTATATTTGTTACACTATTTGGAATTGTAATTGCTGCAAGACTAGTACAATTGGAAAAAGCATAATCAGCAATCGTTTTTGTACCCGATTTTATCGCACACGCACCGGATAATGTGTCTTTTGCTTTAATAACATGGTTACCTATATATAAAACATCATTCACCCAATTATTCTCATTATTGTAATATTCAGTATCTTCAAAAACAAAATGTTCTATACCGGTTACACTGTCTGGTATAGTAATTGATGCAAGACTAGTACAATTTCTGAAGGCACAATATCCCAAATTACTAACGCTACTGGGAATATTTACAGATTTAAGGCTGGTACAACTACCAAAAGCTGAATCATCAATAGTTTTTAAACCACTACCAAATTTAATCGATTCCAGCTTTGCGCAACCATAAAAAGAATGACTACTTATCTGATTTACAGAATCCGGTATTGTTATTGACTTAATGCTTGCACAATTATAAAAAGCGTATTCTCCTATAGATGTCAAACTATTTCCAAATGTAACATAAATAAGGTTTGTACAATTATAAAATGTGTTTTCTTCTATAGTAGTAACTGCATTACTCAATATAACTGAAGAAAGCTTTTCACAACCATAAAAAGCACTCTCACCTATTTGGGTCACAGAATCCGGGATTTTTATTGATTCAAGGCTTGTGCAATTATAAAAAGCATCATCCCCTATACCCGGCACATTCTCACTAATGGTAACTGATGTAAGGTTTGAACAACCGTAAAAAGTATTTCTTTCAATAGAACTGGTTACGTTATCCGGAATTTTGATTGTAGTAAGATTCGTACAACCGTAGAACACAGAATCTTTAATGGTTGTAAGAGTCTCTGGAAGTACAATATCTGTAAGACTGCTACA
Organism: Acutalibacteraceae bacterium; assembly: GCA_045614765.1. Lineage (GTDB taxonomy): Bacteria > Bacillota > Clostridia > Oscillospirales > Acutalibacteraceae > DTU089. The sequence goes on from JAZLDN010000042.1 coordinate 13,854, forward strand.
ACCGTAGAACACAGAAGCTTTAATGGTTGTAAGAGTCTCTGGAAGTACAATATCTGTAAGACTGCTACAACCGTAGAACACAGAAGCTTCAATGGTTGTAAGAGTCTCTGGAAGTACAATATCTGTAAGACTACTACAATTATTAAAAGCTCCCCCACCTATACTTACCAGACTGTCGGGAAGGTTGATAGACGACAGCTTTGTGCAATTCCAGAAAGCACTCGCACCTATACTTTGTAAGTTATTACCTATTTCAACTGTTGCTAACTCATAGCACTCACGAAACGAACTAGAACCTATACTTACTACGCTATCTGGAAGTGAAATTGATGCAAGACTTTTACAACCATAAAAAGCTGATTCTTCTATTTGTATCAAACCTTCCGGTAAGGTTACCGATGTGAGGTTTTCACAATAACCAAAGGCACTGCGGGCAATATTTGTTACACTATCAGGAACTGTATAGATTGTTACTGTGTTAAGTGCCGGAAATTTAATCAACGTTGTTTTTTCTTTATTAAACAACACCCCGTTTTCAGATAAATAATCTGTATTCCCCTCAGCAACATCTATTGTTTTTAAAGCATTGCAATTGAGAAATGATTGGCTACCTATTTTTTTCACACTTGCAGGAATAACAACGCTTTCAAGGTTAGTATTATAATAAAAGGCATATGCACATATACTTGTAACTCCGCTATCGATAACAACATTTTTTATTTGCGACTTAACGCTATACCATGGAACAGCCGAAGATGAAGAGTATTCTGTCATAGGACCTGTACCACTTATAGTAAGCGTTTTATTATCATCAAGAGTCCATGTGAGATTTTCACCACAAGTACCACTACTTGCAGCCCTTGCTTTAAATGCAAAAATACCGCTAAAATCAACCTCACCAAGCCCTACATACATAGAGCTGAAGATGATTGTGATTGCTAAGAGTAATGATAAGCTTCTTTTAAGTACTTTTTTCATAACCTACATCCCCTAAAGTTATATAAATAAAATATGATACTTTATACTACCATAATTTTACATAATTTTCAATATCTTCATAGCGCTGTTGTCCGTATGTATTCGAAGGCAGGCAAGAAAACGATAATCTTTTTTCAACCTCCTAAAAGTGCTTTTAAAGCAAAAAATCTCCCCTACTCAACGAGTAAGGGAGAAATTTTTAAAAATTAATATTTTGTTCTCTCAGTGTAACCTGTGTGGAGAATGTGGTGAGCCTTGTGGCTACCTGGTTCGCCGAAGAATTCATCATAAATAGCCTTGATATCAGGATTCTTATGAGACTTTCTTACAGGAAGGTTTTCATCGTCGTTATAAAGACCTGCAGCACGGAGTGCTCTTACGTCTTCATTGTTACGAACTGATGCAGGAACGATTGGCTGACCGCCACCGTTTACACAACCACCTGGGCAAGCCATAATCTCGATAAAGTCATAGCTCTTTTCGCCACTCTTTACCATATCAAGAACCTTCTTAGCATTTGCAAGGCCTGAAGCAACTGCAACATTTACTGTTACACCGTTAAGATCATAAGAAGCTTCCTTAACGCCTTCAACGCCACGAACTGCCTTGAATGTTGTAAGGTCTTCAAGCTCGTTGCCTGTAACAACCTCATATGCAGTACGAAGAGCAGCTTCCATAACGCCACCTGTTGCACCGAAGATTGTACCTGCACCTGAACCAAGTCCGAATGGAGCATCAAATTCCATATCAGGAATATTCTTGAAGTTGATACCAGCCTTCTTAATCATTCTTGCAAGCTCTCTTACTGTGATTGAAGCATCGATATCAGCAAGGCCTTCAACTGCGCTGTGGTCAACTCTCTCTGCCTCAAACTTCTTAGCTGTACAAGGCATAACAGATACAACGAAAATCTTTTCAGGATCAATGCCCATCTTCTCAGCATAGAATGTTTTAGCAACTGAGCCAAACATACCCTGAGGAGATTTGCATGATGAAAGGTTAGGAATAAATTCAGGATAGTAGTGCTCGCAGTACTTAACCCAACCTGGTGAGCAGGATGTGATAAGAGGAAGGTTTTCCTTCTTATTGAATCTGTCAAGGAACTCTGTTGCTTCTTCCATAATTGTAAGGTCAGCAGCAAAGTTTGTATCAAATACACGGTCAAAGCCAAGCATCTTGAGAGCTGCAACCATTTTGCCTGTTACAACTGAGCCCATTTCGTAGCCGAACTCTTCACCGAGACCTACACGAACTGCAGGAGCAGTCTGTACAATAACGTGCTTTTCAGGGTCATTGATAGCATCAAATACCTTCTGAGTATCATCTCTCTCTGAAAGAGCGCCTGTAGGACAAGCTGTGATACACTGACCACAAGAGATACAAGCAACATCACCAAGCTTGTACTCAAATGCTGAGCCGATGTGAGTATCAAAACCACGAGCATTTGCACCGATAACAGAAACGCCCTGAGTTTTGTCGCAAACTGCTACGCAACGACGGCAAAGGATACATTTTTCGTTATCGCGGTACATATGTGATGCACTGTCATCAATTTCATAATTAATAAACTCGCCCTTGAATGCATTTTCATCTTCAATGCCATAATCCTTACAAAGCTTCTGTAATTCGCAGTTACCGCTTCTTACGCAAGAAAGACATTCCTTCTTGTGAGTTGAAAGGATAAGCTCAAGAGTTGTTTTTCTTGCTTCAATAACCTTTGGTGTGTTTGTGAAGATTTCCATACCCTCATTAACAGGGAATACACAAGCAGCAACAAGGCTACGAGCACCTTTAACTTCAACAACGCAGATACGGCAAGCACCGATAGCGTTGATTTCTTTAAGATAGCAAAGAGTAGGAATTTCAATACCTACCTGATGTGCAGCTTCGAGAATTGTGGAACCGGCAGGAACCTGATAATCAAAGCCGTTGATTTTAATATTTACCATGATTTAGTTCCTCCTTATTTATTGATTGCCTTAAACTTACAGTTACCCATACATACGCCGCACTTTACGCACTTCTCAGCATCGATTGCAAATGATGCAAGCTTGTGGCCAGGAGCGATGTAGTCAGTTCTTGTGATAGCATCAACAGGGCAGTTCTTTGCACAGATACCGCAACCGATACACTTATCTGCATCAATTGAGAATGTAACAAGGTCTTTACATACACCTGCAGGGCATTTCTTATCAACAACGTGAGCAATATACTCATCTTTAAAGCGCTGATATGTAGAAAGAACAGGGTTAGGAGCTGTCTGACCGAGACCGCAAAGAGAGTTTTCTTTGATGTAGTTGCAAAGGCTCTCCATTCTGTCAAGGTCTTCCATTGTGCCCTTACCGCTTGTAATCTTTTCAAGAATTTCAAGAAGTCTTCTTGTACCTACACGGCAAGGTGTACATTTACCGCAAGATTCATCAACAGTAAACTTAAGGAAGAACTTAGCAATGTCAACCATACAATCGTCTTCGTCCATAACGATAAGACCGCCTGAGCCCATCATAGCGCCCTTAGCAACAAGGTTATCGTAGTCAATCTGGATATCAAGAAGGTCTGCAGGAAGGCATCCGCCTGAAGGACCACCTGTCTGAGCAGCCTTGAACTTTTTGCCGTTTGGAATACCGCCACCGATATCTTCGATGATTTCGCGAAGAGTAGTACCCATTGGAACTTCAACAAGACCTGTGTTGTTAATCTTACCACCGAGAGCAAATACCTTTGTACCCTTGCTTGTTTCAGTACCCATTGTGTTGAAGAACTCAGCACCATTGAGAATAATCTGAGGAATGTTAGCAAATGTTTCAACGTTGTTTTCTGTTGTTGGCTTGCCAAAGAGACCCTTAACAGCAGGATATGGAGGACGAGGACGAGGCTCACCACGGTTACCCTCGATAGATGTCATAAGAGCTGTTTCCTCACCGCAAACGAATGCACCTGCACCAAGGCGAATGAACAAATCAAAATCAAAGCCTGAACCGAAGATATCCTTACCGAGAAGACCCATTGCACGAGCATCGTCAATAGCCTTCTGTAAACGCTCAACAGCGATAGGATACTCAGCACGAACATATACATAGCCTTCAGTAGCACCTGTAGCATAACCGCAGATAGTCATAGCTTCAACGAGACAATGTGGGTCACCTTCAAGAACTGAACGGTCCATAAATGCACCAGGGTCACCTTCGTCAGCATTACATACAACATACTTCTGGTCTGCCTTATTTGCAGCTGTAAAGCTCCACTTACGGCCTGTTGGGAATCCACCGCCGCCACGGCCACGAAGACCTGAATCAATAACAGTCTGAATAACCTGATCAGGTGTCATTTCTGTAAGAGCCTTAGCAAGAGCTCTGTAACCGTCGTATGCGATATATTCTTCAATATTTTCAGGGTCAATAACACCGCAGTTACGAAGAGCAACACGATGCTGTTTTTTATAGAAGTTTGTTTCGTTGAGAGGCTTAACTGTATCCTGCTGAACTGTCTCAGAATAAAGAAGTCTCTTAACAATACGACCCTTAAGAAGATGCTCTTCAACGATTTCAGGAATATCTTCAACCTTAACTTCGCTATAGAAGCAACCTTCAGGGTAAACAATCATAATAGGGCCTAAAGCACAAAGACCAAAGCAACCTGTTCTTACAACCTGAATTTCTTCAGTAAGACCATGCTCTGCAATATTTGCGTTTAAAGCATCAATAATTTCGCCACTGTGGCTGGAGGTACAACCGGTACCGCCGCAAACAAGCACATGAGAACGATACATTTTCACTTTCCTCCTTATTCGGTAACAGCGCCGACAGTATATTCTTTTACAACCTCACCGTTAACAAGGTGGTTTGCAACAACCTTAACTGCCTTCTCTGCTGTCATCTGAACATATGTTACCTTTTCCTTACCAGGTGCGTAAACCTCAATAATAGGCTCATACTGGCACATACCAATACAACCTGTCTGGGTAACACTTACGTTTTTAACATTTCTTTTTTCAAGCTCTTCTGTGAGGGCTTTGAGAACAGGACGTGCGCCTGCTGCAATACCGCAAGTAGCCATACCAACAACAACTCTGATACCGTCGTTACCTTCTGCATCACGAGCAGCAATCTGAGCCTGAGCTTTTTCTTTTATAGCGAGTAACTCTTCAATTGATTTCATTGTAACAAATCCTTTCGTTATATTTTAAGTAATTCTTCCGTCTGCTCTTTAAGGTGAGATTCTATCCACATCATAACTGATGGTTCATTAAGAGGGACGCCATCAAGTATTACTTTGATTTCAGCGGATGAGAATTTAAACTCTTTGTCGTTGACGGAACGGATATATATGAAATCTTTGTCCTCATTCATTGAAACGATAGTTGATATAGTAGATTCCATATCCCCTATAGGAGTAAAGTCTATGCTATCGGTTTTAAAAACTGCTTCAACACGTGTGCCAACGCCCACTTGCGAGGTTATTTTAAAACTACCACCCGTTTGTTCCGCTGCCATTTTAAAAAGAGGTATTCCCATACCAACCTTTCTTGTGGTGCGTGTTGTGTAAAACGGGTCCTGAACATTAACGACCTGCTCCTCAGTCATTCCTTTGCCGTTATCGTAAATACCGATAAGAAGTTCTTTCTTAACAGTATCTTCTCTGACAACTATTTCAGTAAGAGAAGCGCCTGCGGCAATTGAGTTCTGCGCAATGTCGAGAACATTAAGTGATAATTCACGCATATCGCTTATCAGTCCATATATTTTGCAAGAATACCAGGAACATCGTCTGCTGTGATTTTGCCGTAAACCTCACCATTGATTGTGAAAACAGGAGCAAGACCGCAAGCACCAATACAACGGCACTCTTCAAGAGAGAATTTACCATCTGGTGTGCATTCGCCTGGCTGGATACCAAGTATTTCAGAGATTTTGTCTGTAAGCTGCTGTGAGCCTTTAACATAACAAGCTGTTCCAAGGCAAACAGAAATGTCATATTCACCCTTTGGTGAAAGTGAGAACTGTGCATAGAATGTTGCAACGCCATAAACTTTTTCGAGTGGTACATCCATACCCTCCGCAATCATAACCTGCACTTCTCGTGGGAGATAGCCATAAATACCCTGAGCCTCCTGCATAACGTGCATAAGCTGACTCTTATCGCCATTGCATTCTGCGATAACAGCATCAAGCTTAGCCTTCTGCTCTGGAGTACCCTTAAAAGGTATTGTGCTGATTTTCTTGACCATTCAGATTTCCTCCATTCAAAATATGTTATTTTGCATTTTCTGCAAAAACATTTACTAATTTTACGCATTGCTGCGTATATGTATAATATTACATAATAATATGACACATATATCGAAAATTATAGCACAGTTCCATCCCTGTTGTCTATAGCAAAATTCGACTTTTTAGGTGTTTTTGATATTTTTTTAACATTTTTCCGTATTGCACAAAACACAAGGTGTTTTTTCTATGTCCTTTTATGATTAAACATCAAATGCATCACTATGTAAATTAAAGTTTCTATAGCATTTTAGCCCCTTGTGTGATACAATTATTTTGTATATAGACTCTTACCAGGAGGAAACTTTATGAAAATAAGCGAAATTAAATCTATTCTCAATGCTGAGCTTATCTGCGGTGAAGAATATCTGGATAACGAGGTTTTTACCGCTTGCGGTAGCGATATGATGAGTGATGTGCTCGCATATGTCAAAGAGCAGGCAGTTCTTCTCTCAGGCCTTGTTAACCCTCAGGTTGTAAGAACTGCTGAAATGATGGATATGAAGTGTATTGTTTTCGTGCGCGGAAAACATCCTGATATGGATATGATAGACCTGGCAGTTGAGAGAGATATTGTTCTTTTAGGCACAAACCTTGAAATGTTTACTGCTTGTGGCCTTCTTTATAAAAACGGCCTTAAAGGAGGCAGCGGAATATAATGGAGCCCCTCAGATTACATTATGAAGTTAGCGGAACTGACTTCACCTGCGCGGGCGAAGCCTCCGGTAAAATCAAAAAAGCTTTAAAGGAAATTGGTTTCAGTGCTGCTCTTACAAGAAAAGTTGCAATTGCCGTTTATGAAGGCGAAATCAACATGGTTATTCACGGCGGTGGTGGTGTGATAGATGCAGAAATCACACCTGATTGCATTTCAATTATTCTTGCAGACCAAGGACCAGGTATCCCTGATATTGCTCTCGCTATGCAGGAAGGCTATTCTACCGCACCTGAAAACGTGCGCCAGTTAGGCTTTGGCGCAGGTATGGGTTTGCCTAATATTAAAAAGTACACCGATGAAATGATTATTGAATCAGAAGTTGGTAAAGGTACTACCATTAAATTAAAAGTTTTCCCTGAATAATAAAAGCGTAATTTTTAGCGCATAGTTTTATGCGCGGAAAGGAGTTTTTATGGATACATACTTCCATTCAGTACGCCTCGACAAAGATAAATGTCGCGGCTGTACCAACTGCATAAAACGTTGTCCTACACAGGCAATCCGTGTGCGCGCAGGTAAAGCAATTATTGTTAAAGAGCGTTGCATTGACTGCGGCGAATGTATACGCGTTTGTCCTCACCACGCAAAAATTGCATCAAGTGATTCTCTTGAAAGAATCAAGGATTATAAATACACAGTAGCGCTCCCCGCTCCTGCTTTGTACGGACAATTCAATAACCTTGAAGATGTTAATATCATTCTTAACGCCTTACCAAAATTAGGCTTTGATGCTGTATTCGAGGTTTCCAAGGCGGCAGAATTGATTTCAGAAGCAACAAGGATTTTTATGGAAACGCAAAACCCTATAAAGCCTGTTATTTCTTCCGCTTGCCCTGCAATTGTACGTCTTATAAAGGTCTGCTTCCCTGAGCTTATTGAAAATATGCTTCTTATAAACGCCCCTGTTGAAGAAGCAGGAAGACTTGCTCGCGAAAAGGCAGTGCAGAAAACAGGCTTAAAGCCTGAAGAAATCGGTATTTTCTTTATAACTCCCTGCCCTGCTAAAATCACCTCTTTCAAGCAGCCTATAGGTGTTGAAAAATCAAATATTGATTGTGCAGTTTCAATTAAAGATATTTACCCTGTTTTGCTCAAAGCTATGGAGCACACTGAAGCAACAGACGAGCTTATAGCAATGCATGAATCAGGCGTTATCGGCATAAGCTGGGCAACAAGCGGCGGCGAAGCCTCAGGCACACTTAACGATAATGCCCTTGCTGCAGACGGAATCGAAAACTGTATGAAGATTCTTGAAGAGGTTGAGCGCGGAAATCTTGACACAATTGACTTTATTGAATTAAATGCTTGTCAGGGTGGTTGCGTAGGCGGTAGCCTTACCGCAGAAAACCCCTTCATTGCAAAAACAAGGTTAATAAAGTTAAGAAAATACAGTCCGATTGCCTGTAACAGACTTCCGGCAAAAATAGTTCCCGACCATCTTTTCTGCAAAACACCAATTGAGCCTTGTGATGATGTTATGAAGCTTGCCGACAATCTTTCAGAAGCAATGGAAAGAATGAACAGAATGAAAGAGCTTCTTAAAATATTCCCTGGTCTTGATTGCGGCACTTGCGGTGCTCCAAGCTGCAAAGCCCTTGCGGAAGACGTTGTAAGAGGCTTTGCTACAGAACAGGATTGCGTTTTCAGAGCAAGAGAAGAGCTCCATGATATTGAGGACGCTGATGTTCTCAGCACATTTATTCCTGCACCATTCAGAGACATAAAAGAGGATTGATTATATGACAGTCTATGAACTTCAAAAAGAACTAAATCTTACATATCTTTGCAACCAAGAAGAAGCACAATCAAAAGAAATAGACGGTTGCTACTGCGGAGACCTTCTCAGTTGGGTAATGTCAAGAGCGGAGCCGGGCAATATCTGGCTTACGGTTATGGGTAACGTAAACTCAATCGGTGTTGCGGTGCTTGCAGATATTTCCTGTATTGTTCTTACCGAGAATGCTGCCCTTGATGATGACGCAAAGCAAAGAGCTCAGCAGCAAGGTGTTGTAATTCTTACTACAGAAAAGAACGCATATCAGCTTGCGGCTGAGATTTCAAAGATAATATGAAGATAGCGTACGATTTTCACATTCACTCTTGCCTGAGTCCTTGCGGTGATGGTGATATGACACCACAGAACATTGTTAACATGGCAAAGATAATGGGATATGATGCCATTGCACTTACTGACCATAACACCTCAGGCAATTGTGAAGCAGTTATGAAAGCTGGCAAAGAAGTCGGCTTAACCGTAATACCGGGCATGGAGTTATGCACTGCAGAAGAAGTTCATATTGTATGCCTTTTCCCTGATATTGAAAAATCTGAAAGCTTTTCAGATTATGTATACAGCACTCTTCCGCCTGTAAAAAACAAGCCTCAGATTTTTGGCGAGCAGGTATATATGAACGAAAACGATGAGGTTATAAGCACCGAAGAAAAACTACTTATAACCGCAAGCGGAATAAGCTGCGCAAAGGCAGTTTCAATCGTAACTGAATATGGCGGAATCTGCTACCCTGCCCACATAGACCGCTCCTCTTTCAGTATTCTATCGAACCTTGGTATGATAGATGAAAGCTTCGGTTTTAAATGTGCAGAAATATACGACTCATCAAAAGAGGCAGAATTAAAAGAAAAGCATCCTTACCTGAATGAATTAAAAATCATTTCAGACTCAGATGCTCATCATCTTGAGAAAATGCGGTTACCCGAAAACTGTTATATTGATATTCCCCAAAACACAATAGAAGAAATATTCAATTACTTAAAAAAATGACCTTTCCCTTTGGTAATCAAAGGAAAAGGTCATTTACTTTTAATAGTTAGCCGTACACCTTATACCTGACTGGAACCAGCTACGGTAATTGCCATAGCAAGCTCTTACAGTATAGGTATAAGTAACACCACTTTCGGCAGTCTTATCAACAAATGTAACTTTTGAGTTACCCGTTGTATTTCCGATTAACGTCCAGGATTTATCACCTTCGGCTTTTCTGAAAACTGCATACCATGTAGCTGAAGGAACCTTCTGCCACTTAACAGTTATGCCGTTAGGATAACTTAACGCAGACACCATTTTAGGTGTGTTAAGGTAAACTGTTTTCCATCCGTATGAGTTGCAACCTGAAAGCGTTTTTGAACCATAAGCCTTTATAGTATATGTATACTGTACGCCTGCTTTTACCTTTGTATCAAGATAAGAGTTTCCTGTTACAGTATCAATTTTGGTCCAACTCTTAGCGTTACCGGCTTTTCTGTAAACGTAATAGCTTGTTGCACCCTTTATTCTATCCCACTGAAGATATACACCTGTCGTAGAGTTAGATATCTGAATTGTAGGTGCGGTAAGATATTTTACAGATTTGCCTGCATAATTAAAGCTTGAAACATTACTTCCATTAACCGCTCTAACAGTATATGTGTATGTTGAAAGGTTCTTAACTGCAGTATCTCTATAAAGAGTAGCAGTGGTGTTACCAACATATGTCCATGATGTTGCACCATCAACTTTTCTATATACATTATATGACTTAGCGCCAGGCACTGCATTCCAGAAACAAGTTACGGCACCATATCCATTAGCCACAGAAGTCATCTTAGGTGTGGCGAGATGCATAACGCGCCAACCATTCATATTGCAGCCAGAAAGAAGCTTACCTGTATACGCCTTAACTGTATATAAGTATTCAGTACCACTCTTTACAGATACATCTGTATAATAAAGGGTTTTAACGCAAGCAATTCGTGTCCAATACTTTGCGCTTGGTGTTTTTCTATACACCCAGTAGCCTACAGCTGCATCATTTTTATCCCATTTAAGATATACACCGCTTGGTGAGTTTGAAATAGCAGGTGTAGGTGCTTTGACATATGTCATACACTTTGCGAGATATGCACTTGCACTGTCCTCATTTACCGCTTTTACTATATAACACATTATTTTGCCATTTACACATTCAGTATCAGTATATGAGAGTGTTTTTGCATCTACTGTTGTTATATAAGTGTAATACTGTGCACCATAGATTTTTCTATAAACTCTATATCCCGTTGCACCCTTAACTGCATTCCATGTAAAATTCTGTCCTTCATATACATTAACAACGCCATTTATCTTAGGGATTTCAAGGAATACATTTCTTTTTGCTGCTGAATGAACACTTGTCAGCTCACCATTATAACAACAAATAGAATAGTATACTTCCTCGCCTGCTAAAACGTCGTTATCAACATAGCTTAAGGTCTTTGAATCAAGACTTGCAATAAGTCTATACGCGTTGCTATTACCTTTTGATTTATAAAGGTAATACTTTTGCGCACCCTTAACGGTCTCCCATGAAACCTTTGCATAGTTAGAGCCGTTTGCAACAGTAATTTTATCAGCAGGTGCAATATATCTGAGTTGAGGCTCTGTTGGTTTATGAACAACGCTTATACTTCCGTTTATAACAATACCGATAGCGTAAGAATATATTTTATCGCTTACAACATCTTTATCAATATACTCTGTCTTCTCGGATTCGCCTAAAGGAGCCCACACACCATCAACACATCTGTAAATCACATACTTTTCAGCGTTTGATTTAGCAGACCATGTTACTTTGATTCCGCCTTCATAGAGTTCAGGAGTTGCCGGAACAGGCTCATTCCATCTATATAAAGAATTGGAATCTTCGCTGAACTTACTTTCTCCCAAAGAGTTTACTGCAATTACTGTATATGTATATGTAACACCATCTTGCACATTAGTATCAGCAAATGAAACATTATCGTTTCCTTCAACAACGCCTATCTGCTCAACATTACCGAAACTATCCTTACGGAAAACTGTGTATGAAACAGCACCACCAACACGATTCCATGTTACCACGATGCCAGCATTTTCATTAACAGCATTTACATTATCGGGGGCCTTTATAAAGTATATAACACTTGACTCTATTTTGGCTCCCTCAGAATTGTTTATTATAGGAGTAACTGCATATACATACTGAGTACCACTTAAAAGGCCTGTATCAATGAATGAAGAAACATCATTTTTCACTGTACCCGCCTTAGTCCATACATCTGAAGAGAGAGGTCTACGATAAATTGAATATCCATCCGCACCATCTGCTGTTTTCCAGTTAACTTTAACTCCTTTTTTTTCAACAGAAAGAGTTGTTACCTCTGTACATGGTACACGAGTAATTGTATAACCAGATGTGTTATAGGCGCTATCTCCGTTATTGGTACAAACCATTATTGAATATGTATATGTTTTACCTGCTTCAACCGCTGTATCAGTAAACTGTGTAGCACCTGTTTCCGTATACTGAGAAAGTGCTGAATCGATACCGATAACTCTCCTATAAATAACGTATTTAGTTGCCTTAGGGTGGGCGGACCATTTAAGTTCAACACCGCTCATGGTATTTGTTACTGAAGTAAATACGGGTGTTTTAACATAAATAACCTTTTCACCTGAAGGAGCCGACAAAGTTTCATAAGTGTCGGTAGCAGAGTTTACATCATACTCATACTCTACTCCATCTGTAACAGAAGTATCTTTATAAACTGTATTGAGGGAAGCCGATCTGGAAGAAATACGCTTCCACTCTGTTTCTCCTGAAACACGGCGCATAATATTATAGGTCTGAGCACCAGCGGTAGTAGTCCATGCAACTTCAATACCACCGGCTACATTTTTAACATAGTCAATCTGAGGCTTTGCAATAAATTTAGCAGTAAGACCATTGGATTCTATACTCTCTGTTCCTAAGTTATTAACTGCGGTAACTGTATATGTATAGCTTGTTCCACTTACGAGCCCACCATCAAAAAAGCTTGTGTTATCTTTACCTGCAAGCTCCCCTACCTTTGTTTTACCCTCTTCAGGAGTACTGCGATAAACAACATAACCATCTGCACCTGTAACAGCAGACCAGGTAACATTAAAGCCTTCCTGCGTTGGTGCAATAGATTTTGCTTTTGGTGCCTCAAGAGTAGCAATATTCTGGTAGCTCTGAATAAGCTGAAGGCCATCAGCAGTTGTAATATTTTTATCTATTTCGCTTGTGGAATAATATTCTTTACAGAAAATTTCAACATTGGTTTTAGGCCTTGATTCATCAATTACCTCAAAAACCATATTAAAAAATCCTTTTGCCGCAACACCTGTGGAGACAGCAATTTGATTCATATAAGCAATAGAATAAACATTAGCGTCCTCTTCAGTAACACCATGAACAAAGGTACCTTCAAAATTCTGAGTTGTACCTGAAGTTGCATTTGTTGTTACAGCAGGAGAACAATAAGCAGGCTTCAATACAGTGCTATCGAATTGCACAAGCAAAACAATACCTGCAATATTCTTCTGCTGAGCAGTTATGTTTATAGTGTAATGCAACAATCCGTCTTTAACTGGGGCACTTGTTACAGCAAATATGCTTTTAACATTATAGGCCGCTGCAGTTTCTATTGCAGTAACACTGAAACATGATATGCAAATTACAATGCAAAGAAGCATTGATAAAACTTTTTTAAACATAAATTTCTCCTAAAAACTTAAGTTAACAAGAATTTAAGTTCCCAAAATCCCCCGTGCGCAAGCACGAGGGATTAAATTTTAAATGTTATCTCCTTGCGGAAACGCCCTTAGTATTATATGAACTGAGGGTTGTGCCGTAGCAAGCACGTACTGTATAGGTATAGGTTACACCGCGTGATGCATTCTTATCAACAAATGTTGTACTGTTTGCACCGCCAACTGTACCTACTCTTACCCAACCTGAGTTAGCAGTTTTACGATATACGTAGTAGCCTGTTGTACCTGCAACCGGTTTCCACTTAACAGTTATACCATTACTTGCACCTTTTGCACTAACAAGAACAGGGTTAACAATCCTCTTAAGGAACAAGCCTGTAGTATCAAATGCACTGTACCAGCCTGAATCTGCAGTACCAGCAACAGCTCTTACAGTATATCTGTAATATTGGTTATTAGCATTTGAAATCTTTGTATCTGTGAAAGATGTTTTCTGAGTTGCACCAAGGTAATACCAATATGTTGAGCCTGCGCCTCTACGGTAAACTCTGTACCAAGTTGAACCGCCACCATTTACTGCATTCCAGCTTACTGTTATACCGTTTGTTGCGTTAGTAACACTCTTAAGCTTTGGTGTTGCAACATATTTGAGGTAAAGACCTTCTGTATCGAAACCACTATAGATTGTATATGGCTTACCTGTACTGTCTTCGCCTTCATAAGAAGCTCTTACAGTATATCTGTAATAGTTACCACTCTTTGGCTTTGCCTCTTTATTTTTCTTTGCGTCATTAGGGAAGTAGTTTGCTGTTTCAAGGTCTGTGAATGTATCAAGTGTTGCAGGGAAATCACCAAGGTAATACCAATAGTTAACACCTGCGCCACGGCGATAAATTCTGTAGCTTGTAGCACCAGCAACCTTATTCCACTTAATTGTTACACCACCAACAGCATTTGTTCTACTGATAAGGTCTGGTGTTTCAAGGAAACGGCACTCTCTGCCTGTTTCGTCATAACCTGTAAGACCATCTGGTGTTTTAGCCTCAACTGTATACTGGTAAACCTCGTTACCAATAACAGATGCATCAATATATGCAGTTACTGTTTTACCAAGAGTAGCAATCTTTGTCCAGCTAGTCTGAGATGGGAGTTTACGGTAAACAAAGTACTGTGTTGCACCATCAACCGCTGTCCATTTAAGCTGAACGCCAGGAATTTCGTTATAGCAAGATGTAAGCTTTGGAGCAATCATCTTTGTCATTGAAACTGTACCATAGAAGCTTTCTACGTCAGTTGAAACAGCTTTGATTCTGTAGGTGTATTTCTCACCTGCAACAATATTTTTGGTGTCTATATATTCAAGAGCTCCACCAGTAAGTGTTGTTACAGCTTTATATGCTGTGCTGTTACCGTCTGCTCTTTCAATAACATATTTATCTGCACCACGAACAGCAGTAATTTCAATTTTGATTTTGCCTTCGCCACTGTTACGGGCTGTGAAAGAAGGAACTGAAAGATATTTAACTGAAAGAGGAGCAGCGCTCATATCTGCAACGTTGTTGCCTTTATATGCTTCAACCATATATAAATATTCAACGCCACTTGACATCTGAGTATCGCTATATGACACGCCTGATGTTACTGTTGCAATTTTTGTATATGAAGCATCGCTTACAGTTTTTCTATAAACTCTGTAACCCTCAGCGTTAGTAAGCTTATTCCATGTAATTGTAGCACCATTCTTAATGAGTGTTGCATTAAGAGATGTTACTGTGCCGAAATTCATACCATCAGCACCTGTTGCGCTAACAGCACTTTCGTATGCACCACTATGAGCTTTAACTGTATAAACATACTGAACATTGCTTGCAGCAGTAGTATCTACATAGCTTGTTTCAGTTGTTGTAAAGGTTACTGTATTAGAACCTGCTTTACGGTAAACAGTATATTTATCCGCACCTGTAACAGCACCCCAGCTGATAATGATTCCGTTTGACTTTGTTCTTGCAGAAACATTAACAGGAGAATTCAATCTCTTAATTGATTTGCCGTTAGTATTATAGCTACTGCAGCCTGTATTATTTTCAGCAGAAACTGTGTATGTATAAACTGTACCATTAACTGCTGTAGTATCAACATAGTTTGTGTTACTTGTTGTACCAAGGAAAGCGAAATCGCCATTTGCAGATTTTCTGTAAACAACATATGATGTTGCTTTATTTACTGTATTCCAGCTTATTTTTATGCCATTTGAAGCATTTTCAATTCCTGTAAGAACAGGTGTTGCAAGCCTTTCACGAGCAACAAATGTTGATTCTTCACTAGAAAGCTCCGTTGCAAATGCCTGCACGCTATAGCTATATTCAAAACCGCCTGCAACAGCTGAATCTGTAAAGCTGAAGCTATCTGAAGAAAATTCTGAAGCAGAGATTGTTCTGAGTGTTGTTGCTCCTGCAACATCGCCATTTACAACCTTTTTAACAACATAGGTTTCTGCGCCGCCAACTGCAGTAACTGTAATTTTAAGTCCCTCTGCAACGTTGGAAACATGCAAACCAGGTGTTGCAATATAAATTGCTGTTGGGATCTGAACATTTTCACCCATACCTGCTGTGTAAACACCTTTGTGAGCGCGAACCATGTAATTGTAGTAAACGCCACTTGCTGCAGTTGTATCTACATATGTGCTTGTTGTTACATTTTTAATAACCTGCCACTTTGATGCATCATCTGTAGCAAGCTTTCTGAGAACATCATAATTCTCTGCACCATTAAGCGAGCTCCAATTCAAACTGATACCATTTGAAATAGCTGTTGCATTTAAGCTCTCGATGGCGCCGAAATACATACCTGACTTACCTACACTCTTATCTGTAGGACCAAACTCGTTTTCGGCAGATACATAGTAGGTATATTCAACACCCTGCTCAATTGTAGCATCAACAAATTCTGTTTCAGTTAATGTTTCGATAGGATCAGCCATATCCATACGGTAAAGGTTATAATAATCTGCACCTACTACTGGATTCCACTGAACTTTAAGAGAAGATGAAACAGAGTCAACCGCTGTAATCACAGGAGTGCACAATGTTTTGAAGGTGTGTGTGTATAAAGCCTGAGAAGCAGCTGGTCTTTTCAAGTCATTATCAACGCCATCATCTGTAACAAACTCTACGCAACTGAAGTTTACTGTTGCCTCAGGTCTTGTTGGGTCAATAGCTTTGAATTTGATTGTAATAAAACCAGTGTTTTGATCTATAGTAACTCCATTAGCATTAATATAAGCCACTGCATACTCATCAGTTTTTCCGTATATGAAACCTGTTTCATACATACCAGGAATCTTTGGTGTAGCGTTTCCGCCTGCAGCAGTACCTGAAACAAGCTGTAAAACAGTAGGATCAAAATTTACACGGAAATTTGCAGCAACAAGCTTTTTTACACCTGCATTAAGAGATATTGTATATGTGATTTCATCATTCACATATTCTGATGGTGTTACTGCAATCGCTGTAGCTGCAGTAAATACAGCCCCTGCAGGAATTATTGCTGCAGAGAAAACTGATAAAGTCATTAAAACTGCAAGCAACATTGAAATTGATTTTTTCAAAGTGAATCCTCCTAAATCGGATAGTTTTGTGAAAATTTGGTTTATTTAGCGCTTGATAACTAAGCCGTTTGAATCAAATCCGCTGTAATATCCGCCAACCGCTCTTACTGTATATCTGTAGTAATTGCCTTTTGTAACATTTTTGTCTGTGAACTGGCCGTTTTTAACAGTACCGAGATAAGTCCATGTTGTTTGGCCTGCTCCACGTCTGTAAACTCTGTAATCTGTAGCACCTGCAACCTTATTCCACTTAACTGTAATACCTGCTGAGCTCTTTGAAATCGAGGTAAGCTTAGGTGTTGCAATGTATCTTACAAGAGTACCACTTTCATAACCACTGAACATGCTGTAGAAAACTGTTCTTACTGTGTACTTGTAATATGTTCCGCTCTTAACATTTTTATCTGTGTAGCTTACTGAGCTGCCACTTACTGTTGTAAGGTAAGTCCAGCTCTTTTCGCCAGCGGCTCTTCTATAGATTCTGTAGCCTGTAGCGTTTGCTATTTTATTCCACTTAACCTGTACACCGCCTGCAACGTTTGAAACACCGGTAATATGAGGAATACCTACATATGAAATCTTTGTTGAAACATATGCACTCGTACTGTTGTTGCCCACCGCTTTAACTGTGTAGAAAATGTTTCTACCTGAAATAGCAGCAGTATCTGTGTATGACAACTTGCTTGCATCAACTGTTGCAATATATGTCCATGTCTTTGCTCCGTTATACATACGGTAAATATTATATTTCTGTGCTCCTGAAATTTTATTCCAGTTAACCTGAACACCACCTGTTACAGCCTTAACAGAAACTGTAGGTGCTGCATAGTAGCGAAGAGAAGCATATCTGCATACTGCACTTGCACCTTTATCTGTATATGCGCGAACTGTATATTCATAATATGTGTTATTCGCTAAATTCTTAGTGTCAATGTATGTTGTCTGCTTAGCGCCTGCTGCGTAAAGATATGTCCAGCCTGAACGACTGTTATCAGGATTAATAACACGTCTGTAGATTCTGTAGCTTGTAGCACCATTTACAAGGTACCAACCAACCTTAATACCTGTTGGCTGAATTGAAACTGCAACCTTGCTTGTTGGTTGAACGTATTGACCTGACAAGCTCACAGAATCAGTCTCCTCACCAGAAGCATTGTATCCGCGTACTGTATATCCAACAGTTGCATTTGCTGAAACACTTGTATCGTCATAGAAAAGCTTGGAAGTAGAACCAATCTTTGTTCCGTTTTTGTAAACATTGTAGCCTGTAGCACCAGGAGTTGCTGTCCACTCAACTCTGAGACCTTTTTCTATTGAATAAACACCAACATAGTTTGTTTTACCCAAAGTAGCCTGAGAAAATGTTTTAATAAGTGGTGGATTAGCGTCGTTCTTTTCAATCTTTTTAGATGTATCTGCAGTGTTGAACTCTACACAATAAAAACTAACATTTGTTTTCGGATAATTTTTATTGATAACATCAAAAGTTACAGTCATAAATGCTTTATCAGCGCTGCCAACATTGTAGCTATCCATAGAAACAAATGCCATTGAATAAGCATTGTTTGAACCTTTCACTTTATCGGCAACAAATATTCCGTTAACAGAGGATGCAGAAGAATGTGCTCCACCGCTTACAGGATTAAGCACATTTGGGTCATAAACCACCTTAACAATGGTACCCACAAGGCTTATATTTTTCTTGAGATAAATGTTGTATGTCAACTTTCCGTCGGAAACACCCGCGGACTGAACATACATTACGTCTGCCGGCTCAGCGGCACTAACGGAAACTCCTAAGCAGGAGAAAACCGAAAGGAGCACAAGAAGGCTCAGCACAAGAGATAACGCTTTTTTCATCGAATTTATCTTCCTTTCGAATTATTAACAATTTTTGAACTTTTTTAATAAAAAGTTAACGTGAAAATTACGACAGGGCGCAGTTCACCCAATCATAATTACGGACATTATAAATATAACATAAAAAGCCGTTTCCTGTCAATGAAAACGGCTTAAAAGTAAATGTAAAAGTACACAAATTTGTGTATAAAAATTTAGACACTAAAAATAAAAAATCAGACAGCCAAACGATGGCGGACACTGAAAAGCAAATCCTCATCCTGACGTTTAATTTCCCTGGCAGAAACGCTAACACAGTTACGTACGGTACCACCCGAAAGAGATATACAGACTTTAAGAGAATCTTTTGCCTTTTTAGCGCTTCTACCCTCTCCGAAAACAATACAATCAACATTCTTATATCTGAAGTTGTTGTCTTTTATGAAATCAACAACCTCAGGTGATATAATTCCTGCAAACTCATCGCAGGCTATAATAACTCTTTCAAAATCATTGATATCCACTGTGCAGTCTTTGTGAGATGGTGCATCGCTTTTAGTTGCTCCCAAACACCTGCTCAATAAGGATTTACGAGAAAAGGATGTAAGCTGAAGGGATTTTGCATCTCTTTTTTTAAAGGCACTTTCTCTGCAAAGAGAGTTTATTGCCGCATCATCTGAACAGTAAACAAAAAGAGTTTTCAAACTTACACCTCCGCATCAAAATACACAAGTTATTGTTTCGGAAACATTTAATATTAACTATATATAGTATACCACAAAACAAGGAAAAAACAATAAATTTCACCCTTTATTTACAAATATCTACCTATTTCACAAAGGATATTTACGCCTTTTGTAAACTATAACAAATACTTTTTTCTTACGCTTGAAACAACTGACAAAATATGCTAAAATGGTGTTCAAATGTATAAAAATTCTCTTGAAATGAGGTTAATTTATGAAGCCTGTCCGCACTTTTTTGCAACAGAATGCAATTAAATTCTGGATTAATGTAGAAAAGCCTTTTCACGTTTTATCAAAAGGTAAACTGGCAAAAAACATTTTCTTGAAATCTGTTGACCACCCATATGTTGGCAGTAAAGTAAAAATAATAAAGGAAACTGATAACGCTACATACATCGCTAAATTCAATGATGATGGTACATACGACACAAGCGATTTTAAAATAATGACAGGCACAGATATGCATCTGTATGATGTCCCCGAGGATGTTGATAAAACCTTACAGATGTTTGCAAACCAGGTGCGCGATGAAAAGCCTGACCTTATAATATTCACAGGCGATGTGCTTCTTACAAAGTTTCAGCATATTGATACCATTCAGTTTGCACAGTTTATGGAAGACCTTGGTGTTTATTGGGCATACGCCTTCGGTAACCACGAAGCAAGAGAAGAAAAAGAGTATTTCAAATATTTCATTTTCAAAGGCTTCTGTGATGCTCCCCATTGCCTTTCTAAATTTGGCGACCCTGAGCTTTTCGGTTTTGGTAACTATCTTATAAACATCATGAACAGCGAAACAGATCTTCGTCAGAGCCTTGTTTTGTTTGACTCTGGTAGAGATACATGTGAGCCACATATTACAAACGACAACATTCCTCAGGAAGTTGTAGACCTTCACGCTTACGACTACATAAAGCCTTCACAGATTGCTTGGTACGAGAAGGAAATTGCACAACTCAAAAAAGAGTATGGTAAGGTTGACTCAATGCTTTATATGCATATTCCGATTCCGGAGTATTGTGAAGTTTTCGATGAGGTAGCAAAAAACACTTACGCACCATCAGGCAAGGCTGAAATTCTTTACGGAGACCAGTTTGAAAGCGTAGGTTGTTGCAAATACAACAGCGGACTTTTCGACGCTATGAAGCGTGCCGGCTCACAGGCAATTTTCTCAGGCCACGACCACGTAAACTATTGGGCAGCAAAATATGATGGCGTTTTACTTGTTTATAACCAATGTGGCGGATATGGTTGCTATAACATGTATGACTATGACAACTACCGCTTCAAATGGCCTGAAAAAGACTGGCCACAGGGCTACACAATTACAAACGTAAAGAAAGACGGCTCAATAGAATTGCGCCAGAGCTTCAACGCAAAATATCTTTAATTGAATTTTGCAAATTAACAGAATGTTCACTTTCTTTTAATATCCAATTTAATATTATACGCTATACTTTAGTCAGCAAAGGGAAAACAAATCCATTTGCTGACTAAAGTTTTCATTCCTATCTCCTTATTTCCATATTTACCCCTAAGAAGAGCCTTGTCGGTTATCGACAAGGCTCTTCGACCTTTTCATACCCACTCTAACCACATATACGCAAAAAACAACCGAACAGTTAATCTATCATTGATTGTAAGGGAAGATTTCATTTACCAAAACAGAAAAATGGAGCGGATTTATATCCGTTCCATTTAACACTAATTACATCTTAAAATTGCTAATACAAATACTTGCCACGCTAATTTTTTTAATCAATTATTGCAATTAAAAAAGCATCTTACAAGACAAGCAGCTGACGTTACTGCAAGGAAAAAGAAAAATAGCAGTGCACCTGTAAGGATTGCGCCGATTACACTTGCTATTGCAAACTCAAGATTCAAAAAAACAATAGCCAGTAAAATTGTACCCACAACACCTGAAAGTAGTGCCGTGATTATACCACACAAGCCTTCGCAACAACCTTCACGAAAACGAGTTCCTGAAATAAGAGTTGCAGCAAGTAATACCACTGCAACACCAAAAAGCACCCATAAGAACAGAGTTGAAAAAGTAATGGTACCCGTTATTCTGAGAAACGCAGTAATTACGCCTATGATAAGGCTTACTACCACAGCAACAAATGTGCAACCTGGTCTAAAACATCTGCATGATGTTGACATAAAACTTCACCTCCCACAACATTTTATGCAAAAATGGAATGGGAGGTGAAAACATCAATTTACTGTTTAGTTATCGATTCTGATTATCTTTGTTGTTCTGGTTATTTCTGTTATTCTGATTGTTCTGGTTATTCTGGTTGTTTTTGTTGTTCTGGTTGTTTTTGTTGTTCTGATTGTTCTGGTTGTTCTGATTGTTTTTGTTGTTATTCATAATCTCACCTCCTGATTACTTTACAAGGATAGTTTGCCTCATCTGCGGCAAACTATACACAGAAAGCAAAAACTGAAAGGAGAAAAATATGCTTTTAATTAAAGACGGTCTTTTACACACAATGGAAGATGACACGCCGTTACAAGCTGATATTCTCATAAACAAAGGTAAAATTGTAGAAATCAAAAAACAGATTGTTCCGTCAGCAGAAACAGAAATTTTTGATGCTGAAAATCTGAATGTTTATCCCGGATTTATTGATGCTCATAGCCACATTGGCATTGCAGAAGACAGAATTTCATCGCAAAACGATACGAGCAACGAAAACACAAATCCCATAACACCCACCATAAGAGGAATAGACAGCATAAATCCTATGGATAGCGCTTTTCATAATGCTATTGCTGCCGGTGTTACAGGGACAATGGTTGGTCCCGGAAGTGCTAACGCTGTTGGCGGACAATTTGCATTTATAAAAAATCATGGCAGATGTGTTGACGATATGATTCTTCTTGCTCCTGCCGCAATTAAAATTGCTTTTGGAGAAAACCCCATGAACTGTTACGGACTTAATGGTAACATGCCGTCAAGTCGTATGGGAATTGCTTCGCTTATCCGAGAGGAGTTATTCCGAGCCAGACAATATTTTTCCCAAAATCAATCAGATAATAAGGATTTCACGCTGGAATGTTACAGAGAGCTTTTTGAAAAGAAAATTCCACTTAAGGCTCACGCTCACCGAACTGATGATATTTTAACCGCAATCAGAATTGCAAAGGAATTTGACCTTGACCTTACAATCGACCACTGTACCGAGGGACATCTGATTGCAGAAGAAATTGAAAAAAGTGGTTATCCTGCTATTGTTGGACCTTCTCTCGCCTCTCGCAATAAAGATGAGGTAAGTTTATCAGATTTTAAAACCGCCGGTATCCTCCATAAAGCCGGAGTCAGAGTTGCAATAACTACTGACCACCCTGTTTCCCGAATTCAATATTTGCCTTTATGTGCAGGGATCGCAGCAAAAGAAGGATTAGGCGAAGCAGCGGCGCTCAGAGCTATAACCATTGACGCGGCACGCATATGCAGAGTTGACCACAGAACAGGCAGCCTCAAAGTTGGCAAAGATGCAGATATTGCTATTATTCAGGGTAATCCATTAGAAATAAATTCTAAAGTTAAAGCCACTATTGTAAACGGTGAAATCGTGTGGCAAAATTAAACAGTTAGAGTGGGTAAAGCATATCCGAACCAGCCTTAAATGGCGATGTTTCGGTGCTTTTGCCCGATTTACCTTTGAAAGGCGACAGCCTGTCTGCAGTTAAATACGACCAAAATCCCACGAAACCTCGTTCATTTAGGGTCGGAGAATTTTGTGATTAAGTATTTTTCGCTCAAATGAGGCAAAAACGCAGTAAATCCTGACGGATTTGCGAGTATTTTAACGAAATATGAGTGGAAAATACTATCCCAAAATCTGATTCGGATACGCTTTACCCACTCTAAAGCGAGTGAAAATTTATATTCACTCGCTTTTTGTTATAAGATTATATCATAGTTTATTTATTCCAACTCGTTCAAATCATTTACCGGTGGCAAACAACTATGTTTTTTACAAATATAATAAGTGGTTTTTCCGTTTTTAAGAGGATATTCTTTAGTCGGTTCCTTCAAATGAATTATAACGGCTTCCTTCGGTAACGAGCCTTCCAACAGATTTAAATCTGCACCACCATCGCTAACAACAGTAATTTTCATCGGAGGTTCATTATACTCCAACAAAGAAGTCAGATACATTCCGTACCCGGCAGGATATTGAGAAGCAGCTGAAGCAATGAAATCCACCTGTTTTTCTGCAAGTTTAGTGAATTTATCATCAGAAGTAATAATAGACAAGCGCACAAGGTTATATGCCATAATTGAATTCCCGCTGGGTATAGCACCGTCGTAGGTTTCTTTAGGTCGAAGTATAAGGCTCTCCGCATGTTTTCCGTATAAAAAGAAACCACCTGACTCATCTGCAAAATCATCAACAGCCTTGTGGCAAAAAAGTTTTGCCGTTTCAATATATTTTGAATCCAATGTTGCTTTATAAAGATGAAGCTGTGCAAAAATATAGGCTGCGTAGTCATCAATGAATCCGGACACACCCCTTTTTCCATCTCTGTAACTTACAAACAGTTCATCTTTTTCACGCAGATTTTCATCAATAAATTGTTCTGCTTTTTTGGCTGCATCAAGATACTTTTTATTATAACTGTGCAAATAAAGCTCGCTCAAAGCGGCAATCATCAGGCTGTTCCACACTGTTATGATTTTATCGTCAAGATGAAGTGCGTACCTGTTTTTTCTGTAATTCCTAAGCTTTGCAAGAACACTATCAAATGAAAGCGTACAATCATCACCGCGAAGCAGATTGGGAATATTTTTACACTCAAAATTTCCATTTTCACTTATATCAAAATGACGGTTGAATAATTCTCCGTCGCTCTTACCGAGCAACCCTATAATCTCTTCTGGTGAGAATAAATAATATTTGCCTTCTTCACCTTCACTATCCGCATCCTGTGCACTGTAGAAACCGCCTTCAGGTGAAGTCATTTCTCGAAGAACAAACTCTGCCGTTTTTTCTGCAATTTCAAGATAAATCTGTTTTTTTGTTACAGCAAATGCTTTGCAGTACGCAATAATCAAAAGAGCATTATCATAAAGCATTTTTTCAAAGTGCGGTACAAGGAACTTTTTATCTGTTGAGTAGCGACAAAAGCCATAGCCTATATGGTCAAAGATACCTCCCCGAAACATTTGCATAAGTGTATGCTCAGCCATATAAAGACAGTGAGTTTTTTTATACTGTTCATAATACGAAAGCAAAAAAATAATGTTGTGGGGTGTTGGAAACTTTGGGGCTTTCCCGAATCCGCCGTTTTTATCATCATACATTGCAGAAAATTGCTTTACCGCATCATCAATCAGGCTTTTATCAGTATTTTCAAAGGTCGCCCTATAATTTTTCAGATGGTTGACGATATTTTCAGATTGTGTTAACAACAAACCACGGTCATTTTCCCATTTATGGTGAATTGACAATAGCAAATCTTTAAAACCTATCATTCCACCATAGGAGGTTTTTGGGAAATAAGTGCCGGCAAAGAATGGTTTTTTATCCGGTGTCATAAAGATAGAGGTTGGCCAACCACCGCTCCCTGTGAACGCCTGGCAAACTGACATATACACACTGTCGATGTCGGGTCTTTCCTCTCTGTCAACCTTTACAGATATGAAGTATTTGTTGAGAATCTCGGCTATTTCAACGTCTTCGAAGCTTTCGTGGGCAAACACGTGGCACCAATGGCAAGAGCTGTACCCGATACTCAAAAAAACAGGTTTTTCCTCTTTTGCCGCCTTCTCAAACGCTTCATCACACCAGGGATACCAATCAACCGGATTGTCTTTATGTTGCAACAGATACGGACTTTTTTCGTTTTTTAATTTATTACTCAAAGTGCACCTCCAAAAAAGTTATACTTGGTTTTAGTGTTTACTTACAGATGACTTTTATACAAATCCGGACTAGTTTGGAGATGCTTTATCAACTCTACTATTTCGCAAAAAAATAACAGAAGAACCAAAATTTAGTTCCTCTGTTATTTGGTAGAGTAGTGATATTCCGTCTATGACGGAGTGATATATTTTGCTTTTGCAAAATGTGATATTTCTGCCTATGGCAGAAGTGATATTCTATTCGCAAACAACTCAGCTTTAGCCGAATATCACTGCGGAGCAATATCACTTTCGAAGAAAATAAAAGTCGCATAAGCGAATAGAACTGAAAAAAGACTTCACAAAAGTGAAGTCTTTTTTCTGGTGGAGACGGTCGGGATCGAACCGATGACCTCTTGAATGCCATTCAAGCGCTCTCCCAGCTGAGCTACGCCCCCATATTTAAAATAATGAAAAAGTGATATTGCTAAGTGATTATAGCATCAATGTTAATTTCAGTCAAGAAAAGAATTGATTTGTATAAATATTTCTTATAAAACAGAGCATACTTTTATCAAAAAGAAAAGGATGGTTATTATGATTGAACAAGATACTATAAGACTTCTCAGAGAATGCGATGCAGGCGTTAAAATGGGTATTGCAAGCATTGATGATGTTATGGACGATGTAAGAAGCGATAGCCTTCGCCAATATTTAGGTAATTGCCGCAACGAGCATATTGAATTAGGCAAAGAGATAAACACTCTTCTTGAAAATTATCAGGATGAGGGCAAGGACCCTAACCCTATTGCAAAAGGTATGTCTACTATAAAAACTGGTATGAAAATGGCAGTAAATAAATCTGACGAAACTATTGCAGATTTAATGACTGATGGCTGCAATATGGGTGTAAAATCTTTAAATAAATACCTTAATCAATACGAAGCTGCTAGCGAAAAATCAAAAGATATCTGCAAAAGACTTATTAATCTTGAAGAAAAGCTTGCAGTTGATATAAGAGATTATCTTTAAAAAAATAACCGCTTTCCCGTAGAATGGGTAAAGCGGTTATTTTATTTATATATTCGTTTTAGTAATTAATGCAGATACTACTACAATCCAATTTCTGATATGAATTTGTCGTATTCACTAACCAAATCCATATCTGCATTGGAAACTTTTTTCAAATAATTAAGTCTTTGAGGTATTTCTTTCAGATTCACAAATCCTCTTGCAACCCATGCCACAGGTAAAAGATATTTTCTCCCCTTAATAAATTTATAGCGCTCCTGTATTTTTTCTGCATTCGGAAAAAGCATGTCTTTTAAAACACCACTTTTAGAACCTGTTTCATCATTTCTTAAAGATATTATTGATTTATCTCTTGTTTTGCCGAATAAGTCTGCACCAAAAGTATATTCTTTTAAAGCCACTATGCTTTCTTGCGTTACATTATTTATTTCAAAAGGTAAATCTATTTGAAACCACTCACTGCAAGCGAAAGCAACTGTTTCAAAAAATTTTTCCAAATGGAGTTTTTTGAAATCCTCGTCTATTTTCTTAAAATCCAAAGAGCCGACGTTTACTTGCAAAAACAATGCAATATCCATATACATTCTTATACCGGCGCCGCCTTTATATAAATGCTTTGCCAAATG
>JAZLDN010000043.1:0-7587 GCA_045614765.1 Acutalibacteraceae bacterium
GCAGGTGTGGCGGAATTGGTAGCATTGAGCACGACCGCGCCCTGTGGGCGATGAAGGAAGTGCGAAATGGCGTAGCGGTCAAAATCGTTAGCGACGAACAGGAGCGACCAACGATTTTGGGCACCGCAAGTGTCCTTTCCATAAATGTCTTTTTTCAATATAGTTGATGAGTGATATAATAAGACTACACCTCTCACTATTCTCTCTTACATCTTACTTATATTTGCGGGTGTGGCGGAATTGGCAGACGCGCCAGATTTAGGTTCTGGTGGCACCCCCGTGCAGGTTCAAGTCCTGTCACCCGCACCAATAACGAAAGAGTCACTTTTGTGACTCTTTTGTTGTTTTATGAGAAAGGTAATTGGACTTGAACCTGCCCTCGGCGAAGCCGAACACAATCGGGCGTTCGCGTAGCGAATGATGGGCAGAGCCCATCAAGTCCTGTCACCCGCACCAATAACGAAAGAGTCACTTTTGTGACTCTTTTGTTGTTTTATGAGAAAGGTAATTGGACTTGAACCTGCCCTCGGCGAAGCCGAACATAATCGGGTGTTCGCGTAGCGAATGATGGGCAGAGCCCATCAAGTCCTGTCACCCGCACCAAAAAAGAGCTTCGCTTACGCGAGGCTCTTTTTATCCAATACGAAGTATTGGTATGTAATCACGCTTTTGCGTGCATGTAATCGCCATAGGCGTATGTCATCACCGGAGCTGGATAGTTCCTTCGTATTGATTACATACATAACTCCATTATGATTACATTCCGTCTTTCGACGGATTACATACACGGCTTCGCCGTGATATACTCTGCATAACCTGCCCTCTTGCAACACTTTTTATTTATTATTCAGTTGATTGCACAGAAAGAAACTCTAACTTATCATTAAATTACTGAAATTTGATTTTTTGTTTAAAATAATGTATGCTTTAATAAGACATACAAACGAGGTAGATAAGATGAGTGATAACAAAGAATTTTTAGGTTCAGCCCCTATTGGTAAATTATTATTTAAATTGGCAATCCCTACTGTTGTGGCACAACTTATAAATATGCTCTACAACATAGTTGACCGTATTTACATCGGTCATATTCCCGAAGAAGGCAGTCTTGCCCTTACAGGTGTAGGTGTATGCATGCCTATCATAATGATTGTGTCTGCCTTTGCGGCGTTGGTAAGTTCAGGTGGTGCTCCACGTGCATCTATCTTTATGGGCAAAAAAGACATTGATTCTGCTGAAAAAACTCTTGGTGGATGTTTCTTTCTTCAAATTATTATTTCGGTTGTTCTTACAGTTGTTCTACTTATCTGGAATGAAGGTTTACTTCTGATGTTCGGTGCAAGTGAGAATACCATAAAGTTTGCCACAGATTATATGAACATTTATGCTTTGGGAACAGTTTTTGTTCAACTGACTCTTGGTATGAATGCTTTTATTACGGCACAAGGCTTTACCAATGTATCAATGGTTTCAATAATTATCGGTGCAGTCTGCAACATTATTCTTGACCCTATATTTATTTTCATTTTCGATATGGGCGTTAGCGGTGCAGCGCTTGCAACGATTATTTCTCAGGCCGTTTCGTGCATTTGGGTACTCAGTTTCCTATGCTCAAAGAAAAGTTTGCTGAAGCTGAAAAAAGATAACATTAACTTATCATCGAAATTCGTTTTGCCCTGCGTTGCTCTCGGTACAGCAGCATTTATTATGCAGGCAAGTGAAAGTGTTATTTCAGTTTGCTTTAACTCCTCATTACTCCGTTATGGCGGAGACATAGCAGTTGGTGCAATGACAATCCTTACAAGTGTTATGCAGTTTGCAATGTTGCCGCTTCAGGGTATTGCTCAGGGTGCACAACCTATCACAAGTTACAACTATGGTGCAAAAAACACAGAACGTGTTAAGAAAACCTTCAAGCTACTTCTTATAACATGTCTTTCTTATTCCGTAATTTTATGGTTAGCCGTAATGCTTGTCCCTGAGATTTTCGTGGGTATATTTACACCCGATAAAGCGCTGATAGAATTCACCGCTCCTGCACTTCGCATTTATCTTGGAGGTATATTCCTTTTCGGAATACAGATTGCCTGTCAGATGACTTTCACATCTCTCGGAAAAGCAGTAAGCTCAATTATTGTTGCAGTAGTAAGAAAGTTTGTTTTACTTATACCTCTTATTTATATCATCCCACATTTAGTTTCAGACCCGACAATCGGCGTTTATATGGCTGAACCCATTGCTGATATTATTGCGGTAACATTCACAACGATACTTTTCACTTTCCAGTTTAAAAAAGCTATGAAAACATTGGAAAATTAAAAAGTATGATGATTTAGTGTCGCTGCATAAGATTTAATTTCTATGTAATCTTTTTGCTTAATTACAGTTATTTCTTCAAAGGCCTTATAACTCCATCTCTCAAGTTGGTTTGGTGGAATTTGAAAGTTAGTTATCCTTGTAGGATTATAGCGCAATACACATAGTTAGTTGCATTCTAACAACAAATGTTTCCTTATTTTCTATATTACTTGTTTTGAAACACTATTCCCCAAACGACGAATTGTATCAAATAGCCTAGTTAATACCAAATAACAGAAATCCGATTTGTTCGGATTTCTGTTTTTTTGTATATAGTAAAACAATTCCCCTAAAAGATACTCTCCCTCGGCAGTTAAACTGCTGAGGGAGAGTACCTTTATTTGAATGGTGGGAAATGTAAAATAAGTTTATTTTAAAAGTGAAATTGCATCGCTGATAGTTTTTTCAAATGCTTCTCTGCCGTATTTGTCAACCTCAGCCTTGTTCTTTTCACCGTGAGTCAGGCAACCTGCACCGCCTATACAGCCACCGTTACAAGCCATACCTTCGATAAAGTTTGCATCAAGTGCATTTTTGCTCTTTTTAAGGAGCGCAATTCTGCACTCTTCAATACCGTCACAGGAAACTGGCTTGAACTCAAAACCTGTTATATTCTGCTCTTTAATTGCCTGAGTTACGGCATCTGTAAGGCCACCGCTACGAGCAAAAATTCTACCGAAATATGATGCATTATCAAGAACATCTTCCTCAAGTGTTGTAATGTCAATATCACGGCTATCAAAAAGAGCTTGAAGTTCTTCAAAGGTGAGAACTGCGTCAACGTAAGGCTTTGCACTTTCAAGCTGAGCCTCTGCTTTTTTTGCAGTGCATGGACCTATAAAGATTGTCTTGGCATTTTCGTCTGTTTCCTTTATGTATTTTGAAATCTCAACCATAGGAGAATGGTTGTGGGAAATTAAAGGAACTAAATCAGGGAAGTTCGATTTGATATAGGACACAAATGCAGGACAGCAAGAGCTTGTAAGGAAGCCTTTCTCTGCTAACTCCCTTGCTTCGCTCATTGCAACCATATCTGCACCGAGAGCCGCCTCAACAACCGTGTGGAAGCCCATCTTTTTAAGTCCTGTTATAACCTGACCTAACTTAGCATAAGAAAACTGGCTTGAAATTGAAGGGGCAACAACTGCATAAAGCTTATAGTTTCTACCCTGTTCACTTTTCTTTATAAGGTCAACCACATTAAGAATGTATGACTTATCAGAAATTGCTCCAAATGGGCATTGGTAAACACAAGCACCGCAGGCGGTACATTTATCGTTATCAATAGAAGCGGCATTATCATCATTTATTGATATGGCCTTTACCTTACAAGCAATCTGACAAGGTCTTTTACGGTTTATAATTGCGGAATAAGGGCAAACCTTAGCGCATTGACCGCACTCAACACATTTTGATTTATCAATGTGAGCAACGTGATTGTGGTCAAATGAAATAGCGCCGCGCTTACACACATCTTCGCAACGGTGAGCAAGACAACCTCTACAGGAGTCTGTAACCTCGTAACCTGCTGCAGGACATTCGTCGCAAGCTATATCAATAACCTGAATAACATTTGGATTTTCAGGGTCTCCACCCATAGCAATTTTAACGCGTTCTGAAAGAATAGCGCGCTCCTTATAAACGCAACATCTCATTGTAGATGTTTTACCGGGAACTATTTTTTTAGGTATATCAATAAGGTTTTCAAGAAGAGTGTCATTCCATGCTTCTCTTGCAACCTCACGCAACACCTTATATATAAGATATTGCACCTTTGTATCAAATTTTCTGATATTATTACTCATTTTAACACCTTAAATATTCAACATCTTAAAAATAGCTTACTTTAATTCGTTTACCCATTTGCTTCAGGCACTTGGAAAGTTCCTCTACAAGGTTCATCTTAATATTAAAGTTTATTGGAAGGTCAGGATTCTGGTGGGCTGGGTTAATCGCTCTACCCACATAGAAATTTATATCTGTTGCTTCTTCAAAAAGCAAACGGCTTATTCGTGAAGCTCCATCCTTTTTAAAACTCCAATGCTCATAATGCTTGTTTTCGCCCAAATAATCCTGAGCATATTCAACAACACGGTTAACTGTGATAACACCTTCTGTAACAAGATCAACGCCTTCAATTTCTGCAATTGGAGGAACATCGCTGTTTTCAAAATTAAGAGAAGGCTTTAATGGCTTTCTTAAGAACTTTGAGGCAATTGTTGAGGTTGTACCGCCACAGATAATGTGTTTTCCTTCCTTTGAGAAGAAAAGGCTCATCATTCTGTCTGCATCATCTCTGTTTGAAGGTGGTCCAAAAAGCATATTCATAGGAACTCTCTTACGGATTTTTACAACGCAAGCAGTTGCATCATCGCCCGGCTTATGGCCATAAAGCTTATCACACTCATCAATAAGCATTGTTGATAAATTCTTTGCAGTATAACCCACAGGAGCAAGAGTTTCAAGAAAGCTTGCAATATCTTCACGCTTCCAACCGAAGTTGTAGGCAGTGCCGATTCCTGCGTGAGGGCAACCATCACTCATGGCAATAAAAATATCGTTTTCCTGAAGCTGAATAACGGATTTGAAAATCTTCTTTCCGCCTATATTCATTTCAGTTTTCGGGTAATCCCAATTTTTTTCGTTTCTTATTATTATGGTGTGAGGATTATCATACTGAATAAGCTCTGCAGTTTCATTATTCTTAAGATGAATAATGGTGAATGTAGAGTAAGCAACACCGCGCACTGAACAAACAGGAAGGGTTGCGGCAATTGTTTCAACGCATTCTTCAAGTGAAAGACCTTCTGCAAGCATTGTTGAAATAATTTTAGAGGTAAGGGTTGAAAGAATACTTGCCTTAACACCGCTACCAAGGCCATCAGAAAGAACAACAACTGTTGAATCCTCATCAGGCTCAACTATGTCGATATGGTCTCCGCAAAGTTGTTCACCATAATGGTTTATGCTTTTGTAACCGATATCTGCACATAAATCATTCATCAGAAATCGACTCCTTTAATTTTGCAAGTGCGATTTTTGTTTCTGCAGCAGTCTCACCTAAGAGTGACGCAATTTCCTGAACAATTCGCATCTGCTTATCAACAACCTTATCGGCAACCTCGATTGTCTGACGGCTGATATTTTCTTTTCTTTCTCTCTGCTCTTCTTCAGCAGTAACGTCTCTCATAATGCATATAAGAAGATGAGAATCTCTGTCGTGAACTATTGTCTGCTCAACGTATCTTTTATACTCAGCAAGATAAACTCTGTAGTTGTTTAATCCCCTGCCTGTTTTAAGAACATTTTCAAAAACTGTAGGATCAAGAACACGAATAACATTGTCGCCAAGAATATCAGAAGCATAACGGATATTCATAATCTCTCTAGCGGCTTTATTAATCTGCTGAACCTCTAAATTCTCATTAAGAACAATAAGTCCGTTAGGAGTATTGTTAACAATAGTATCAGAGAAGCTTTCTGCTTTATCCTTAAGGAAAGGAAGGCACATAGAGATTTCTGCCTTGCCCTGACAAATAGCTGCTGCCTTTTCACGGCAAGTATTGTAACCGCAAGAGCCGCAGTTAAGCTCATGAGCAGGCTTGAATTTGCCCATCTGACGAAGAACGCTGTTTATCTCCATTTCTGATGGCTGAGGGTATCTGTGTTCAATATATTCAAACTGTTTTTTGAGCTGGGCAGACTTAGGCTGAGAAACCTCAAAATCCTTTTTACCTGCATAGTTTGCAATAGTGATATAGTCTGTAATAGTTTCTGTATGGTGATATTTCTCCATAACAGGACCACCCATGCAGCTACCAACACAAGCAGACATTTCAATAAAGCATTTATGAACCTTACCGCTTTCAATATCTTTAAGTGCAGCAATGCAGTTTTCAACACCATCAAGAGCAATGTATGTATACTCAGGTGTATCCTGTGCCATTGTTTTAAGCACACCGCCTGTTGTTGGGAAGAAACGAGCACGGCTGAAATCATCGTTATCCTTTTCAGACTCAAGCTCAATGTTTTCATTCTTGAGCCAGTTCGTAAGCTCTTCGAATGTAAGAACTGCATCAACAATGCCTTCGTAATGCTCTGCCTCGTCCTTTTTAGAAACACAAGGTCCTATGAACACTGTTTTTGCATCAGGATAACGTTTCTTTATATCCATACAGTGAGCCTGCATAGGTGAAACAACATCTGCAAGGTACTCAAGCTCTGCAGGGAAATATTTCTGTATAAGTAAGTTTATAGAATGACAGCAAGAGGATATGATTATATCTCTATCATCCTCTTTAATCATTCTCTCATATTCGTTTTTAACAATTGTAGCACCAACGGCAGTTTCTTCAACATCATAAAAGCCAAGCTTTTTGAGAGCTTTTCGCATTGAGTTTATACCTGCACCGTCGTAGTTTGCAATAAATGAAGGAGCAAGGCTTACTATAACCTTTTCCTGTGCCTGTAAAAACACTTTTACTTTTTCAGTCTCATCAACAATTTCTTTTGCATTCTGAGGGCAAACAACAAAGCACTGTCCGCAAAGAATGCACTCATTACCGATAATATGAGCCTGGTTACCTGAAAAGCGTATTGCCTTAACGGGACAATGGCGGATACACTTATAGCAGTTTTTACAGTTAGATTTTTTTAATGTTAAACAATTAGGCATTTCCCGTTACACCCCTTAAATTTTAGTTAAAACATTTTCTTTGAAAAATTCCTTGAAATTCTCTTTTGTCAGCCCTGTATAAATATCATCATCTACCTGAACAGTTACGCCCACGCGATTACACTTGCCGATACAAAAGCTACCGGCAAGTGTTACATCGTTTTCTAAATGATTTTCTTCAACGGCTTTCTGAAAAAGCTCAACAATTTCCTGAGAACCTTTCAAGTGGCAAGAACTACCAACGCAAACCTGAATTATCATTTTTATACTTTTCCTTTAACGTTATCGTTGAAGAATTCTTCAACTGTTTCTGGTGTTACTGAGAAGAAAGCGTCGTCAACAGTTACGCAAACGCCCTGCTGACATTTGCCCATGCAAAATGTGCCGCCTAAATCTACTTTGTCACCTAAATCATTTTCTTTAATAAGGTACTGAAGCTGTTCAACAACCTGACGAGAACCTTTAATATGGCAGGAACTACCGATACAAACTGTAACTTTCATTTCTTTAACTCCTTATCTGATTATTCGTAATCAACAACATTTACCCATGAA
>JAZLDN010000044.1:0-11722 GCA_045614765.1 Acutalibacteraceae bacterium
AATTCGTGGTATGGCGGAATAAGAAGCTCGCCTTATTCCTCCCACACGCGACAGTTTCTGTCGCATATAACAGCAGCTATACTGCTGATTACCAAATTAATACGCGATTAGTCAATCGCTTTCTTTACCTGATTGAGCGGAAGCTCAACAGGTGCTTCTTTACCCATAAATGAAACGATAACACGAACAGTACCATTATTGGTATCGATTGTTTCAACCACACCTGAGTTGCCTTCCATAAGGCCTTCTGTGATTGTAACAAGGTCGCCCACACTGTAGGAAACCTCGGTAACTGTTTTGTCGCCTGCTTCACCGTCAGCATTGCCTTCAAGGCCTAACTTCTTAACCTCGTCTGCAGTAAGCGGAACTGGTTTTCCATCAGGACCAACGAAGCCTGTAACACCACTGGTGTAGCGGATTGCATGCCATGTTACATCAGGTACCTTGAGAACGTTTTCTTCGCCCTCTTTATCGCTGTATTCAACTGCAAGCTTAACAACAACGTAGCTTGGGAATATTTTTCTCTCTACTTCGACTGTTTTGTCATCGCGGACTTCAACAACCTTTTCAACAGGAATACAAACACCAAGAATCTTATCTTGCATCTTGCGGTTTTCAACGATTTTTCCGATATTTTCCGCAACCTTATTCTCATAACCTGAATAAGTGTGGATAATAAACCATCTTGCATCGACAGCCATTGTGCACCTCCGAAAATACTGATATTAGTGAATCAGATCAAGCGGCGGTTGTTGATTCTGTTTCTTCATCATCAGAGGCATGGTCATGTCCCTCATGAGAATCTTCCTTATCATTCTCACCGGCAGCTTCTGTAGTAGAAACGGCTTCTGTTTCGTTTGCGGCTCTGTTTACAGCTGTAACTGCGCCAGAAACTGCAAAGTCAAGAATCCAGATGCCTGCACCGATAACAAGGATTGCAGCAAGAACAATACCTGTGCTCTTGATAACCATCTGACGACCTGGCCAAACAATTTTCTTTGTTTCGCCCTTGAGGTCTTTAAAGAACTTAGCAATTGCTTTGCCTATTCTTTTGAAGATGTTTGTCTTCTTAACAGCTTTAGAGGTATCTTCCTTTTTGACGGTTTTCTTTTCGTCAGCCATTACGCTACCTCCTTACTTTGTTTCTTTGTGGAGAGTGTGTTTCTTGCAGAATCTGCAGTACTTCTTCATCTCCAACCTGTCTGGGTTGTTTTTCTTTTCCTTCATAGTGTTGTAATTTCTTTGCTTACATTCTGTGCAGGAAAGTGTAATTTTTACTCTCACTAACGGCACCTCCATTTTTTGATTAGCCTCCCTCTCAAACGGTGAACGGAGCCTATCCCCATTCTTCCGAAGAGCGAACCTTTCCGCCCCTTGACTGTGAGAAAATCAAGGCACAAAAAAAGAACCCTCCGCGAGAGGTACGGAAATTATATCACGGGTATCAAGTAATGTCAATACATTTTTTACAAAAAAGCTTTTGATTTTTCGTCGTATTTCACATAGAGTGGTAATTTTTACAATAAAAATTTTGTTTTAGGTATTGGCATTATGGTGATTTTGTTCTATAATGTATGCGTATGTGTATACAATTATAGTATAAGGAGGAGTTTTCTTGGCAGGAAAATACTCTGTACCACTCAGTAAACTTATACAGGCGCATTCCTTCGAGGTAATGTATATGCCCGATAAGCCTGATAATGAAATCGTTGTTCGTTCAAAGGATGTTAACCGTCCCGGTCTTATGTTTGCCGGCTACGAAAAATTCTTTGATAATGAGCGTGTTGAGTTTATAGGCCTTGCAGAAACAAGTTACCTTCAGGAGCAGGACGAGGCAACGCAGAGAGAAAGGCTTGAGCTTTTCTTCAGCCTTAAGCCTCCTGTGGCAATTCTCACACGTAATATTGATGCACCCCCTGCAATGCTGGAGCTTGCTCAAAAATATGAAGTGCCGCTTCTTAGAACTGCAGAGCCGACTTCCGATATTATGGCAAATACTATTTCTTATCTCAACACAGAGCTTGCAGAAAGAATAACACGCCATGGTGTTATGGTTGAGGTTTACGGTGAAGGTATACTTATCTTAGGCGATAGCGGTGTTGGTAAAAGCGAAACAGCTATAGAGCTTATGAAGCGTGGTCATCGTCTTATTGCAGACGATGCAGTTGAAATCAGAAAGGTTTCTTCAAAAACTCTTGTTGGCAGCTCACCTGATAATATACGCCACTTTATTGAGTTAAGAGGTATTGGCATTGTAAATGCCCGTAACATATTCGGTATAGGTTCTGTTAAGGTTACAGAAAAGATAGATATGGTTATTCAGCTTGAACACTGGGACAGCGAAAAATCATACGACAGACTGGGCCTTGACGATGAATACATTACAATTCTTGGTAACAAGGTACCATCTACAACAGTACCAGTAAGACCAGGACGTAATCTTGCGGTTATTATTGAAATTGCCGCTATGAACAACCGTCAGAAAAAATTGGGCTACAACGCTGCAAAAGAGCTTATGACTCAGTTAGGTATGCCTATAGACGAGCCTCTCTCAGCAGAGGTTGACGCATTAAATTAAAATTAATTAAAAGGAGAAATAAAAATGTACAGAATTGGTGTTGACCTTGGCGGAACAAATATCGCTACAGGTGTTATAAACGAAAAGAACGAAATCATCGGCAGAGGTAAGGTTAAAACCCGCGCACCTCGTCCTGCAGAAGCTATTTTCGATTCAATCAAAGAAGCTGTTGATATGGCAGTTGCAAACGCAGGAATAAATTATGCTGATATAATTTCAGTTGGTATAGGTACTCCTGGTTCAGTTAACAAGGACACAGGCGCTATTGAATTCTCAAACAATCTTCAGTTCAACAATGTTCCTGCAAAGCAGATGCTTGAGGAAAGACTTAAAAAGCCTGTTTACCTTGAGAATGATGCAAACGCTGCTGCTCTCGGCGAAGCAGTTGCAGGCTCAGGTAATGGCGTTAAGAACTTTGTTGCTGTAACACTTGGTACAGGTGTTGGTAGCGGTATTATCATTGATGGTAAAATCTACCGCGGTTCTAACTTCTGCGGTGGTGAAATGGGTCATATGGTTATCAACGTTGACGGTATCCCTTGCAACTGCGGAAGAAAAGGTTGCTGGGAAAAATATGCATCTGCAACAGCTCTTGTTTCTCAGGCTGTTGAGGCTATGGAAGGTAACAAAGGCAGCCTTCTCTGGCAGACATGCGACGGAGACCTTAACAAGGTTGAAGGTAAAACTATTTTCGAAGCATACGATATGGGCGATGCAGTTGCAAAAGCTGTTGTTGATAAATACCTTTACTATGTAGCTGTTGGTATTGCAAACGTAGTTAACGCTCTTCAGCCAGAAGCAGTTTGCGTAGGCGGCGGTATCAGCGGTCAGGGCGAAAAAATTCTTCAGCCAATCCGTGATATAGTAAAAGCAGAGAGATACAGCGTATATGCTGATAAGCAGGCTAATATTGTTCCTGCTGCTCTTGGTAACGATGCTGGTATTATCGGTGCTGCATTACTCGATGAATAATATGAGCACAAACTTTAATTTTCAGGAATTATATGACTATGCCACAGGCATAGGTTGCGATTGCGCCTTAAATGAGGAAATGTGTAAAAACATTTCCTTTAAAACAGGCGGTCCTTGCGGTGTAAGGCTATCCCCTTCTACGACAGAACAGCTTATTGACATTATCAATAAAGCGAACGCGCTTTCTGTTCCTTTTATTATTTTAGGAAACGGCACAAACGTGCTTGTGGAAGATAGCGGAATCCAGAAAGCTGTTATAATAATCGGCAGCAATATGGCAAGCACTAAGCTCAGCGGTGATGAAATATCATTCTCCGCAGGCACAAACCTCGTCAACCTTTGCCGCCTTGCTCTGGAAAACTCTTTAAGCGGACTTGAATTTGCTTTTGGTATTCCCGGCACCTGCGGTGGCGCAATTTACATGAACGCAGGAGCATACGGCGGTGAAATGAAAGATGTGCTTACAGAAATCACTCACCTCACCTCTGACATGAAAATAGAAACCATTAAAGCAGAAGAGGCTGACCTTTCATACAGACACTCTGTATATAAAGAAAATGGTTGTATTATTCTCAACGCCAAAGTAAAGCTCACACCTGATACAAAAGAAAACATCAAAGCCCGTATGGACGATTTCCTTGGCAGACGCAAGGATAAACAACCCCTTGAATATCCAAGTGCAGGCAGCACC
Source organism: Acutalibacteraceae bacterium (assembly GCA_045614765.1). Taxonomy (GTDB): domain Bacteria; phylum Bacillota; class Clostridia; order Oscillospirales; family Acutalibacteraceae; genus DTU089. The sequence continues at coordinate 4,242 of JAZLDN010000044.1, forward strand.
TTTAAACGACCTGAAGGTTATTTTGCAGGCGCACTAATTGAGCAGTGCGGCTTAAAAGGTGCATCGGTAGGTGGAGCTCAGGTAAGCGAGAAGCATGCAGGCTTTGTTATTAACAAAGGTGGCGCTTCATCAGCCGATATTATTGAGCTTATGAAGCTTGTATCAGATACAGTAAAAAAAGAAACCGGTGTTACACTTGAACCGGAAGTTATAATACTGAGGTAAACTATGTCTTTTTCCGCAGAAGTAAAAAAAGAACTTACACAAAACATTTCCTCCGCCTGTTGCTACAAGGCGGAGGCTTTCGGTATGCTTTTATTTGGTCGCGCTTTCAGTTTAACTGAGATTTCTCTTATGACAGAATTCAGAGATGTTGCTGACCGCTACTATTCTTGTATAAGAGATTTAACAGGTATTACACCTACAGTTGAGGAAACAAAAGCAGGCAACAAAAAAATCAGCATACCTGATAAAGCAGACAGAATTAAAATTTTAGAATATTTCGGTTACACAGGAAAAGAGCTTTCCCTCAGAGTTAACCTTTCAAATCTTGAACAGACAAACGATGACTGCTGCTCAAAAGCATTTTTAAGAGGCGCTTTCTTAGTTTGCGGAAGCGTTACAGACCCTGAAAAAGATTACCACATTGAATTCAACGTTACAAAAGCAAAGCTTTGCGACGATTTAATGCAGATAATTGGTGATATGGGTCTCAAAGCGAAAAAGATAATCCGAAACAACAACTACGTTATCTATAGCAAGGATGCAGAATCAATAGAAGATTTCATCGGTAACATGGGCGCAAACAATGCTTTTATGCATATTATGCAGACAAGAGCTATGAAGGATATTAAAAACCAGATTAACCGCCGTTCAAATTTTGAATCTGCAAATATGAGCCGTTCTATTGAGGCAGGTCTCAAGCAGGTTGCGGTAATTGAAGAGGTTTTAGAGAAAATATCACTTAACGATATGACAAAAGATCTCTCAGAGCTTTGTAGCCTTCGCCTTGAAAACCCTGATATTTCATTAGACGAAATCGGCAAGCTTATGAATCCACCCCTTTCACGCTCTGCAGTAAGCAGACGTTTCAAGAAGCTTGAAAAAATCGCAGGAGAGCTTAAAAGCAAATGAGAGAATTTTATATAAATAAAAATGATGCGGGACAACGACTTGATAAGTATATTACAAAGTCTTTCCCTCTGCTTCCGCAGTCTTTAATGTATAAATACATACGCAGCAAGCGTATTAAGGTTAACAACAAGCGCTCCGAAATATCATATAGATTAAAGGAAAATGACCTTGTTTCTCTCTACATTAACGATGAATTCTTTGAAGCAGCAAAACCTAAATATGATTTTCTTAATGCAGGCAAGAATATTAAAATAGTATATGAGGACGAAAATATTATTCTCATTGATAAGCCTGCAGGAATTCTCTCCCACCCTGACGAAGATAATTATACTGATACGGCAATTACAAGAGTAAAGCGTTATTTATATGAAAAGGGCGAATTCGACCCTGATAATGAAATGAGCTTTGCTCCGGCTCTTGTTAACCGTATAGACAGAAACACATGCGGTATTATCATTGCTGCCAAGAATGCAGAAGCACTCCGCATACTTAACGAAAAGCTAAAAAACAGAGAGCTCCACAAGCTTTATCTGTGCGTAGTTATAGGTAAATTGAAAAATCAGGCAGGGCTTATTGAAGGCTACCTTGAGAAAAACGAGAAGCAGAATAAAGTTTACATAAGCGAAAAATCTACGGACAAATCAAAGGCAATAGCCACTAAATATAATGTTTTAGGCTATAAAAATGGACTATCCCTCGTAGAGGTTGAGTTGCTTACTGGCAGAACTCACCAGATAAGAGCATCATTCTCACATTTAGGGCACGCTCTTTTAGGCGACGGCAAGTACGGCACTAACGCCCAGAACAAGCAGTTCGGTGGCTACAAAAAGCAATTCCTTTATTCCTACAAACTAGCTTTTGATTTTGAAGCCGACGCAGGAATACTCAACTACTTAAACGGCAAATCCTTTGAGGTTGAGGATGTGTGGTTTAAGGAAGCGTTTTATAACGGAGAAATATAAAAGCTTGAACAAAACAAAAAGGTGTTTGAATCCCAGGATTCAAACACCTTTCATCTTTAATAAAATCACTAAAAATAAAAAAGAGTGCCGATAAATCGACACGCTCAATAGCAAAATTGAATTTTTGTGTAGTGTGCGTCAGATTTGTGATTTTGTGAGCCCGTAGCGTATGTAGATACAAGAACAAAAAAGGTGCCGGTAATCCGACACCTTTGTAAGATTTTTCGTAGTTTGCTTTAGATTTCCGATTTTGCGAACCCGTAGCGTATGAAGATACGTGAGGGTGAGTAAAACGGAAAGATGAAGTAAAATACGGAAAAGATTAGTCAGCTGTGTATGGGAGCAATGCAATCATTCTTGCTCTCTTAATAGCTGTTGTGAGCTCTCTCTGGTGGTAAGCACATGTGCCTGTTACACGGCGAGGGAGAATCTTTGCTCTGTCGGATGTGTAGCGACGAAGCTTTGCAGCATCCTTATAATCAATTTTTTCAACCTTCTCAACACAGAAAGCGCAAACTTTTTTGCGGCCCTTCTTGTTAGGACGGCGATCAGCTTTATCGTATGCCATAATTCATTTACCTCCTATTAGAATGGTAAGTCGTCATCATCAGCAAGAGCTGAGAAATCGTCAACATTACCGTTTGAGAAAGATGGAACGGCATCAACTGCTCTTGGAGCAGCGCCTGTACCTGATTCGCTCTTTGAACCACAGAAGCTTACGTTATCTGCAACAATTTCAAATGTTGAGCGCTTAACACCATCTTTTTCATATGAACCGGTCTGGATTGAGCCTTGAACTGCAATCATAGAACCTTTAGAAAAATATCTTGTAACAAATTCAGCAGTTTGTCTCCAACAAACAACGTTGATGAAGTCTGCCTTTCTCTCTTCGCCTGCTTTTACGTAGCCACGGTCAACTGCAACAGAAAAACGTGTAACAGCTACACCGTTAGGTGTCTGGCGAAGTTCTGGGTCAGCTGTAAGTCTGCCCATAATAACTGCGCAATTAAGCATAGTTTACACCTCTTATTTCTTAATTACCATTGAACGAAGAACGCCTTCTGTAATACCAGCAACACGCTCGAGCTCTGCAGGGAAACCTGCTTCGCAACTATGGTTGTAAAGAACATAATAACCGTCTTCTTCATCGTTGATGAGATATGCAAGTCTACGCTTACCCCACTCGTCAACGCTGTCAACTGTACCGTTCTTTTCCATCATCTTCTGGAACTTCTCTGAAAGAGCCTTAGCTGCTTCCTCACCGTTCTTAACTGAGTAAATGATGATTGTCTCGTAGTTTGACATCGTCTGCACCTCCTTATGGACTCCGGCTCCCATATCTATTTGAGAGCAAGGAAATAATCGCCGCGGACATTCCACGACGATTACGCATTATATCACTTATACTTCAATAAGTCAATAGTTATTTTTTATTTTACAAATGAACCTAAACCGAACTGGTTTATAAGAGCATAAAACAAATCAAAAATGAAACTCACAAAATGTGAAAGGCCTAAATTAGTTAAAATATCAGAAGTATCCTCAGGCATAAACTCATCATAACCTATAGCATAATCTGCATCAACATAAGGCGCTGCTTCGTTATACTCAACGCTTTCACCATTCATTATTTTAAAGTTGAGACGTTTACTGCCTAAAAGAGCTGTGGTATTGCCTTCCATTTCATATTTTATTTCTACCTGCATAAGGGCATTGCTTACCTGAGGCACCTTACCTGTAAAATCAAGAACGACCTCTCTGCCAGGCTCAATTGCCTTAAGACCCAATGAATGAACAACAATATCTGCTCCGTTTACATTTACAGATGTGATTTTTACAGGGTATTTTGCAGAAATATTTTTAATTACAATAAACCTGTCTTCTCCGCTGAAATATCCTGCAGGGCTATTATCAAAACGCGCATACACCGCGTTTGTAGCATTTGTTGATTCATGGAACTGCGGATAGTCTGCAGAAGAATGTACATCCTTTATTTCCTCTGTAAGAAGAAGTGTAAATGCAAGTGTTTTTGAATAATCATCTTTAAATGTCATTCCATGGAAAAGTTCGTCAACAAACCATGTATTTTCAGGAAGATATGCAGCAGAGGCATCAACCTCAAATGATGGAGAAACATGGTCATGTTCAGGGTCATCACACTGAGTTCTTATTCCTGTATATCCATCTGCAAAGCGTTTGCCATATGGTGCGCACAGAGCGCCTGTTGAATCGTTAGTACCTATAATAGCATCAGAATTTCTCTGCACACCGGAAACAGAAGGTACCCCTGTACCCGCTATAATATTAACATTTATTCCGTATTCATCACGACACTTCTGAAGGCTCTCGTGCATATTTGCCATAAGCTGATGGGAGTAATCGCTCTTAGCAATAACACCCGCATTCTCAACAGGGTCAAGATGCTTCAGCTTTATTGCCTCATAATCCTCGTTTGGAATAAAATCCCATATACTTCCCCAATAACCTATCACATTATACACATAAGGAAGAAGTGCCTCTACAACATCATCAAGAAAACCTAACTGCTGTGCTTCAACAAGCCATTCGTACTCACCTTCCGCAATAAAGCCATGCTGAAGGTAGTACACAAGTGTGTGTTCATCAAGATGTGCATCGCCACTCATAATATCATACGCCAATACCGCTCCGCCAATAGCAGGAACTGTAAGCACAGCGTTATTAACACTTTTTTTGTAGCCGTAAAGAGAAAGATAAGTGGCAGTTATCTGACCACCATGGGAAACAGCAATAATGTTAACCTTATCCTTGCCTGTGATTTCCTTGACATCTTCAATAAGGATATCTAAATCCTTTGCACAGTCCGTAATATTCATACGCCAATCCGATGCAAAGGAGTAAATCATTTCAGGGTCAACATATTGTACGAGTTCATCTATAACGTTACGCTCGTTTATATATTCCTCAGGAAGACCATTTTCAAGAATATATTTCATATTTTTATCCTGAGTTTCAGGGTTTGCCACAGTAACATTATATTTACTTGTGCCATCAGGATTAAGCTTCATATATTCAAGCTCTTCCTCAAGCTCTTCGCCTACAACCTTGCCGAGATACTCTGCATTACCATCAAGAGTCATAACAAGACCTTTACCTATATCTACAATTCTATTAAGAACCCTACTGAGAATGGAATCCATATTAAGACCCCAGATCTGAGTTTTGTTTCCATTTTCATCTGTCATTACAAGTTCAGGACTACTATAGCCTGCAACCATAATAAGCGGAAGGTCTGAAATTTCGCCCTGCACATTTGCGGCGCCTACGCTGACACCAAAAGAGCACAACATTAAACTTAAACACAAAAGAACAGATAAACACTTTTTAAACATACTATCCATCTCCTTTAAAATAACTATACCATAATCATACGCCTTTTTCAATTTAATACAAAAATAAAATACATATACATATTATATTCGGCAATTTTATCATTGAAAAGATTTATCTGCGGTGCTACAATTACAGCGAAAATAATTTTCGGGAGGATTTTATGAAACTTGTTACAATAATTCTCAATAAAACAGAATGTCTTGATGAGATGCTTGAGGAATTTACCGAAAACAAAATCTCAGGTGCTACTATCATAGACAGTAAAGGTATGGTACAGGAGCTTATCGAGCACGACCATGAGGATATGTTTTTCCTTATGTCATTCAGAAGCCTTTTAGCCCCTTCTCACCACGAAAACAAAACTATAATTATGGTTGCTAAGGACGAAGATGTTCAGGTAATTTCACGAATTGTAAATAAAGTTACCGGCGGTCTCAACAAACCTGATACAGGTATACTCTTCACCCTTCCTATTGATTATTTGGAGGGAATTTCACTGTAATGTTAAACATTTCGTTAAATACATTTATTAACCTTGCCATTATGATTTTTGCAGGCATGGCATTGGGCAGACTTGTAAAGCTTATTAAGTTACCTAATGTTACAGGTTATCTTCTCGCAGGTCTTCTTTTAGGACCAAGTGTTTTAGGTATACTTAACGAAGAATTCCTTGCCTCTGCTGCTATCATTTCAGAAATGGCTTTAGGATTTATTGCGTTTTCAATTGGTAACGAGTTCAAAATCTCTTATTTCAAGCGTGTTGGCGCAACACCTATAGTTATTGCAACGCTTGAATCCTTGTTTGCAGTTGTATTTGTTGCAGGCGCCCTGATTTTAGCAGGCTTTGAACCTCCATTTTCTCTTGTGTTAGGCTCAATTGCCGCTGCTACCGCCCCTGCCGCAACTATCATGGTTATAAAGCAGTACAAGGCCCGCGGTCCTGTTACAGAAACTCTTCTTTCCGTTGTTGCAATAGATGATGCTACTGCACTTATAATGTTCTCCATTGCAGTTGCTATAGCTACTGCCCTTTCAGGTGGTAATGTAAGCGCTTCACAGCTTATTTTAAAGCCTGCAATCGAAATTGGCGGTGCACTTATTGCCGGTGCAGTTTTAGGATTCATATTCCTGTTACCCCTTAAAACCTTCAAAAAAGATGGTAACAGACTTTCTCTTACTGTTGCTTTCATATTCATGGGCTTAGGTCTTTCTAAGCTTTGTGGTTTCTCATCCCTTCTTTTATGTATGGCTATGGGAGCAATTATTGCAAACCTCTCTCCTGATGTTAACCACCTTATGAAGCTTTCTGATAAAATCACACCACCTATATTCATGCTCTTCTTCGTTGCATCAGGTGCAGAATTAAAGCTTTCCGTTTTACCTGCAGTTGGACTTTGCGGTGTAATTTACATTGTTGTAAGAGTTATCGGTAAAATGTTTGGTGCATCTCTTGGTGCAATCATATGCAAAGCTGATAAAAATATACGCAAGTATTTAGGCCCTGCCCTTGTACCACAGGCAGGTGTGGCTATAGGTCTTTCCCTTAGTGCTTCCGCAGTTGTACCACAGTACGCAACAGAAATAAGAACTGTTATTTTGTGCGGTACACTTATTTACGAGCTTGTAGGCCCTGCAATTGCAAAAGCATCACTTAAAAAAGCAGGAGAAATCAAAAAAGGTGCATAGAGTGGGTAAAGCGTATCCGAACCAGATTTTGGGATAGTCTTTTCCACTCATATTTCGTTAAAATACTCGCCAATCCGTCAGGATTAGCTGCGTTTTTGCCTCATCTGAGTGAAAAATACTTTATCACAAAATTCTTCGACCTTAAATGTAAGAGGTTTCGTGGAATTTTGGTCGCAATTGACTGCAGACAGGCTGGCGCCTTTCAAAGGCAAATCGGGCAAAAGCACCGAAACATCGCCATTTAAGGCTGGTTCGGATACGCTTTACTCACTCTATTCTGTTTTAATCATCGTTTTTGCAGACTCTCTTCCCACTTTTTATGCTCCA
>JAZLDN010000045.1:0-10214 GCA_045614765.1 Acutalibacteraceae bacterium
CAGAAGGAAGAAGCATTCCGTTCAATGCAGAAGGTTACTCTTGATAACCTCTTTGACTCTATTAACGAGGGTTCACTTAAAGACCTTAACATTATTGTTAAGGCAGACGTTCAGGGTTCAGTTGAAGCAGTTCGTCAGAGCCTTGAAAAGCTTTCAAATGAAGAAGTTCGCGTTAAGGTTATCCACGGCGGTGTTGGTGCTATCAACGAATCAGACGTTATGCTTGCAAACGCATCAAATGCTCTTATCGTTGGCTTTAACGTTCGTCCTGACCCTGTTGCAGAGCAGAATGCAGAGCGCGACAGCGTTGAAATGAGAATGTACAGAGTTATTTACGACTGTATCGAAGAAGTTGAATCAGCTATCAAGGGTATGCTTGCTCCTAAGTATCGTGATGTTGAAATGGGTAAAGCAGAGGTAAGAAACGTATTCAAGCTTTCAAGCGCAGGTACAATTGCAGGTTCTTATGTTATCGATGGTAAAATTACACGTAACTCAAAAATCCGCGTTGTTCGTGATGGTATTGTTGTGTTTGAAGACGAAATTGCTTCTCTTAAGAGATTTAAGGATGACCAGCGTGAGGTTGCTACAGGCTACGAATGCGGTATCGGCCTTGAAAAGTTCAACGATATCAAAGAGGGCGATATTCTCGAAGCATACATTGTAGAGGAGTATAGAGATTAATCTATGGGAACATATAAACAAAACAGAACAGCTGAGGATATAAAGCGTGAAATTTCTGCAATTGTAAGAGAGCTTAAGGACCCAAGAGTTTCTGACCATCTCATAAGTGTTGCAAGAGCAGAGGTTTCATCAGACTCCTCATATGTTAAGGTATATGTAAGCGCTGTTGAGGGCATGGATGTTGCAAAGGCTGCAACAAAAGCCCTCGCCGGTGCAACCGGTCTTATCAGAAGAGAAATAAGCAAGCGCTTAGGTCTCAGAAAGGCTCCGGAGCTTAAATTCGTTGCCGACAATTCTGTTGAGTACGGTATGAATATTATTAAAAAACTTGAAGAAATATCAAGCAATTCTTCAGATAGTTCTTCAGAGGATTAATTCCAAAGGTGCTTTATGATTATTAGTAAAGATGAGTGTTTAAGATTTTTTAATGAAAACCAAGAATTTCTTATAGTTTCTCATGAGCATCCCGACGGCGATACGTTGGGGTGCGCCTTTGCACTTTGTGAGGCATTGCGCCTGATGGGCAAAAAGAGAGCGTTTTTGTGTGCAGACGAAGTTACAAAAGACTTTTCTTTTATGACAGATTCTTTTTCTCCTGACACACTTTCAAAACCTGTTATCGTGTGCGTAGATGTTGCAGACGATGCTCTTTTAGGCTCTGTAGCAGAGGAGCTCAGAGGTAAAATAGATTTGTGTATAGACCACCATATGTCAAACACATTCTATGCTGAAAAAACATACCTCGTTGATAAGGCGGCGGCATGTGAAATCATTTATGATTTAATAAAAGCTTTGCCTGTTGAGCCAAACAGATATATAAGAAATTGCGTTTACACAGGTATTTCTACAGATACAGGTTGCTTCAGGTATCAGAACACAACTGCAGATACCTTTAAGATTGCAGCAGAGCTTACTGCAGAGGGTATCGATTCAGGGCTTATTAATAAGCGTATGTTTGAAACAAAGTCAAAAAGCTTTCTTCAACTGGAAATGCTTGCAAGAGAAACTCTTGAGTACCACTATGACGGCAAGTGTGCTGTTATTACAATTACTCAGGATATGTATAAAAAAAGCGGTTCTTCTGAAAATGAATGTCATCCTATTACAGCGCTCCCAAGACAGATAGAAGGTGTTCTTGTTGGCGCGGTTTTCAAGGAAAACGGAGAAGGTAAATTCAGCGTATCTGTGAGAACAGAAGAGGGGATAGATGCTTCTGAAATCTGCGGTCGCTTAGGCGGTGGCGGTCATAAGGGCGCAGCGGGCTGCAGACCTGATTGCGATTATGAAGAGGCTAAAAAGCTTTTACTCGATTCAGTTAAAAAATCATTGGAAGGTCTTGAATAATGACAGGGATTATTCCACTTCACAAAGGTGAAAATATAACTTCATTTTTTGCGGTAGCAAAGGTGAGGCGTATAGCGGGTGAAAAAAAGGCAGGCCATACAGGCACTCTTGACCCAAATGCAACAGGCGTTCTGCCTATTGCTTTAGGTGGCGCTACCCGATTTATAGAGCTTTTACCTACCCACAAAAAAGCATATAAAGCAACCTTTAAAACAGGTATTGAAACAGATACCCTTGATATATGGGGTACTGTTTTAAACGAAACAAATAAAAAAGCAACATTAGAGGAAATTCTTAATGTTGCAGATAATTTTCGCGGAGAAATAATGCAGCTTCCGCCAATGTTTTCTGCCCTTAAAAAAGACGGCGTACGTCTTTACGAGCTGGCAAGACGTGGCGAAGAGGTTGAAAGAGAGCTGCGAAAATGCGAAATTTATAAATTAGAAATAGGCGAGGAGCAAGGGGAGTTTACCCTTTATTGCGAATGCTCCGCCGGAACATACATAAGAAGCCTTATAAGCGATATAGGAGCAGCGGTTGGCACAGGCGCTGTAATGACATCACTTGAGCGCACATATGCCTGCGGTGTCTCTTTAGAAGAATGCGTAACATTAGAAGAGCTTGATTCATTAGCTAAAAGCGGAGATATAAGTAAGGCAGTTATTCCTGTAGACAAGCTTCTTTGTGAATATCCTGAGCTTCACGTTACAGATAATCAGGCGGTCCGCTTTAAAAATGGCGGAGATTTAATGGCGCAGAGAGTCCGTCAGTTAAAAGGTGAAGGGCTCTACAGAGTGTATGGTAATAACGAATTTTTAGGCTTAGGCGAGTATATTGACGGAGCCGAAAGCCTTACAGTAAAGCGAGTTTTTGTAGAACGATGAATGAAAGGTTTGAGGGAGCGTTTATTGCTCTGGGAACATTTGATGGCTTGCATATAGGCCACAAGGCAGTTATCACAAGCGAAAAAAGTGAATATGAAAGAAAAATTGCCCTTATGTTCAAAGAGCACCCTCAGGTAACCTTAAAGGGCAAGCATCCCGGTATACTTATAACTCCCCAAAAGGAAGAGGAGCTTCTTAAAAGTTGGGGAGTTGAGGCGGAGCACATTGATTTTCAGGAAATTTCTCAGCTTTCTCCAAGAGAGTTTGTAGAAGAAATTCTCATAAAAAGATATAATGCCCGTTCTCTTGCATGCGGTTTCAATTACCGCTTCGGTAAAGGTGCCCAGGGTGATGTTAAAACTCTTAAAGCCCTTTGCGCAGAAAAAGAAATTAAGCTTACTGTTGTGGACGAGGTAGATTATGAAGGTGCGCCTGTAAGCTCCACAAGAATAAGAAATGCAATCACCCAGGGCGATATGAAAGCCGCAAAAGATATGTTAGGAAGATTTTATTCCTACGATTTTGAGGTGCGCCATGGTGATGAGCGTGGCAGAATATTGGGCTCGCCAACAATAAATCAATTCTTTATGAAGGATTTTTGCGTGGCAGAGTTTGGTGTATACGCTTCAGTTACAGTTGTTGATGGCGTAGAATACCCATCTGTTACAAATATCGGTGTACGCCCTACTATTGAAGGCGTAAGCGAAAAAAGAAGCGAAACAAATATTATAGGCTTTGAGGGAGACCTTTATGGTAAACACCCTGAAGTTTTTGTGGTTGAGAAAATACGTGGAGAGCTGAAATTCAATTCTCTTGACGAGCTTAGTGCTCAGATAGCAGTTGACAGACAACGCTCACTTGAAATATTAGGGAAGGTGTAAGATTATGGAATTTAAAAATAAAATCAAGGTTTCACCGTCTATACTTTCTGCAGATTATGCATCATTGAAGGGCGATATTGAAAAGGTGAAAATCGCAGGAGCAGATATGCTTCATGTTGATGTTATGGATGGCCATTTTGTGCCCAATATTTCAATAGGTCCACCAGTGGTAAAATCTATAAGAAAAGCAACAGATATGTTTCTTGATTGCCATCTTATGATTAGTAATCCTTACGATTACATTGATTCTTTTGCGAACAGCGGAGCAGATTTAATTGCATTCCACGTTGAAAGCAACAGCGATGTAGAAAAAACAATAGAAAAAATAAAAAGCGCAGGCATTTTACCCGCACTTGTTGTAAAGCCAAAAACACCTGCCCAAGCAGTTTTTCCATATCTTAAAGATATTGCAATGGTGCTTGTAATGACTGTTGAACCCGGCTTTGGTGGTCAGTCCTTTATGGAAGATATGCTTCCAAAAATAAAAGCAATAAGAGAAGAGGCAAGCAAGGCTAACCCATCTCTTATGATTCAGGTAGATGGCGGAATTGTGCCTGAAACTGCAAGGCTTTGCGTAGAAGCAGGTGCAGATGTGCTTGTTTCAGGAAGCTATATATTCGGAGCAGAAAATATTACTGAGGCAGTAAATTCTTTAAGATAATTTTTTACCGAATTCAAGAATTTCTGCGATTTGTTCTTTTGGGGAAACAGCTGCATTACCAAATTCGCACAGAGAGAATAAAAGCTTTTCTGTTTCGGCAATTTTTGGGTGAATCAACGCAAAATATTCGCCGTCATAAAGGTGAAGGCTATATTCTTTAATTGATTTATCTTCTGTTTTTATAAAATCAAAGCAATCTAAAAATGCGTTTTCGTCAAAAGCACAGAATAAAACAGGCTCTGCCTCTTTTTTCATAATAAGGCGCCGTCTTTTTGCGTCGGCAACCTCAGGGAGCTGAGTAAACTCAAAAAAGCAACCGCCATCCTCTGCAGGAGAAACCTGAATAAGAAGCCGGTTATCAATATTAACTGCTTTTCCAAGGGTTTTCTTAGCCTCGTCTAAAATAGTCCAGATAATTCGTCGTGTTTCTATGTTTGAGTAATCAAGCTCATCGTATGTTATATGAAAATCGGTCATATCTGTTTTTGTTAGGGTAACGGAGATTTTTTCTTCGCCGTTTGCCTGAATATTCAAAAGCGTCGCCTCCTTGTGAATTTAATATCTCTTAATATCATAATACTCACAAGGCTTAGACACAATGATAAAATATTGGAAGGGATTTTTAAAATGAAGCTTGCAGTTTGCAGTTATAGTCTTTCCTCTCTTGTAAATAAAGGTGAGAAAACAGAAAAAGAGCTTATTTCTCTTGCTAAAGAGTTAGGCTTTGAAGCTTTCGAATTTTCTGAAATAAGAACTCCTGAGGGTATGGATAAAATAGAGTATGCCCGTGAACTTCGTGAGGAAGCCCAGAGGGTAGGTATCCCGATTGTTCAATATTCTATCGGTGCAGATTTTATCTACGGTTCAGACGGAAATCTGGAAAAAGAAATTGAAAGATTAAAATATGAAGTAGATGTTGCAGAAGCTCTCGGTGTTCAGGGTATGCGCCACGATACAACAGGCGGCTACAGAGGCGAGGATGCAGAAAAATATACTTTCGCAGATGCTCTTCCAAGAATTATTGAGGGTTGCAGAAAGGTCAGCGAATATGCAAAAACAAAAGGCATTAAAACAATGACCGAAAACCACGGATATTTCAGTCAGGACAGCGAAAGAGTAAAAGCAATTGTTGAAGGCGTAAATTACGATAACTTCGGTACACTTGTTGATATAGGTAACTTCCTTTGCGTAGATGAAACTCCTGAAAAGGCTGTTGCAGTTACTTCACCTTATGCTTTTTATGCTCACGCTAAAGATTTTTGCGTTAAGTCAAAAGAAGAAATGCTTTCTCCTGACGGTTTTTTTAAAACAAGAGGCGGCAACTACCTTAAAGGTGCAATTTTAGGTCATGGCGATGTGCCTGTATTGGAGTGCCTTGAAATTGTAAAAAACAATGGCTATAACGGCTATGTAACCTTAGAGTTTGAAGGCCTTGAGGAAGCAAAAATGGGTTGTACATATGGCCTTAATACTCTTAAAGCCATCAAAGAAAAATTGAATTGGTGAAAAAATGAGCTTTGAAAACATAAAAATTGTACTTGCTTCCGCGTCTCCACGCAGAAAAGAGCTTATTTCTCTTATATCAGATAATGTAGAAATACGTCCTGCAGAGTGCGACGAAACATTACCTGACGGAATTGGCGCCAAGGAAGCAGTAGAATACCTTTCAAAAATTAAAAATGATGCTGCAAAAGAGCTTTCTGCAGAGGATGAGCTTATAATTTCTGCAGATACAGTTGTGGCAGTCAGCAACGAAATATTAGGTAAACCTGTTGATAGAGAAGATGCCCGCAGAATGATAAACCTTTTAAGCGGCAAAACTCATCAGGTTTACACAGGCGTAACGCTTTCTTTAAAAGGTAAAAGTATTACCTTCAGCGAGAAAACGGATGTTACTTTTTTCCCTTTGTCAGATGAAGAAATAGAGGAATATATATCCTCGTCGGAGCCATATGACAAGGCAGGCGCTTACGGAATTCAGGGTAAAGCAAGTCTTCTTGTTGAGGGCATAAACGGAGATTATTTCAATGTTGTGGGCTTCCCCGTAGCGAGAGTGAAAAGGGAGCTTCTTGAATTCCTCCATAACACAAATTAACTATTAGAATATGAAATTATAAAAAGGTGGTGTCATTCTTGGCAGAGAAAACTAAAGAGGTTTTTGTTCAACCTGAGGTTTCAGAAGAAGATATAGAAAGACAGAGAAGACAGCAGGAAAAGGAATATTTAGGTCCCAGAGAAATGGCGGCTTATATTATTTCAGGTATCGGCGATAAAAACTGGGAAACCTTTAACGGCAATAACGAGTTTTTCTATACTACAACATTCCAGCATGTAAGCCCTATTACTCTTAGCGTGGCTCAGTCTGTGTGCAGTATTCTTGATACCTTTGACAACGCAATATCAGGCCCTATTCTTGACAGAACAAGAACACGTTGGGGCAGAGTAAGGCCATACCTTATTTTAACTCTTCCTTTCTGGCTCTTTTCTGCTGCTATGCCATATTTATTGCCCGACGGACTTTCTCAGGCAACCCTTCTTATAATGTTTCTTATAATCCGTTATGTAGGTTCAATTTCCAACTCATTCTATACACCTGCATATCAGGCGGTGCTTTACAACCTTACTCCAAACGTAAATGAGAGAAACAAGCTTATTGCTACAGATACATACGTAGACCTTTTAGGTGTTTGGCTTCCGTCGCTTTTCCCGTTCTTTGTAGACTATCTGCCGAGAACAATTCCTACAAGAAGTATATATCTTGGCGGTGCTATCATATTTATGGCACTTGTTGTAATTTTCCGTGTGTACGGCTTCTTCAGCCTTCGTGAGCGTGTGCCTCTTGCTTCCCGTGAGGAAATGAAGAGCACAAGCGTTTTCAAATCTATAAAACAGGTTGCTTCCTGCAGACCTATGTGGGTTCTTATGATTAAGAACTTCTTCGGTGTAGGTAAGGGTACTGGTCAGAGTGTTGCAAACTATTTCTGGCTTAACTGTACAGGTAAGCTTTCAAACGCAGCTATTGCAGGTATTTTTACAGGTCTTCCAAGCTATTTTGTTCTTCCCTTTGCAACTAAATTAACAAAGAAAATAGGTCTTAAGAATCTTGCGGTTCTTTCATACGGATACTGTGGTCTTGTGTACCTTATAATGTATTTTGTAGGCTTCAGACCAACAGATAACAATATTGTAAACATTATTATTGTTGTTATATTCCTCACCCTTGCAGGCGCTATGAACAGCATTCAGCGTTATTGCAACACTGCTCTCCAGGGCGACCTTTATGACTACGTTGAGTGGAAAACAGGTATCAGAAACGAGGGTATGATGAGTGCAGCTATGGGATATATCACTCTTGTTTCAAATAATATTTCCACAATTCTCAGCGGTGTTATAATTGCTGCTATCAAGTATGAACCTCTCCTTAACTCTCACGGAGTTGTTATTCCGCAGACAGACCCGAAAATGCTTAGCGCTATATGGGCTGTTTTTGCGTTAGCTCCTGCCATAGGCAGAATCGGTAAGGCAGTTTCGCTTATGTTCTTTAATGTTGATGGTAAGATTAAAGAGCAGATGATGGAGGACCTTGCTGTAACAAGAGCACAGAAACTTAAATCAAGAACTGGGACCACAGAGGATGCTCAGTAAAAATAAAGGTGAAAACAGATGCGAATTGTAGTTAAAGTGGGTACATCAACTCTTGCCCACAGTACAGGAAATATAAATATCAGACACGTTGAAGAGCTTTGTAAGGTGCTTTCAGACCTTAAAAATGCAGGCCATGAGATTATCCTCGTTTCTTCAGGTGCTATCGGAATGGGCGTTGGTAAGCTTTCTCTTAAAGAGCGCCCATCAGATATGGCAACTAAGCAGGCGGCTGCCGCAGTTGGTCAGTGCGAGCTTATGTATACATACGATAAGCTCTTCTCTGAGTATAACCATACTGTAGCGCAGATTCTTCTTACAGGCCTTGACCTTGAAGACCCTACGCGTTACCACAATATTAAAACAACAATGAACAGACTTCTTGAGCTTTCTGTTCTCCCTGTTATAAATGAAAACGATACCGTTAACACCGACGAGATTTCTGTTGGTGATAACGATACCTTAGGCGCAATTGTTGCAGTTAGTATGCACGCAGATTTACTTGTGCTCCTTTCTGATATAGATGGTCTTTATACTGCAGACCCTCATAAGGACCCTGATGCAAAGCTTATTGATGAAATTACAGAAATTACACCTGAAATTGAAGCCTTAGGCGGTAAAAGCAGTAGTGGTCTCGGTACAGGCGGAATGGCAACAAAGCTTGCTGCCGCTAAAAGATGTACTGCACGCGGAACAGACGTTATAATTGCCAACGGTTCATCACCTTCAGTTTTGTATGATATAATCGATGGCAAAAAAATTGGTACAAGATTTATTTCAAAGAAGTGATAAGATGAAAACAACTTTAGAAATTTTAAAAGAGGCTAAAAGTGTAAAGAGCGTTCTTTGTTCTCTTTCCACTGAAAAGAAAGACGAAGCACTTTTAAAAATGGCGGATGCATTAATAGAAAATGCAGAATATATTTTAGAAGAAAACGCCAAGGATTTAGAAAAAGCGAAAGGCACTATTTCCGAGGTTATGCTTGACCGTCTTGCCCTTTCAAAAGAGCGTATTGAGGGTATGGCTGAGGGTATCCGTCAGGTTGCCCAGCTTCCTGACCCTGTAGGCGAAATACTTGATACGGTTATAAGGCCAAGCGGTATTGTTGTTCAAAAAACAGCGGTTCCTATGGGCGTTGTTGCAATAATTTACGAAAGCCGACCAAATGTTACATCAGACGCTGCAGCTCTTGCTCTCAAAAGCGGTAATGTTTGCGTTTTAAGAGGTGGTAAAGAGGCATTCCTTTCTGCAGATGCTATTGTAACTGCTATGAGAAAGGGCCTTAAGGAAATTGGATTACCCGAAAACCTTATAAATCTTGTTCAGGATACAACAAGAGAAAGCGCAAACGAGCTTATGAACGCCGTTGGATATGTGGATTTGCTTATCCCACGCGGAGGTGCAGGTCTTATTAAGGCAGTTACAGAAGACGCCAAGGTTCCTTGCATACAAACAGGTACAGGTATCTGCCATATATATGTTGATAAAAAAGCCGATTATGAAAAGGTTCTCAACATAATCGAAAATGCAAAAACAAGCAGACCATCTGTATGTAATGCTTGCGAAGTTGTTCTTTTACATGAAAGCCTTGCAGACCAGGTTTTGCCTCTTCTTAAAGAGCGCCTTTGCACTATTCGTGAGGCGAAAGGGTTACAGCCTGTTGAGCTTCGCCTTGACGAAAAAGCAATAAAAATTATTGACGGCACTCCTGCAGGCGAAAAGGATTTTGATACTGAGTTCCTTGATTACATCCTTGCAATTAAGGTTGTAGGTTCTATGGAGGAGGCGATGGAGCATATCGCCCTTCATTCTACAGGCCACAGCGAAGCAATCATTACAGAAAACAGAGAAAATGCATACATCTTCGCAATGACGGTGGATAGTGCGGCAGTTTATGTAAACGCTTCAACACGTTTTACAGATGGTGGTGAGTTTGGCCTCGGCTGTGAAATGGGCATTTCAACCCAGAAGCTTCACGCAAGAGGACCGATGGGTCTTAAAGAGCTTACAACATATAAATATATTATTGCCGGTGATGGTCAGATTCGTTAATATTCTGAGGTGAGATTATGAAAAAAATAGGTTTCTTAGGTTGCGGAAATATGGGCGGTGCTCTT
>JAZLDN010000046.1:0-17328 GCA_045614765.1 Acutalibacteraceae bacterium
GACGTTACAGGTACAATCTTCCTTCCAGAAGGCACAGAGATGTGCATGCCTGGCGATAACGTTGAAATGACTGTTGAACTTATCACTCCAATCGCTATCGAAAAGGGTCTCCGTTTCGCTATCCGTGAAGGTGGTAGAACAGTTGGTTCAGGTGCTGTTACAGACATCATCGAATAATCAATTTTTCAAAAATTTAAGCGTAATCTTCGGATTACGCTTTATTTTTTTGACGATAATGGCGCAATACTCCGTCTTTTCTCCCTCGCAGTACCTTTGTACAGCGTCGCTCGAAAAGCCTATCGTCTTACACCATTCTCCTCAAAAATTACAAGTGGACGATAATGGCGCAATAGTCTGTCTTTTCTCACTCGCAGTAAGAATATATCTCAGCGGTAAGTGAAGTTTTTGCTATGGAAAAGTGAAGTTGTAACAAATTACAGTGAAGTTTTGTTCTTGAGAACAAAGTGAAGTTAAGTTTGCCACTGCACCGTAAGGTGCAACTTCACTACGCAGTAACTTCACTGCCAAAGGCAACTTCACTTGCCGTCAGGCAAACTTAGTTATTGCGCACTCGTCAAGAAAGTGCGCAATATTTATTGACTTATTTTGTAATAAATAGTAAAATGTTTTCATAACTTTTATTATTTAGGAGGCAGTTATGGCAGATTTCTTTTTGAATGAATTCATAGTGAATATCGACGTAGCTATTTATCAGTTTGTTGACAGCATTATGAATCCTGTTATGGACGTTATCTTCACATTTATCACTCATCTTGGTGATACTCCAGGTATTATCTGGTTTATTCTTGGTATTTGCTTACTTATTCCAAAGAAAACAAGAAAGCTTGGTATTCTTCTTTTCGTAGGTCTTGCATTCTCATCACTTATCAATAACCTTGTTCTTAAAGAGCTTATTGGCAGACCAAGACCATATAACCTTGATCCAGAGGTTTGGCTCAATGCAGGCTATACATACGAGTGGCCAGGTCTTATCAAGCAGAGCAGCAGCCCATCATTCCCGTCAGGTCATACATCAACATCTATCGGTGCTGCATTTGCCCTTCTTCTTGGTTGCAGAAAGAAATACCTTGCAGTTGGTATTCCAGCATTTATTCTTTCTCTCCTTGTAGGCTTCTCAAGAATTTATGTTCATGTTCATTATCCAACAGACGTTATTGCAGGTGCAATTGTTGGTTTAATCTGTGCTCTTGCTGTATGGGTATTTATTGAAAAGGTATTTATGCCTAAGATAGTTCCTGCAGTTGAAAAGAAGCTTGACAAAAAACTCTTTTAATTAAAATGAAAGACCTATTCTTGTGTGAGAATAGGTCTTTTTTGTAAGGATGTAATATTATGTACCCAAATCTTATTAACACACCAAAGATTTACAGTGGAAAAAACTGTGTGCTTGATAATGCAAATATCTTTGCAACCTATGGTAAAAAATGCCTTATTGTAACCAGCCGAACTGCAGGGGAGAAAAGCGGTGCTCTTGCAGATGTTATTAAGGCTTTAGAGCTTAACAATATTGGTTATGATATTTTCAATAAAATCACAGAAAATCCACTTGTTTCAACAGTAATTGAAGGTGGTAGATTTGCTCGTGAAATAGGCGCTGATTTTATAATAGGCATAGGTGGTGGTTCGCCACTTGATGTATCAAAGGCGATTGCAATTTGTGCCAAAAATCCCCAATATGATATAGATGGACTTTACAACCGTAAAAATCCCTCAAATGCGCTTCCTGTTATACTTATTGGTACTACAAGCGGTACAGGCAGTGAGGTTACAGGTGTATCTGTTTTAACTAACGACAACACAATGCAAAAGAAAAGCATTGGCGGTGCAGACTGCTATGGTGCAGTTGCTTTTTGCGATGCTAAATACACATATTCAATGAGCTATGATGTAACTGTTACTACAGCTCTTGATGCATTTGCACACGCGGTTGAAGGCTTTTTCTCGCCAAGGTGCACAGAGTATGCGCTTATGTATGCCAAAATGGCTTTACCGCTTCTTTACAAAGGACTTAAAGCTCTTTGTGAGAGTAAGTCTATCCCTGATGAAAAGACCCGTGAAGAGCTTTATTTAGGCTCAATTTATGCAGGTTTAGAATTAAATGTGTGCGGTGCGGCATTCCCTCACACCGTAGGCTATGTGCTTACAGAAGAGTTTGGTATTCCACACGGAAAAGCCTGCACAGCTTTTATGCCATTGCTTCTTCAAAATGCAAAGAAGAATACACCCGTGCAATTTGCAGAATTCACGCAGACGCTGGGAGCAGAAGATGCTGAAATAATTAAAACCATAAAAGAGCTTACTGCTGTTGAAATAGATGCTACCGATGAACAGATTGCACAATGGTGCTCACGCTGGATAGATGGTAACAAAAACTTCGACAACAGCCCGGGAGGGTTTGATTACAAAAGAGCCGAGGAAGCAATAAAAAATCTTAGAATATAAAGAAAAATCGGTGCCAAAGATTCTGTGTGAGATTTTGTGCACCGATTTTTAAATTTTTTATGTAAAGTTTTATAAAATCTGACACATATTAGTAGAAGGGTTTATAAGGATGGTGTAAATGTCAAATAAAAAACAAGTTGATGAAGAGTTCAAGCTTGTATATGATACATATTTTGAGAATATCAATCGCTTCTGCAATGTGAAATTAAAAAACAGAAATGAAGCACAGGATTGTATTCAGGAATGTTTTACGGTTTATTATAAAAGGCTTTTACAAGGTGAAAAGATTGAAAATCCTGGAGCATATTTATACAAGATAGCTGATAATATTGTTAATTCTCAATTCCGCAGAGATAAAAAACAAATGAATTTTGTTGATATAAATGATCTGCGGGAAGAATTGTATGTTGAAAATATGCCTGATTATAGCAATCTCGATTATGATATGGTTGCAGAAAAGATAATAAAAGAGCTAAATACAAAAGAAAAAGAACTGTATGAACTACGTTATATAAACAAAAAGAGTTTGGAAGAAATTTCGCAAACACTCAACATCTCGTTTACCGCAGTTGCACAACGACTGTTCAGATTAAGAGAAAAGGTAAAAAAGATTGTAAATGAAGAAATGAAAGGAGATGGATTGTTTTGACAGTATATCTTAAAGAAAATCTTTTTGTAACAGATAATGTGTTTATTAATAGTTTTATTAATGAGATAGAGAACGTAATGGATCTTGAGTTGAAAAAACCGATCGATGAAATGAACACGGAGTTAATAGATGATTGTGTTTGTGCGATTGATTTTTTGCAAAGTACCATTGTTGAGAATACGGGTAAAGAAATAATTTATTGTGCTCCTGAAGTAATTATAAAGTTGTTCAAAAAACGTCGTAAATTTCTTATTGCATCAACCATTACATGTGCAGCAATTCTTATTCTGTGTGTGGGAACAATGATTCGGATTTTACCCCAAAATGTGAATTACGGATTTGTTAGCGATGGTATGTTTAGCGGTCTTGTCAGTGTTTTTAAAAATGAAGAAATAACCGAAAAAGAAACGCATTTGTCTGAATTATATAATGATGATAAAACAACTCAATATATTATGTCGGAGGAAACATCGGCAACAGTTGTTGGTAATGTTTCTGAGTCAATATTATCCGAGCTTCGTGGGATTAATATTGATTTTCCGGATAATATGAAAATAGAGTATAAAAGTATTGATGAAATAGATTTTTCAGAGTTGATGGTAACCCTTTTGTATAGTAACGGAGAAAAAAATGAAATTCCTATCAACCAATGTACCGTAGATATAGGGAATCCGGACAAAAACGGAAAAACGATTATAAATGTATCCTATGAGGATAAATCTACAATGTTTTTTGTTGTAGTTCAAACAGAGCAAGAAAAGAATCCTGTAACACTCAATTCAATTTATGGTATATTTACCGAAGGATACAGTGTTGAGTATATGGAAATTATTGCTGTTTATAGTGATGGTTCGGAGAAAACCATTCCAAAGTCAGATTGTAATATCACAACTCAATATTCGTCAGATTTTGAGGCTGATATGGTTGTTGTTGAGTATAATGGCTGTAGTTTCAGCTTTTTACCACAGTGAAACAGGGAGGTAGAATTATGAAAAATCAAAAGCTTATTAAATTTTTATCTTCAATTCTCGCAGCAGTTATGTTGTTAACTGTAGCACCAATAAGTAGCGCAAGTGTATCATCTGTTAGTGATTGTGCATCTCATTTAGGTGAAGCATTTAACAATTTTAAAACATTATTCATAGATAGTATCGCTTTGTTATCTCCGAAGGCTAAGGCGGTAAGTACATACTATACCTATGATGAAGAAACATCCACTCTTACAATAAGTGGTATGGGGGATATGCCTGACTATACTGCCGACACAATTCCATGGAAGGAATATACATCGGCTGAAAACATTATTGTTGATGGTGGTGTAGAGAAAATCGGTAATTATGCATTCTATGGCTTTTCGAATGTTAAAAGCGTTACAATTACAGCTCCGGTTAAAATAATTGGTACTTTCGCTTTTGCAAATTGTAGTTCTCTTGAAGATATAACTTTTTCTGATTCTCTACTAAAAATATATGGTAGGGCTTTCCAGAATTGTGTATCCCTTAAATCAATCGTTATACCGGATAGTGTCACTGCAGTATATATAGGTGCTTTTAATGGTTGCTATCCCGAAAGCTTAATAGCACCATTTGTGGGTGGCGGCTCCGGAAACACAGCTTCTAATAAATCTGACCAGTTAGGGTATATGTTTGGTACGGATGCATTTGATGATACATATACCGTTACCTCAAAAGCAGATAAGAAAAAATTTTATATACCATATTCATTAAAAGAGGTTACTATAACAAAAAATCTTTATGAGTACAATTTTCAGAATGCAATTGGTATTGAGAAAATTGTTGTGGAGGATACAGTTACTTCAGCATCAATACCACAATGCTTTGCTCATATGTGTTCGAATCTTAAAGAAGTAATTATAAAAAGCAATACTATAAAAACTATTGGTGCTGTCAGCTTCAGAACATGTGCACTTCTTGAAAAAGTGCAGTTGCCCGAAAGCGTAACTGCAATCGGCGAATATGCTTTTGCCAATACACCAATGCTTTCAGAAATCGATTTTCCATCCGGTGATTTCTATGTGAGAAGAAATGCATTTATGGAATGCAAGCTAGTAAATGATTATCCCGAGGATTTTCTGATTGTTGGTAATGGGGTTTTGATTTGGTATAAAGGTACGGCCACAAATGTTGTTGTTCCCGATGGTGTTAAGAGAATTGCTTGCCCGTGGGATAGCCGTTCGGATATAACAAGCGTAACCTTGCCTGATGGATTAGAGTATATAGGAATAGATAGCTTTTATGGCTGCACAGGAATAACAGAGCTTATTGTTCCGGATTCTGTTACTGAAATAAAAAGCGAAGCATTTGCCGGTATGTGTGGCTTAAAAAAACTTAGTGTGCCATTTATTGGGGATAATATAAATGTTGAAACTGATTCAAAAGAAACTACTATAGGCTATTGGTTTGCGCATGGCGACTCCGGTTGTACTGTTTGTAAGGGAAATAAATGTAGCAAAAGAAAATTATATTATACTAAGAAAGGCAAGAAATACTATTATTACAGCAGTGGCCCTAAGAGAATGAATGAACTCACCATCAGAGATGGTGTAATTCATAAGAACAGTACAGCAGCATATTCAATATCAACAGTTAATATTCTTCCAACAGTTGACGGAATAGAAGAGAAAGGTTTATACAATTCCGGTATAACTAACTTAGTATTATACCCGAATTGGAGCATAGAGAGCTTACCTGATAATGCCTTTGCAAAAAATAATATAAAGTCTGTAGATATTCCTGATAGTGTGAAGCATATGGGTTCGGCTTTTGCAAACAACCCTATTGAAGAGCTCGTGCTTCACGAAGGGCTTGAAACGATTGATGGTACTTTTCAATCTACAAGTATAACATCTGTTGTAATACCGGATTCTGTGAAGGTGATTTCAGGTTATGCGTTTAAGGATTGCCTGAAATTAAGTGAAGTCCATATCGGCGAAAATGTAGAAGAAATATCATATACCGCCTTTACAGGTTCACCGGTTGAAAAGTTTACAGTTGATGAAAATAATAAGACTTATTTCTCAGAATATGGAATTCTTTATACCAAGGAAGGCGTTCTTATTGCATACCCTATGGGTAGCAAATCGGATACATACAAAATAAGTAGTGCTATTACTAAGATTCCGTATGAAACCTTAAATCAGCTTAATAATATAGCTTGCTTTGAGGTTGATGAAGATAATTCCTGCTATTTCTCTTGTGATGGTGTATTATACTCTTCAAATGGTGGAATGGTAAAATACCCACCTAAAAAGGTTGCAAGTGTATTTGTTATGGATGAAAGGGTAACTCATTATATTCATAACGAATATGATTATCTCGCAAATATACAAGAATTTTCGGTTAGTGAGGGTAATGAGAGGTATTGTTCGATTGATGGCGTGTTATACAGTAAGGACTTAAGCATATTGATTGCATATCCTCGTGCAAGGCAAGGGGATGACTATGTAGCATTAGATGAAGTTAAAATGGTCAACGATTATGCATTTTATAAAACTAAGTTAGGTAGATTGGAATTTCCTAACGATGTTGAGTTTGATCAGGATTGCTTCTATGCTGCAGATATGACAGAGCTGGTGGTAGTTAATATCCCACGCCGACTTTCTCATTACTTTGGGTATACCTATAATAATCCAACCAATGTAATCAGACCACGTAGCCTGAAAAAAATGGTTTTAACGAATCAAACGACAGATATATGTAACGAATTTGCTTATAACTTTGGGTTGAAGGCTATAGAAATCAACGGATCGTTTACAGGTATCGGTGAGTACGCATTTGACCTCAATAATCTAAAAGAAGTAGTTTTGCCAGATACTGTAGAATATATTGATGATTATGCGTTTAATCAGTCCTTGGTTTTGAAAAAGTTTTATTTTGGTAAGTCATTAAAGCATATAGGAAAGAGGGCTTTTTCTCGTGCAAAACTTACTGAGATTGATTTACCTGATACGGTTGAATATATTGGCGATTGTGCTTTTTCTTCAACACTCATAAAAGAGGTTGTATTGGGACCAAACGTGACTGAGGTAGGTAGCAGTGTTTTTTCGGGCAGTTCGCTTGTGAAAGCGACAATAAACGAAAATCTGGCTGAACTTACTGATAGTCTATTTAGTGGTTGTGAGTTTCTTGAAACAGTTGTGGTAGGCGGTTCAGTTGAAAACATCAGTGAATGTGTTTTTGAATCTTGCGCTGCTCTACAAAATGTTATTGTTCCTGATAGTGTTACTTCTATAAGCGATACGGCATTTAAAGATGCAAATACGGATGTAACTATTTATTGCAATGAGGGTTCTTATGCAGAGCAGTATGCAATTGCCAATAACATTAAATACACAACCTTAGTGATTGCACCTATAGAGAATCAGACATATACAGGAAAAGAAATAACACCTGATCCTGATGTTTCGTCAAACGGTAAAAAATTGGCTGAAAACCTCGAATACACATTATCCTATAAAGATAATATCAATGCGGGCACAGCTACCATAAATGCTAAAGGCTTAGGTGATTTCAAGCACCTTGTAGCAACAGCTAAGTTTTCAATATTACCTAAGGTAGTTGAAAATATCAGAGTTGTATGTACCGCTACTGAATATAATCCTGATGGAGTGAGCCCCGGAGTTATAGTTTTAAACGGTGCAGATAAATTAGTAGAAGGTGACGACTACGAAATTATAGGGTTGGATTCGCTACATGCAGTTGGAACATATAATTATACAATATCATTTATAGGCAATTACACCGGTGTTAAAAATGAAAGTATTACAATAACTGCAAGACCTTTGAGTAAAACAGTTGTTTCGTTTGGTGAAGAAATTACTGTTACAGATCGTGGTGAAAAACTCAAAGATGGTGTCGACTATATTGTTGAGCACACTAAGGACTCAAATGGTAATGAACTTACCATTGTAAGGGGAATAGGCAATTATACAGGCACCCGAACACAAAGGACGGCAAGCAACTCTATATTTAATTTCTTTGAGATTATCATAAATATGATTATGAATCTATTCTCAGGAATGTTCAAATAAACATTAGATAATATTGCAACGGTAATTCAAAAGAATAAGCGGTGAAATCTGAATTACTCAAAATGTTGGTTCTAAGGTTTAAGAGGAAAAGAAAACACTCCATAAGGTTTGTGCCTTGTGGAGTGTTTTTGTGAGATGCTATTGGTTTAAAATCAATTATTATGATGATAGGGGAATGTAAGTTTATTGTCTGATCTTCTTACTCAACACACTCGCCACAACAATTGCCGTGACACCTGCCACTAATTTACCTACTATAACTGCAACTATGTGTTCAGGGTTGTAGGAGAGGGTGAATGCTAAGTGGTCGCCAAAAACGAAAGCGGCTGATACTGCAAATGCAAGGTTTATAATTCTGCCTTTTCTGTTCATTCTGTCTGCGCTTTCAAGGGTTGCAATGGAGTTTGCCAGAGTGGCAATAAGACCCACCACAGAGGTGTCGTCAAGCTCCATTTTCTTTCCTAATGCAGAGAGTGGCTTTTTAAGAAGCTTTGATATTATTGCAATAAGTGGGAATGTACCTGCAAGAGTAATGCAGATTGTGAAAACTGTAGCGGCGCTTTCCATAAGAGGTGCGGTGTTTTCAATAAGGGTTTTGCCTGTAAGTGTTTGGAAAATACCAAGCGCAAGACCGCAGGTTATAAGGATTGAAATGATTTTACCGAATCCCGAAAATATCCTTATAGTGATTTTGGGGAATTTTAAAAGTCCGATTATGATTATAACAGATATAAGAATTGCAGGCAGAAGATTTATGAGCACAGTAAGTGGGGAAATGCCCATTACAAGACCTGAAACGAAGCAACCAACAGGAATTGTACTTATACCGCACAAAAGACCTAAAAGTACATCGTTGTGATTTTCTTCTTTAGCAGATCTTAGTGCTACAGGGATTGTGAATGAAATGGTAGCACCCAGCATAGAAGCAACACAAAGCCCGTGGAAAGCACCTAAAAGAGAATCTGTTGCAATAGAATCTGCAAGGGCAGCACCGCCCATATCGTTTGCAATAAGTATGCCTGCAAGTGCAGAAGCGTCAAAGCCTATAGCGTTTGCTACAGGTGTTATTACAGGTATGAGCAGGTCAGCCAACGCTGGAGCTATCGTCATCATACCAAGCATTGAAAGGGAAAGGGGACCTAATGTATGTAAGCCCTTTTCAAATTCATCACCTAATTTAAGGCGATTACCCAATATTTTATCTAAAGCACCGATTACGGCGAATATTGCCATAATGGTTGCAAGCGTTTGTGCCAAAAAATCACATCCTAAGAAATACTTCCTATATTATACAAATTACCCGCTTAAAAGGCAAGAGTGTTTTGTAAAGCAAATAGCAGTTAGCAAATAGCAAATAGCTACCAGTCGCCAGATGCCAGAGCTTCGCAAACAGTTAAAGTGATGCGAAGCTTTATAATTGCAACGCAGTTCCAAAAGTTTGAATTTTGTATTTTGAATTTTTAATTATAACAAAAGAAGTCTCACGAGTGAGACTTCTTTTTAAATTATTTCTTCTTAATCTTATTAAGCATTGCGTTCACTTCGAGAATCTGCTCTTTAGAGAACTTGTTGCCTGTCATCATAAATGTACGCTTAATTGTGAAGCCCTTTACCATGCCGAGCAATGACTGAATCATACTCTTGTTTACACCGCCGAAGCTGAAGCCCATAACCTCAGGCTTACCGTCTTTAGTGCCCTGTGACATAACCTTCTTAAACATAAGCAGTACCTTTACAAGAGCAATTTTACCCTTGAAGGTAGACATAATATCACCGATTGTATCATTGATTGAATAGTAGCCAACAGGTGTGGTGATTTCAAACCAGTTAATAACCTGGTTTTCTTCCTTCATTATATATTCTTCGTTAGGTGTATCTACCTTATTGATTGTAGCGGTGTCTGTAAGCTCACCGGCTTTTGCTTCAATTGTAGATGTACCTTCATTTTTTACATTGAAATAGAAGAATGGGAAATCTCCTTTAGTTTGTTTGCCAACGCTTTCGCCGTTAACGAAAAGCTCTACCTCAGGGCAGTTTGAGTAAACTGTTACTTTTGTTACATCCTCAACTCTGTCCACATAGCGCTTTGAGCAGATGTGAATCATTGGTTCAGGGTTAAGCCATGCTTTGTAAGCATAGAATGAATCCTTCTTGTACTGACGGTCAAAGGTTATAAGACCCTTGTGGTTCATACCATTTTC
The DNA here is from genome assembly GCA_045614765.1 of Acutalibacteraceae bacterium. Taxonomy (GTDB): domain Bacteria; phylum Bacillota; class Clostridia; order Oscillospirales; family Acutalibacteraceae; genus DTU089. Next base: position 10,364 of record JAZLDN010000046.1, read on the forward strand.
GCCACCTTCTGCACGGGCGTCAGCGGCAAAGTCAAACATATTCCATACGTGAGTTGCCCATATGTATGGACGAACTGCAATCTGCTTTATAAGCTCTTCGTGGTAGTAGCTCTGGTATTCCTCGGTGTAGTCGCCCTGTGTTGGCTCTGATGTGTGCCAGTTAAGAGCTTCGCAACCATATTCACTTAAGCCGATAGCCTTGTTTGGATATTTCTTGTGGAAATCATCAAACCATTTACCGTTCATATCAGTTGTACCGCCGTACCAACCAAAATAGTGGTTATAGGAAAGGACATCGCTTATGTGAACATACTCATTATCCATTGAGCACATTGTAACTGTAGCAATTGTGGTAAGGCGAGTAGGGTCCATCTTATGCACAAGCTCGTTAAGGTCCTTGTGGTTTTTAATAAGGTGTGGGTCGTCTGCACCTGCAATGGTGATTTCGTTTGAAAGACCCCAGAAGCAGATAGATGCGTGGTTGTAGTTTTGTGCTACAAGCTCTGTCATCTGGCTTATTGTGTTATCATAACCACCGTGCATGTGGCGTGAAATGTATGGAATTTCTGCCCAAATAACAAGACCCTTTTCATCGCAAAGATCATAGAATTCCTGTGCGTGCTGATAGTGCGCAAGGCGGATAGTGTTTGCACCAACCTCACAAATAAGCTCGATATCTCTCTTGTGGTCTTCGAGGGTGAGTGCATTACCTTTTTCAGGATAGTCCTGGTGGCGTGATACACCGCGAAGTGGGTATTCCTTGCCGTTAAGAATAAAGCCTTTTTCAGGGTCAACGCTGAAATAACGGCAACCGAAACGATTGCAAACCTCGTCAATTTCTTCCCCATCTTTTATAAGAGTTGCTTCCATACAGTAGAGGTATGGGTCTTTAATACCATTCCAAAGGTGAACATTTTCGATTGTAAGAACAGCTTCAGTGCTTTCGCCGTTAACTGTAGCAGACTTGATAACATCTTCGCCTTCGTATATTTTATATTCAACCTTTGTGCCTGCAGGATTTTTAATAAATGTTTTAACAGTAACCTCTGCATTCTCGCCTTTTACAACAGGTGTAATCTGAAGGCCAGGTGCGCCGAAATATTCAAGGTCGAAGTGTGTAGCAGGAACGCTTACAATTTTAACTGAACGGTAAATACCGCCGTAGAATGTAAAGTCTGCAACCTGAGGATAAATTTCCTCGTTAGGTGAGTTATCTGCGCAAACAACAAGAAGGTTAGCTTCTTTAATATCAGCTGAAGGAATAAGTACTCTGAAGCGAGAATAACCGCCGTGGTGAACTGCTAAAGATTTACCATTCCAGAAAATTTCTGCAGATGAGTTAACTGCATCAAATTCAAGGTAGTTTTCTTCGCCAGCAAGGTCAGATTTCAAGATTTCTTTTGCGTAGTAGCAAGCCTTACGCATATAATCTCCGCCACCGTCCTGACCGTCTGTGCCGTTCCAGGTGTGGGGAAGGTCTAATTTCTCCCAATCAGCAGGAAGCGTAGCAGGAGCAGATTGTGCTGTGCTTGAAAAAAGCCAACTATCGTTAATTAATTTAATGTTTCTCATATTATAACCTCTTTCTGTTTGCTATTTTATGTCTTAAACTTTTTGGTGGAGTCAATAAAACAATAAGTGGGAAGAACTCAAGTCTTCCGAAAAGCATATCTAAAATAAACACTATTTTAGATAGATTACTGAATGTACCAAAGTTTGAAAATGGACCGCCTGCGCCATAGCCGGCAACAGCACCTTCTGCAAGACGTGGCCCTAAATTAGGTCCCATATTATTAAGTGCGGAAATAACGCTTGTAATGTTTGTTGTCATATCTGTTTTGTCAAATGAAACCAAAACGAGAGATAAACAGAAAATAGCTACATATACAATGAAAAATGCCATTGTGCCACGTATTGTTTCATCTTTTACGCGTGTTCCTTCAAATTTTATAACCTTTACGCTTCGTGGGTGAGAAATTGTGCGTAATTCTTTTGCAGCATATTTTACAAGTAATATAACTCTTGAAATTTTGAAGCCACCACCTGTGCTTCCGGCACATGCGCCAATGCACATAATCATAAGAAGGATTGTTCTGCTCAATTCAGGCCATTGATTAAAATCTGTTGAACAAAAGCCTGTAGATGTCATTAAAGAACTTACCTGGAAGGATGCATGTTGGAAGGCTTCACCTATACCTGCGAATTGCTCACGGATATTCAGCGTTATGGTAAACACAGAAATTCCCATTATTCCTATGTAAGTCCACAATTCTTCGCTTTTCAGCGCTTCCTTGAAATGCTTCATAAGTATAAGGAAATATATGTTGAAGTTTATGCCAAATAGCGCCATAAATACAGTTACAACGCCACGACAGAAAGGGGAGTAACCACCAATGCTGTCGTTAAATATACTGAATCCGCCTGTGCCCGCAGTTCCGAATGCGGTTGTAATGCTGTCAAATAACGGCATACCACCAATTAAGAGGAATATGGCACAAAGAACAGTAAGTGCGAAATAAATAAGGTAAAGAATCTGTGCCGTTCTGTTTGATTTTGGTACAAGTTTTCCAACACTTGGACCGGGAGCTTCAGCCTTCATAAGGTGAAGGTCGCCACCACCACCGGAAAGGGGAAGAACTGCCATAACGAAAACAAGTACACCCATACCGCCAATCCAGTTTGTGAAGTTTCTCCAGAAGAGGAGGGATTTGCTTAAAGCTTCTACGTCTGACAATATACTTGAGCCTGTGGTGGTCAGGCCTGATACAGTTTCAAAGAGAGCATCAATGAATTTTGGTATTTCTCCGCTGATATAATATGGTAATGCCCCGAAAAGACTTAATACAATCCAGCCTAAAGCTACAATTACAAGTCCGTCACGAGCATATATTGTTTTATCTGCAGGTTTAAATTTTATAAGTATAAGACCTATGATACACAACAATGCTATAGTAATTAAAAATGCGGGGATTGTACCGCTTTCGCCATATATAAAAGCAGTAATCAATGGTAACAGGAGAAGGCCTGCTTCACAAACCATTAAAATGCCCTGCATATATGCAATCATTCGTTTATTCATAGTGTATTACTCCAGAATATCATCAAGGGCAGAAAGTCGTTCGGTTGTTGTAACAAGTACAACCGTATCCCCAACCTGTAAGCTGTCTGAACCTTTAGGAATTATTACGGTGTTATTTCGTGTTATTGAGCCTAAAAGAATATTTTTTCTTATACGAAGGTCGTTAAGAGTTTGACCTATGAGTGTGCAATCCTCAGAAACCTCAAATTCAATAGCTTCCACCTTATTGTTGATTATACGTGTAAGCTGGGTAACCTCACTTCGTTCATCATCATTCTGCTTAGCGCGCACATCGGTAAGTATGGTGTTTGCTGTGATGAATTTGGGGTAAACAACGCTATCAATATCAAGGGTTTTAATAACCTCTCTGAAAAGAGTGTGGTTAACCTTTGTAATAGTTTTGATGTTTGGTGATGCATTTTTTGCAAACAGAGAGAGAACAATGTTTTCTTCGTCTATACCTGTAAGGCATATAAAAGCGTCTGCCTCAAGGAGCCCTTCTTCAAGGAGAAGGGAACGGTTTGTACCATCTCCGTGAACAATGTTTATGTTTGGAAAACGCTCGCTTAAATCCAGAGCAGTTTCAAGATTCTTTTCAATGATTGTTGTGTTAACGCTCAGGTGGCTGAGAGCATTTGCAAGGTAAACTGCAATTTTACCACCACCAATAATCATAATATTGCGAATATCGTTTGTTTTAAATCCGATTTGCTTGAAAAATTCGGGGGCAGTTTTTGTAGGGGTAAGAACCGCAACTGTGTCGTGGTCTTTAATAACGAAATCACCTGTTGGGATAATAACTTCATCTCCGCGCTCAACTGCACAGGCAAGGGCCGGTGTTCTGAGCTTTGAGAAGGAATCCTTCAAAGCCTTATCCGTAAGAGCGCAGTTTTTATTTGCCACAAAGCTTAAAAGGTCTACCTGGTCGCGTCCAAAAAATGTAACGTTTCTTGCAGTTGGGAATTTCAAAATTCTCTGAATTTCTGCGGCCGCTTCTCTTTCCGGGTTTACTGCCATTGTAAGACCAAGGCTGTCTTTAATAATTTTTAAATCGTTGCTATAATCAAGGTTACGAACTCTTGCGATTGTGCTTCCGGCACCAAGTTTTTTCGCAAGAAGGCAGGTAAGTATATTTAACTCATCGCTACCTGTAAGGGCAATAAGCATATCACATTCATCAACGCCTGCGCCAAGAAGAGTTTTAGATACTGCACCATTACCAATAACACCAATAACGTCAATATCCTGAAGAGTATCGTTAATAACATCCTCGTTTGTATCAATAATTGTAACATCGTGGCTTTCAATCGCTAATTGCTCAGCAACTGTATAACCAACCTTGCCTATACCTACAACAATTATGTTCATTTATGCTCCGCCTTTCCGCATAATCATTCATTCTACATTATAGTATAGTAAGCAAAATAAAGCAAGACGAATAGCACTTAAAACTGCAATAAATCAAAATAAAATATTTGTAAATTTTTTGGGATTTTTGGCAAACATAAATTGAAAAATGTAGATGTATGTGGTACTATTTTAGTATAGTGCATATGGGATGGAGAAAAGAGAATGAAAAATATATTTAAGAGGCTTTTGGCAATTACCTTGCTGATTGCTGTATTGTTACCTGCAGCTAATATTGCCCGTGCTGAGTCAGGTAGGGTTGCAGGTACGGGAAATCTTAAAGTTATAAATGCAAAAGACGGTTTATTTATAAGTTGGGATAAGGTGGAGGGCGCAGTAAGCTATGTGGTGTATAAATATGACTACGCCAACAATCTTTTTACCCACGAGGCTACGCCTGAAGTTAATTATTATCAGGATTATAAAACAGAAAATGGAGCGTATTACATATACCGTATAGCCTATGTGCTTGAGGATGGTGTAAGGTATCCATACGAAACGGGTGTCAGGTTCCGTTGCCTGAAAATGCCAAAGGTAATATTGAACTGCACACCAAACAGCATAATGGTAAGCTGGAATAAGATTCCTACGGCCACACAATATAGGGTGTACAGAAAAGCTCAGGGTGAATCGAGCTGGTTTTGCGTGCGTGTTGTGAGGGATATGAATACCAACTACGTAATGGATTATAATGTGAAAAACGGCGGTAAGTATACATACACCGTAAAGGCATTTTGCGGAAAAGTACCCGGTAGCTACAATATCTCAGGTGTTTCCACGGATTACTGGCGCGCTCCCTCAGTTACATCAAAGCATTCTCCAAGCGGTGTGGTGCTTAGTTGGGATAAATACAGCAATAAGCATACGTATATCATAGACCATCGTTCAGCAGTATCACCATCGTGGAAAACTGTGGGTGAGGTATATGATAAAGGCACATATACCTGTTCATTTGATAATATTGACTTTGGGGTAATTAACTATTTCAGAATAAGGCTGAAAAATACAAACCTTGTTTCATATTCTACCTCTGTTTATGGTATAGACCCAAATAAGCCAATGGTGGCGTTAACTTATGATGACGGTCCTCTTACAAGCGTTACAAACAGTATTGTTTCCACATTAAAGAAAAATGGCGCAAGAGCTACATTCTTTGTTGTTGGTAACAGAGTTGGTTCCTATAAGAGTAGCCTTAAAAATGCTTTTAACGCAGGGTGCGAAATCGGAAACCACACTTATGGTCATTATATTCTCACAAACTATAAACAAAGCACAATTAAATCTCAGATTAACCAGACTAATAATGCTGTAAAAAAGGTTACAGGAAAAGCGCCCACACTTGTGAGAGCACCGGGCGGAAGTATTAATTCTACAGTAAAATCTTCAGTTGAATATCCTCTTATTCAGTGGAGCGTTGATACCCTTGATTGGAAGTACAGAAACGCAAATTCTGTTGTTTCATCTGTAAAAAATAATGTTAAAGATGGTTCTATAATTCTGATGCATGATTTATATAAATCAACAGCAGACGCAACAAAAACTATTGTGCCATGGCTCAAAAGTCAGGGTTACCAGATGGTTACAGTTACAGAGCTTATGCAAATAAGAGGCTACGACCTTAATGCAGGTCAGGTTTACTATAGCGGTTATAAGAAATAAACAAAAAACTGACAGGGGAGTAAAGCCCTGTCAGTTTTATTTTGAAAAGCAAAAATATAACTTGATTTTACAAAACAAATAGAGTATAATTTTTTTGCGTTTTGCGAATAGCAGCTAGTAGATAGTAGTTAGCGTATAGAGGTCAGCAATTAGTAAATAGGGGATAGATGCGTAGCTTATAATTGCGTCTCAGACCCGAAACTCCCAATTCCTAATTTTATTTCGAGATGTGGCTCAATTTGGGGACGTTTCCGAGCGCCGCCAGTGGCGGATACAGCGAGGAATAAGGAGTGGCGCAATAAAGGAGTATTGCGAAGTGGATAACGCGCAATACGACTATATTGCAACAGGAGGAGCGCGACCTTCGGGACCAAGATTTTTTCGCAAGAAAAAACGTCCAATTAAAAATTTAATAAAATCACACTTCGGGGTGTGGCTCAGTTTGGTAGAGCGCGACCTTCGGGACGAAGATTTTTTCGCAAGAAAAAACGTCCAACTAACTCAAAAAATTTAATATCGGGGTGTGGCTCAGTTTGGTAGAGCGCTTCGTTCGGGACGAAGAAGTCGGGTGTTCGAATCACCTCACTCCGACCAAGAAAGAACAGATAGCATCAGTTATCTGTTCTTTTCTTTTATTGCTTTAGCTGTTGATTGGTGATATAATCAACTCGACAAATAAGAATTTGTAAAGGTGAATACTGATGGATAAAAAGGCATTTATAAAATACTTGTCTGCATTATTACTGTTCGGACTTAACGGAATAGTGGCAAGCCATATACCATTAACAAGTTATGAAATCGTATTCTTGAGAACGTTAAT
>JAZLDN010000047.1:0-7346 GCA_045614765.1 Acutalibacteraceae bacterium
GAATTTGAATTAAATGTTATTTCAAGATTAAAGTCAGAAAATATCAGTGAAACAGAGCTCAAAACATTGAAAACTCTTGCCGATAATTATATGGATGATAATATTGGCGAAGGTAAGCACAATTTTCAGAAGGCTAATGGTTATTTCACATCAAACGACGATGGGAAATATTTAGGTGTAATTGTTTTCTATTATACAGTTGATGGTAAAACTTACGGTGTGTATTTTGAAGGCTTGAAACAGGATCAGACCGGTAGCATATACAAGTTAGACGAAGCAGAAGCAAAAAGCATCAAAACCTGGCTCTTTAATGAAATGGTCGGATACGACAGTGCAGAAAAATTTGAAGAAGCAAATATTTATTTTGAAAGCAAGGTTGACATAACCATACCAAACTAAAAACCCCTCCATATCAGTATTCATAAAGTTACAGAAAAGCCTTGGATGAGAATCCAAGGTTTTTTCTGCGAATAAATAAAAATTCATATTGATTTTTTTAAAAGTATATAATATAATAAACCAGTAATATTTGCCGGTGTGATGGAATTGGCAGACGTGCTGGACTCAAAATCCAGTGGTAGCGATACCGTACCGGTTCGACCCCGGTCACCGGCACCAAAAAGAGAGCCTACAGTTATTGTGTAGGTTCTCTTTTTTCTGCTTTTAAAGAATAGGGGGTCGAACCGCCTCGGCGAATTTCAGTATAGCACCCGTTTATTCTATAGTAAAGCAACGATATGTTGCAAAAAGAGAAAGCAATCAAAGGACTGCTTTCTCTTTTAATTTTGTCAATACAGTATATTCTCTTAAATATAAACTTTCGTGGTCAGGTGTTCTTTCAGGATAATGAGAAAAAATCTCAATTGCATCATCTAAGTCCACCCATTCCGGAACCATTTTGTGGTCAATTTCCGTTGGTGTAAGGCTGGCTTTTCCCTCACCTATGGGGCTACAAATAAAATAGTGAGCAATGTATAATTCATTGAAAACATATTCATTTATAGTAAAAATCTGCTCATCAACAGATGCTATAACGCCTGTTTCTTCAAGAATTTCACGCTTGCAGCACTCCGCAAGGCTCTCCCCTTCTTCAAGACCGCCACCGGGCGACATATACACATCCTTCTTAAGTTCATGTGAAAGAAGCACCTTGCCGTCTTTTATAACAATACCTCTACACGAGGTGCGTTTTTTGAGGATAGGCTCAAAAAATGTTTTACTTACCTGATTTATAATTTCAATAGACATAAACAACCTCACATTAAAGAAGAAGAGGCTTACGCCTCTTCTTCCTCATCCTCTGTAATTTCTGCCAGAACATCCTGAATAAGAGCCCATTCAGTTTCATTATCTATATCAAGGAGCCTGAGCACCTCTTCATCATAGCAATAATAAGAAGCGTAGATGTTTTCCAACCCATCAGTTGTTGTGTTATCTGTATAAATAACAATATCTCTTTCAGTTTCAGGGCTTGTAAACATCAAAAGAGTCTGGCACTGTATTTCTTCTCCATTTTCATCAAGAACTGAGAAAAACTCTGTAATTTCTGCCATTGTTGCACCACCATTATACTACTACAAACGCACCAAAGGCCTTAAGAATGTAGTCGAATATAATCATAATTTTTTCAATAAAATCGCTAATACCAATAAAGATACCTGCACCAAAGTTTTCAAGGCTGTTTGAATTACCGTAACCGCCGATATAACCTGTATTATCATCTACCTCGTCATCAACAGTGAATGACTGAAGAAGTGGAGAAAGAAGAGCAAGTGCAAAATATTCAGCAGGTGTAACCTGACCATCAGGGAATACTGAATTCAGAATTTCATCTCCGCCTAAGGAACCGCTTGTAGCAAGTACAGCTGCCTCTACCCAATCGTAAACAACAGTCTCGTCCTCTAATGTTGCAAGCTCGCATCTTATAATATAAGCGAGAGTTGTAAAGAGAATCTTAACATCGCGGTCTTTCAATGGATAATTTTCGCTACCTGCGTAGTGAGCAGCAACAAGGTCTGTAGCAACATCCCAACCGTCAACATAATCGCTATCAGGGATTTCAATACCCTCTGCTGCTGCACGCTCCTGAATACCGCCTTCACCATATAACGGGTCATTAAGAGCAACAGTAAGCTCATCTATAACTGCTCTTACAACATCATAGTAGATATCGCCTGGTTTAATACCTAACTTCTCATCAGTGAAGCCAAGCTCAAGCCTGTATTCAATACCATTTTTAAGGAACTGCTTTGCAAATGCGTTAAGGCCCTCATTCATAGCATCAATCTGCTCCTTTGAATAGCCTTTAACATTTTTCTGAAGCGCATCTGTATCAATAGAATCAACTGTTCTTACATCGTAGCAGATAGTTGTATCTGTAATTTCAAAATATCTGTACTGTAATGGATACATTGTAAGAGATGTTGTTGCAAAGTCTGTAATAACATTACCTAAAGCACTTGTCTTTGATGTAGCATCACTGCAGTGCTCATGGCCTGTAAACACAAGCTTGATACCTGCGTTTGCCCAACGCTCTGCTGTAAGCTCATGGTTTCTTATAATGAAATCGTGGCTGAGCACGCGCTGAACAGGAAGGTGGTCAAGAAGGTTGTGGTGCATCATAAGAATAGGGTATTTACCCTCTTCCTTAGCCTTTTTAGCTTCGTCGATAACCCACTGAACTCTATCCTCTGTCATACCATCTTCAGTTGATCTGTCAGGATCGTTACTGTCGAGAGCAATAAGGCGGTATTTTCCGCCAAGGTCTGCAGTATACGAACCTGTACCCTCAACTCTTGTAAGAGCCTGGTTGTAACCAAAATCAGCATATATATCTACAAATCTTGCAATATCAACCTCGCAATACTCGCCAAGGTTACCAAAATCGTGGTTACCAGGTATAACGTAAACCTGCTTACCTGTTTCTTTTTCAAACTTTGCAAGCTTTTCTGCTACTGCATAGTGCTCTTCAGGAATGCTTCTGCCGTTATCTGCAAGGTCGCCTGAAATAAGAACGAACTGAACATTATCGTCAGCTGCGCACTGATTCAAAAACTCGTCAATAATAAGACCACTTTCATTTTCCATAGCAGCGCGACGGTTAGCGTAGCCAAAAACAGGGTCCTCTGAATACCATTCCAACTCTTCTTCTGGCACATTATAGTGCAAGTCTGATGCAACAGCGAAGGAAATATCGCCGTTATTAACATTGATAGCACCAAAAGCCGGAACTGCCAACGCAATTGTAAGGCAAAGCGCCAAAACAATTGAAACAAATTTTTTCATACCATTACCTCCGTAAAATACCGTATCGGAAAGCAAATATGCTTATACAATTTTAATACTAACATATTTGTCAATATTTTACAATAATAATATTTTAACACAACTTAATATTTTTTTAAAATAACTATTGACAATTTTGTAATTATCAATTATAATTTAGCAGTTGTCAGATACAACACTTCGGGGTGTAGCGCAGTTGGTAGCGCGCCTGCTTTGGGAGCAGGATGTCGGGAGTTCAAGTCTCTTCACTCCGACCACATAAAATCCTTGTAAACCTTTGGTTTGCAAGGATTTTTGCTTTTCTCCAAAAACTCACCCAAACACCTCACGACCACATTTTGACCCATATACACTTTCAAAAGTTTATAAAACCACTATTTTCACAAAGAAATCACCCATCTGAAACTCAATTCAGATGGGTGATTTTATTCTCTGCTATTCTTTGTTTATGCGTATTAGAACACATTTCAAATATCACTATAGAAAACACTAAAAAACAAATGTAATTATTATTTATTCTAATTCTTCATTATACACATTTACCTCTACACAAATTCCTTGCACAGATCTTCCGTCAAGAGATTTGTGTCTGTAAGGATGTGGTATAACATTATCTATACGGAAATCCGTTTTTTTTAGTTCAGTTGATATTTCTTTTGCAACATCGATTTTTCTTCCTAAACCAAATATATATACCGTTTCAACACCATTACTAATTGCTGTCGCAATATGTTTCAAGTATGGTTTGATACCACTCTTTTTATATGTAGATGTTTTTGCTGTCAAAAAAATATGAATTTTGAAATATTCTCGATTAAATTCAAAATCCGAAACATCGTCCACACTACACATTGCAATCCTATGTAAATAAGTTAACAATTCTTTTGACTCCGCAACAAGTAATGGATCTGGCTCTTCAGGAAAGATCCTTTGTGATGCTTTGGCATATTCATTAAGTAATATATTAATAAACATACCATTTTTATCAATTGTTTTTAACTCATCATAAATTTGAGCAGCTTCAACATCATCTTGGGTTAGCGGCAATAAAACGTGTTCGTCAAAATATTCAACCGCTTCAGGATCCCCATTTACTATAAGTTTTCTACTTACTGCAGCTTTAGATACACCTAATATAGTCGAATCAATATATTTTTGCGCTTTAGGTAATAGTCCTGTTCCTACATAAGCATTTACTGCGGTAACAAAGTTTTTGTGCGGATTTGTGTTTTGAGACATTCTAATTATTACCTGATTGTTTTTTATAAATGTCTCAGGATTTTCTTCTTTTACCCATTCAATTTTTAAATCAGCGCTAATTAAAGCACCGCCTATTGAACGAAAGTCTTTAGCAGAATGGAGTATTTTGCCACGAATAGAATTTGATATTGCTCCTTTTCTTGCACGACTTGAACAAAAGGAAAAAAGTTTTTGTATAGAAGAAATTAATAACAGAAGTTTGTCTATATTAAATATGCATAGACCAAAAACAACAAGTCCAATAATTACCGGAATTCCTATGTTGAGCAAAGATGCCAACTCTTTTATTTCTTCTAGTGTCATATCATTCCCCTATCTTGGTTAATTTATTATAGCAATCAATCTTATTACAAGAAAATTGAATTTCTCCATCTTTAGGAATGATTGAACCTAAAGATTCGAGATTTATGACATCATTACAAAAAATACATTTACAGTTCCCACTTTTAACTAATTCAATATATCCTAAAGATGTTAAGAGTGTTTCTAAATCATCATCATGAACTGCTTTTAGTTGATTATCATTCATAACACAAAAATCTCCTTTTTTATACATTTTAACATACCACCTTCTTTTTTTCAATTATTTATTAATAAAATAGTAGTATCTTTATTATGCTGTGAATGCCTTGAAAAAAATGTCGTATCTCTGTAAAAAATACATTTTTATATATGCATACCAAAAACAATATGTTAACAAAAACATTTTGTTAACATATTGTTTTGCATTTTGGTTTGTTATAACAATTTTTTATTACTCCTTTTCTTTGTTTAATGCAGTTAAATTTTTTACATACTCTGCTCTGTTTTTAATCTCTCTTTTTCTGCCTGAATTTCAGCTTTCATCTCTTTTATCATTTCTGCTAACAATATCTCACATTCCTCTCTTGTTTTCGCATAAACATTTCGTGAAATTCGTTTTCCGTTAGCATCTCTTGGTGAATATTTACCTTCGTACAGATGGTCATTTATTTTACTTACACAACCTGTTCCGGGCTTTCTGTGTTTGCCTTTTTTGGCTTCAAATTTGGCGAATACAGGCTTTTTATCACTATCAGCGGATACTTCCTCTATTTCTTCTAAATCAGCCTCATTTTTGCCGATACCTTTGTCAATTCGTGCGGCTGCCTGAAGTTGCATTGTATCTGTAATATGAGAGTATATATCAAGTGTAGTATGTGCTGATGTGTGTCCGATTATAGTTGAAAGTGTTTTCACATCCATACCATACTCCAGTGCCATGGTTGAGAAAGTATGTCTTAAGTCATGGAATCGGACATTATTGCATTCGGCTCTTTCTAATATCCTTGAAAGTGCATTTCTGACTGCAGACGGCCAACGTGGTTTCGTATTGTCTTTGGGTGAAGGAAAAATCCAATTTGAATCAACCGTAGTTTTATATTCCTTCAGCATTTCTGTAATCTCAGGTGGAAGCACTATTGTCCTTATGGAGGATTTTGTTTTTGGTGTGTCAACTATAAGCTCACCATCAACTGTATAGACCTGACGAGATATGTTAAGCTCACCTGTTTTGAAGTTCAAATCATCCCATTGTAGTGCAAGTATTTCCCCTCTTCGCATACCTGTTGAAAGCTCCAATGCAAACAACTCATATAAACCATATTCATTTGCTTGTATAAGAAATCTGTACATCTCCTCTTTTGTGAGGATCTTCATTTCTTTACTCTTCTTAGGAGGCAACTTGCAACCTGAAGCAGGATTCTGTTTTATAACATCTTCTTGAACAGCCTTGTTTAATGCACTGTTGCAGGTTATGTGACAACCTCTTACAAGTCTGTTTGAAACACCTTCACCACATTTCTCAATGTGATTCTTTCTGCCTGAAGTTTTAAGCCTTGCATAAAATTTTTGCAAATCACTTTGAGTTAAATGTTCAATAGGTATTTTACCAATTTCAGGAATTATATGGTTATATATCCTGTTCTCATAATCCTCTTGTGTTTTAGGTTTTATGAACGGCTTCGAGTAGACCTTGTACCAATAGTCAAGCCATTCTCCAAACGGCATTTTTGAATTGATTTTGTTATTGGTCTTTCCTAATGATTCCTTCAGCTTTTCCATTTTAGCTTGACATTCTGTCTTGCTTTTTGAAGTAACCGTCTTGGTAATAGGAAGACCTTTTTCATCATAATCAATTACAATTCTGCCTTCCCATCTTCCATCTTTTCTTTTACGAAGAAGACCTTGACCTGCTTCTCTTCTCTTTTTTGCCATTAACTAACCTCCGTTATATCTTTCATAAATCTGCCAACTATAGCAGATGCATTCTTCTGCATATCATTTGTAACATGAGTGTATGTATCAAGGGTGAATGATGCATTTGTATGACCAAGTATTCCTGACAAAGTTCTTGCATCCACCCCACTGGAAAGAGCGTGGGTCGCAAATGTGTGGCGCAGATCGTGAAACCTTACGCTTGGCAAATCTGCCTTTTTAAGTATCGTTTTCAATCTTGAATATGCCGTAGCTGGGTTTATTGGTTTTGAGTTATTGTAGAAATTCGGGAAAATCCACTCACTTGAAACCTTAGTTTTTCTCTCTGAAAGTAATTTTACGGTACTCGGTGGTAAATATATTGTTCTCGTTCCTTTTTCTGTTTTTGTTTCACCTGTTTTAAATCCACCACCCTTACGAGTGGTAACGGTTCTAACTACATTTAACTGACCTGTGGTTTCGTTAAAATCGCACCATTTGAGTCCACACAATTCTCCTCTACGAAGCCCTGTAGTAATTTCTGTATAAAAGAAGTCATACCATAATTCATCTTGCTTTATGGCATC
>JAZLDN010000048.1:0-8359 GCA_045614765.1 Acutalibacteraceae bacterium
GAGAAAGCATATGTATGACCAGGTTCGTAAATGGCGATTCAAAGAAGTTAAACCTCTTGTTATGATTGACTTCTTTAACGATGGCGAATATGTTGGTGGTTGCGTTGCAGGTGGTAAGCAGTATTTCCACATCAGCGCTAATGGCGATTGTGAGCCTTGTGTGTTTGCTCATTATTCAAACGTTAATATCAAGGATCCTGATACTCATTTCATTGACGCTCTCAAGAGCCCGATCTTTATGGCATATAAAGCTCGTCAGCCATTCTCAGATAATATGCTTCGCGCTTGTCCTATTGTGGATAACCCCGGTGCAATTAAAAAGATTGTTGAAGAATCAGGCGCAAAATCTACAGACCTTCAATCACCTGAAAAAGTTGAAGAGTTAATTGGTAAAACAATTGATGTTGCTCGCAAGTGGAAAGAAACTGCAGATAAAATGGCAGAAGAGCATGGCTTTGTTCAGTGGCATATCCGTAGCGTTGATATTTACAAAGGCTATGAAGCAGAACACGTGAAAGATTATGATGAATTTGCATAAGCCAATTGAACGGGCAAAAACACCTGAATCAGTAGGTATAGACTCCTCGGTTATCGTAAAGATGACCGAGGAAATGTCATGTAGAGGTATAAACATTCACAGCTTAATGGTTTTAAGAGACGGTAAAGTTGCGTGTGAAGCGTGGAGCAAACCGCTCACACCTGAAATGCCACATACTGTCTATTCTATAAGTAAAAGCTTTCTTGCAACAGCTTACGGTTTTGCTTTGGATGAAGGTAAAATAACAAGAGAGACAAAGCTTGTAGATGTTTTTCCTGAGCTTCTTAAAAAGAAAGACGAAAATTTAAAGAAGCTTACAATTCACCATCTTTTGTGTATGACCGCGGGCAAGCAGACGTCAATCCGCGGTAGCAAAAGTGATGATTGGTTGAACTTGTTCATCAATGCAAAATGGATTTTTGAACCGGGTACAAGCTGGCGCTATGTAAACGATAATTACTACGTAGCCTCAAAAATGTTATGCAAGGTTTTAGGTGAATCTATTACTGAATATCTTATACCCCGACTTTATGGGCCACTTGGAATTGATGTTCCTTTTTGGGAGCATTCACCCGATGGTGTTGAGGCAGGCGGTTGGGGATTGCAACTCAAAACTGAGGATATTGCAAAATTCATTCTCTGTTATCAGAATAAAGGCAAATATAATGGTGTTCAGGTAATCCCTGAATGGTGGACAAAAGAGGCAACAGGCTTTATAACCGATAATTCGGTCAGCGAAAAGGAGCCGGATGCAAGCGCAGGCTACGGTTGTGGCTTCTGGCGATGTGCAGGTATGCCAAATACCTATAGAGCTGAAGGTATGTTCTGCCAATATGCTATTTCCTTTGAGGATTATAACGCTTGTTTAATTATGACTTCAGAGCATAGTGGCTTGCAGGAAACCCTTGATGTTATATGGGAGTATATGTCCAAAGCATTTATTGAGCCGGATTCAAAGCTTAATAGTCAAACAATAACCTTGCCTGATAAATCAAATGTTATAAATAAATCTCGTTCCGAAACAGAAAAACAGATAAACGGAAAAACCTATTCATTGAGAAGATGTAGATTTATAAATTTTATTGGTTTTCCTATAAGCGTATTTCCCATGCCTATTGTCTTTTTTGCAAAAGACAGAGGCGGTAATATGAATAACCTGAAATTTGATTTTTCAGAGATTGGTTGCACTTTTTCTTGGGAAGAAGATGGTGGATTTAAAAATAAAATCTTCTTGTCTATGAATGGTGAAGCGAGCTTTGATGAAGTTTCTATAGGCGAACTGAAAATGCCTGTTCGTTCATATGCCTATTGGGAGAATAACAACACCCTTGTAATGCATATAAGAGCTTTACCATCAGTAGCGGAAAGAGTTCTGAAATTCGAATTTAAAGGTAATAAAATAAAAATGTATCCAAGTTATATCCCCGGTACTGATGAAAAAGCAAAAAAAGTAGGGGATAAGCTGAAGTGTATTTTAATAGGAAAATGGTTTCATTGGTGGATTGATTTTCTTGTCCCGCGAGTTGGTAAAATCCTGAACCCAACACATTACGGGAAGATAAAATGAATTTTTTGTATTCAGAAATCAACAAGTTACGTGTGAAAAACAATTTATAAAGAGAAAACCTCGCTCAAAGATGAACGAGGTTTTTTTATATTTCACAACGCTTTTCTAATCCAATATATACCCAAGACCCATTATTATATAGAGTGGTCCCAGGCAGTATACCATAAACATCTCCTTAACGGGTACCTTTGCTTTGAAGCAGTCTGTAAGGAGTAACAGCTCAAAAACGTATGCAGCGGCACCGCTGAAGTAACCTATAGCTTTAAAAATGTGGTATATATCATCAAAGAAGAAGGCTAATATAAAGAATACTGTAGCACAGGCAACAAGCATATTGCGAAAAAGCAGCATAACATAGTCGCGGCGCCTGTGGCCTTTGTGTATCAACGCTTTTTTGTCGGGAATTGTAATGTCAACACTGCGCTTAACGTTCTTTAAAAGCTTATTCATCATCTTCCTCCGTCTACATTTTCTTTTATTTTACCATTTTCGCAAAATAAATGCAAGTATGGTTGTAGCTGGTATATATGCACGCAATGGTGTTTCTGACCGTCTATGATTTCTTTTTCTGATACCACAATTTTCTCTATTAGGTCGTTTAATATTCTTGCGTTGAGTTACTGTATATCAAAGTAAATCACGGCTTGCCGTGAATGTAATCCGTCGCAAGACGGAATGTAATCGCAACGTTAGTTGCGTATGTAACCATTTTGCAAAAATGAATGTAATCAATAGGTCGGATTGCATCAATACCCCTTCGGTGATGCCATACGCCTGACGGCAATAACATACGCGCTAAAGCATGATAACATGCCAATCCGACCTATTGGATAAAAACAAAGCACTTGCTTGGCAAGTGCTTTGTTTTTTGGAGCTGGAAACGTGACTCGAACACGCGACCTGCTCATTACGAATGAGCTGCTCTACCAACTGAGCTATTCCAGCATATCGATTATATTGAAGAACGATATATATTATTATAAAGAAATTTTTTTGTTTTTCAAGTACAAAAAATAAAAGATTTATATGAAATTTACTTGCTTGTAGGCACCGAATCTACAGGTGAGTTTTTTTCTTTATTTTTCAACAAAAAATCCCGTATTTACTATTGACTTTAGCGCTTTAGTGTGCTACCATATGAACACGTTTTTGTTTTTCTCAATAATATGAAAGGAAAGCATATATTTGCTTTAGGGTATTTTACTATGACACCTTTAAAAGACAGCAGTGTAGATGAGCTCTTTGAAGCCATTTTAAGCCTTGAAAATCTTGAGGATTGCCATCAGTTTTTTGAAGATTTGTGCACTATAAATGAGATTATCTCACTTTCTCAGCGCCTTAGTGTTGCAAAGAAGCTGGACGAGGGCAAAACCTTTAATGTTATTACCACCGAAACCGGTGCCAGCTCCGCTACAATAGGCAGAGTTAATAAGTGCCTTTCTTACGGCACAGGCGGTTACCGCAAGGTATTAGATAAGATTAAAGCAAAAGAGGGCAATAAATAATGAGTTTTGATTTATCCGTGCTTAATAATTCCGAAAGAATAATTTTTGAACTTCGCAGTCTTTATAGCAAGTTTGGCTACAAGCCATTTAAGATGAGTAAGTTTGAAGAATATGACCTTTACGGCAGTAATAAAGATTTCCTTGTAAGTGAAAACTGCATTACTTTTACCGATACCGATGGCAGACTTCTCGCTCTTAAGCCTGACGTAACATTTTCTATTATAAAAAATCTTGATGATTCCATAGATGGCGTTCAAAAGGTTTATTATAACGAAAATGTTTATCGTGTTACAAAAAAAGCAGGCGGCTTCAGCGAGATTATGCAAACCGGTGTTGAGTGTATGGGTAATATCGGTGATGATGAGGTTTGTCAGGTTATTGACCTTGCAGCTCGTAGCCTTTACGCTATCAGCGAGAATTATATTCTTGATATTTCTCATATGGGCATACTCAGCGGTCTTTTCAACGCTATGGAGCTTACTGAAAGTAATAAGACAGAGCTTTTAAACGCTGTTTCCGAAAAAAATATGGGTGTTATACTCAATCTTTGCAAAAGTTTCGGTATTGGCGAGGCTCTTTCAAATAAACTTGCAGATTTGTTGCAGGCTTATGGTTCACCAACTGAGGTTCTTCCAAAAATCAGTGGCGCCATTGTTAATGCAGAAATGCAGAATGCTTATAACGAGCTTTCAGGCGTTTGCAAAAAACTTATAGATGCTGGCTACGAAAAGAATATTAATATAGATTGCTCCGTTGTTAACGATATGAACTACTATAATGGTATCGTCTTCAAAGGCTTCATTCAGGGCGTGCCTGTTGGTGTGCTTTCAGGCGGACGCTACGATAGACTTATGGAGCGCGTTAACAAGAAGGCGGGCGCTATCGGTTTTGCTGTTTATCTTGATGAAGTAGACAGAATTCTTGAAAACGCTCAAAATTGCGAAGAAAAGGCAGAGAACGACGGCTACCTTAACATTGCTCTTCCTAAAGGCAGATTAGGTGAAAAGGTTTACGCAATGTTCGAAAAATCAGGTTTTGAATGTCCTCAGATTCATGAGAAAAACCGCCGTCTTATATTTGAAAATGCTGAAAAGAAGGTGCGCTATTTCTGGGTTAAACCAAGCGATGTTGCAATTTATGTTGAACGCGGTGCAGCAGATATAGGCGTTGCGGGTAAAGATATTCTTCTCGAATATGCTCCTGATGTTTACGAGCTTCTTGACCTTAATATCGGTAAATGCCGTATGTGTGTTGCAGGTAAAAAAGAGTTTACAGATAATGGTACAAGTACACTCAAAGTAGCAACTAAGTTCTCTAATATCGCAAAAAGCTATTATGCAGATAAATGTCGCGATATTGATATAATTAAGCTTAATGGTTCAATTGAAATCGCACCTATTTTAGGTCTTTCTGACGTTATAGTTGATATTGTTGAAACAGGTGCAACTCTTCTTGAGAATGGACTTGAGCCAAAAGAAACAATTGTTGATATTTCTGCACGCCTTATTGCAAATAAAGCGGAATATAAATTCAAATCAGAAATAATAGACAAATTAAAAGAATCCATTTCAAAGCTTGTGGAGGAAAATAAATGATAAAGATATACGATAACTCCGAAATTTCAATTGACGAAATTTTAGAGCGTTCTGAACAGGTAACAGATGTTGAAGGCATTGTTACAGATATAATAAAAAATGTACGTACCAATGGCGATAAGGCTCTTGTGGAGTGTTCCAAAAAGTTCGACGGTGCCGTTGACGATGTACTTGAGGTAACACCTGAGGAGATTGAAGAAGCCTTTAATCAGGTGGATGATGAGCTTATCGAGATTTTAAAGCAAGCAAAGGAGAATATAACCGCCTTCCATTCAAGACAGGTGCGTAATTCCTTTGTGCTTAACGATAAAGATGGCGTTATAATGGGTCAGAAGGTTATACCTATTGAAAAGGTTGGCCTTTATGTACCTGGTGGTACAGCTTCATATCCATCTTCTGTTCTTATGAACTGTGTTCCTGCAAAGATTGCAGGCTGTAGCGAAATTGTTATGGTTACACCTGCAAAGGCAGGTTATATAAAGCCTGTTATTCTTGCTGCGGCAAAAATTGCAGGGGTAGACAGAATCTTTAAAATCGGTGGCGCTCAGGCTGTTGCTGCCCTTGCATACGGAACAGAGAGTGTGCCTAAGGTAGATAAAATTGTAGGTCCCGGTAATGCTTTTGTAGCAGAGGCTAAAAAGCAGGTTTTCGGTACTGTTGATATTGATATGATTGCAGGCCCAAGCGAAATTCTTGTTGTAGCAGACGGCATAAATAACCCTGCTCACATTGCTGCTGACCTTCTCTCACAGGCGGAACACGATAAAATGGCAACTGCTGTGCTTATTACAGATAGTAAAGATTTTGCTCAGGCTGTAAGTGCAGAGCTTGAAAGACAGATTCCGCTTCTTCCTCGCGAAGAAATTGCAAGAACATCTATTGATACAAACGGAAAAATTATTATTACAGATTCTCTTAAAAAGGCTATGGAGGTTTCAAATATTCTTGCTCCTGAGCACCTTGAAATCTGTGTTGATAACCCATTTGAGTATTTAGGCCTTGTGAAAAATGCAGGCTCAGTATTCCTTGGTAAAAATTGTCCTGAGGCGTTAGGTGATTATTTTGCAGGTCCTAACCACACTCTTCCAACAAGTGGTACCGCAAGATTTTCAAGCCCACTTTCAGTAGATGATTTTGTTAAGAAAACTCAGTTTTCATATTTCAGCAAAGATGCCCTTGAAGAAATCGGTAATAAGGTTGTACGCTTTGCAACAGAAGAGGGGCTCGACGCTCACGCAAGAAGTGTAAGTATCAGGATGGATAAATAAAATGAGTAAATTCCTTGACGAAAGATACAGTGGCTTGGCAGCCTACGTTCCAGGTGAACAGCCACAGGATAAAAAATATATAAAATTAAATACAAATGAATCTCCGTTTCCACCAAGCGAAGAGGTTTTAAAAGCGGTAAACGAAAGTCAGACTGAGCTTTTAAGGCTTTATCCTGACCCTGACGGCAGAGCGCTAACAAAAAAACTTGCAGATTACTATGGCGTAAAGCCATCTCAGGTTTTTCTTGCAAACGGATCAGATGATATATTGAACTTTGCGTTTATGGCATATGGTGCAAATGGAAGAAAGTCATATTTTGCAGATATAACATACGGCTTTTATAGTGTGTTTGCAAATCTTCATTTGTCTGATTACACAGAAATTCCGTTGGAAAAGGATTTTACTATTGATGCAAATAAGTTCTGTGGTGTTGATGGTATAGTGTTTATTGCAAACCCTAATGCACCTACAGGTATTGCACTTTCTCTTGACGAGATTGAAAAAATAGTAAAATCAAATGAAAACAATATAGTTGTAATAGACGAGGCATATGTTGATTTCGGCGCCGAAAATGCTGTGAAATTAGTGGATAAATACAGCAATCTCTTAGTTGTACAAACTTATTCAAAATCACGCTCAATGGCTGGCGCAAGGCTTGGCTTTGCTATCGGTAGCGAAGATATCATTAACGACTTGCACAAGTTAAGATATTCAACCAATCCATATAATATTAACCGTCTTACACTTGTAGCTGGTGAGAAAACTATTGACTCACAGAGCTACTACGACGATAATTGCAAAAAGATAATTGCTGCAAGAAACTACACAAAAACTGAACTTGAGAATCTCGGCTTCAGTGTGCTTGATTCAAAAGCTAATTTCCTTTTTGCTCAAAGTGATAAAATTGATGGCGGTGAGCTTTACCTCAAGCTTAAAGACAGAGGTATACTTGTTCGTCATTTTACAAGCGAACGAATAAAGAATTTTAACAGAATCACCATTGGCACAAAAGAACAGATGGAGATTCTTATAAACACAATCAAAGATATATTGGAGGGCAACTGAATGCGTGTTGCTGAAGTTAAAAGAACAACTGCCGAAACAGATGTTTATGTTAAAATAAATCTTGACGGTACAGGTAAAAATGATATTTCAACTAAATTAGGCATTCTTGACCATATGCTTGTGCTTTTTGCAAAGCACTCAAGGTTTGACTTAACTGTAAAATGCTGTGGTGACATCTGGGTTGACGGACATCACACTACCGAAGATATAGGTATTGCTCTCGGACAGGCTTTTAAAGAAGCCATTGGTGACAAAAGAGGTATTCATCGTTACGGAAGCACAATTCTTCCAATGGATGAAGCGCTCATTCTTTCTGCTGTTGATATTTCAGGCAGAGCATATCTTCAGTATTATATGAATATCCCGGCACCCATGGTAGGGGACTTTGACACCGAGCTTTTAAGAGAGTTTTTTGTGGCATCTGCTTTCAATAGCGCAATCACACTTCATATCAAACAGCTTGACGGAGTAAACTCTCACCATTTGGTTGAGGGGGCATTCAAATCCGTGGCCCGTACTCTTAAAAAGGCGGTTGCTATTGACGAAACAATGAAAAATGAAATACCCTCATCTAAAGGAGTTTTATAATGGTTGCAATAATTGATTATGGTGTTGGTAACTTGTTTTCTCTTCAATGCTCATTAAAGAAAATAGGCGTTGAAGCAGTTGTAACAAGTGATGAAAATGTAATAAAAGAGGCAGACAGAATAATTCTTCCCGGTGTTGGTGCATTTGGTGATGCAGCGAAAAAGCTTCGTTCATCAGGTCTTGTTGAGCTTATTACAGAAGAAGCAAAAAACGGAAAACCATTTTTAGGAAT
>JAZLDN010000049.1:0-4285 GCA_045614765.1 Acutalibacteraceae bacterium
TTTGCATTTGCGGATGTAGCTCATCTGGTAGAGCGCCACCTTGCCAAGGTGGAGGTAGCGAGTTCGAGCCTCGTCATCCGCTCCATTTTATGCGCCGGTAGCTCAGTTGGATAGAGTGTCTGGCTACGAACCAGAAGGTCAGGGGTTCGAGTCCCTTCCGGCGCGCCAAAATAAAGTAATCACTTCGGTGGTTGCTTTATTTTTTTTGTGTCAAAATTTGAATGGGACTCGAACCCCACTCAGCGAAGCTGAACATAATCGGGTGTTCGCGAAGCGAATGACGGGCAGAGCCCGTCGAGTCCCTTCCGGCGCGCCAAAATAAAGTAATCACTTTGGTGGTTGCTTTATTTTTTTGTGTCAAAATTTGAATGGGACTCGAACCCCACTCAGCGAAGCTGAACATAATCGGGTGTTCGCGAAGCGAATGATGGGCAGAGCCCATCGACCCCGGTTACCGGCACCAAAAAGAGAGCCTACAGTTATTGTGTAGGTTCTCTTTTTTGTTTTTAAAGAATAGGGGTCGACCCGCCTCGGCGAAGCCGAACACAATCGGGTGTTCGCGTAGCGAATGATGGGCAGAGCCCATCGACCCCGGTCACCGGCACCAAAAAGAGAGCCTACAGTTATTGTGTAGGTTCTCTTTTTTTGTTTTTAAAGAATAGGGGTCGAACCGCCTCAGCGAAGCCGAACATAATTCTCCCTTTCACCATACTATGGTATAGTGAAAGGGGTTTTTATATGAGAGAAAGAGGTTATGACAGGGAGTCTGCTGTACAGTATGCACGACGATGGGCTTTAAGCAGAAACCCTGTGTATTATGATTTTGAGAACATTGGAGGAGACTGTACGAATTTTGTTTCCCAGTGCCTTTATGCAGGTGCAGGTGTGATGAACTATACTCCTGTTTACGGTTGGTATTTTAACTCTCTGGCTGACCGTACAGCGTCATGGAGTGGTGTAGAGTATCTGTATAACTTTCTTGTAACAAATGCTTCTGTAGGGCCATATGGGCGCGTTGTGGGCGAATATGATATAGAACCAGGTGATGTTATTCAGTTGGGTAGAGCTGACGGGGATTTTTACCACACAATGATTGTTCTGACAACACAACCTCAAATACTTATAGCGGCCCACAGCTACGATGCTTTAGATAGGCCACTTTCCACATATTCCTACGATGTTGCAAGATTTCTTCATATAGAAGGAGTGAGGGTGTGGTAAAAAATGCGGAATGAAGTTTTATGAATATTAAAGTTACACTAAACCTATTCCTCCTACAAATCTTTAATTTGGCGGTGATCCATCGCTTGCAGTGGTGGATAGTAGAATAATATTTTCTTCGGTTCAATAGTATAATCGTAGGGGACGGCATTGTCCCGTCCCCTACGATTACGACGATATTTAAAGATGTGAATAATTTGACGGCGAGGGCAATGTTGTAACTAACGCATCGGAAAGTTTATTGGGTAAAATGAAAAACTCCCGTTTTGATTGAGTTCAAAACGGGAGTGAAAGATTTACTTAGCCTTTATATGAGTATTCCTCGCCAGCGAATGAAATTGTGAGTTCGTAGTTGCTTTCTGCAACTGTTTTAGGAACTTCAATAAGGAAATAGAATTTACGGGTGCTCAATGGGTCAATATCCTCATAAGAAGAGAATCCCTTTCCATCAGTATCTTCTACAACAACGAAACCTGTATATGTATACTTTTCCATAAATGTTGCTGTTACGTTTACGAATTCTTCGCAATCTCTTGCTGATGTTTGATTGTTTGTAATATCGAATCTTACAGCAAGATATGTATTTGAAGCATTATCAACAGGATAGTGATTGTAATAACCGGATGTATTTGATGGAAGAAGGTCAGTAGTGAATTTTACTGATTTGAATACTGCTTTTGCAATATCTTCATCCTCAAGAACATCATTAATCTTTATTTCTTTAGCGTTGTTAACAACCTGGTTGAGAGTGTATTCGTAACCATACATCTGTCCATTCACGTCGAGAGAGAGTGAATACTTTCCTTCGCCCTTTGGAACAGAGAGTGCACAATGGAGGCGAACAGTTGAGAGTGGTGCAACATCTGAATAAGAGGTGATGCTTGTACCATTATCTGTTTCAACAAAGAATGATGAGTTGTCATATACAGTACCATCTGCTTTTGTTGCTTTGAAGATAACTAAATCGTCACATTTTATTGTGTTTGATGTATTGTTTGTGTAGTCCATAACAACATCGATGTAGACGTTGCCATCAGCTGGTGTGTAAGATATGGAACTTCCCATGCTGCCAGTGATTTTTTCTGCAGACATAATCTTCATAACTTTAAAGTTTGCGTATTCTGCATCTTCATATGTTTTGTTTACTTCAATTGTCACTGTGTTTGCTTTTATTTCTTCGAGAACTTTCTCTCTCTCAGACTCATAGTTTTCCTCTTTAACATAAACAGCTTTCTCGTTTGGACCAACAAGTTTGAGAATACCATCATCCTCTACAAGTGTGAGTGTTGAGGATTGTTCTGACATAAAGGTATAATTAAGGTTGATTGTGTTTTCTCCTGCTTCCCATGTAAGATACATATTAGAGAAGTCTTTTGAAGAAAAACTACCTGTATTGTCATCTTTTAATGTGATAGATGAGTTTTCATTTTTTACATCCATCCAAGTACCGATGACTTTTTTTGCTGTCTTTTTTTCTGCGGAGCAACTTGCAAATGTGAAAATCATACAAATTACCAATAATACCGCAATAATTCGTTTCATAGATCTTTCTCCTTTTTATGGAATAAACCATATTTATTTGCAGAAAATATATCCGCAAAACAATTATACTCAATTTATTGAGCGTAGTCAAGAGTTTAAGCTTTTTACGATTGTTTCGGTGATAGGAATGTTTTCATATAAACTGTTTTGTGAACTGATTTAAAAAATGCATAACTGAATATCATTTGGTTTTAAAGAAGGTTATTCTGCTAATACTATTCATAGAATAAAAAGGGGATAATAAGTACAAAACCCTTTGGTACGCTTTGTTGTGCCTTGGATTTGAAGAATGAGAAAATAAAATGTCCTGTGTTCAATTTTTAAATTGAACACAGGACATAATTGTATTTTAATTTACCTCTGCACTCTGCCTGAGCCGTCGCCGCCTGCAAGCTTTTCAATTTCTGAAACGCTTACTCTGTTAAAGTCGCCTT
Organism: Acutalibacteraceae bacterium; assembly: GCA_045614765.1. Lineage (GTDB taxonomy): Bacteria > Bacillota > Clostridia > Oscillospirales > Acutalibacteraceae > DTU089. The sequence continues at coordinate 3,198 of JAZLDN010000049.1, forward strand.
CAACTGTGTGCTTGAGAGCAGACGCTGCAACTGCAAATTCAATTGCAGACTGTGTATCATTACCGTTAAGAAGAGCATAGATAAGGCCGCCACCGAAGCTGTCGCCACCGCCTACGCGGTCAACAATGTGAAGGTGATATTCCTTTGAGAAGCAATAGTTTTCGCCATCGTAGAGCATACCAGCCCAGTCGTTATCGTTAGCAGAAATTGATGTTCTGAGGGTGATAGCAACCTTCTCAAAGCCGAATTTATCTGCAAGCTGTTTAGCAACTGATTTGTAGCCTTCCTTGTTGAGCTTGCCACCATAAATATCGGTGTTTTCTGATTCAATACCGAAAACATCCTTTGCATCTTCTTCGTTTGAAATGCAAACATCTACGTATTTGCAAAGCTCTGTCATAGCTTCTCTTGCCTCTTCTCTTGTCCAAAGCTTACCGCGGTAGTTAAGGTCGCAAGAAATCTTTACGCCCTTCTTTTTTGCGGCAATACAAGCTTCTTTACAGATTTCAACAAGGTTTTTACCTAAAGCAGGAGTGATACCTGTGAAATGGAACCAATCAGCACCTTCAAAGATTTCGTCCCAGTTAAAGTCTGAAGGAGAAGCTTCCTGAATAGCTGAATGAGCACGGTCGTAGATACAAACGCTACCGCGCTGAGAAGCACCTTTTTCAAGGAAATAGATACCTACTCTGTCGCCACCGCGAGCAATTTTTGATGTATCAACGCCGAAATAACGAAGTGAATTAACTGCTGCTTGACCAATTGCGTGTGAAGGAAGCTTTGTTACGAAAACAGAATCCATACCGTAGTTTGCAAGGGAAACTGAAACGTTTGCTTCACCGCCACCGAAAGTAGCCTGAAGCTGGTCATCCTGGAAAAAACGATTATAGCCGTTTGGTGCAAGGCGAAGCATAATTTCGCCGAATGTAACTATTTTAGCCATTTGAACGAGCCTCCTTAACTATTTCAACTGATTTTTTGCAAAGGTCAATAATTTCGTCCCACTTGCCATTATCAATAAGGTCTGCAGTAACCATATATGAGCCACCGCAAGCTGCAATAACAGGGCAGGAGATGTACTCTTTAAG
>JAZLDN010000050.1:0-7051 GCA_045614765.1 Acutalibacteraceae bacterium
CTCATAAGATTTAAGGCAGACCCTGAAATATTTACTGAAACAACTGTTTATGAATACGAAGTTCTCGAAAGAAGACTTCGTGAGCAGGCGTTCCTTAATGCAGGCCTTTCAATTTCTCTTACAGATAAGAGAGACCCTGAAAATATAATAGAAGAAATTCATTGCTACGAAGGCGGTATCTCCTCATTCGTTGAATTTGAAACAAATAAGAGGGGACTTACAGCGCTCCACGAAAAACCAATCCATTTTTCTGCTGTAAGTGGCGACAGAGAAGCAAATATTGCTCTTATGTATAACGACAGCTACAATGAGCTTCTCCTTTCATTTGCTAACAATGTTCGTACAATCGATGGTGGTACTCACGAAAACGGCTTTAAAACCGCTCTTACAAGAGTATTTAACGAGTACGGCAGAAAATATAAGCTCCTTAAGGATAACGATAAAAATCTTTCAGGTGATGATGTCCGCGAAGGTCTTACTGCAGTTATCAGCGTTAAGCTTACAGAGGCTCAGTTTGAAGGACAGACTAAAGGTAAATTAGGTAATACAGATATTACTCCTCTCGTTTCAAAATGTGTTTACGAAAAGCTTTCTACATATTTTGAGGAAAATCCTGCAGAAGCTAAGGCTATCTTCGGTAAAGCTCTTGATGCTTCAAGAGCAAGAGAGGCTGCTCGTAAGGCAAGAGATAATGCAAGACGTAAATCTGTTCTTGAAAGCAACTCTCTTCCGGGTAAGCTTGCAGACTGTATTGAAAAAGACTCAACTAAAACAGAAATTTATATCGTCGAGGGTGATTCTGCGGGTGGCTCTGCAAAAGCAGGTCGAGACAGAATGATTCAGGCAATCCTTCCTCTCTGGGGTAAAATGCTTAACGTTGAGAAGGCAAGAGTTGATAAGGTTATCGGTAACGATAAATTAACTCCTGTTGTTCTTGCTCTCGGTACAGGTATAGGCGAGGATTTTGATATAACTAAGCTTCGTTACGATAAAATTATTATCATGGCCGATGCCGACGTTGACGGTGCTCATATCAGAACACTTCTTCTTACCTTCTTCTTCCGCTATATGCCTGAGCTTATTAAGGAAGGTCATATTTACCTTGCTCAGCCACCACTTTACAGGCTAAGTAAGGGTCAGAAGCATCAGTATGCATACTCTGACGAGGAAAGAGACGAAATAATGGCTGAATTAGGTACAGGATATTCAATTCAGCGTTATAAGGGTCTTGGTGAAATGGACCCTCAGCAGCTTTGGGATACAACTATGAATCCTGAAACAAGACTTATGCTCAGAGTTACACTTGAAGATGCAGAAAAGGCAGACGAAACATTCTCAATTCTTATGGGTGATAAGGTTGAACCAAGAAGAGAATTTATTGAGAAAAACGCCAAGTATGTTAAGAATCTTGATATTTAAGTTCTAAAGTGAGGAAAAATAAATGGACGAAATGAATATGGAAAATACGGGCGTAACTCAGGGCGTTAACAACCTTCCTGACCCGTATGCTAACCAGAAAATTATAAATATCGACATTAATAAAGAGGTAAGAACTGCTTTCCTTGATTATTCAATGTCTGTTATTACATCCCGTGCTCTTCCTGATGTAAGAGACGGCTTAAAGCCTGTTCACAGACGTATTCTCTACACAATGTATGAGAATAACCTTACTCCTGATAAAGCATATCGTAAGTGTGCCGACACAGTTGGTGCGGTGCTTGGTCGTTACCATCCTCATGGTGACGCTTCCGTTTACGATGCAATGGTACGTCTTGCTCAGGATTTCTCTATGAGATATATGCTTGTAGATGGCCATGGTAACTTCGGTTCTGTTGACGGCGACCCACCGGCTGCATACCGTTATACTGAGTCAAGAATGAGCAAAATGTCCGTTGAAATGCTTACGGATATTGAAAAAAATACAGTTGATTTCGTACCTAACTACGATGACCGTCTTAAAGAGCCAACAGTTTTACCATCAAGGTTTCCAAACCTTCTTGTAAACGGCTCTCAGGGTATTGCTGTTGGTATGGCAACAAATATTCCGCCTCATAACTTAGGTGAGGTGTGTTCTGCTATTGAATGCCTTATTGATAATCCTGATGCAGAGCTTGAAGACCTTATGGAGCATATTAAGGGTCCTGACTTCCCAACAGGCGGTATTATTATGGGTAGGTCTGCTATCCGCGCTGCATATGCTACAGGTAGAGCTAAAATTATTGTTCGCGCAAAGTGCGAAATAGTTGAAGGCAAAAATGGCAGATTCAAAATTATTGTTACAGAAATTCCTTATATGGTAAACAAGGCTCGTCTTATCGAGTCAATTGCAGACCTTGTTAAAGATAAAAGAGTTGAAGGTATCGCAGATATTAACGACTATTCTTCAGAAAAAACAGGTATGCACATTGAAATTGACATCAAGCGTGATGCCAATGCTCAGGTTGTTCTTAATAAGCTTTATTCATATACTCAGCTTCAGTCAACCTGCGGTACAATTTTGCTTGCTCTTGTTAATGGTGAGCCAAAAATTCTTACTCTTAAAGAGATTTTACAGCACTACATTGACCACCAGTGCAATGTTATTGTAAGAAGAACTCAGTTTGACCTTAAAAAAGCTCAGGACAGAGCTCATATTTTAGAGGGTCTTGCTAAAGCTATTGATATTGTTGACGATATTATTGCAACAATCCGTGCTTGTAAGGGCGGTCAGGCAGAAGCTAAGACTGCTATTATGGAGAAATTCGATTTCGACGAGCCTCAGGCAGCTGCAATTGTTGCTTTCCGTTTAGGTCAGCTGGCTGGTCTTGAAATTCTCAAGATTACTAATGAATTAAACGAATTAAAAGAGAAAATCAAGGATTTGGAATCAATCCTTGCTTCTCATGAAAGAGTTCTTACTATTGTAAAGGAAGAGCTTTCAGTAATCAGCAATAAATATTCAGACCCACGCCGTACTGCTATTGAAAATATCAGCGGTGAGGTTGATATTGAAGACCTTATTCCTGAAGAAAAATGTGTTTATACATATACTCACAGAGGTTATATCAAGCGTCAGCCTGTTGATATGTTCTCTACTCAGAACAGAGGTGGCAGAGGCGTTAAGGGTATGACACGTAATGAGGATGACTATGCAGAAACTATGTTCGTTGCATCCTCTCACGATGTTATTATGTTCTTTACAACCCGAGGCAGAGCATATCGCCTTAAGGGTTACGAAATTCCTGAAGGAAGCAGAACAAGTAAGGGTACAAACATTGTTAATATTCTTCCTCTTGAAAATGAAGAGAAGATTTCCGCAATGATTCAGGTACCTAAGGATGCAGAGGATATGTATCTTTGCATGGCAACCCGTAAGGGTCTTGTTAAGCGTTCTGCTCTTGATATATTTAAAAATATAAGAAAATCAGGTATTATTGCCGTTACTCTTCGTGAAGATGATGAGCTTGCATGGGTAAAGCTTACATCAGGTAAGGATGAATTGCTTGTTGCTACCAAGAAGGGTATGTGTATCCGCTTCAATGAAACAGATGCAAGGCCTCTCGGCAGAGCTGCAAGTGGTGTTAAGGCTATCACTCTTAATGAGGGTGATGAGGTTATCGGTATGACTATTATGACTGAGGAAGGCAAGCTTCTTACAGTCAGTGAAACAGGTTATGGCCGAATCAGTGAAAATAACAATTATCGTACTCAGTCAAGAGGCGGTAAGGGTCTTAAGAACTACCATATTGAAAAATATGGTGAGGTTGCCGCAATAAGCGAAATAAGCGAGGAAGACGATATTATTCTTATTTCTCAGGATGGTATAATCATAAGAATTCCTGCAAGTGCAGTAAGAATCTGCGCTCGTCCATCAAAGGGCGTTAAGGTTATGAAGCTTGGCGAAGGCGACAGAGTTGTTACTCTTTCTACTACCGAACACGACGAAAACGAGGTAAACGGCGAAGTTGAGGACGACGGCTCAGCAAACGAAGGAGCAGGGGACACATCAGGAGATGCACCTGATGCACCAATTCCGGACGATACTGCTGAAGCACCAACGGAGGAATAATATATGTCAAACGGTACTAATCGTAATGACGATATTCAGGATTATTTCGATTTATTGAAAAATGATACTTCTTCTGAGCCTGAAAAATCGACTCAGGAGAAGAAAAATGAAAAAATTTCTTCTAAAAAAATCAATGAGGAAGCGTTTAATGACGTTGTTGATGAAGATTTTTTCAATGATTTCGATATAAAAAAGGAATCTCAAGGGGATATAGGTAGATTTTTCGAAAATTCAGAAAAAAGTGCTCCTAAAAAGCCATCTCCTCCACCAATGCCTAATAAAAAACCTGCTCCGCCACCAATGGTGAAAAAGGAAAAATTTATTAAGGTAGAGGCTCCTGCACCTGAAAAGGTTGAAGAAAAAATTATTTCTGAGGTAAAAACACCAACAGTAATAGAAAAAACAGAGGTTGTTCAGGTTAAAGAACAACCTGTAGCAGAAAAAGCTCCTGCAGTTGAGGTAAAAGCTCCACCTGTAGCAGAAAAAACTGCTGTGGTAAAAGAAAACTCACTTTTAGAAGCAATAAAAAACAAGGAAACAGAGAAAAAACCTACTACTTTTTCTGACGATTATTTCAAGCTCTTTGAAGGCTCTTCTTCAGAGGAAAATTTAAAGCCTGAAGTTAAAAAAGAAGAGTCAAAAAAGCCTGAAACAGATGAAAAATTAAAGCTTGGTGCTGAAATTATTCCTGAAAACGATGAAAAAATGATTAAAAAGGAAGAAAAAGACGATAAAAAGGAAAAAAATCCTTTTAAAAAGTTAGCTTTATGGTTTAAAGCTCTTCCTAAAAAGAAAAAAATAGCTGTAAGCATTATTGCTGCATTCCTTGCAATTGTAATTGCTTTTGTAGGCGCTGCAGGTATTTTTGTTATGCAGAAATTCAGCCTTATTGGTGATAACACAGGTATAGTTGAAGATGGCGATGATGTTGTCTATGAGGATGAAGACGTAGGGGATATTGAGATAGATATTGGCTCTGCTGACTTCAAGCAATCCCTTATAGACTGGGCAACTACAGGTAACGACAAGCATATGAAGAGTAAGAATGTTATTAACGTTCTTCTTATTGGTGCAGATAGCCGTAAGGGTAAAAACGAAGGTAATACCGACGTTATGATGCTTGTTTCAGTTAACAAGAAAACTAAAACACTTAAAATGATTTCATTTTTAAGAGACAGTTATCTTTACATTGAAGGCGATAAAACATCTTATTGCACTAAGCTTAATGCTGCATATTCAATGGGTGGCCCTGATTGCCTTATAAAAACTCTTGAAAATAACTATAAAATAGAGATTGATAACTACGTTATGGTTAATTTCAAATCTTTTGAGAAAATTATTGATGCAATGGGCGGAATTGCCGTTGATGTTCAGGAATATGAAGCAGATTATATCCAAAATAGGTTTAATCTTTCCAGTATGCCTGCAGGTGATGGTGTTACTCTTAACGGTAAGCAAGCCCTTGGCTTCTGCCGCGCAAGAGGTTGCGATTCGGACGGTGATGTCAGCAGAACACGCCGTCAGAGACAGGTTATTGATAGTATGGTAAACAGAGTTATGAACTCTTCTATCAGCGAAATCAATAAATATATTGACGTTTTGCTTCCTTATGTTGATACAGGATACTCTGAAGCTCAGATTATTTCCTTAGGTCTTAAGGCTATTACAAACGGATGGGCAAAGTACGAAAGAAATCAGCTTTCAATGCCATCTCCTGAATGTAGAGATTCAGGTAATGCAAATATGTGGATTTGGGTAGTAGATTATCAGAAAGCCGCATATGAACTTCAGATGGAGCTTTATGGCGAATCAAATATTGTTCTCGGAGAAAACAGAGTATCAATTATTGATGTTTATAAAGGCGCAACCTATTCAGGTTCTTCTACATCTATAAAAGATAATAACAATAACGAGGCAGAAGTTCCTGATACAACAGAGAAGGTAACAAAAGTACCTTTAACAACAGAAAAAAACAACAATGAGGAAAAAACAACTGTTGAAGAGACATTGAATAATGTTCCTTCTACAGAAGTTATTACCACTCAACCAATTGAGGATATACCTGATGAGCCTCAAACTGAGGAAGAAACTCAGAATATTCCTGATGAACCCGTAAACGGCGAAGATGAACCGCAGACGGAGGACTCTCAGAATGAGTAAAAAAGAAAAGGAATATGTAAAAAAAAGAAAAAGCTACTATGGCTTTTCAAGGTATTATCCCGGTAGAATCGGCTCAAAAACATATATTATAGGCGATAGCATAACAGAAAAAAGAAGAGAAACCAACAGAAGAATATTGATTGCTCTTCTTATAATCCTATTATTTGTTGTAACATTCGTAGCAACATCTGTTTGTTTGAATATTGCAGAAATGAGATAAAAAAGACTCCCTTAGGGGAGTCTTTTTTAGATGCCAGATGCCAGATGCCAGTGCTTCGCGAAACATAAAGTGTTGCGATAGCCTATCATCCCTGTTTCATCTTTGATGAAATAGGGAGGGGGACCGCGTAGCGGTGGTGGGTAGTTCTCTTACGGTTATTATTCAGTAGGATAGAACAATAGCAATTTTTGAAAATAAATGGCTTCGCGTTCAACTTACTGATGGAAAGAGGCTAAAAAACTACCCACCACCTGTGCGCTAACGCGCAGTGAAGAGTTAAGAGTGAAGAGGTGAAAAGTGTAGCACCCACCGTTAACGTGCGTGTTGTTCTATGTAACTGAAGAATGGTGGTTTACAGAACTACCCACCACCATTCCGCCCGAACATAAAAGCAAAGATAAGTGTATTCACCCGAAATACACTCACCTGTAATATTAACCTTATCAAAGAACGGTCCCCCTCCCTATCCGCCAAGGGCGCACAGGGATGATAAGATTCGCGAAACATTATACTGTTCGGAAGCGGAGCGTCCCCTTAATTTCTAATTTCTCATTCCTAATTAAAAAACCTTCCTCAAATGAGGAAGGTTTTTTTTCTTATTCTTCGTCGCCGCAGCAACCGCA
>JAZLDN010000051.1:0-2400 GCA_045614765.1 Acutalibacteraceae bacterium
TGCCCAAAATCGTTGGTCGCTCCTGTTCGTCGCTAACGATTTTGACCGCTACGCCATTTCGCACTTCCTTCATCGCCCACAGGGCGCGGTCGTGCTCAATGCTACCAATTCCGCCACACCCGCATGTTTTAAATAATTAGTGAAAAATAAGCGACTCAAACCTTTTGAATTGTATCATAAGAGACATGAAAAAGCAAGGGATTTTTGCGATTGGATTGTGTTTTTATTGCAAAGTGTTTTATTAGTTGATATAATAGCATTAACATGTAAAATAAGCGTTGGTGATTAGTTTGGAAAGCATAATAAATAAAATTTGTTCACTTGTAAAGGAATGCGGTAAGGTGATTCTTAACGCAGACAGAGCTAAAATGGCTATCGACATAAAGTCGGGTGTTACGGATTTAGTTACTGAATATGATAAAAAAATCCAAGAGCAGCTGCAGTACGGCTTGAAGGAGATTTTGCCTGAAGCCAAATTCATTGGTGAGGAGGGCTCCAATGATGAATTAACCGATGAAGGCTACGCTTTTGTTGTTGACCCTATTGACGGAACAACAAACTTTATTAAAGATTATCATATGAGTGCAATATCTGTTGCTCTTCTGAAGGGTAAAGAGGTTGTGGCAGGTGTTGTGTATAACCCTTATCTTGATGAGGTGTTTTATGCAATAAAGGGTCAAGGCGCTTTTTGCAATGGTGAAAAAATAAGCGTATCATCTCAGCCTATGAGCAAGGCGTTAGTGCTTTTCGGAACATCACCATATGATAAAAAACTTTTCCCAAAAACCATTGAGGTGCTTTCCGAATATTTTAATCAGGCTCTTGATATACGCAGAAGTGGATCCGCTGCATTGGATTTGTGTACCGTTGCATGTGGCAGGGCAGAGCTTTATTTTGAGTTACAGGTTTCTCCATGGGATTTTGCTGCAGGTAAATTGCTTGTTGAAGAAGCAGGCGGTGTTGTTACAACTATTGATGGTAAACCACTTTCTTTTGATGGAAAAACCACGATTTTAGCAAAAAACAACGTAATATAACATATAGTTATCACTGAAAAGGAGATGCTTTTATGCAATACAGTATTTTAGGCGAGCCAATGCCTGTTGTTATATGTAATGTTGAAGCAGGGGAAACCCTGATAACAGAACGTGGCAGTATGAGCTGGATGACACCCAATATGAAAATGGATACTACCACAAACGGCGGTTTAGGAAAAGCCTTTGGTAGAATTTTTACAGGCGAATCTATGTTCCAGAATAAATATACCGCTATGGGTGGACCGGGTCAGATTGCTTTTGCTTCAAGCTTTCCAGGTTCAATCAGAGCGATTGAGGTTGGTAATGGTGGCCCCGAATATATTGTTCAAAAAGGTGGATTCCTTGCAGGTACATCAGGTGTTCAACTTTCTGTTTTCTTTCAGAAAAAGCTGGGTGCAGGCCTTTTTGGTGGCGAAGGCTTTGTTATGCAGAAGCTTAATGGTAAGGGTATTGCTTTTATTGAAATAGACGGCTACGCTTGTGAGTATGAATTACAGGCGGGTCAGTCGATGGTTGTTAATACGGGTTACCTTGCCGCAATGACAGATACCTGTACAATGGAGGTTCAGGGGACAGGAAATGCTAAAAATGCACTTTTGGGTGGAGAAGGCTTCTTTCACACCGTTGTTCATGGTCCGGGTAAAGTGATTATGCAAAGTATGCCCGTATATTCACTTGCACGCTCAATTCAGCCATATATTATTACAGGGAACTAAGATTTAAGGAGATTACAAATGAAATTACTTATAGCATCAGATATTCACGGCTCATTAAAATTCTGCCGTGAGCTTGTAGAAAGATATAATGAAGAGAAATGTGATAAGCTTATTCTTTTAGGAGATGTGCTTTATCACGGGCCACGTAACGATTTACCTGAAGAGTATAATCCCAAAGGTGTTATAGCTCTTCTTAATTCTATGGCAGAAGAGATTCTTTGCGTTCGCGGTAACTGTGAGGCAGAGGTTGACGATATGGTTTTGGAGTTCAATGTTCTTGCAGACTATGCTTTGCTTTTTAATAATGGCAGAACATTTTTCCTCACTCATGGCCATAAATTCAATCCGCAGAATCCGCCAAAGCTTAAAAAAGGTGATGTGCTTTTCAACGGCCACACTCATGTAAGCAAAATCGAGGAAACAGACACATTTTTATATGTAAACCCAGGCTCTGTTTCAATTCCAAAGGAAAACACACCACGAGGCTATATAATCCTTGAGGATGAAAAAATCACCCACAAAAACCTTGTAGGTGAAGTTCTTGAAGAATATGTATTATAAATTAAAACTCCGTTGAGATTTTCTCAACGGAGTTTTTTTATTATTCTGATTATTTAAGCTTTGCTTTAACAATTCCTTCTGCAGCT
>JAZLDN010000052.1:0-96346 GCA_045614765.1 Acutalibacteraceae bacterium
CGAAATAGCCTGAAAGCGTTCTTTTTCAAGGCTTTTCGGCGCTTCGTCCTCAAGGCAAAAACATTCAGAGGTACACATGCAAAATTCTATCACTTTACTCGGTCACACATTAGGTTTTATTTCAGTCGCTTTATTCTTTTATTCTTATCAGCGCACCCAAAAAAGCAAGATAATGCTTATTCAAACTGCTGCAACAGCGTTAAGCTGTGTTCAGTATTTACTTATAGGCGCTACATCAGGCTTTGCTTTAAACGTTGTGTGCATTATTCGTAATTTTGCATTCTACTATCGCGAAAAAAACAATAAAACAGATTTGATAACACCTGCTTTTTTTGGAGCAGCTATGGCAGTAGTAAGCTGCTTCTCATGGGAGGGTGTTCACTCACTTCTTATAACTCTCGGTCTTGTTGTTAATACTATTTGTATGGGTGTTTTCGATGCAAGGAGCTTCCGCAAAACAATTCTTATCTCATCAACACTTATTCTTGCTTACAACTTATTTGCACTTTCATACAGTGGTATGTTAAGCGAATCCATATCCCTTATTTCAGTTGTTATTGGCATTATCCGCTACAGAAGCACACCGGTGAAGGTTATCAGCACAACCGAAATCAGAACAACCGAAAAACTTGCAGCATAATAAAGCATAATTCAGAAGCAACAGTATTGAATGTACTGTTGCTTTTTTTGTTTTATGAGTGATATAATGGGGTTGATAAAAAGAATTTGATATGGAGGGTTATTATGACAGAAATTATTATGCAAGTAGCTATAGGCTTGTTTATAATTGTATTAGGTGTGCTTAATACTAAAGGTCATATTCTACCGCCATTGAAAATGGAATGAAAAAGGTAAAGGAATATCCCGATGATAAAAATAAGATTTCTTACGCGTATGCTATAACACGCGAAGAGTGGAACTCACTTAACCGATAAATTCCAATTTGACGAGGTGATAACGATATGAGCATTACCCAGACTTTTTATGATAATCTGGCTTCTCAATATGATAAACTGTTTCTTGATTGGCAAGCCACCACACAGGAACAGGCTGTAATTTTGGATAGAATCTTTGCGACCAATGGTTTTGACAAAACTGCAAATGTTCTCGACTGTGCCTGTGGCATCGGAACACAGGCAATCGGCCTTGCTGCCATCGGTTACAATGTAACGGGTTCGGACATTAGTGATGGAGAAATCGCTGAAGCAAAGGAACGAGCCGCAAAGAATAATGTAAGTGTTCACTTTGAGCACGCTGACTTCTGTGCTTTGAAGAATACCTTTGCCGAGCAGTTTGACATTGTGATTGCTATGGACAATGCTCTACCTCATATGCTTACTGCCAATGATTTGGAATCTGCGATTAAGAGTATCGTAAATCAAATTAAGTATGGTGGTATGTTTGTTGCCAGTATTCGCGATTATGATGCTCTGCTTATGGATAAGCCACCTTATTCGCCTCCCTATATTCACAAAACAGTAAAAGGACAAAGAGTATCTTTCCAGACTTGGCAATGGAATGGTGATAACTACAGACTAATCCAGTATATCGTCGATGATGAAGATACCTTGCAAGTAAGCAAATTTGAATGTGAATACAGGGCCACCCGTAGAGAGGAAATGACAAAATTACTTATAGAAAACGGATGTAGTAATGTGGTGTGGATGTTCCCCGAAGAAACAGGGTTCTACCAACCTATTGTAGTTGCGAAGAAATAACGAATGTGTTAACCAAATTCCAATTTGTCGAACTAAAAACTAAAGGAGCTGACTTTTGATCAGCTCCTTTTTTTGTATATGCAGTAAAGTTTTTACACTTGAAAGTTTATACTAAACACAAGTGAAGTAGGGGAAGGGGCTTAGCAGATCATTGTATCGTATCCCCAAAAGTGTACTGACGATGAAAGTAAGCGTCAATACCCTTAACTCACAATTGAATACCCAAAAGTTGCAAAAACTACTCGGGAATAAAACATGGAGCGATTATGTTTTTGTTGTAGGATTTGTCGTTTCGAGATCAGTTGAAAAATCTGTTTTATACAACAAATATATTTTTACCAAAGATTAACAGTTGGAATTAATGTGTTTTCATAGTAATAATTCACACCATTCGAGGATATTTCAGTACTACTTTGGCCTAAAACATTGTAATAAGTATGTGCATGAATTTTAGTTCTGATATCGTTAGGCTTTCCGTTACTGAAGGAACCATACATTGAATGCACAACGTTATTGATAATATGGGTATTTGCCACATTGTAGTTGGTTTGCTGAATAGCACCAAGGTAATTAGAAACAACAAATGTGTTGTACCCGGAAGCAAGAGCCAAAATACCCGTGTCAGGACCACGATAGTCGCTACTGCCGGAGTATGCATATTTTCTGAAAATGTTTCTTTCAATAATGGTGCCTCTCATTCCTGCCCAGCCATCCTCAAGGTCAAGAGAACGACCTCCGCCGTAAAGCAGCCCATCTCCGGATACGTAATTATCATGAATCCAGCAAGCCTCAGTAGCACCAATAACAGATGCCAATCCAACGGCACCATTTATAATATCAGTGTTTTTGATTTCACAGAATCTTGATGATTCATCAGGACAAATTCTAACATATTCATCCGTGCCAGTGGGAAGCTCGCTTTGCTGAATAGATAATTTAAAGTAAACAGCATTCTCGGGTTTGTTGGAGTAGCCCTCGTCAACATATTGCCATCTGTTAGAATCTATTAGATTGTAATTCTTATCATACCATAAAATATCATACAAACGCTGAGTTGCCGCAACAAGATCGTGCTCCCAATTACCAATATAATATTCGTGCATTGTATCCATTCCGTTAGCGGCCTTGGATACTGAATAAAAGTCATTGGTGCTTATCCAGTTAGAGCTTTCAATCAATTCGCCACTATCATTTAACCATCCTGATACGAACTCGTTTGCGGCGATACTGCCTTGTGCACCATTAACTAATTCAGAGTTGCCTTTTCCTCCCATTGTTATAAAGAAGCCGGTTGGGCAGTTGGCTTCCCGTACTTCAACAGAGCAAAATTCTGCCCGCTTTCCGATACTTAACAGTTTGCAACCCCATTGATATTGATTAGCGCCTGAATAAAGCTCGCTTGTTGTAGCGTTCTCCTTGTAGAATTCGCCATAATATTTATCAATAATCAAATGTGCATCTCTGCAATAATAAGCAAGGATGTTGCCATTCTCATCCGTTTCAACAGAAGCTTTTTCGGTGGGGATATCGCAGCTCCACCAGCCCCAGCCCATTCTGAAATAAGTATAGCCCTCAGTTTTAGCTTTTTCACTTGGCATCATATGGAAAACAGAGCCTTCAGGAAATTCAACTGTCATTCCGCTTGGAATATAGAATTCAGTTTCAGTAGGAACAGCATAGAAATCAATTTCGGGAAAAATAATGTGATTATAACCATCTGTGTACGCTTCTGAGATAGCATCATAAATAGCGTTGGTGGTCATTACGTAGTCGCTTTCAGAAAACGAGTTTCCGTTTTTACTGGTATAGTTTTCCGAAATTTTCACAGAAATGTCATTTGTTGCTTGTTTGTTTACAATTTTGATTTCGCAGCTATCAGATATTTCAGTGCCTCTTAATGTTGCTGTAATAGTAACTGTTCCGGTTTTTTGAGGAATAATCATTCCATCGATTACTAAGGCTACGGTTTCATCTGAAGATTTCCATGAAACATCGTATTGGTCGGAAACACCATCATGATTTACATTAAATGGATAAGGAACTGCGGATAGTGCATACTTGTATCCCATAGGCAAGGTTTCAGGTTTTTTTATAATATGAACACTTTCGTATTTGCTATGATCAATTCCAAGGTCCGGCTCAACATAATCAGAAATAGTGTAATTTAATGTCATTCCATTTCCATCGTTAATAGAATAATTGCCTGCCTTGGTACTGGTATTATACCATTCAGGAATACCATATTGTCCGGCTTTAGTAAATGCGAAGGCACTTCCCAATCCTGTAATACCGTTATTAACACGACCAACAATCGTATCAGTGTCTGCATTCAGAGAAATTCTGGTGTCAGCAAAATGGTCAGCCATCTCTTCTTTTGTGAGTTTTTCAGAATATACTATAAATTCTTTGAATTGATGTTCAGTTGATAAATTGAAAGTACTATTAATGAAATTAGACCAATGTGCTTTTTCAACATAATCATCATTAATTTGCATTGCATGAGTAGATTGATTCTTATCGAAAGCCAGACACCAATAAGATTCGCCGTCATTCATAACTCTCTTGTTATAATTCAAAGAAGGTCTTAATGTGAAATTAGTACCAATCTGTCCTCCTCCGAAAGGAGTTTTTATTAGTCCCCAATTGGCAGGGTTGACAGCTTCCTGAAACAAAAATGTTCCGCCGTAATAACTCAAACCATTTCCAACAGGTAAATCTGTTGATAATCTATTGTAGACCATAACGGCTTCAACGCTTGCTTTTTCATAAGATGAAGGAAGCTTAACCTTTCCACCTTTGAAATAACCGTCGTCATCTACAACAGCATTTTCCATTTCTTCACCGTTGACAAGATTAATGACTTTGTCGTTAACTGTTGTATAATATGCAACAATTCGGGCATCTAAATTAAGTTTATCAATTGATCTTTCTTCGTTTCCTGTACAAACAGAGCAGCTTCTTTTTTCTTTTCCTGCCGATAAAGCAGTGGCTGGAATTTCAGCTTTCCATTCGCTCCAATTATGCCCTTGAGTGTCTGTGTAATTACAATCTGCACAATCTCTGCTATGTGTGCCGTCGCCATTATCTTCATATACACCTAACGCGTGAGGTTTTTTAGTAACAATTTCTATTGTTTTTGTTCCTGCAATGTTGTTTTCGAATGTTGCGGTGTATTTCACTTTGCCGTCTTCTGTACAGGTTGCTTCTTTAAGTGTTTCGTTCGTCGCGTTAACAATTTCCGTTGCAATTTTCTGGTTGCAAAGGGAACACATTGCAGTTGCTGTGCAGATTGTGTAGTTGTTTGCCCAACTGTAATAAACCTTTGCAGCATCTTCACATTCGGTATATAAAATTTCACCATAGATAGCAGTAAGTTCAGTTAAATCCTCTTCACTTAACTTACCATCACCATTGATATCGGATGCATATTTTTCAGCAGTTGAAAGCTTTGATGGGTTTTCTAATGCATGTTTAATTGCTATCAAATCTGCTTCCTCAAATGCTTTACCGTTGCAATTGTAGTCGCCGACTGTATAAACATCAACAGTTGCAAAGCCATTAATTATAAGGTTCATAAGGTGAGCATCCAAAACGTCAAGGTAACCGTCACCATTTAAATCATAACGGATAATATCATCATAGCTTGCAGTTTCAATCTGTTCGTGGTTATCTGCAAGGATTGTGTTCACAAGTGCCTGATAATCGTTCACATCAATAATTCCGTCATCATTGATGTCACCAATATTTGAAACGGAGTAGTTATCAGTTTCACCGATCTCAACAGCCTTATAAAACTCGTTATCTGTAAGTATTGGTTGTGAGGCTTCTGTTGTTTCCTCCCAAATCGCCGCACTTGCCTGAATAACCGTCGTTGGTAGCATTGTTGTAATAATCAATAATGCGATTATAACGGATAAGATTTTCGTTATTTCTTTCATAAAAACATCCTTTTTATTAACTAAGATGAATTACAATACAATTATACGATTTAATTGTAGCAAGTTTTCAGGAAAAACACAAGAAATTTTATTAACCCTTGGAATGTTACTACATTATGATATACAAAAGACCGGATAGACTCCGCTATCCGGTCTTTTGTGGATTTATTTTTAATCTGCATATGTTACTTGTCGCCCGGTAACAGCTTCTATAAATTTACCATAAACATCTGTTGCAAATTTCTGGATTTTGCCTTTTATAGCGAACTCAAATGCCATCATGTATGTGGCTTTATCGCCATTTTGTCTCTCTTCTTTTACGGTATCAAAATCGTATATATCAAATATACGTACTACTCGTGTTTCGTAGCTTGATGTATTGTTTTCATCAACTTCAATTACGCGGTAGCCGCATTGTGTGGAGTGGAAAAGGCTTATATAACGTGTACTGAGAGAATTAACAATGTTAATTCCTTTATGCTCAACAGCAAAAGCGTTTGTGTGGTCGTGCCCTGTGAACATTGCAAGGACGTCGCCCTTTTCTACCATTGCATCAAACTGACCGTAATTCTCATATCCCGGGCAAGGAGTTTCTCTTATTGTACCGTAATTCACGCGGTCAGGGTCAAACATATAGTATTCTTCTTTGTTGTACAAATGCTTGTACGAATAAGATTTCCAGGCGTCTGATTTTTGAAGAGCATCATAGATTTCGCCTACGATTATATGCTGGAATACAAGGGAATTTACTACTTTACCGTTATTTTCTGTTTTGAGTTTGTCAGAGGTTTGCTTATACCATTCAATCTGGACAGGTTTAACACAGCTATATCTACCTTCTTCATCATAATCACCTGAGTCGAACACCCATAGATTGAATTTCACCTTTTCTCCATCGGAAGAAAGTACAGGAATGTTATATGTACCGCAACCTGAAAGTTCTTTGCCATCATCTACTGAAACTGAGCAAGAGAATGTGTTGTAGTATGCCATTAATTCTTCTCGCGTCATTGAACCTTGTTCTGAATCGTGATTGCCAAAGGTTACTGCAACGGGAATATTTCTTGAATCAAAAATATTCATTAATGCGTTAATCATTTTCTTGGTGTCTTCTGAATTTTCGCAGTTCAGGACAATATCACCTGTCAGCATAACAATATCAGGCTTTTCCTTCTCGCAAGCTCTCTCAATCAACCAAATTGTGGGGTCAAAGTTGTGGTTAGATTTTAAATGTGTGTCAGTAACATGTAAAATTTTTAGCTTTCCGTCTGAATTGAACTTAATTGTTTTATCCGTTTTGTTCTCAATATCTGCAGGGTTATAATTAACTCCGCTATAATCAGGTCTTAATAAAGGCACTGAAATTCCTATGGCTATAACAACAACCAATACTAACGAAAAGCCTAATATAATTCGCTTTTTCATTTTCTCATCCCCAAAACAAGCTTTGTTATATAAATAATTATACCATTACCACCAAGGAAAAGCAATAAAAAGGCACCGCGGAAGGGGTTTTGTGGGTTAAAGTTCTGCTATTAAAATCTTAAATTTAAAAAAGAGGTATAAACTGTTGAAAACAGCAAACCTTTGTGGTATATTTTTCTTATACAATGTTTATTTTGAGGTGTGTTTAATGGCAAAGTGGATTGATAACAAAACAGTAATTATTACAGGTGCATCAAGCGGTATCGGCAAAATGCTTGCAGAAAGACTTATGAAAGAGCATAATTGTAAGGTAATTGGTGTTGCAAGAAGCGAAAAGAAAATGCTCAATTTCATTGAGGAGCTTGGCGATTATGCAAAATTATTTTCTTATAAGCTTTTTGACGTTTCAAGCTATGATAACTGGCAGAATTTCCACGATTGGCTTGTAGAAAACAATATCAATCCTGATGTTCTTATTAATAATGCTGGTGTTCTTCCTCGTTTTGACAGACTTATGAACTACACAAAAGAAGAAATTGATGAATCAATCAATATTGACTTCTACTCAGCAGCTTATTCTTCAAAAATTATGCTTCCTCTTCTTATGAAGAGCGAAACTCCTGCAATTATAAACGTTGCATCATCTGCAGCGCTTATGGCTCTCGGCGGAACATCAATGTATTCTGCAAGTAAGGCAGCGGTTAAAGGCTTAACCGAGGCTATGCGAGAAGAGCTCAGAGGCGAAGCTTACATAGGTCTTGTTTGCCCAGGCTTCACAAAAACTGATATTTTCAGAAACCAGGGTGAAACAAACGGAATGGATCTTATAAATATGGTTTCAACTCCTTGCGACAAGGCAGTTAATAAAATCCTCAAAGGTATACTCGGTAAAAAATCATATATCGTTGTAGGCTTTGATGGTAATGCAATGGGCAGATTCAACCGCCTTATGCCTGTTCAGGGTTCAAGACTTTTCAGCTCAGTAATCAAAGCATTCAAAATCGACCTTTTCGCTTCAACCTTCGGTTATGAAAAGAAGGGTGAAAAGAAATAAGCGGAATGTTTTTTCCTTTTGTTTGAAAACACAGCTTTATAAAAATACAAGGAGCAGGCTTCGGTCTGCTTCTTTTTTCGTTTGTACAATAAAATTACACACAGAGAATTTTTGAACATAAAAAACTAACACTTGATTGTATTAGTGCACCAAAATACTTGAAAACATTGAAAAATAATGTTAAAATCTACTAAATTGCTAATATCGGAGATGATATGATGTTCAAGAAGAAAACAAAGCCCTTAACTGGGTCAGCCCAAGATACGCTAATGACTAACGAGGGCAAGTACATTACAAAATTTGAATATGTATGTATAATGCTTGCAAGAATCGGTGGTATGTTTGGTACTACTCTTACAGGTACACTTGCTGCAGCGTTTTTGCATGAGCTTTACTTTGGTCCTGTTGGTGTAAGCTCAGATGAAATTGCGTCAATTCTTGCTGTGCAGTCAACCCTTACAACTGTTTTGGGTATTGCTATCGGTGCTATTTCAGGTATCATTGTTCAAAAGTGGAAAACCCGTTGGGGCAGATATCGTCATTGGTACATAATTTGTCTTGTGCCTATATTTGTACTTACAGCTTTATTTTTCTACGTTCCGAAGGGATGGACAGTTGAACAGATGACCTTGTTCCGTTACGGAATAGCATGCTGTCAGACCGTGTTTAACACATTTAATAACTTCGGACAGAATATTGTTCAGGTTATCTCTCCAAACCATAAGGAAAAGAAGAACGTTGCAACAATATGGCAGTTGGCATACTATATCGGTTACGGCGGAGCCTATATTGCAACCTTCGTTTATGGACTTTTCAGTGACGACAAGAATGCAATGTATATGACTTTGGCTCTTGTTGCTGCCGGCGTAACAGCTTTCGGTAATCTTATGTGCGCTCTTTTCTGTAAGGAAAGAATCGAGCTTCCAAAGAAAGAAAAGGTTAAAATTTCTAAGGCATTGTTCTCTCTTTTCAAATACAAAAACTACAGAGCTTACCACGCAATGCAGTGGGTTAATGCATTTGCATGGCTTGGAAGAATGTCAACTTATCTTGCTGCAATAACAGTTGGCTCTTCAAAGAACCTTCTTCTTACTCTTCCTACAGCCGTTGGTACAGTTGTTGGTAATGTTATTGCCACAAAGCTTTCAAAGAAATATGAGCCTACAAAACTTCTCAAACTCTGTGGACCATATTCACTTATATCAGCAGGTGTCCTTTTCGGTATTTGTTTTGTTGAAGCTCAGTTTGACATAATGTTCTTCACCGGTTGGAACAGTATTTTCTTCTATGTGTTCTACTTTGTTTTTGGTATTGGTATCGGTATTCAGGAGCTTTCAAACTCTCATTTCAATGTAGAATTCCTTGACTATCTTGAGTGGCAGTGTGGCGAAAGAATGGAAGCTATTCAGGGTATTGTTCCCGGTTGGATTAACTCTGGTTGTAACTACCTTAAAGAACTTGCAATTCCGTTTATGATTGCTTGGGCAGGATATATGTCCTCTGCAGAAGGCGACCTTGTTGCTACAATGCAGGCTCAGCCTGACTATCTTGATACATGTCTTAAAATTCTCGCATTCCTTCTCTTCGGCTACACTACAGCCAATGTCCTTAAGGCTATCATCCTTAAATTGTTCTATGACGTTGAGGGTGAGAAGAAGGAGCAAATGTATCGTGAGCTTGAAGTTATAAGAGCAAAACGCCACGAAGAAAATCTCGCTATAGAGGAGAAGTAAAAATGAAAAACAAGAAAAAAATTATACTTTCTATTGTTTCTGTAGTAGTTGTTCTTGGTATTATTGCAGGTGCTCTTGCTCTGTATTTTACAAGATATCACAAAGATAAAGCTGATACTGAAGAATTGTACAGAAAGAACGTTGATGCTGTTAAATATGAAAACACTATTGAAACAGCATACCCAACAACAGATGTTTATGGTGTTGTCAAAGACCATTTTGAATCAGAATTACCTGAAGGTAAAACAGTGAAAAAAGCTGTTATTATCGGTTACGATGGTTGCCGTGCAGATATCCTTGCAGAAAAGAAGGATGAGGGTGCAATAAACCATCTTCTTAAAAACGGTGCATCAATAAACCTTACTTATTGTGGTGGTGTGAATTATCCTGAAGTGAATACTCAGGATACATCAACTGCTCCAGGCTGGTGCTCAATGGTTACAGGTGAATGGGCAGATATTCACGGCATTACAGGTAACGGCATAACAAAAGAGGTTGAGCCTAAAACACTTATGACGAGCCTTGTTGAGGATGGTATAATTGGTAGCTCTTCTTTCATAACAAAGTGGAAAGGTCATTTCTCCCGAGATGGTGCTACATACAATGCAGAAAAGGCTTACTGCGAAGAAAACAACATTGATGTTGAATTTGAACTTCGTAAGAACAAAAAAGACATCCATACAGGTGCTATGGAAGAAATCAAAAGCGAAGATTGTGCAGATTTTGTGTTTATTATTTACGAAGATACAGATTCAGCAGGTCATGATTTCGGATTCTCTTTCAATAATCCGGTTTATAAAGATGCTTTCAATACCGAGGATGCTTATGGTTACGAAGTAATCAAAGCTATTGAGGCAAGAGAAACTTATGATACTGAAGATTGGCTTATAATTGTTACCTCAGACCATGGTGGTGTTGGTACAGGTCATGGTGGGCCAACTATTCAGGAAAGAATGACATTTGTTGTAATGAACAGAGAAGAGTTTTAATGAACTGGAGTAACATTATGAGTAACCAAGAATATAAATGGTACGTAGGCGTTCCTCATTGCCATACAACCGCATCAGATGGCGGATTAACGCTTGAAGAGCTTATTGCTAACGCAAAAAAGAATAAACTTGATTTTCTTATGATTACAGACCACAATGTTAATTGCAAGGATTTGCCTCAGGTTGATGGTATAACCCTGATTTATGGTGCAGAACTTACAAAACATGGCGGCCACTGTAATATGTGGGGCGTTAAGGATGTTATAGACCAGGAAGATTATGAAACCTGCGAAACATACGAAGACTTTTTGCGTGTTAAAGACAAGGCAAAAGAGCGTGGAGCGGTTATTTGTATGAACCACCCGCACTGTAAGCAATGCCCATGGAGATGGGAAAAAAATGCTGCGGATGTGGATGTTCTGGAGGTGTGGAATGCACCTACCCATTTTGATAATCTGGAATGTACCGAATGGTGGCATGAACAGATGAGAAATGGCTATAAGCTTCCTGTTGTAGGCGGTAGCGATTACCATAAAGATTATGTTATAACCAATCTTTTAACATGGCCTGTTACATATGTGTATGCGAAATCAAATTCGCCTGAAGATATACTTGATGCAATTCTCAAGGGCCGTACAACTATCTGCTTTGATGTTGGTACTACTTTTATTGATATAGTAAGTGGCGATGCAGTTTTAGGTGATACGGTAAAACTCAGTGAAAATACTACAGTAACAATCAATGTAAAAAAACTCCACAGAAAGCATACCTTGAAGGTTTTTAATTCAAGGGGTGAATGTTTTACACATACAGCGAAGAAAACAGGGGATTACTCCGTTACGCTTCCTGTTGAAAAAGATGGGTTCGTTTGCGCTCATGTTGTTTTTGAACCAGGTTTTGTATATAGTAAAATCCACGATATAGCTATAGCGTCAAGAATTCCTGAACAAAAGGGTATGGATTTACCGCCTTTGATTTTCGCGCAAAGTGGTGCTATATATTTTGAAAAATAGTATAAGAAAAAGGAGCAGACTTCCAACAGTCTGCTCCCTTTTTATTATTTTATGGTTTTAATTATAATAATTCTTCGTTGTAAACCGCTCTTTCGCCACCTATGAATTTAGGGCGTACCCTTGCTCCCAAAACTGTTGCTTCGCCAATTTTATTGTTCTGAAGTCGTACAGGAACTGCAACCTTTTTCAGGTGCATGCCAATCATAGTGAAGCCTATATCAATACCTGCATCTGCTTTTATTTCTTCAACTGCAACAGGGTTCTTAAAAGCTTTGTATGCCGCCGTTGCAAAAGAGCCGCCTGCTTTGGGTTGAGGAACCACATTGCAAATTTCAATACCTTTTACTGCATCTTTTTCAACGATAATAGCTCTGTTGAGATGCTCGCAGCATTGTGCAGCGATGAATATGCCTTTTTCATCGGTGGCTTTTTTTATGCCGTCAAAAAGAGCGTTTGCAGTTTCAGGGCTTGAATCTGTGCCTATTTTGCTGCCTAAAACTTCGCTTGTTGAGCAACCTACAACTAAAATATCGCCTTCGGTAAGTCTTGCGGTGCTTATTATTTCAGAAGCGCATAAATACGCCTGATTAAAAATCTCGTTCATTTTAAATTCTCCAAAAACTTATTTAAAAATATTTTACACTGTTTTACGAAAAAGTAAAGATTTATTTTATAAAGAAAATATTAAAAAAATGTATATTTTTGCCAGATTGTTTGACAGAGAAGATGTTTTATAGTATTATTTAAGAGTATAAGTATAATTATGTCATATCGAAAGGATAATAATTTTCGTATGGGTATCTTTGTTGATTTAGAAGGTCTTGACGGTAGTGGTAAAACTACCCAGACAGAGCTTATTTGCAAAAGACTTGCAGAAGATGGAATTGATTTTAAGCAGATTAAATTGCCTGACTATGAAAGCGATTCCAGTATTCTTGTCCGTAAATATTTAGCAGGTGATTTCGGTAAAAATGCAGGGGATGTAAACGCATATGCCGCTTCTGTGCTTTATGCTGCAGACCGTTTTGCATCATTTACTGAAAAATGGGGCGCTGATTATAAATCAGGTAAGCTTATTTTTGCAGACCGCTATACTCCTGCCAACGCTCTTTATCAGATGACAAAGCTTTCTAAAGCAGAGTGGGACCCTTATCTCGACTGGCTTTTTGATTTTGAATATAACAAAATCGGAATTCCTGCTCCTGATAAAGTTATTTTCCTTGATATGCCTGTTGAGGTTTCTCAAAGACTTATGACCGCACGCTATAACGGCGATGAATCTAAAAAAGATGTTCACGAGGCAAATGTTGATTTCCTCAATGCTTGCCGTGAAGCTGCTCTTTATGCTGCGGAAAAATACGGTTGGAGCGTTATAAAATGTGCTCAGGATGGAGAGCCTCTTTCGATAGAAGAAATAAATAATAAAGTGTATGCCCTTGTGCTTGAAACATTGAATAAATAATTATGCTTGATTTAAGACATCTGAAAATTGAAGATAAAGCTCTCATTGAGAAATATGTGCCTTCTTGTTGCCGTGTTATGTGCGATTTTACTTTCGGTAACCTGTACTCCTGGGGTGCGGCAGAGCATACAGAAATTGCAGAAAAAAACGACTTTTTGTTTTTGCGTTCAACCTTTAATGGCGTAACCTCATACGCTTTTCCTTGGGGAAGTGGCCACATAGAAGATGCGCTTCAGGAAATTTCAGATGATGCAGAGGAGCGCTCGGCCGACCTTAGTTTTTTCTGCGTTGCAGAAGAACAGCTTCCTTTCCTGAAAAGCTTCTTTAAAGATAAGCTTGTTGTAAAAGAACAAAGAGATTACTTTGATTATGTTTATTTTTCAGAAAAATTAGCAAACCTTTCAGGTAGAAAGCTTCATTCAAAGAAAAATCACGTTAATTCTTTTAACAGAAAGCATAGCTATACTTTTGAGAAAATCGGAGCAGATAATATAAAAGACTGCGTAGCCTTTTCCCATAAATGGTTTATGGATAATGAAAGCACTCAGCGCCTTGAAGCAGAGCGTCAGGTTATAGATTGCGCTTTCAAAAACTATGAAAAGTTAGACTTTGTAGGCGCAGCTATGAAAATTGAAGGAAGGGTAGTAGCTTTTTGTATGGGTGAGCCAATGGTTGATGGTAAAACCTTTTGTACTCATTTTGAAAAAGCAGATAAAGATTTCCCAACAGCATATGCCGTTATAAATAAACTTTTTGCTCAGATGCTTCAAAAAGATTATGAATATATAAATCGTGAAGATGATGCAGGTGTTGAGGGCTTGCGTAAAGCAAAAACTTCATATCAACCTGAATTTCTTGTTAAAAAATATTATGCAAAAGTCATATAGTATAGGGTATCCTGAAGAGAGACATTTTCCTGCGTTGAAAAAATTATGGGAAGATGTTTTCGGGGATTCCGAGAAAGTTATAAACAACTTTTTTGATGAAACTTCAAAAAAAGAAAATATTTTCTGTGCTTTTTATGGTGATGAGCCTGTAAGCGTTATGTATGTTGTAGAGTCAAACATACTTTCAGAAAAAGCAGAGTGTAAAGCATATTATGTGTATGCCGTGTGTACAAAGGAAGAGCACAGAGGCAATTCTCTTATGAAAAAGGTTTTCTCTTTTTTGGAAAGTGAAGCGCGTAAACGATTAGTTTCGTATCTTTTTCTTGTCCCTGCAGAAGAAAGTTTATTTTCACTTTATGAAAGCATTGGCTTCAGTGTAGGTTTTACTAACAAAGAAACTCTTGTGAAAAAGCCCGATAGCTTGATAAATAGTTTTTCAAGCCGAAACCTTTCTTATGAGGAATATAAGGGACTGAGAGAAAAATATATTAATGTGCCGCAGGCTATTTTAAATGAAAGTGGATTCAATAGCTTCTATGTGCCTGTTGGCTCTGATATGAATTGCATATCTCTTAATGAGGGGTATGTTTTGTATGAAAAAGAAAATGAAAAAGTAATCGTACATGAGCTTTGTGGAGAAAAGGAAGCTCTTTTAGATGCTGTGTTTTCTGCCACTGAAGCAGACGAGATACTTTTAAGAGAACAAACTGCTACATGTGGTAAGCCATATGGTATGATTAAAAGTCTTGATGGTTCACCGCTTTTTGAAAATGGCTTTTTTGGCATTTCCTATGGAGGATAATTTATGATATACGTATTTCTTGCAAACGGATTTGAAGAAATAGAGGCACTTGCACCGGTTGATTTTCTAAAGCGTGCAGGTGTTGAGGTTGTACTTGTGGGCGTTGGTGCAGATGTTGTTTGTGGTGCTCACGGTATAAAGGTTTCTTCAGATATAAGAATAGAAGATGCAGTTCTTGAGGATTCCCTTGAAGGAATCATTCTTCCTGGTGGAATGCCCGGTGCAGAAAACCTTAATAACAGTGAGCTTGTTCAAAAAGCGATTGATTACTGCAACGAAAATAACAAAATAATAGGCGCAATTTGTGCCGCACCATTCATTCTTGGAAGAAAAGGTCTTTTAAAAGGCAAAAACGCAACTTGCTTTCCAGGCTTTGAGGATGAGCTTGTTGGAGCCAATCTTGTTGAATCAGGCGTTATTATAGACGGCATGGTTGTTACCGCCAAGGGTGCGGGCGTTGCCTGGGAGTTTGGCGCAGCAATCTGCTCTATAATTAAAGGTGAAGAAAAGTCTCTCGAAATACTCAGAGGTATTCAATGGAGAAAGTAATAGATATACGTCCCATAAAAAAGAAATTGCGCGCCGAAGCAAGAGAAATGAGGCGCTCAATGTGTCCTGAGGGTAAACAAACTCTTGACAGGAAAATAAAAAATAAGCTTCTAAATCTGTGGGCAGTAAGAGAAGCGCAAACTGTGCTTTGCTATGTTTCAACAGATATTGAAGTAGATACCCGTGAATTTATAAACGCTCTTTTGCAAATGGGAAAGCGTGTTGCGGTGCCCAGATGTGAGGGAGAGAAATCTGAAATGAACTTTTACTATATTGAGTCTCTTTCAGAACTTTCGCCGGGTAGCTTTAGTGTAGATGAGCCTGACCCTCAAAAAAGTATTATGGTTGGTAAAACAGAAGGTTCTGTTTGCATCGTTCCGGCCTTTATGTTTGATAAAAAAGGTTACCGATTAGGATACGGAAAAGGCTACTATGACAGATATCTTTCGCGCTACAACGGTTCAGCTATAGGCATTTGCTATAGCGCTAATCTTCAGGAAGAATTGTTTCATGGTAAATACGATAGGGCTGTGGACCTTGTTGTTACAGATAAAGAGATTCTGACCATCGGAAAGGAGAATTAAGATGGCAAGAGATAATAACGGATATGATGACCTTCTCAGCATGTTTGAAAAAGAAGGTGCACCTGAAAAAAGAAAAACTCCAAAGCCGGCAGAAGAAAAGCCTAAAAAACCTTCTGCTCCACCAATAAAGGAGAGCACTATGGCTCAGCGCTTTAATAAGGAATATGAAGATATAAGCTCAAATTCTGTGCCTGAAAACAATGGCAAGAAAAGCGGAGTTTATTTCGCTAATCCACCAAGAAATATTAAGGATAGAGCTGCTCGCGAGCAAGGTG
This sequence comes from Acutalibacteraceae bacterium, assembly GCA_045614765.1. Classification (GTDB taxonomy): domain Bacteria; phylum Bacillota; class Clostridia; order Oscillospirales; family Acutalibacteraceae; genus DTU089. The sequence continues at coordinate 16,430 of JAZLDN010000052.1, forward strand.
TTGCAATAAACGGCGAAACGAAACGCAAAATAAATAAGCGTTCCGCGGCATTGAAGGAAAGCGCTCAGGTAAAAGAAAATAAGAAAAATGAAAAAATAAAAACAGCAGGAATTATGCTGGCGATTATTATCGGTGTAAGCGCTATTCTTTGCCTTTATGGAATAGGTTGTATAAACGACGTTCTTGCGCTTCATGTTGAGGATAAATCTGTTGAGGTACGTGTAGAAAAAGGTATGACAGATAGTGAGGTTGTTGATATTCTCCATGATAACGACCTTATTCATAATAAGCTTTTCTGCAAGCTCTTTATTAAGTTCTTTGATAAAGACGGTGAATATATTTCAGGTATATACACTTTAACACCAAGCCTTGGTGTTGAAAAAATGATTTCCACTATGAAGACCGACTATAAAAATGCAGAAACTGTTACCCTTACATTCCCTGAGGGCTGGACAATTACTCAGATAGCCGAAAAATTAGAGGCTAATGAGGTTTGTACCGCATCAAGCTTTATTTCAACTCTTCAGACTGTGGATTTCTCCGAGGAATATGATTTCTTAAAGAATATTCCTGATGCGGACAAGCGTTACCATATGCTTGAAGGTTATATTTATCCTGATACCTACGAATTTTATGTAGGTGAAAATGCTTCAAGCGTTGTAAGAAGATTCCTCAACAACTTTAAAAACAGGTGGACAGAGGAGTACCAGAAACAGGCAGAAGAACGAGGTCTTACAATTGACGAAGTTATTATTATGGCTTCAGTTATTCAGGGTGAGGCTGCAAACAGTAGTCAGATGTCTACTATCTCAGGTATTCTTTACAATCGTCTTGACAGACCTGCAAACTTCCCATACCTTGAATGCGACTCAACATATGAGTACGTTGAAAAGACTATTAAGCCAACACTTACTTCATCTGTTGAAGATACTCAGAAGGAAATTGAATACCGTTCTAATTATAGAACATACCGCGATCCAGGTAGGCAGGGTCTTCCTATAGGACCTATCTCAAACCCTGGTGGAGATGCGATTTATGCAGCTCTCTTCCCTAAGGAGACAAGCTACCTTTACTTCAGACATAATGTTGATACAGGCGATATCTATTACGCTAACACATTTGATGAACATCAGGCAAACGCTAAAAAAGCATCATCAGACTAAAATGAAATCCTCATTGGCATTGCCAATGAGGATTTTTAAATCAACTCTGAAATTATACTATTTGAAAGCAAGTAGCCTTTTCGCGTTAGTGAAAGCGTTTTGCCATCAAATTCTGCAAGTCCTTTTTCTGCAAGAAAATGGGCTTTTTTAATTATTTTCTGTCCGTATTTTTCTCCGTAAATATTGGTAAGTGAAGAAAGATTTAATCCTTCTTTCAATCTCAGTCGAAGCATTATGTATTCCTCTGCGGTGTGGCCATCGCAGTCGAAAATTGCTTTATTGCCATCAATAAAACTTTGAGTATCACTTTCAAAATAAAAACGTTTACCATTAACAAATGAGTGAGCAGCGGCACCAATGCCCAGATAGTCTTCAAGCGTCCAGTATTTTGTGTTGTGCTTGCTTTCATATCCTGGGATGGCGAAATTTGATATTTCGTAGTGGGAAAATCCAATGCTTTCTAGGTAAGCAGAACATTGTTCATATAAATCGCAGGCCTCGTCGTCGGAAGGGAAAGAAAAGCGCTCTTTGTGAGTGTCAAAAAATGTACCTTCTTCAATTTTAAGAATATATGCGCTAATGTGTTTTACGTTACATTCCTTAATAAAATCAAGCGTTTCTGAAAGACTTTCTTTTGTCTGATTCGGAACACCTAACATAATATCAAGAGAAACATTTTCAATGTCGTTAGCCTTTAATAAATCAATAACTGCTTTTACTCTTTTTCTATCAGAAATTCTTCCTAAAAGCTTTCGTTCAGCGTCTACTGCAGATTGCATACCAAGAGAAATTCTGTTAACACCGCAGCTTTTAAATACAGGTATAAGTGATTCTATATCTGATGATGGGTTGCATTCAACTGTGATTTCACCATCTTCTGGAATATTGAATTTTTCTTTTGCGGTGAGTATGATTTTTTCTAATTGTTGGGGCATTAAAACCGATGGTGTACCACCACCAAGGTAAAGAGTGTCTGCGGTGAAATTTAAGCCAGGGAGCAGATGCTTTGTGCGGCGTAATGATGTTGTTTCGTCAATGATGGCGTCAACATAGCTTTCCTGAACAGAGAAATTGCATCTATGAGAATGAAAATCGCAGTAAGGGCATTTTGATTTACAAAATGGTATATGAATATAAACTCCGCTCAGAAAATCACCGCCTTCAGAAATAGTATAGTGATATTATACTATTCTCTGCTTGCGTTTTCAACACAGTTTTCAATTCGTTTTTTAATAAAAGGATTCAGGCAACCACCATTCATTAATTCGCATTTGTGGGCGTTAAGACAACGCATTTTTTTGCACCCGTTGTGAAAAGTAGTTTCTTCTAAAATAATGTTTCTGCCAATAATATTGCAGTATTGCTCAAAAGTAAAACAATGCTTTTTCATAAAACACCTCGTTTTGTAGTTCTTATTTATTATATATTCAGTAATATAATTTTATTCTAAAACATAATTTTTAATAAAGTTAGAATAGTTTATAAATAAAAACTAAAGGATGTGTTTTTGTGGTTTATGGAATTGGTGCAGTTTTGCTTTTTATAATGCTTTGCGTGTTTAAGGGAAGTGGCAGCTTCTTTAAATCTGTATTCACTAGTATAATAGGTGGGATAGGGGCGCTATGCGCTGTGAACGCATTATCGTATTTTATTCCGCTTACTGTTGGTGTTAATTGGTACACATTAGGTTTTTCTTCAATATTTTCTGTTCCTGGTGTAATATTTTTACTCGTTAGTGAAGTGTTGTTAATATAACAGAATAGAATTCTATTATATCCGAGTCTCTTCATCAACTTGTTGAGAACAAAAAATAAAAAGGATACCTGATGGTATCCTTTTTATTTGGCGCAGAAGGAGAGACTCGAACTCTCGCGCCGGTTTCCCGACCTACGCCCTTAGCAGGGGCGCCTCGTCACCAACTTGAGTACTTCTGCATTGGTAACAAATTAATGTTATTAAATTCCCAAAATGCTGCAGATGAACTGCAGCATTTTGTTTGTGGCGCAGAGAGTGGGATTCGAACCCACGGTACGTTGCCGTACGACGGTTTTCAAGACCGTTCCGTTATAACCACTTCGGTATCTCTGCATTTGATAGCCTTGATATATTATCATATCATTTTTAAAAAGTCAACAGTTTTTTTGCTTTTTGTTATTATTTTTAAACTTTTCTTTATTTTATATTCATAAATGAGCATATCTACATTGTAATTGTTAATGAAATATGCTACTATTATTTTTAAGGTGGTGTATATTTATGGATATAATTAAAGAAATATGGGCAGTAAATCCTCCTGCAACATTTGCAACAATTTGCCTTGCACTTTATTTTATAGGTATGGCAGTTGTTTTCATCTCTTCTCCGTTGAAGAACGCAGAGAGCTTTTCTGTAAAACCTGTTGATAATGCCGGTAAAACAGAAATACGCGTTTATTATGGTGGTATTTCAGGTGCTTTAGGTGGTTTCCTTTTGTATCTTGCTTTTGCAACAGGTACAGCATACTATTCTCTTATAGGCGGTATGTTTTTTGCAACAACTGTTTTAGTAACAAGAACAATTTTCCTTTTTGTTGATAAAGGGTGGAAATGCCCATATACAAAGCTTGCGATTCCTGCTGAGAGTGCATTTGTTGTCGCACTTTGGGTTTGCTTTTTTCTCGCACAGAAATATGTATAATCGACGTAATGCATAGTGCACAAACGCTATGCATTATTTTCATTTTAAATAACATCAAAATTTTCTTTGTTACAGTTGATTTTAACGTGATTTTAGTGTAAAATGTATAAACAGGTGGGTGAAAAACCCTGTTTTTATAAAACTTTTTGGAGGATTTGTATGAATTACAAGCTTACAAAGAAGCAAGCAAAAGAAATGCTTGAGAATAAACTTCTTCACTTTTTCGGTATCTCAACCGAGAATGCAACATATGAGCAGTTTTATAAAGCTGTTACAATGATAGTGCGCGATATGATGGCTCAGGGTAGGGCAGAGCTTACCCAGAAGGCAGATAAAGAAGGTAAAAAGCGCGTATGCTATCTTTCAATGGAATTCCTTATGGGTCGTTCTCTTAAAAACACCCTTTTTAACCTTAATCTTACAAATACATTTGAGAGTGTTCTTAAGGATTATGGTATTAAACTTGATACACTCTACGATTGCGAGCCTGATGCAGGTCTTGGTAACGGTGGCTTAGGTAGACTTGCTGCTTGCTATCTTGATGGCCTTGCAACTCAGGGATATCCTGCAAGAGGTTACTCAATTCTTTACGAATATGGTATTTTCCGTCAGAAGCTTATTGAAGGCAGACAGACTGAGCTCCCTGATAACTGGCTTCCTGGTGGCGAGGTTTGGCTCGTACCAAGAGAAAGCAGTTCTGTAAATGTTTGCTTTGAGGGTAGAGTAGAGGAGTATTGGGATAACCACTACCATCATGTTGAGGTTAAAGATGGCAACGTGATTCAGGCTGTGCCATACGATATGTTTGTTGCAGGTAAAGATGGAAAGGGTATAAGTGTTCTTCGTCTTTGGAGCGCAAAAGCACCTGAGTTCGATATGAAGTCTTTTAATCAGGGCGACTTTATGCGTTCAATGGAGCGTCAGGCAATGGCTGAGGTTATTTCAAAGGTACTTTATCCAATGGATAACCATCCTGAAGGAAAATCTCTCCGTCTTCGTCAGCAGTATTTCCTTGTTTCTGCTTCAATTCAGGATATTGTACGCCATCATCTTCGTGAATATGGTTCAATTGAAACACTTCCTGAAAAGGTGGCAGTTCATATTAACGATACTCATCCTACAATGGCAATTCCTGAGCTTATGCGAATCCTTCTTGATGAGTGTGGTTACGGTTGGGACGACGCTTGGCGCCTTGTTACAAATACAATGGCATATACAAACCATACTGTTATGAGCGAGGCTCTTGAATGCTGGAGCGAAGATTTAGTTAAGCGCCTTATTCCACGTATATACGATATTATAAAAGAAATCGACAACCGCTTCCGCGGATATGTATGGGAAAGCACACACGATGCAGGCTATGTTGAAAGAACTGCTATCATTTCAAATGGTGCAGTACGTATGGCAAACCTTTGCGTTGCAGCTTGCCACAGTGTAAACGGTGTTTCAGCTCTTCATAGCCAGATTCTTAAAGATACTCTCTTTAACGATTTCTACAGACTTACTCCTGATAAATTCACAAACATTACAAACGGTATTGCTCACAGACGTTGGCTCTGTCAGGCAAACCCAAGACTTACAGAATATATTACAGAACTTCTTGGTGATGACAAGTTCGTTTACGATGCAGAAAATCTTTCAAGACACACTGCTTTCAAGGATAACGACGAGGTTCTTGAAAAAATTGCAGAAATCAAAAAGGCTAACAAGGAAGATTTTGCAAAGCGTATATTCAAGCAAACAGGAATCAAGCTCAATACAGATTCTATATTTGATGTTCAGGTTAAGCGTCTTCACGAGTATAAGCGTCAGCACCTTAACGCATTCAACATAATATCAGAATATCTTGCAATTAAAGAAAACCCTGATGGAGATTATGTTCCTAAAACATATATATTCGGTGCAAAGGCTGCTCCGGGTTACTATGTTGCGCAGCGCATTATCAGTATGATTCTTGAGCTTTCAGATATGATAAACAATGACCCTGATATGAAAGACAGACTCAAAGTCGTTTATGTGGAAGATTACAATGTAACAAACGCAGAACGCCTTATGCCTGCAGCAGATGTTTCTGAACAGATTTCTCTTGCAGGTAAGGAAGCAAGTGGTACAGGTAATATGAAGCTTATGATGAACGGCGCTCTTACAATCGGTACTCTTGACGGTGCTAATGTTGAGATTCATGAATCTGTAGGCGACGATAATATGTTCCTTTTCGGTATGCATACAGAAGAGGTTAACGCACTTCGTAAAGAAGGCTACAATCCGTTGAACTATTACAATAATAATTCTGAGCTTCGTAAGGTGCTTGATTTCATCTCTCGCGGTGGAATAAACGGAAAAGACTTTACCGATATTTCAAGCACAATTATTCACCACGACCCATTTATGGTTCTTGCTGATTTTGCTGATTATCAGCGTGCTCAGAAGAAGGTTCAGGAAACATTCCGCGATAAAAAGAAATGGAACAGAATGTCTCTTATGAACATCGCTCTTTCAGGTCGCTTTGCTGCAGACCGCGCAATTAACGAATATGCTGAGAATATATGGAATACACAAAAAATGGATTGATTTTTCGGCTTTTTGACGAAAATGCATTTGGTGTGTCTATTTGAGAAAAATATAACTTGACATTTTTCGCCTTTTGGGGTAATCTATGATTATCTAAAAAGATAAATTATGATGCCCTAAAAGGGCGCGTAGTGAAAGGGGTATTTTACCAATGAAAAACTCTGATATGAAGGTAATTGCTATAATTCTCTCTATAGCTCTTTTCCTTACAATCGTTACAAGCAACGCAGTTTCAATTGCATCTGTTGTTTTGCTCGTTCGTGATGGCGTAGCTACAGAAGCTCCTGTAGATGGCAACCAGGGTGGTCAGACATCTAATCAGCCAAGCAATCAGGTGAACTCAAACAACACTCAAACAAACACTCAGACAAACACTCAGACAAACACTCAGACAAACAACACTCAGACAAACACTCAGAACAACACAACAAATAACAACACTCAGACTGACAAGCCAGCTGACAATGCAAATGATCCTATCATTGCAGATCCTCTTGCAGCATACACAAAGGCTGCTAAGGATATCCACGAGAATGCAGTTGCAGGCTACAAGAACAAAGCTTGGCAGGCAGTTGAAGGCGACCTTCAGCTCAGCAAGTTCGGTTTCCTTTCAGGTACTCTTACAAGCCTTATCAAGAGCTTCATGACAGAAGAGTCAGCTGCTGAAGAAAAGGTTAACGAAAAGGGTTCAGACGATGCTAAGAATCGTATGCCAATCAGCGATATTTCAGCAAGCTATGTTGAAAAAGCTACAGCTGTTAAGGAAGGCGACAACTATGTTGTTACTATCGTATTGAAGGATCAGGTTAACCCATCTTACAATGATGCAGATGGTCTTATGAAGGTTTCAAGAGACTTCCTTGATATGAAGGACGTTATCAATACAGTTGCTACTGACGAAACTGTTTCTAAGATTGTTAGCAAGGTTGATGGTACAATCACATACAAGGCATACACAATCACAGCTAAGATGAATGCACAGGGTCAGTTTATTGACATCACTCACTACAGTGTTGCAGATATGGAAGCTGACGTTTCAGCTGTTGCTGTTGGTGATCTCCATGCATCAGGTGCTCTTGCATTCAACTCACACTACTACGATTTCGTTTATTAATTAACTACATAATAAACACAAACCGACTTGCTTTTGCGAGTCGGTTTTTTGTTTTTGCCTTTTGAAGATTATGCTATTATATCCGTGTTCTTGTTGACTAATGCTTTTGTTTTCTGTATAATTATTATGTATATTTATGTACTGTGTATTCAGTTGAAAGGTATTTGAAATGAGAAAAAATAAAAACTTAAATAAAAACAAGAAAAATATAAAGAAAGGCTATGTAGTCGGTTGTGTAGCCCTTTCTGTTCTTCTTGCAGTAAGTACTTATATTACTGTTGTTGTGCTTGGTGTTGTAGCTGAGGAAAGTAAAAAAGGTACACTTATAGGAACTGTTAATAATACAGCGCCTACAGATTCAAATATTGTTTACGATAATGGATATATTCAGAATATAACGCCTGATAATTCGCAGAATAATTCAGCGCAAGAGAATGTAAATGTAAACACAAATCCTGGTGTTAATAATCAGGTTAATAACAATGTGAATAATCAACACAACGGCAACCCAAGTGGTCCTGTTGAGCAGATAAACACATTAAAGGATACAAATAAATCAAAGGCAGATATTGTTAAAATATATGCTGATGTTATGAACAATGCTAAAAAGAGAGCCCCAGGCTTTACAAAAATAGAGTATCAGGAACTTCCCGATGGAGAAGAAAACAGGGTTTTCTCAGAAGGTGGCGATAAAGCAGGCGATGAAGCAGTTGCCAAAATGCTTAATTTCGTTCAGAGTATGGGCGTTTTTGTTCCAAAGGAAGAGGCAGAAGCTAACCCATATATTCATGAAAAAGGCGATGCAGATATGGCGCGATTCCCTGTGTTTGACAGAGAAAAAGGCTCATATCTTACAGACCCCGAAAGTATCGAAAGCTATACATATAAAATGCTTCCCAACGGAAACGTGCGAATGAGTTTTGTGCTTGTTCCTGAAAATAATCCTGAACCTATAGGAGAAAATGAAGCTGTAGCTCCAAGCTACACAGGTGCAGTATTTTCACCAATGTCTAAGGCGAAAATAGATGGTACAGTGTATCATCCTATTGTTACTGTTTTTGCAAGAGATATTAAATATTCCTTAAGGTATCATGATTGCTCTGTTGTTGTAGAATTTAATCCAGATACTATGGAGATTACATACCTTGAGCAGATTGCAAGAGTAAGTATCAAGGGCTCAGGCGATGTTGTAGGTCTGGGCAAAATTGGTCTCGAACGTCAGGAGCTTATTGGTACTGTTATTGTAAAGGACTTTAAATATTAATTCAGAGGATAACTATGACTTTATGGATTCTTTTTGGAGTGTGCTTTGTAATACAATGTTTTTCAACTCCGCTTTTTTTGAAACTTATCTGGCCTAACAGGTCAATAAAATCATTAATAGCAAAAATGGTTTGTGCCACACTTTTTGTATTGGTTGGTGTACTTTCTGTTAAAATTTCAGGTAACACCTCTGATTTTGCTCGGACAATGATGCTGGGTCTTGTTTTTGGGTGGATTGGAGATTACTTCCTTCATTCAGAAAGAAACAGTTTTTTCGGAATTGGTTTTGTATCATTTCTGGCAGGGCATATAGTGTATATTATTACATATGTAAGGGCGCTTAATAGCTTTGATGGCTATAACCATTTCAATATTATCGAGGTTGCAACTCTGGTTATTCTTTTAGGTGTGTCTGTTTATGTGTTTAAACGCTATAAGCTTGAGTTTTCAATAAAGCTGTTGAAGATAGGCGTGTGGATTTATACGGCTATTCTTTGTACAATGTTTATTAAGGCAACGTCTTTAGGGATAAACTATGCTCTTTCCGGTGGTGCGTATGGTGTGCCTGCGGTTTTAGTGCTTTTCTTTGGCTCTCTTTTCTTCCTGCTTTCCGATGGCACAATTGGTGTGCTTATGTTTGGTGGCCAAAAAAAGAACAGACCTTTAAAGGTGTTTAATATTGTTACCTATTTCGCGGGACAGATGCTCCTTGCGTCGTCAATTCTTTTTGTTAATATATAAATAAAGAGGTAAAAACTTTGTTTGATAAAATAGTAAGTCGCCGTGGAAGCGGCTCATATAAATGGGATACTGCTGTAACGGATGATGCAATAGAAAGAGGCGCTTATCCTCTTTCAGTGGCAGATATGGAGTTCAGAACTCCTCAAGAGGTGCGTTCTGCAATTAAAGAATTTACAGAAGCGGGCTTTTTCTGCTACACCGATAGCGATAAAGTATATAGAGACGCTGTTCGTGAATTTATGGCACGACGTCATCAATTCTATATAGAGAATGATTGGATAACTTGTGCTGGCGGTGTTGTTTTCGCAATAAATACTGCAATAAGAGCCTTTACAAATAAAGGTGATAAGGTTATCATTCAGTCTCCTGTATATTATCCTTTCAGGAATTCTATAGAAAATAATGGTAGAATTGTTGCAGATAATCCGCTTATCAGAAAAGACAATTCTTATGAAATGAATTTTGAAGAGCTTGAGTATATTGCTTCTCAGCAGGATGTTAAGCTTATGCTTCTTTGTAGTCCTCATAATCCTGTTGGCAGAGTTTGGACAAAGGAGGAACTTCAAAGAGTAGGGGAGATCTGCCTGGAAAACAATGTAGTTCTTCTTTCTGACGAGATTCATTTTGATATTTTAAGAAAAGATCAATGCCACACAGTTATAAATAATGCGGATAGCAGATTTTATAAGAATACTGTAATTTGTACTGCAGTAAGTAAATCATTTAACCTTGCAGGATTAGGTACTTCTAACATTATAATTGCTGATAATGTACTAAGAGAAAAGTTCAGAAAGCAACTTTCCGTAGACGGATATAGCTGTATAAATTGCGTTTCACGTCCCGCAACGATTGCAGCATATACCAAATGCGATTATTGGCTTGATGAAATGAATAAATATGTGGATGAAAATATAGCTCTTGTCAAAGAAACAGTTGCTCAGATTCCTCAGATAAATATGTTAAATTGTGAAGGTACATATCTTGTATGGCTTGATATGAACGGTCTTGGGCTTAATGATGAAGAGCTTGATTTGTTTTTACGTAATGAATGCGGTATTATCCAGGACCCCGGAATATGGTTCGGAGAAAATGGTATGGGTTATACAAGGCTGAATGTTGCTTGCCCACGAGATGTGCTTAGGGAATGCTTAGCATCCTTAAAAAGTGCTATAGAAAATATTAAAAAGTAGGTGCGCTATGAAAATGAAAATTTTTTCTTTTGTATTAAGCTTTATTATTATTTTATCAATTCCTGTTTCAGTATCTGCAGCAAAGGAAACTGAAACAATGAATCTCCTCGGCTTTGACGAGAGATATACAGATATTTCAGAGATTGATGAATTAGGCAATCCCATGATTGAGTTGAGCGAAGAAAACAAGAAAGAAAATGAAGATGGAAAAAAACTCATGTATATAATTATTCTTTCTGCTTTGCTTGTTATTGCAATCGGCGTGTTTATTTATACCTTGCGTAAGGTTCCGAATGAAGAAACCTTTGAGAAAGAAGAAAAGAAAAAAATAGCAGAATCTACTGATTCAACTGAAGGAAAAGAATAACTGATATGAGAAGAGTTTTAAGTCAGGTAAGAGCTGCTGTTGATGATTATAAAATGATAGCTCAAGGCGATAAAATTGCTGTTGGTGTATCAGGTGGCAAGGATTCGCTGTTGCTTTTGCGAGCGCTGTGCGATTTGAAAAGATTCTATCCTCAAGAATTTCAAATTGTTGCTATTACTGTGGATATGCGCTTCAATAAAGAAGATGGGGATTTTTCTTCGATACAGAAAATGTGCAACGAGCTTGGTATCGAGTATGTTGTAAAGCCTACAGATTTATATGAAATCATATTCGAAGTGCGAAAAGAAGAAAATCCATGTGCTTTGTGCGCGAGAATGCGTAGAGGAATTCTTCATGATACAGCAAAAGAGCTTGGTTGCAATAAAATTGCTTTAGGACATCACCTTGATGATGCGGCAGAAACCTTTGTAATGAATCTTCTTCTTGAAAGCAGAGTAGGCTGCTTTGCTCCTGTAACATACCTTTCAAGAAAGGATATTACAATGATACGTCCTCTTGTATATGTGAGAGAAAGAGAGGCTACCGCTGCAGCAGAAAGACTTTCGTTGCCCATTGTGAAAAGCGGATGTCCTGCCAATGAGCAAACCAAGAGGGAGGATGTTAAACTTCTCCTTCAGGATTTATCAAAACAATATGGCGACGTGCCTGAAAAAATTGTAGGCGCAATGCAACGCGGTAAAATAGATAGATGGGAAAAATAAAAAAATCAGTCAGTTAAAAACTGACTGATTTTTTATTTGTGATGATTAATATCCGAAACCTTCAAAATAGCTGAATGGATCAATTACTTCTTCTGTGGATTCCTCAACAACAGCACCATTAGTACCGGTGTCTTCAATGAGTTTTACTTTAACAGTGAATGTTTTATTAACTGTTCCGTTGCTGTTAAGTCTGTAAACGGTAAGAGTTAACTTATCGCCTACATTTGCATTTTCAATTGCTTCAAGAAGAACATCGACTGTATCCATTTTTTTGCCATTAACAGCAGTTATTACATCACCAACTTTTATACCGTGGTTATTTATATCACTGCTTTCGCTTATTGCGGCAATAGCAATTGAACCATAAGGGAGATTGTTTCTCCATGCAACTGTTGCATAGGAATAATCGCTTGAAACAGGGAAGTATGAGATGCCAAGAATAGGTCTGTTTGACACATAGCCGTTAACAATCAACTCATTGTAAACCTCAAGAACTGTAGCGGCAGGAACAGCAAAGCCCATTCCTTCATATTCTGTGCTTGAGATTTTAGAAGAGTTAAGTCCTATTACCTGACCATATTCGTTAACAAGAGCGCCTCCTGAGTTGCCTGGGTTAATAGCGGCATTGTGTTGGATACAAGGAAGGTCATATGAGCTGTTGGCGGATGGTACAGGGCGGTCAATAGCGCTAATCATACCGCTTGTAAATGAACCGAAAAACTCTGTTCCGCCTGGATTGCCGATTGCGAAAACTTTCTGACCAACGGAGAGCTTATCAGAATTACCGAAGGTTGCAGCTTTAAGTCCTGATTTTTCAACCATTACAACGCCGATATCTGTTTTTGCGTCAACACCAATAATTACTGCCTCTTTTTCTGTTTCGTCGCTGAATTGAATCTGAACATCAACGTTTTTATCATCAATTACATGTGCGGCGGTAAGAATATAAGTATATTTTCCGCTTTTATCTTCGCCAACTATTATACCTGAGCCTTCACCAACCATCTGGTTCTGTGAATAAACAAGAACACCAACGTTTGTGTCCTTTACTGCCTCGTAAATTTGCTCGGCAGACATAGGGCCCTTACCTGAGTATTTGGAATATGATATAGGAGAATCTTCAGTATTTGGCTTTGCACCTTCTGCTTTTGGTTTCTCTCCATCAAGTATTGTTGATGGGTTCTGAGGTTTATTATTATCTTTTCCTGTTGATAAGCCTATTGCAACAGATGAACAAACAATGCAGATGCAAATAAGTGCAATGAAAAGAATTTTGCCCCAATTCTTTTTGCTTTTCTGCGCCTTTGTTACGGAAATACCGGGATTAACAAAAGGTGGCATAGTATTTTGCGGGGGTGTGGGGTTCGTTGGCTGATAAGATGGTGCGCCGTAAGGATTAGTGTTATACGGTGCTGCGTAGCCAGTGCTTTGAGGTTGGTTGTAAGTAGGTGCACCATATGGTGTATTGGTCTGCTGTGGATGAGTAGCAGGTTGATATGCCTGTTCATTAACAGTTGGCTCAGTTTTCTTTTCTTCTGAACCTGCAATCTGGTTTTCAGGCTCTGTAGCTGGTGTTGGATTGAAAATATCGTCCATATATTAGTCCTCCGTTTCTTTTGCCGTAGCAAAAGACTATGATTAATTTATTTAGGTAGCTTAACCGTAAATCTTGTGAAAGAATCGGGTTCGCTTTCAACTGTAATTGTGCCATTATGAAGGCTCAATATACTTCTTATAAGGTAAAGGCCAAGTCCTGTGCTTTTTGTATCAGTGCTTCGGGATTCGTCTACCTTATAGAATCTGTCAAACACTTTTTCAAGGTCTTTTTCAGGAATTCCCTTACCTGTGTTTGTAACAGCAAGATATACATACTTTTTGTCGCTTGCAGTGTTTACAATGATTTTTCCACCATTATTAGTGAATTTTACAGCATTGTCTGCAAGGTTATATATCACCTGGTCAAGCATAGCACTGTCGCCATGGACTATAGCAGGCTTTAGGTCTTCCATGCCTACGATTTCGATATTCTTTTTTGAAACAAGCTGTTCAAAACCAAGGAATGTTGAAACAATTTTCGGTGATAAATCAACTGATTCCATGTTCATCTGAATATTACCTGTTTCAATTTTGGAGATGTTGAGCATCATATTAACCATTTTTGAAAGACGGCTTATTTCAGATGATACGATATTAAGATAATAATCTTGCTTTTCAGGTGGAATAGTTCCGTCAAGAATACCGTTTATAAATCCACCAATAGTAGTCATCGGTGTTTTAAATTCATGTGATACATTGGCAACAAAGCTTCGCCTTGAGTTTTCAAGTTGGGAAAGGGCGGTTGCCATGGAATTGAATTTAGTTATAAGATGAGCCAATTCATCGTTCGAATTTATTTCGGGAACTCTGTAAGAAAAGTCTCCCGATGAATAAAGAGTAGTGGCAGTTTCAAGGTTTTCAATAGGTTTTGCTATTTTACCTGTCATAACATAAACAGCTATTGTAACCAGTACAAGCGCAATAGCGGCGGAAACAAGGAATAAAGTGAAAACCTGATGTATACCATTTAAAAACTCACCGGTTACGGGGGCAGCAACAACACAAAAGCCATAAAAACTATTGTTGAAATAAAATGGCGCCATTGAAACCGAGTGGTATGCGTCATATGATGTGCCTAAGGTGGTGAATTCTGAAAATGTACCGTTTTTAACCCTGCTGATAAAAGTAGAGGGAATTTGTATCTTTTCGTGCTTTTCGCAATTGTGTATTTCTAACGAGAAGTCATCTATTGTTTCGGGACAAATTTCCACATGCCCGTTAATATTGCAGATATAAACATCACTAGCCGTTGTATTTGCCAGCATATCAACATTCTGGCACATAAGCAGAATGGCTGCCTCGCTGTTGTTCTTTACAGTTTCTGAACTGAGTAGCTGCGTTGTAGCCGATGCTAATTCATCTGCATTTTTGTGGGTTTCCTTCAATGTCTGCGAGGACATAAAGTTTGCTATAAAAAGCATAAGGGAAAGGCCTATAACAAGAAAGCTTGTTAAAACAATAGCGGAAAAAATGAAAAAATACTTAAAGAAAAACGCACTTTTTTTGTTTTTTCTGAGTTTCATATTGTTTTTTATTTTGTTTCGAATTTGTAGCCTACGCCCCAAACGGTTTTAAGCTCCCATTTGTCTGAAACACCTTCCAGCTTTTCTCTGAGACGTTTTACGTGAACGTCAACAGTTCTTGAGTCACCATAATATTCAAAACCCCAAACTTCATCAAGAAGCTGATCTCTTGTGTAAACACGGTTAGGGTTACTTGCAAGATGGAAAATGAGTTCAAGCTCTTTAGGTGGTGTATCAATAGTAGCACCGTTAACTTTAAGCTCATAGTTTGTAAGATTGATCATGAGTTTATCATATGCTACTTCTTTTATAGCTTCTCCTGACGGATTGAGGTCTGATGAACGTCTGAGAACAGCTTTGATTCTTGCAACAACCTCTTTTGTTTCAAAAGGCTTTGTAATGTAATCGTCTGCGCCTAATTCTAGACCAAGTACCTTGTCAAAGGTTTCACCTTTAGCGGTAAGCATAATTATAGGAATACGAGAGATTTTTCGTATTTCTCGGCATATCTGCCAACCGTCCATACCGGGAAGCATAATATCAAGAAGGATGAGGTTAGGACATGTTGTTTCATAAGAATCGATAGCTTTAAGACCATCGGTACAAACCTCAACATCAAATCCGTCTTTTTCAAGATAGAGCCTGAGAAGCTCACAAATATTAACATCATCATCGATAATGAGAATTTTTGCGTTTGCCATTTTAAAACCTCCTATGTGGTTTCTTCAAACTATAATCATTATATACCATTAAATACGGAAATATATGAACAAATTTTAAAATAAAAATAGTCTATATAAAATTTATGGCAACAAATTCCATTTAAGGAGCTTGTTGCCGTAAATTTATTTCTTTTTATCTTTTTTTGCTTGCTTGGCATCAAGCTTTGCTTTTTTCTTTAATTCTTTTGCTCTTCTTGCTTTTACTACCGCTTCTTTGTTTTTGTTACGTTTCTTTGAGACTACAAGCACGATTATAAGCGCAACAATCAGAAGAACACAAAGAGAAAGCGATATTACAATAACTAACCTTTTTACATCGTCATCAGAAAGCTTTTCGGCTTTATCGGTTGAATATTGAGGAAGTGTTGTGGCATCTATAAGAACAACCTGAATAATTCCGTCATCGCCAACAACATATTTGTATCCATCGGGAAGTTGTTCGTAGTTGCCCTGGCTTATTATGTTTCCGTTCTGGTCAACAAGCTGACCTTTATCGTTAACTGAAAGAATATTCCCAACAATATTCATTGCTCCATTGTTGAAATTTGAAACAAGGGGGGAAATAGCGGGTAGAGAAGGTGTTCCTGTAACTACCTGAGTTGTGCCATCTTGTTGGAGAATTGTAGTGCCGAGTGTTGGAACAATGCCTGTAATATTGCTGTCTTCAGGTTCTTTCACACCTTGATAAACATTAAGCTTATAGGTAGTGGACCTTTTTAGCTCGTTTACTGTATATGTACAAACGATGGTAATAACCTGCTTTGTTGTGTCAAGAAGCTCAACTACAGCGTATTGACCCGGTGTAACAGATTTTCCGTTTATTGTTACACCTGAGGTTGCCTGTATAGGGTTAGGGTTTATTGATATGTTTTTTCTTTTTGCTTCAAGATGGATATCATATTCGTTGATATCTGAAAAGAATTCTTGTTCCAGATCAAATCTGGTTGTTTTTTTCAGAACAATATTAAAGCATTCCTGGTAAGTGTACTTTTTATGAGATATTGTAACATTTGAATCCTGTTGCGCCATTCTCTGAAGAATGTAGTAGGGGATGGATTGTTCTTTAGATGCTTTAATAAGAGATTGAGGGTCAAGTTTTACTTGGTATTGAGTACCTAACATAGCGGTAAGATACTTCTGAGTAAGCTCTTCCTGGGTTGCGCTTTCCGAGTCGATTGATAAGCCGTAACCCTTGATTGTCATAATAGCAACACGTCTGAAAACTTCAGGTCTGTCTAGCTTAGGGATTTCTGAAACAGAAGCATAACCGTTAACGTATAATGACATCAATGAAGTGTAGTAAATGTAATCCTCTAATGAGCCTAAAGAGTCGGCTCCAAAGAATTTAAGCATAAAGGCAGTCAACGAATTTTTGTTTCCGGAAAGAGCGGCTATGTACATGACAAGAGCCTCTTCCATAGGTGTGCCTGCAGGAATTTCTAAATGCTCGCCTTTATAAACATAATATAAATCATTGCGCATCATAGCATAAAGCGCGCTTATCATAAGCACTCTTTCCGCATCTGCTTCATCTTCTGGTGTAACAACAATACCTTGTTGACGGAGCCAGTCTGCTTTGGTCTGGTCTGAAACTGTAGGCTCAGAAATTAAGGTGAGAGCACCTATCTGGTTGAGAAGATAAAGGTAAGCAGCTCTTTGAGATTCCTCGTCAAGAGTGTAGTTCTTTATGCTTTCTTCAACCTGTGCTTTGAAATGTGGTGCGTCAGAGGTATAAGGGTAGGATGTTACCGGTTTTAAAATGGCCTCGTTCATAATTCCACCGGGAGAAAGCATGTCTTCTTTAACGGTAAGCTGGCGAAGCCATGATGGATCAGGCTCACTGTAGGCATACTGTGTGTTTACGCCAATGTTACCATCAAATTTTGCCGCAAAATCCTTTGCGAAGGCAGACGGCATCAAAGCAGTAACAAAAGTTACTACCATAAGAAGCAAAGATATAAGTTTTGCATTTCTTTTCATAAACTCGTCTCCTTTCGCAAAATCCTATCTATTATATCAAAAATATGGTGTCTAGTCAACCGATAACCTTATTTTGAAAAGGAAAATATTGTAATTGACTTGTATTCTTTACCTGCGTCGTAAACGCAGTTTGGCCATTCAGGGTGATTAGGTGAATCAGGGTAAACCTGTGTTTCAAGGCAGAAAGCAGAACGCTTTGTTAAAGGAAGATCGCCCTTGCCTATTATTGAGCCGTCAAGGAAGTTACCTGTGTAAAGCTGAACTCCTGGCTCTGTAGATTTAACTTCCATTTTAATGCCGCTCTTATCACCTTTTGCAATGGCAATTGTTTTTAATGAGCCGTCATAATCTGCAATACAGAAGTTGTGGTCGTAGCCCATACCATTTTTGAGCTGGAGGAAATCAGCTTCAATATCTCTGCCGATTTCTTTTTCTGTTGTGAAGTCAAATGGTGTGTCTTTAACCTCAGGTAATTCGCCTGTTGGTATGCTCATTTCATCAATAGCGGTAAAGCGGTCTGCGTTTATCTGAAGGGTATGCTTTAAAACATTACCGTTTTCATAACCATTAAGATTGAAATAAGCGTGATTTGTAAGGTTAATAACTGTCTTTTTATCAGAAATTGCACTATAGTTAATGCTAAGGTTGTTTTCGTCATCAAAAGTATAAACAACTTTTACATTAACATTTCCTGGGAAACCATCCTGACCGTCAGGGCTTGTGTATGTGAATTCAACAGAGTTTTCGTCTAATTCTTTTCCGCACCAGTGAGCAGAGCTATATTCGCCGCCACCGTGAAGGCAGGTGATACCCTTTTCGTTCTGAGTAACATTATATGTAACGCCGTCAATTGTGAATGAACCGTTTTTGATGCGGTTTGCATATTGACCAACGATAACACCCTGATAATCACTGCGGTTAATGTGGCCGTCTAATGAGCCGTGTCCGGAGAGAATATCAACAAAATTACCGTTTTTATCTTCAAGAATAATCTTATCAAGAGTGGCTCCTTTCTCGATAATCTGAGCCTTTGAGCCGCATTTGTTTGTGATAATAAAACCGTGAACGTTTTCGCCGTTCATTTCGCCGTAAATAAATTTTTCAATAGCCATAAAAATACCCCCAAATTTATCTAGTATATAATACCTCAAATCAGTAGTTAAAGTCAAGGAAACAGGAGGGTTAATGAAATATATTTACAGTTTCTTTTAAATTTAGTAACAATTATATGGTGATTTGATTATTTTACGATTGTATGGTATTATATGAATATCAACTGTCAGGAGAGGTGGGATAATATGCAAGCATTTATTGCAGGGCTTGAGCCTTTTTTCAGATATGCCATATTAGGTGTTGTTCTGTTTATAAATATCCGTATGCTTCTTAGCTTATTTTTCAAGAAAACCACTGATCCTATAAGAGCCAAGCTTGTAAATAAAGTTACCAATGAAAGTATATCTTTAAGGGAACGAGAAACATCTTTAGGCAGAAATAAAAGCTGCGATATTGTTCTTCCTTTTGACACTATCTCAAGGCTTCACGCTGTTATAGCCTACAGAAATAAAGGTTTTGTCATTTTCGATACATTTTCAAAATCAGGTATTAAAGTAAACGGCAAAAAAATTGATAAAAAAGCATACATCCACAATGGTGATGAAATTAATATAGGCGGTCTTCAATATGAGCTTCATGAGGGCAAGTACAAATTCATAAAAGATAAAAGCTCTCTTTTGGGAACACCATCATATGGTGTTGTGCTGATTCTTCTTGCAGTGCTTAATATATTTATTATGCTTCTGAACCTTTATCCAAAGGGAGAATTCAACGAGATTATAGTTTGCGTTTATCTTGGGTATATTGCGCTTCAGTGGTGCTATTATCTTTTTGCAACATATGTTCTCAGGCTTCATAATTTTGAATTTGAAATGATTGCTTTTGCCTTCTGCTCTTTAGGACTTGGTATTGTAGGGAGTATGTATCCAGATGCTGTTCTTAAGCAGCTTTTTGCAGTTGTTCTTGGCGTTGTTGGGTATTGTGCTTTGCTTGTTATTATGCGCTATGTGGAAGCCATAAAATCAATAAGATGGGCTCTTGCGGTAGGTGCTATAGGTGTTTTAGCGCTTACTCTTCTTATTGCCGAGCCTACCAATGGTGCAAGAAACTGGCTCTCTTTAGGCGGTATCTCAATACAACCGTCAGAGCTTGTTAAGGTGGCTTTCGTTTTTGTGGGTGCAGTTACACTTGAAAAGCTTCAGTCAATAAAAAATCTTACTATGTATATAGTTTTCTCAGCTGTGTGCGTAGGGCTGTTGTTTTTGATGTTTGATTTCGGAACAGCTCTTATTTTCTTTTTTACTTTTGTTATTATTGCTTTTATGCGTTCTGGAGATATTAAAACTCTTACTCTTGTTTGTGGAGTTGCCGCACTTGGTGCAGTAGCAATACTTATACTCAAGCCTTATGTTGCCTCTCGTTTTTCTACTTACCTTCATGTGTGGGAGTTTATGGACGAGGGCGGTTACCAACAAACCCGTACACTTATTTATTCCGCAAGTGGTGGACTTTTTGGTCTTGGTCTCGGCAATGGCGAGCTTCGTAATATTTTCGCTGCAGCAGAGGATTTGGTGTTTGGCGTTGTGTCAGAAGAATTCGGACTTATAATGAGCTTTATGATTCCTATAACCTACTGCATAATAGCAATCTGGGTAATTGTAAATGCCAAAAAGGCAAAGTCAACTTTCTATACACTTGCAGGCGTAGGTGCAATTGCAATGATTCTTTTCCAGACAATGCTCAGCATTTTCGGGATAACGGACCTTCTTCCTTTAACTGGCGTAACCCTTCCTTTTATAAGCAAAGGTGGATCAAGCATTATTTCCTGCTTCTGCCTTCTTTCGTTTATTAAGAGTATAGATACACGTACTTTTGCAAATTTCAAACCTGAGCTTTTGCCTGCGGATATTCCCGTAACAACGAAGCCTGTGAAGAAAGGTGGTGCAAGGCGTGAAAACGACAGCTAAAAGAAGTGTAGCCTTGCTGCTGCTTATTGCGGTAGTTGTATCAGGCCTTGGTGTTTTAGGCTATAGGTTTGCAGTGAATGGTGAAAAATGGTCAACAATGCGCGCAAATGCTCACCTTACTAAAAATGGCAGTTTTGTAGGTGCGGGTAACGTCGTTGACAGAAATGGAGAAGTTTTAGCCTTCACTGAGGGAAGCGAAAGAAAGTACAACTCCTCGGAACGTATAAGGCGGTCAACTCTTCATATAGTAGGCGATACGGAAGGTTATATTTCCTCAGGTGTGCAGACTGCATTTAAATCTCAACTTGCAGGCTATAATCCTGTTACAGGTATTTACACCCTTGAAAGATACGGAAAGGGTAATGATGTTACTCTGACTATAGACAGTTCAGTGTGCGCCATAGCTTACGATGCCATGAAAGATAAAAAAGGTGTTGTAGCTGCTTATAATTATAAAACAGGTGAGATTATATGCTCTGTTTCTTGCCCCAACTACGATATAAAAAACAAGCCATCAAACCAGGAGATAGAAGAAAATCCTGATGGAAAATATGACGGTATATACCTCAATAGATTGATAGACGGATTATATACACCTGGCTCAACTTTTAAAGTTATTACAGCTATCAGTGCAATTCAGAATGTCAGTGATATTGATGCTTTCCAATACACGTGCTCAGGTGAAGAAACAATTGACGGAGTTGAGGTAACTTGTCCTTCTGAACATGGACAAATGAGTTTTAGTGAGAGCTTTTCTAATTCCTGTAACTGCGCCTTTGCAGTACTTTCACAGAAAATTGGCAAAGAAAACCTTCAGGCAACCGTGGTGCAGATGGGCTTTGGTGAGACCTTTACATTCGGTAACGGTTCAACATCTGAAAGTAAAATTAACCTTTCTGATGCTGCTTCAGGTGATGTTGCCTGGGCGAGTGTAGGTCAGTATGATACTCTTGTGAATCCTTATCATATGCTTACTGTAATGGGTGCTATTGCAAATGGTGGAGAAGCACTTTTACCATATGCGGTATCAAGTGTTACAACTCCTGCAGGCAGAGTAACAGAGAAAACTTCCGCCAAAAGCATAACTTATCTTGATAGTGCAGTTGCTGATGAAGTATGTCAGATGATGAGAAAAACCGTTGAAAACAAATATGGAGATTATAATTTCCAGGGACTTTCAATGTGCGGAAAAACAGGTACAGCTGAAGTCGGGGATGAAGAAAAACCTCATTCATGGTTCGTAGGCTTTTCCAAGAGCGAAAAATGTCCAATAGCGATAGTTGTCGTGGCAGAAAATAGCGGTTGGGGATCTTCGACAGCTTTACCGATAGCATCTAAAGTTATGAACGAAATATATAAAAGCATGGCGTAAAAAGAATATGCAAAATATGGTTTGTTAACAAAATATTTACTCTTTATTATCATAGTATTCTGTTGACTTGTAGTGTGATTTATTGTAAAATATTATGTAACTGTAATATGGCAGGAGAAATCCTGCCATATGAATATTTATTTTTTTGAAAGGCTGAAATAAATGAGCTTTATTGAATTTGATTCTGTTTACAAAAGATATAAAATGGGCGAGGTTGTTATTAACGCCGCTGATGGTGTAACCTTTAATGTTGAGCAAGGTGAATTTTGCGTTATTGTTGGTGCCAGTGGTGCCGGTAAAACAACAGTTCTTAATATTTTAGGCGGTATGGACGATTGCGACGATGGTAAGGTGCGTGTTGCAGGCGACCTTATCAATGAATATGACAGTAAGCGTCTTATTGAATACAGACGCTATGATGTAGGTTTTGTTTTCCAGTTCTATAACCTTGTGCCAAACCTTACAGCTCTTGAAAATGTTGAACTTGCAACTCAGATTGGTACAAAGGCCCTCAATCCTGCAAAGGTTCTTGAAAGAGTAGGTCTTGCAGAACGTCTTGGTAACTTCCCTGCACAGCTCTCAGGTGGTGAGCAA
The DNA here is from genome assembly GCA_045614765.1 of Acutalibacteraceae bacterium. Lineage (GTDB taxonomy): Bacteria > Bacillota > Clostridia > Oscillospirales > Acutalibacteraceae > DTU089. The sequence goes on from JAZLDN010000052.1 coordinate 39,044, forward strand.
CAGCGTGTTTCAATTGCACGTGCGCTTGCTAAAAATCCAAAGCTCCTTTTGTGCGACGAGCCTACAGGTGCTCTTGACTATAATACCGGTAAGCAGATTTTAAAGCTTTTACAGGATACAAGCCGCGAAACAGGTATGACAGTTATAGTTATTACTCATAACCAGGCTCTTACACCAATGGCAGACAGAGTTATTTCAATGAAGAGCGGTAGAGTGGTAGATATAACTACCAATGAAAATCCAATGTCTATCGAAGACATCGAATGGTAACTTAAGGATAACTGAAAGGAAATATAAAAATGACAAATTCCTATATTACAGACAGTTTCCGTTCGATACAGCGCTCTTTCAGCAGATTTGTATCAATTATTGCAATAGTTGCAATGGGAAGCGGTTTGTTCTGCGGTCTTAATGCCATAGGTCCGGATATGGTGGACACCGCAAATACATATTACGATGAATATAATCTTATGGACCTTCGTCTTCAGTCTTACCTTGGTCTTTACGACGAAGAGCTTGAAAAGGTCCGTCAGATAGAAGGTGTAGAAGCAGTACAAGGTGTTAAGTTTGTTGACGGTTATGTACAAACTCCCAACGATAAGGGCGAGTACGAAGGTATCGTTGATATTGATGGTTCTGAAATGACCATAAAAGTTACAGGTCTGGACCTTATGACTGCGGTTAATTTCCAGAATGGCGAAGATAACCCTAACTATATAAACAGACTCAAATTAATTGAAGGCCGTTACCCCGAATCTCCTAATGAGTGCGTTGTTACATGTAGCGGTCTCACAACACCTGAACAGTTTAAAATAGGCAATACCCTCAAAATCAGGGGTGATGACGAAGATATAGGTTATTATCTAAAAAATAATATCCTTACTATCGTTGGTGTTATTCAGACTCCTTATTGGGTTTCCTATGAGCGCGGTGTTACCACCGCAGGTAGCGGTAAGCTTGGTGACTTTATTTATGTTAGTAACGATGCTTTTACTGAAAATATTACATACTACAGTGAAGCATATATTACCCTTGAAGGTGCAGACCAGTATGAGGCATATTCAAAGGAATATGATGAGTTTGTTGAGTCTATGCAACAGAAAATTGCTGCAGAGGCAGAAAAACTCTCTGCGGAAAGCAGAAACAGACTTATTATAGGTCTTCCTCAGAAGGTTGCATCTGCAAAGCAGCAAATAGATATTGCAGAATCTACTGTTGGCGGAGCTCTTGAAGAGGGTAGAGCACAGCTTGAAGAGCTTTATGAGCTTGAAAAAACAGGTGCAAAGCAGCTTGAAGAGGCTCAGAAAACTATGGATGAAGAATATGCCAAGGTTCAGGGTCAGCTTCAGGATGGTAGTAATCAATATGTTGCCGCAGTTAATGAGTATAATGCGAGAATTACTCAGTTTTCACAAAGTCAGGTTACTCTTGCTAATAAACAATCAGAATATAATGCAAAGAAAATGGAAGCTGATTCCGCAAGAGATAAACTTAATGAAGCAAAGCTTCAGTTAACAGTTGCAGAAAAAGAAATTAAGTATACAGAAACACTTGTTGAAACTGCATCAGGTACGCTAAAAACCCTTGAGGAGAATCAGAATGTTGCTCAGGATGATCTTCTTCTCGACCAGATGGCAGAAAGATTAGAGGAAACAAACCCGGAGCTTGCTAAAATTCTCAAGTCTGCCTCAAACCTTACTGCTCAGGGTATGGCAGCAGATGCTATTGTTGAGGTTGAACAGCTTCTTGACCAATATAATTCAGAGCTTGCGGTTGCAAAGCAACAGTATGCAGAAGGCAAATCAGAGTACGATGTAAATAACGCAGAATGTACAGCTGCAGAGCAGAAGCTTGCTGATGCAAAGGCTCAGCTTGATGCGGCTCAATCTGAGCTTGATAAAGCAGAAAAACAGCTTCAGGAATATAAAACTCAGATAGAAGCAAGCGGTGATCAGCTTCAGTACGGCTCAATTGAAGCCCAGACAAAATATATGACTGCTCAGGCAACTCTTGCTCTTAAAATGACCCAATATCAGAATATACAGGCTATTATTGAGCAGGCAGAAAAAACCTTTGCAGAAAAAGAAGAACTTGTAAATTCTAAAATAGGTGTTGCCCGCACTGCATACAATAAAGGTGCAGGCCTTATTGAAAACATCAATGAAGGCGTGGGTTGGAGCGTTTATACAAGGCATGATAACCCTGGTTATACCGGCTACGGTCAGGCGGCAGATAATATGATTCGCCTTGCCTATATTTTCCCGACTCTTTTCTTCATAGTATCAACAATGGTTTGCCTTACAACTATGACGCGTATGGTTGAAGAAGAAAGAACTCAGTTGGGTACTCTTAAAGCGTTAGGTTATTCTAACAAAATGATTGCAAGTAAGTATCTTCTTTATGCAGGTCTTGCTAGTGGTGTAGGTGTAATATTTGGTATTGCTCTTGGTTTTACTGCAGTCCCGAAAATTCTTGCGGCTGCATGGGGTATTATGTATGAGATGCCGGATCTTATTGCTTCGTTTATGCCTCTCTTCCTCGTTTTAGGTGTAGTACTTTCAATAGGTACAACCAGCTTTGCAACATATTATGCTTGCTATAAAGAGCTTGCCTCTGTTCCGGCAGTTCTTATGAGGCCAAAGGCCCCTAAAGCAGGTAAGAGAGTATTTCTTGAAAAGGTTGATTTTATCTGGTCAAGGCTTAGCTTTACAGGTAAGGTTACAGTAAGAAATCTTTTCAGAAACAAAAAGCGTTTTGCAGTTACAGTTATAGGTATCGCAGGTTGTACAGCGCTTCTTCTTGCCGCATGTGGTCTTCGTGATGCAATAAGCGGTGTTATTGATAATCAGTATGGTAAGGGAACGGGTATCGCTCAGTACGATCTTCAGGTTGTTCTTAAGGAGGGTCAGGCAAATTATAACGATAGCCAGATGGTAGCTCAGATTAACGGCTACGAAAATGTTGAAGAATCAATGCTCGGTTATCTCAAGGTTTGTCATGGGTATTCTGATAGAACAGACAAGGAAATGGAAATTGACATTCTCATTCCTGAAAATCCTGATGTAATGAAAAATTTCATTAACCTTCGTAAAGGTGATGAAATTATTCCATATACAAATGAAGGCGCAATAATAACAAAAAAACTTGCAAGTAAAACCGATACAAAAATTGGGGATCCTATTACAATTTCATGGACAGAGGGTTCAAAAACAGTTGAGTATCAGGTTACGGTTGCAGATATTGTTGATAACTACGCTTTCCATTATGTTTATATGACACCTGCATACTATCAGCAGGTTACTGGTGCGGTGCTTGATTATAATTACCTGTTCTGTAAGTTGTCTGAGGATATAACATCAGAGCAAAAGGTACAGCTTGAAAAAGAAATCAATAATATCAAGGGTGTAAACGGTTCTGTTTATACTACAGTTGTTATTGACAACTTTGCAAATATTGTTAACACTCTTAATATGGTTATTATGTTATTTATAATTGCTGCCATGGCGCTTGCTATTGTTGTTCTTTATAACCTTAATAACATCAACGTTAATGAGCGTATTCGAGAGCTTGCAACTCTTAAGGTTCTTGGTTTCTATAATGGTGAGGTTTCTGCGTATATATATCGCGAAAACATATTCCTTACAATTATTGGTATTGCTGCAGGTCTTGTGCTTGGCATACCTCTTAATATAGCCGTTGTAGGCGTTGTTGATATTGATACGCTTACATTCAAAACTGATCTTGAGCCACAGAGCTTTATTATTGCTGCTGTAGCAACTGCAGTATTTGCAGTAATCGTTAACCTTATTATGCACTTCAAGCTGAAGAAGATAAGCATGGTAGAATCGCTTAAATCAGTTGAATAAACTAAACAGCCTTCCGTGGAAAACGGAAGGCTGTTTTTTATAAGGAATGAGGAATTGAGGGGAAGCTTCACTTTCGAATATTGTAAGCGTCGCCTTGCTTTTTCTTCTTGCGAAGCGCTGGTATCTGGCATCAGGCGACTAGCATCTTAGTTTTGCACTTTGCACTTCGCACTTAATTGCTATGTCCGTAAAGCTGCTTTGTCTTATATGACCCATTAAGATAAATATGAGCGCAGAATTCTGCAAGCTCATGAGGAGGAATTTTCATACCCTCATCCATCCAGTCAATCATAATTCCAACCATAGCATTCAGTATGTAGTTGGTGGAGTATCTTGCAGGATTGTTAACATCAAAAACTTCCTTGGAGTTAGGAATGTTATTAAGCATTAAGGTCTGAATTTGTTTATAAAGCTGATTGTTAGTATCATTCTTTATAATGAATTTAACAAGTGTCTCGTGTTCCTTGCAGTAAGTAAGCAGGCTTTCGGCATAGTCAGTAAAGCCTTCTATAGTGGTAATAGATGGTGTTGATTCACTTATAACCTCTTTAAAAGACTGGTATGCTTCATTCTGAATCTGCTGGAGCATATCAAGTAGATCCGTGTAGTAAAAATAGAATGTTGCTCTGTTAACATCTGCAAGTGTTGTAAGCTCAGTTACAGATATTTCTGTTATAGGCTTCTTTTCAAGAAGATAAAGGAGAGCGTCTCTCAACGCTTTTTTCGTTCTTTTTACGCGTCTGTCGGTATTGTTGAGACTGCGCTTTTTTTCGTATGCCAATTTCCTACAACCTTTCGCTATTTTGTATGATAATTGACATTATATTAGCATAAAGTAACATAAAATGCAAGAACAACAAAAAATGATGCTTTCGTACAGAAAGCATCATTTAAAATTTTATTTGTAGAGAGATTTCAATAACTCTATTTCCTTTTGATAGCCGTCAATGTCGTTTGGTGTTTCGAGGAAGAAAGGAATTTCACGAAGAAGTGGATGGTTTATGATGCGGGTTATTGCCTCAATACCAAGGCTACCGCCACCTATTATTTCATGTCTGTCTTTGTGAGAAGCAAAAGGATTTTTTGAATCGTTAAGGTGGATTGCTTTAAGTCTATCAAGACCAATAATATCATCAAACTCCTTCAACACACCGTCAAGGTTATTAACTATATCATATCCGCCATCGTAAACGTGGCAGGTATCAAGACAAACACCAAGTTTTTCTTTAAGCTCAACCTTATCAATAATTGCTTTTATTTCTTCAAAGCTTCTGCCTACCTCGCTACCTTTACCTGCCATTGTTTCGAGGAGTATGGTGGTAGTCTGCTCTTTTTTCAGAACTGAATTAAGCATATCTGCTATAAGCTGAATTCCGACTTCCGCACCTTGTTGAACGTGGCTTCCCGGATGAAAGTTATATAAAGCACCTTCAATATGGTCAAGTCGCATAATATCGTCTGCCATAGTGTTTTTGGCAAACTCTCTCAAGCCCTCATCCTTAGCGCAGGCGTTCATAGTATATGGCGCGTGAGCAAGTACACTTACAATACCGTTTTCTTTTCTGTATTTTTCGAAAGCCTTTATATCGTCTAAATCAAGTGGTTTTGCCTGACCACCTCTTGGATTGCGGGTAAAAAACTGAAAATCGTTAGCACCGATTCTCCCTGCTTCCTTACCCATGGCAAGGTATCCGCCTGAGCTTGATAAATGACATCCTATTTTAAACATAAAAATCTCCTGTTAGCTAAGTTTGTGAATAAATAATCCGCTGAGAAGTTTTGGCTCAAACCAAGTGGATTTTGGAGGCATAATCATATTTGCATCTGCAATAGCCATTAAATCCTCAAGGGTAGTCGGATACATTGAAAATGCAACGCTGAAGCCACCATTTACAAGTCTTTCAAGCTCTCCGAGACCGCGAATACCGCCAATGAAATCAATTCTCTTATCTGTTCGTGGGTCGCCTATATTAAGAATAGGTGTAAGAAGATTTTTTTGAAGGATTGAAACATCTAACTGGTCTACAGGATTATTCTCGTCGAATGTGCCAGCTTTAGCAGTGAGTTTGTACCACTTTCCATCAAGATACATACCGAAGGTGTGCTTTTCTTCAGGGTGATATGCACCGGTGCTAGCACTTTCTTCAACTACAAATTTATCAGAAATTTTCTCAATAAATTCAGCTTCTGTGTTGCCGTTAAGATCTTTAACAACTCTGTTGTAGTCCATAATTTCAAGCTCATCTGCAGGGAAGAGGACAGCAAGGAAGAAGTTGAATTCCTCGGTACCATTAAAGCAAGGATTTGCTTCTCGTCTCATTTTTGCAACATTTACAGCAGATGCGCATCGGTGGTGTCCGTCTGCAATGTAAAAATCACCTGCATCTGCAAGGAGTGCTGAAAGCTTTTTGCAGTCTTCTGCATTATTTATTACCCAAACAGTGTTTGAAATTCCATCATCTGTAACAAAATCATATTCAGGTTCATTTTCTGTATATTTATTGATTATTGCAGAGATTTCTTCCTGACCCTTGTAGCAAAGGAAAATAGGGCCAGTGTTTGCATTGCATGTATCAACATGTCTTATTCTGTCAGCTTCTTTGTCAGCGCGGGTAAGCTCATGCTTTTTAATGCGGTTTTCAATATAATCATCAACCCATGCACAGCCTACAAGACCTGTTTGCTCTCTTCCGTTCATAATCTGACGATAAACGTAAAAACAAGGTGTATCATCGTTTGCCATAATTCCCTGAGCTTCAGCATTTTTAAGATTTTCTTTTGCTTTAGCATATACCTCGTCGCTATAAAGGTATGTTCCTTCAGGTAAATCAATTTCTGCTTTATCTATATGAAGGAAAGAGTAAGGATTACCCTTAACCATTTCCTTAGCTTCTTCGCTGTTCATAACATCGTAGGGGAGAGCCGCTACTTTAGCCGCGTATTCTTTAGTTGGTCTTAATGCTTTGAATGGTCTGAAAACTGCCATAATGAGCCTCCTGAAAAAGAGTTTTTTACTATATAATTTTACTTTATCCAATGCTTTCTTGTCAATATATTATTGAATTTTACCATGCTGTATGCTACTATAAAAATAGAAAGGTATTGAATATAAATGAATAATAAAACGAACTTAGAAAGACTGATGAAATACATCAGCAACTTAACTCTTAATAATAATCGTACATGGTTTCACGAAACCCATGAAGAATATGAAGCAGTGCGTAAGGATTTTCTTGCATTTCTTGATATGTTCCGTTTTAAACTTAGTAAAGAAGCGGAGGATATTGGGAAATCAATAATGTATATGGAGCCAAGGGAATGGATGTATCGCGTTGCCCGAGATATGCGTTTCCATAAAAACGGGCCGCCATATAACCCTGCGTTCAGGGCATATATTGCAGCCGACAGAAAATCCTGGCATCCTATTGGTTATTTTCTGAGGATTTACCCAGGCGATAGTTGCTTTGGTACAGGTCTTTGGTGCGACAGTACAGTGAAGATGTACAGTGTAAGAAAGTATATTTCTCTTCATTACGACGAGTTTCTCGAAGCCCTTAATAAGGGTGGTATATCTGTTCACGGAGAAAGCCTTAAATCAATGCCTCGCGGTTTTTCTGCAGATGATCCTGCTGCCAAGTATATTAAGCTTAAAAGCTGGACTATGATGGTGCATATTCCTGATAGCGATATTACAAATTTCGAAGAGCTTTCAGATGTTCTCATATTCTATGTCCGCAAAATGGAGCCTATGAGGCAGTTCCTTCTTAAAGCGGCTAACTTCGTTGATAACGGCAGACCTGAGTTCGAATGGTAAAAATATAGAGCAAGTCAATCATATTGACTTGCTCCTTTTTTATTTATGAAATTGTTGTCTGGCTCTGGTTCTTTGTTGGTACAAGAGCGATATAGCTTCTGCCTTGATTGAGTGAAAGCTCGTTGCCGTCTGAACCATAGAACTTCATAATATCTGAGTAATCGCCTTTTTCCCAGGTGATGTTTTCATATGTACCGTTTGAAATGTACACGCCACTACCTTTTGAAAGGTCGTATGCAATTCTCTTACTGTCTATCATAGATGTTGAAGAGTAAACAATAATGATATTTGTGAAGCTTTGCTGAGTACCATTATCATCTTTGAAATCTCTGCCGTTAAGTGAGCTGAGATAAACCTTGTTTTCTGCATCATATGTGTAATTGTATGTGTAGCTTGATGAGAAAGGTACTGAAACAGCTGTGCAAGCACCGCCTGAAAGAGTTACAGGAGACTGGTTGAACTTGAAAGGCTTGTCCTTTCCTTCTTCCGCAGTTGTTCTGAAATCTTTTTTATCAATGTTATTAATAACATCCTCTTTTGTTGTGTATGCAGTGTGCTCTGAAGCAACGTTTCTTGATCTGTCTCTATGGAAACCACTGTCGCTCATACCATCAATATGGTTTGTTCCGTGGTTATCAAGGGCGTTGTAACCCTGAGGGCTTCCGCCAAAGTGAACGAATATAGAATCGAAGCCTTCTGCTATTTCAACAAAATAGTGGCGAGCGCTTCTTGTAGGGCCTATTTTATCAGGAAGGCGAGAAGCGTCTGCAAACATGCAAAGCATTCTTGTGATACCGCCTTCTGCAAGAAGTTCCCATACAATATCTGCAGAAGCAATACCCCACTGTGGTCTTGCATCAGGGTGGTTTTCTACAGAAACAAGAACTGAACGGTTACCAATTAATTCTTCAGGATAACCTACTTCGCCTGTAAGAGGGTTAACATTCTGAGGAACAGGTGGTAAGGTTGTTGCTTCTGTTAAGGGTTCTGCAGTGGTAGTAGGTTCCTCTTCCTTTTTACCGCAACCCACAAAACTGCCGATTATTAAAATAAGCGCCATTACAAGGGAAAGTGCTTTTGTAATTTTTTTGTTTTTGATTTTTGCCAATTTTCTCATTCCTTTAGAGGTAATTTTACAGCCAGAATTCTACAAGATGTTTAATGTAGCCAAATGTTGCAGGACTCTGTGTATCTATTGTAACATCTGCCACAGAAAAAACAAGACAAAACGTGTATACTATGCTGAAAATTGTCGAAATGAATAATAAGGAAGTGAAAATTTTGTTGGTTTCTTCGGTATTGACATTGTTGAAAATTGCAAAAATTACCAATGAAGCAGCAATAAAGAATATATAGCCAAAATCACTGAAATATCTTTGCAATAAACCGCCTGCCTGAGTATCTGCAATAACTGTTGCGAAGCCTATAAGAAGAGTAACAATTGTGAAGCCTAAAAGCTTGTGCTTTTTAAGTGAATCCTTGGCTTTGGGCAGTGCACCGATAAACCACAAAACAGGTGTGCAGGTTATAAGTCCACCAAAGCAATATTCATATATGGTTTTGCCTACATAGTTAGTTTCAATGGTTGCCTTTTCAATAAATGGGAAGGTTGCGGTGAAATTCGGCGTCTGGAAAAGGTAGGTGAAAAGACCTAAACCTGTTCTGCCTATTTCAAAGCCACGGCGTGTAACGTCGTTTGTGGTAAGATTATAGCCTGAGCCGAAATCAAAAGGCGAGCCGAAACGAATAAAGTTATAGTACATAATGCCTGCTGCAACAACTACAAATGGTACAGCTAACACAACAAGATTTTTTATTCCTTTTGAAGTAGCAATTTTCTTGTTTTTGAAGAAGAAATCCCAGAACAGAGGAAGGGCTAGTGCGCACATAAGCACGCTTTGTGGTCTGCAGCCTACAGCAAGGGCGCAGCATAATGAACCGATAAATAAATATAAGTTCTGTTTGTTTTCTGAATCTCTACCCTTAAGCCACCAGTAAATTCCCCATACAATAAATGCCATAGCACAGATTATAGGTACTGAATAAAAATCAGGCCTTTTTACAAGGAACATAGCACCGCAGCAATTTATGAAGCTGAGGGCGGTGAGGAGATATGTGCCAATAGAAAGCTTCTTGAAATTCTTTTCTGCAATTATTTCCAATAGCTTAAATACACCAAGAGCAAAAATTGTAGCAAATGCAATTATTCCAAAAGCAGAAGGGAATGGTGCATCAAAAACTGCCCTGAAAGGAAGATACATTAAAAGAAGAGGGACTATACCGAAATACACGTAGTAGTGGCCATTATAAAAAGCTACATCCCAACGATAATGGTCTCCCGTAAGCTGAGCATTAAGACTTCTTGCAGTTGTATCATATGGGTTTTCCATATTGAGTAATGACTCAGGTACATCGTCGTTGTCGATGTATGTTTTACCCTGAAGAAAAGCCTGGGCAAGCTCGTCATACTGGTTATGGTTTTCTATACGAAGAGGCACAAAGCTGAGTCCATTTTCATCACCCGATAAACCTAAAAATGCAGGGTTAAGTGTGCCGATAATCATAAAAATCACGCATTGGAGTGCCATGAAGCCTGCTATAAATGAGACTTTTGAATCCTTTGCATCTCTTAACTTGGTTTTATAAAGAGGTGATGACGGGCGGAAAATGTAAAACAATAATAAAATTGCAGATAGAATACCCAGCCTTACAAAAGAAAAATCAAAATCTCTTTTTTCATTTATTGAAATTGATTTTATTTTAAGAATATATTCTTTGCAGTCTAATCGTAATTTCAGGTGATTTGATGCGCCTGATGTCGCAACAGAGATATACTGACTATTATCAACATCCTTGTATATAGTGCGTGAAGGTGTGCCGAAATAATATTCGTTTGCTTCGTCTGTCAGGTAAACAGTAGCTTTAACGCTTTTTGGAGCATCATTACCTAAAACTATTTTTATGTTTTCAATTTCTGTGTTGATTTCAGGGAACTCAATTTCTTTATCACCTAATAAGGTGTATTCTCCGTTATGGTCAGTAGCTTCACCTAAAAAGTGGGTCAGGTCTGTGGCCTCGTAGTTCTTGGTGGTGTAGTAATTTATATTGAAAATAGAAACTTCAAGACCTACGCAGAAAATAATTATTGCAAGAATTGCAAGAGCTACTCTTTTGTTAAAAGTTTTTGTGCTCTTGCTTTTTTTATATATTAAAACTGCAATGGCTGAAAACACCAATAGTGCAAAAATGCAAATAAAAATCATTTTGTTTCTCCTTAAAAAGGTTTTTAATGGTATACATAATTAAAACATAAAAACATTTTTTTGTAAATATTTCTACTACAAAGGGCATATATTTCATTGATAAGTGAGGGATATTATGAAAAAATTCAATGAAATCAAAGAGCCTACATATGATTATATCACGAAATATTTGCAGAATTTAAAGGATGAGTATCCTTTTTTGAATCTTGCATCATGCGGTAAATCTGTTATGGGTAAAGATGTACTGGCCCTTTGTATAGGTGAGGGTAAAAGACGTGTTATGTATGTTGGCGGTACACATGCTAACGAGTGGATAACAACGCTTTTCCTTTTGAGGTTTTGCCAGATTTTTTGCCAGACAGTTAAAATAAAAGATGAGATTTACGGCTTTAATGCTCAAAAAATATTATCACAAATTAAGTTTGTGGTGATTCCTTGTCTTAATCCCGACGGTACCGATATTTTTATAAAAGGTGTATCTGCTTGTGGTGAGTTTAAAGAGCAGATTTATGACATCAGTAAGTTCGATTTTTCTCAGTGGACAGCAAACGCCAATGGAGTTGACCTGAATCACAATTTTAATGCAGATTGGTACGCTCTGCGTGATTACGAAGCAAAGAATAATATTTTGAAGCCATCACCGAGAAGATATGGTGGAGCCTTTCCTGAAAGTGAGCCTGAAACAAAAGCGCTCACAGAATTTTTAAGGAAAGTACATTTCCACAGATTGTACTCTTTTCATTCTCAAGGTGAGGAGATTTTCTATGAGTATGGAAAAAGCACACCCGAAAAGTCTCTTTTTATTGCAAAAGCGCTTGCAGGTGTCAGCGGATATACTCTTGTTAAAAATGAGGGGCATTATAGTAGCGGCGGCTTGAAGGATTGGTTTATTGAAGAATTTAAAGAGCCTGCATTTACAATTGAAATAGGTAAAGGGAAAAATCCATTGCCTTTAGAAAATTTTGACGAAATTTACGAAACGGTAGAGCCGTTGGCAGTGTTGGGGTTGATGCTATGAAATGTACTGTAACAGACCTGAGAGCAAAAGAGGTTGTGAATATCGAAAACGGTTGTCGCCTTGGTTGCGTAACAGATGTGGGTATAGATACGTGCACAGGTTGCCTTGTAAGTATAACTGTTTTCTGCGGTAAGGGCTTTTGCGGTTTTTTCGGCAGAGGTGAGGAGATTGTAATCTGCTGGAAGGATATTGTAGTAATTGGCGACGATACAATTTTGGTCCGCAAAGGAGGCGGCAGAATAGGATAAAATTACTTGTGCCTTGTATTTTTCAGCCTTGCCACCCATATTTATCTGTGATATAATACACTCAATCTAACACAGAGGTGGTTTTTGTGAAAAAGGCTATGAAAATAGTAGGATGCGTTTTTGGCGCAATTATTGCGATAGCTTTAATTTTTAGTATTGTAACAGGTTATGTTACATATCCGTTAAGCTTTTTGAAAAACTCGATCGATAATGAATATAAAATTCGTGAAAATGTTTCAGAGGTAACAAAAGTTTTGTATAGTGGTAAGCGTTTTAAAACAGAATGGTTCAATTATTACGGTATTAAATACACAAGTGAGGCGTATTATAAAGGTACCCTTACATATTTTGATGGTTTAAAGGAGATTTCTGAGGATTTTTTCCTTGAACCTGCAGAAAATGGTGAGTTTTTCTCATTTATAGATGGATTCCTCGATGGCAAAAAAGCAAATGCAATTTGCGATATTCAGTTTGAATGTTTAGGTGATGAGGAAAGTGATCTCGTTTTTTATGGAATATCCACCTTTAACAGAGATATTCCCGAAAACGAAGTTTTTATTGAGTCAACAGGTCATAAGTTAGGAATAGACCTGCATTGGGGTGGCGCTCTCAGCTACCTTGAAGCTTTAGGTGAAAATGTTGAAGCAGTTTTTGTTGATGAAAGAATCAAGGTAGACTCTAATGCTTCCGAAAGATATAACGCGGAAGCTGTCAGCAAAAATGTAAACCTTATTAATCGTAACGATACAGGCAGACTTGTTCAACAGTCATATTACGGCACATTGGATTATGATTTCGGTGTGTATATGGATAATGATTGGAGATATAATCCTGTTCAGGGTGGTAACCAGTTTAATGACGCAAGTAAAATTGTTGATTTGCGTATAAACGAGAATTCTGTTTATGTTAAGTGCAGACCTCTTGATTGGGCAAAGGAAAAAGAGTTTATAACACCATCATATATGGAAGCTTCTTACTCTTTTGAGGGTGATTTAGTTCACGCTTCCTGCAGATTCGTTGATTTTTCAGGCTATCCTTCTGCAGCAAGCACTCAGGAAATACCCGCTTTTTATTGTATTGAACCTCTTAACAGATATGTGTATTATGGTGGGGACAAGCCTTGGAGTGAAGAGCCTCTTACTATAAGAGATGACCTTATCTTCTGGCCTGATGCAGGATATCCCAATTTTATATCAAAAGAGCATTGGTCTGCTTTTACAGGCGAATTTGATGATAGCTTTGGTATAGGTGTTTATGTTCCTGATGAAACAACTTTCCTTTCAGGTGTTTACGAAAAAGGCAAAACTACAAATGAAGATCCATCAAAAGACGGACCTACATCATATATTGCCGTAGTTAAAGAAAGAGAATTCAAAAGTTTTGAACCATTTTCCTATGACTATTACCTTGCTACAGGTACAGCAGAAAAAATACGTGCAGATTTCAAAACTATAGATAACAAATAAGGGGTGCGTATAATGAAAAAGAAAATAATAATTTCAATTGTCGCAATTTTGCTTGTGGGGGCTATTGTAACTCTTGTGGTTATGCCACAAGGTATTTTGCAGGGCGGTGCGTCTGCACATTTTAATATAGGTTTATCTGAGAAAAATGGCGTGGCATCAAACGTTGTAAGTAACAACAATATCTGGCATATGGGTGAATCCTTTTTTGACCCTCAGGTGAATGAAGAATACAATGTTTTTGAATTCGTAGAGTATGTTCAGCTTATGCAGTGCTCAGGCGGTACAGAGGACAGGGATTTATTTAAAGACCCTATGAATTTTGATGTGCTTGATGACTATGATTTTGAACCACTCATTAAAAACTGTGCGGGTATTTTGAAATTAGGCGCAAAGCCACACCTTAAATTAGGTGGCGTTCCCCTTAAATATACAAAGGACTATCTTCAGGACGGTTTTGGTATGAATGTTTATCCGCCTGATGATTACAATGTGTACTACAATTATATTTACGCTTTAGCAGATGCTCTTGTGCAGGAATTCGGTAAGGAAGAGGTTCTTTCCTGGCGCTTCGGTGTTATGACCGAATATGAAAACTGGGATTGGTTCAGAACAAAAAGTGAAGAGCCTGAGGATGCTGCCGTTGAATTCTGTAAGCTTTATGATTATACTGTTCAGGCGCTTATAGATGCTATAGGCGAAGATGTTTTTGTTGGCGCCCACTCAATGACAGTAACAGAAGGTCATTGGGATGAAGCAGAGTTTATTAAGCATATAGCAAAAGGCAAAAACTATGCAAACGGCAAAACAGGAACAAGAGTGTGCTTCCTTTCTGCATCCTTTTATGATTATTCCCCTGAAGAATATACAGAGGGCTTTACGCTTCCCGAAACAATAAATTATATTCGTACAGTAGCGGAGGAAAACGGGCTCACAAACCTTATATATGGCGTTGATGAAGGTCGTTTACTTGTTGGCCTTGAAAGCGGTAAGGATAACGATGAACTGCTTTCAAGAACAGTTGGATATACATATCAGGCGGCTTATGATGCACGTCTCTGGAAACAGTGCCTTGATAATAATATTGATTACTTTTCATCATGGGGCTTTCTTACAGGTGGTTTGAATCACGGTTTTCCCACAATTTCATACCATGTTGCTAAGAACGTGGCAGAGTTTAATGGTAGTGATATTGTTACAACATCTGTAAAAGAAAATCCAACAGAATTCAAAGTGGAAATGGATGCTGTTTCTGTTTACGATGAAGAGACAAAAACATTGCGCATAATGGCCTATAATTTCAAAAACGATTTAGATTATAAAGAAAAAGCAAACTTTAATTTTAGTGTTGATTTAAGTGGTTATGGCTTTGAAACTGCAAAAATCAGAACAATCTTTGTTGATGATAGCTGTAATTTCTTTGACGAATGGCAGAAAGACAGGGAGAAATATAATATTACAAATGATGCTTTCAGCTGGTCGCCCGATGACCCTTGTCTTGATAGCGTTACTACACTTGCTGACCCTGATATGATTGAGCTTTATAAAACGGAGCTCAGAGATAAGTATATTGACTGTGCAAGAATTAACCCTGTAAACACAACAAAGAAAATAGAAAACAATGTGCTTTCTTTTGACAATATTGTTGCCGGGAACTCTGTTGTTTTTTATGAAATAACTTTTGAATAATCAGAACATAATTGAAAGATTCCTCTCATATAGTTTTATAGAACTCTATGGGAGGATTTTTTTATGTATAGTGATTATGAAGAGCGAGCAGTACAGCTGGGAAGATATATAGCGGATAGTAAATCAACTGTGCGTGCAACTGCAAAAAAATTTGGTGTTTCCAAATCCACAGTCCATACAGATATTACTGTAAGACTAAGACGTATAGACCCTGCACTTTTCGGAGAGGTGAGGAAGGTGCTCGATGTTAATAAGGAGGAACGCCATATAAGAGGCGGTATTGCAACAAGGGAGAAGTATAAAAAAGAGACTGTCGTTACCAGTAGGTAACAGTTGACAAATATGAGAGGAAGCGGTATATTTAGGTTGTAAAAAACTTCGTAAAGCGAGGACAAAAATGAAAAGATTTTTATTTGTTGCGTTAGCAATTATTATGGTTGTAGCTCTTGCTTCCTGTGGAAAAGACACTCCAGGTGGCAATATTGGCGATAAAAAAGGCAAGTATGATGAAAATGCTACAGAAAATATCGCTTCAGGCAATGTGAGTATTGATGAAGATACAGTAAAAGAGCTTCTTGGTGTATTTTCTCCTGACCAGACAGGGCTTTCAAATGATGTGTATGATTATGTGTTCGCATTAAGTCCTGCTGTTTTCAATGGTGAGGCGGCTTGTAAGGCGGAGGCTTTTGCAGTAGGTCAGAAGGAAGCAGAAGGCATTTTCTATATCGTTGGTAGCACCTGCTACAGATATGATAAAGCCCAGAATAAATACTATGTTCTTGCCCTTAGTGGTGCTATTGAAGTTAAGGCAGAGGTCGATGGTAAGGAAGGAACAAAAGCGGATGCTCAGAATTCAACATCTGCGCCTGCAACCACTCAGAAAACAGTTGACACAATAAATGATGAAAACAACTCTGTTATGCATAAAAGGTTTGCTAAATACGATTTAAGTGCTTTGGAGATTCCAAAACCGCTTTCTGAATATGAATTTCAGATGACAGGTACGCCTGTAACTACATCTGATGGTTCAACGGCTTTTGTTGTGTACCTTATGGAAGACGGGCAGTATACAAAATATACATTTGCTTTCAGCCCTGAAAAAGACTATTATTACGACCCTGCAGCAGACGAGTACAAACCTTTATCATAAGATAAAAATTACCGAGAGTTTACATTTAACGTAAACTCTCGGTTTTGTTTTGTCATGTTGTTGTTTTATTTTATGATTTCTAAACCCTCAAGCAGTATTTTAAGTCCTAAAAGTATAAGTATTGCACCGCCGGCAAATTCTGCTTTGGATTTATATTTTGTTCCGAAGATATTGCCTATTTTTACACCGATTGAAGAAAGTGTAAAGGTTATGATTCCAATTAAAATAAATGCAATGTAAACAAACCAATCAGGATTGAAGTCTGTAAATGCGAAGCTGACACCAACTGCAAGTGCATCTATACTTGTTGCAATAGCCATAACAAGCATAGTTTTAAAGCCTAAAGAGTCGTTGCAGCATTCCTCTTCCTTGGAAAGAGATTCTTTTATCATGTTACCGCCTATAAGAGCAAGTAAGATAAATGCAATCCAATGGTCTATTGATGTTATTTTTTCAGCAAAAGTGTTGCCAAGCAAGTAGCCTATAAGAGGCATAAGCCCCTGGAAAGCACCAAACCATGCTCCAACAATCAGACAGTTTTTCAAGTTGATTTTTTTCAGCGCAAGCCCCTTGCACAATGCTACTGCGAAGGCATCCATTGATAAGCTTACGGCAAGTATAATGATTTCTGCAATGCCCAAAATATCATCTCCCGTCGGGGTATTATACCACAGTAAAAATATATGTCAACCTAATTGATTTTATATTAACCCTTGTGGTATAGTAGTTTTAGTCTTTGTGGAGGTACTTTTATGAAGAAAAAAACTGCCCTTTGTGTTGCAGTAGCGTCTGCTATAACTGTTGCAGGTGTTGCTAAGTATAAGCGTCTTGAAAAAATGGAAATGACCGAGCGTTGCAAAAAATGCTCGGATAAATTTGTTGGTGCAATTTCAAAGCTTCATAAAGGATTGCCTGACCCTGTTGTTGACGAAGCAGACAAAAAAGCTGCAGAGGAAAATTTTGAGCGTCAGTATATTACCAAAGCGCCCAAAAAGGCAAAATGGAAATTAGGCTATTCTCAAAAAAGCATTGTGCCTGAAGATTTAGCTTCAAAAAAATATTGCATAGCAGGTAATACAAGGCTTCCTGCCAATTATGCTGCAGGTGTGCTCGATGATATAAGAGTGCGCACAATTTGTGTTGACGATTCAACCGGTAGAGGTGCAGTTGTACTTTGTTGCGTAGACTGTATCGGTCTTTCAAATAAAAATATACGTAAAATCAGAGAAAAGCTTTCAGAGTTTTCCTCTCAAAACAATATTTCCTATATAAACATAAGTTCCACTCATACTCATTCATCCATTGATACAATGGGTATATGGGGCGAGCTTTTAACTGTTTTGCCAAATAACAGAAAGCACCTGAAAAAAGGTGAGGGTGAATTGCTTGATTCCTGTGATAATGATTATATGCAATTCCTTTTTGATAAAGTCTGTGAAAGTGTTAAAGAAGCCTTCTTTTCAATGAAAGAGGGTAAGCTTTACGAAAGCTATATGGGTAAAAACTCTATGCAGGCTTTGAGTGAAGATGATACTCTTAAAGACAGAGGTCTTTACGGCTATGTGTGGGACAGACGTGAGCCATATGATTGCTCAACTCAGCTTTTAAGGCTTCGCTTTGTGCCCGACGATGAAAATGAAAAAGAAACTGTGCTTCTCAATTTCGGTGCCCATCCATATATAGTTTCCATGAAGGAAAGAGGCAAGGGCGACGGCAATCTTATTTCAGGAGATTTTGTATATTACCTTGGCGATTATTTCGAAAGGAATAATTATAACTTTATCTTCTTCAATGGTGCTGTTGCTGCGGTGTATCCTACAAGGCTTTATTCTAACAGAGTAGATTTAAAAACTCAGGCAAAAGCTGTAGGTGATGAAATCGGCAGAATAAGCCTTGCTATGACAATGACTGAGGAGGAAATCGAGAAAAATCCTGCCGTAAACCCTGAAACTTATGAAATTCAATCAGGAATTTTCTCAAATGCACAGGTAAGCCAGTATTCAAAATGGATAGAGAAAAAAGGTGAAGAGGTTATAGAAGAAAAAGAATTAAAGCCTCTTTTGAATCTCTCTTTGAAAAAGGTGCCGCTTAAAGTAGATAACCCTATTTTCTATATGGTTGCAAAGCACAGAATAGGCTCATATACTATCTTGCCGAAATCTTCAGATGAATATGAATCTTTTACAGAAACAGGCCTTTTAGAGCTTGGCGGTAAGAGAAAAATAGCCTTTGTTCCAGGTGAAATGGAGCCTGCAGTTCTCAGTGGTTCTCAGGCAGTAAAAGCAGAAGAATCTTTCCTTAAAAGGAGCTTTTCTTCAGTTTCTCTTTCTGAATCCGCATCAGACGCAGAAATGACGGTTTTCGGTCTTACCAATGACGCTATTGGTTATATTATTCCTGACAATGATTTTTCAATGATGTTTTTAGGTACAGGAAAGCTAATGAAAAAGCTTTTCGGCAACCATTATCTTGAAATATTTTCTTTTGGTAAGGATACTGCTGTCAGCCTGGCAGATACATTTAAAAGTATATGCGACGAAATTAAAATGTTGGATGTGAAAAACAAATAATGTTTTTGGAGAAAGTAAAAGAAAAATTAAAGCTCAGAAAATTAGTTGCAATTATTATTGCTCTTGTTGTTGTAATACAAGCGGTTATAACTGTTGTTGTTTGCGAAAGCTTTCTCAATACCGACTTTTTTTCTGCTTCTGAAAAAACAGAAAGCATAATAACTAAGCCTCTTTACCAGAATGAGTATATCAGCTGGCTTAAAGGTAAGTCTACAGAGAAAACGCTCAGCAACGGAGACGGCACAGCTATTGAAATCAAAAATAACAGCACTTCTCATAGTTATGTTATTATTTTCCATTCTCTTACTTCCAAGCCTGAAGATACAGCTTCATATGCAAAGCATTTCTACGATTTAGGCTTCAATGTGTTGATTCCTTGTTATATAAGTGAAACAGCTTCCATGGGTATTGAAGAAAAGAATTCTGTATCAGCTTGGGCGAATGCTGTGGCAGAATCAGACGAAAAAGCCAAGATTTACATACTCGGTTTGGGTGTAGGCGGCGTGTCAGCCATTCTTGCTACAGAGAATAACCTTCCTGATAGTGTGAAGGGTATTATTTCAGACAGTGCCTATTCAGATATAAATGATATGTTCAAAGAAAATTTCGATAACGTGTATGGCTTTTCGTCATTCCCAACAATCCAACTTTCTACTTTATATATAAAACTTACACGTGGTTGGGACTTTTCTAAGGTGGATATTATATCTGCTGCTAGAAATTCTTCTGTTCCCATTCTTTATATTCATGGAACAGAGGATAGCGTTGTGCCTGTAGGCCAGAGCAACGAGCTTTATGAGGTTACTCGTGCAAAGGGTACGGAGCACGAAACAATTCATGGTGCAGGGCACCTTCAGGGGCTTAATACCGATAATGAAAAATACTGGCGCGTGGTGGATGAATTTATACGCAATACAATAGATTGATTTTTTCTTTTCAAAATCATAAAAACCCTTGACAAACATATATTACTTTGTTATAATGCACTCCTGTAAAGCGAAAGTTCTTTACAGGGGTGCTTGAAAATTTCGTGGAAGGGGAGTAATTATGGCTAAGAATCTTGATGTTGTTTTGCTTTGCGATTACTATGGCGAAATGCTTACAGAAAACCAACGCAAATTTATCGAGTATTACTATAATGATGACCTTTCTCTTTCAGAAATCGCCCAGAACGAAGGTATCACAAGGCAGGGTGTGCGCGATGCTGTAAAGCGTGCCGAAACTCAGCTTTTTGATATGGAAAAGAAGCTTGGCTTTGCAGAACGTTCACGTAAAGTGAACGAGGCCTTGGAGGCTATTATTGAAAGCACCGAGGTTATTAATAACTATAATATGAATATTTCCCTTTCAAGAGAAGTTAACGACGCAGTTGTTCAAATCAAATCCGTTGTTGATTCCTTGAATGAATAATTATTAAAAGGGGGTTGCACCATGGCTTTTGAAGGTCTTTCAGACAGATTAGATAATGCCTTTAAGAAACTGAAAAGCAAGGGTAGCCTTACCGAATCCGATGTAAGAGATGCTATGCGAGAGGTTCGCCTTGCGCTCCTTGAAGCTGACGTTAACTATAAGGTAGCTAAGGATTTTACAAATTCTGTTACCGAGCGCGCAATCGGTGCAAAGGTTATGGAAAGCCTTACACCTGCTCAGATGGTTATCAAAATTGTTAACGAAGAGCTTACTGCCCTTATGGGTGGTACTCAGGCTCGTCTTGCTTCTGCATCCCATCCGCCAACAGTTGTTATGATGTGCGGTCTTCAGGGTTCAGGTAAAACCACCCACAGTGCAAAAATCGCACTTAAATTAAAAGAGCAGGGTCATAGACCTTTGCTTGTTGCTTGCGATATTTATCGTCCTGCTGCTATTAAGCAGTTGCAGGTTGTCGGTGAGCAGATTGATGTTCCTGTTTTCGAAATGGGTACAGAAAATCCTGTTAAAATTGCAACAGAAGCAATTAAATTAGCTAAGGATAACGGTTACGACTACGTATTCCTTGATACAGCCGGCCGTCTCCACATAGATGCAGAGCTTATGCAGGAACTTAAAGATATCAAGTCTTCTGTTAAGCCTCACGAAATCCTTCTTGTTATTGTCTCAATGCTTGGTCAGGACGCAGTAACCGTTGCATCAACATTTAACGATGCTTTAGGTATAGATGGTCTTGTTCTTACAAAGCTTGATGGTGATACCCGTGGTGGTGCCGCACTTTCAGCAAGAGCAGTAACAGGTAAACCAATTAAGTTTATCGGTGTTGGTGAAAAGCTTCAGGATCTTGATGTTTTCCATCCTGACAGAATGGCAAGCCGTATCCTCGGTATGGGCGACGTGCTTTCTCTTATTGAAAAGGCAGAAACTGCCCTTGATGAGAAAAAGGCAGAGGAGCTTGAAAAGAAGCTTCGTCAGAATAAGCTTGACCTTAACGATATGCTTATGCAGTTTGAGGAAATGCGCAAGATGGGTCCAATGAAGGACATTATCGCTATGATTCCTGGTCTTAACAAAAAGGCTAAGGACGTTGATGTTGATGATAGGCAGATTGATTATACAATGGCAATTATCCGTTCAATGACAATGAAAGAGCGAGAGAATCCTGATATAATCAACCCATCAAGAAAACGCCGTATTGCCGCTGGTTGTGGTATGCAGGTTGAAGATGTTAACAGGCTTCTTAACCAGTATCGCCAGATGCAGAAAATCTACAAGCAGCTTAATGGCAAGGGCTCAAAGAAAATGATGAAGCGTATGCAGCGTATGGGTATGGGCGGCGGAATGCCCGGTGGAATGCCTGGCGGCATGGGTGGATTCCCAATGTAAACTTGTTTGCACGAAGTAAACTTCATTGCAAAGCACTTCATTAAAGTAGTTTTTAAACACAGAGTGTTTAATATAAATTAGTTTATTATTATTTAACTTTTCGGAGGTAATTAAAATGGCAGTAAAAATTCGTCTTCGCCGTATGGGCGCAAAGAAAGCACCTTTCTATCGTGTAGTTGTAGCAGATTCTCGCTACCCTCGTGATGGTCGTTTCATTGAAGAGGTTGGTTATTACAACCCAGTAAGCGATCCTGCAGAAGTAAAGATTGATGCAGAAAAGGTTACAAAGTGGATTGAAAACGGCGCTCAGCCAACAGACACAGTTCGTGATCTTCTCAAGAAGCAGAACATCATTAAGTAATTAGGTGACGATAATGAAAGAATTGCTCGAAACTGTTGCTAAGGGTCTCGTTGAGACTCCTGACGCAGTCGAGGTTACCGTTGACGAACCTAATGAAGAAGGCGTTGTTGTATACCATCTTCATGTTGGTCCCGACGATATGGGTAGAGTTATCGGCAAACAGGGCAGAATAGCTAAAGCTATCCGTACAGTTATGCGTGCGGCAGCTGTCCGTAAGGATGTTAAGGTTCAGGTAGATATCGACTAAAAAGGAGAAAGGGGCTGGTTTCAGCCCCTTTTTTAACAAATTATGATTAAAGAGTATCTTGAAATAGGTCAGGTGGGTGCAACCCATGGCGTCAGAGGTGAATTCAGGCTTAACCCTTGGTGCGACGGACCGGAATTTGTAAAAAAATTCAAAACCTTTTACCGTGATGATAAAGGAAATCAACCTGTTAAAGTTATTTCCTGTCGCCCTCACGGTAATGTTGCTGTTGTCAAATTAGAGGGCGTAGACACAATTGAGCAGGCTAAAAATTTAAGAAACACTATTTTTTATATCAAAAGAAGTGATGTTAATCTTCCTGAAGGTAAATGGTTCGTTTCTGAGCTTATCGGTTGCGAAGTTCTTGATGCTGATGACAACAGCAAAAAATATGGCGTGCTTAAAGATGTTGAGGCAGTTGTTGCCAATGACATATGGTACATTGATACGCCTGATGGCGAGGTAATAATTCCTGCCATAAAAGATGTTGTTATTCGTTGCGATGTAGCAGAAAATAAAGTGTATATACGCGCGTTAAGGGGGCTTTTCGATAATGAGGATTGATATTTTAACTCTCTTCCCTGAAATGTGCGAGGCTGTTATGAGCGAAAGCATAATCGGCAGAGCCCGTAAAAACGGTAAAGTGGAAATCAATTTCCATCAGATTCGCGATTTTGCGATAAATAAGCATAATCAGGTTGATGATACTCCATATGGCGGCGGTGCAGGTATGCTTATGATGCCTCAGCCTATATACGATTGCTATATGAAGGTGTGCGATGAAGCACAGGCTAAACCGCATCTTATTTATATGTCTCCTTGCGGTAAAACTCTTACACAGGAAAGAGTTAAAGAATTAGCTCAGATGCCTAATATTGCAATCCTTTGCGGACGATATGAGGGTGTTGACCAGCGCGTAATCGATGAGATTGTAGACGAAGAAATCTCTATCGGAGATTATGTTGTTACAGGCGGCGAAATGCCTGCAATGATTCTTGCTGACGCAGTTTCCCGTATGCTTCCTGGTGTTCTTTCCGAGCCTGAAGGGTTTATGGGTGAAAGCCACTATAATGGTCTTCTTGAGTATCCTCAGTATACAAAGCCATCTGTTTGGCACGATATGGAGGTGCCTGAGGTTTTAGCGTCAGGCCACCATGCTAATATTAAAAAGTGGCAGAGAGAGAAAGCTCTTGAACGTACTCTTGAGCGCAGACCTGAGCTTCTTGAAACAGCAGAGCTGACCAAGAAGGAGAAGGAATATATAGGAAATCTCAAAAAATAACAATTTCGGTGAATTTGCAGATTGGTTTGTTCACACTATATAATATCTTTCTACAATTGTTGTAATTTTGCACAAATCTATATCTTTTTTTTATAACAGGTTTAGTATTCCATCCGAATTATTGATTTTGCACAAAAAGGTTATTGCTTTTTCGTTGACTAAAAATAAAAAAATGATATAATGTAGTAAGTGCAAGGGATAAGTGTGCACATTTTCATAAGAATATAAATTAAACAAACTATAATTAAATGTGGGAGAAATATTATGTACGTTAAAGATGTTACAGTTCAGAATCAGGTTGGTCTTCATGCACGTCCAGCAACTTTCTTCATTCAGAAAGCAAATGAATTCAAATCTTCTATCTGGCTTGAGAAAGAAGAGAGAAGAGTAAACGCAAAGAGCCTTCTTGGTGTTCTTTCACTTGGCATTATGGGCGGAGCAGAAATTCGCATTATTGCCGGTGGTGTTGATGAAGAGCAGGCAGTTAATGCTCTTGTTGCTCTTGTTGACAGCGGCTTCGCAGAATAATCAATATAGTTTATTTTTAGGTGGCAAGTTTTAACTTGCCACTTTTTTTATTTATAAAAATGTGTTAGAATATAGATATCATTTATAGTGTGCATATGAAAGGCGGTGAGTATATGGATTCGAGACTTCGCAGACTTAAGGATAAAGCCAATAAGCTGCCTCTTTCTCCAGGCGTTTACATTATGAAAAATAAAGCAGGGGAAATTATATATATCGGTAAGGCGAAAGCTCTTAAAAACCGTGTGAGTCAGTATTTTGGTTCTCAGGAAAAGCACTACACAAAGGTGCGTAAAATGGTTGAAAATGTTGAGGATTTTGACTATATACTTACCGATAGCGAATTTGAGGCGTTAGTTCTTGAATGCAGCCTTATAAAGCAGAATATGCCTAAATACAATATTCTTCTTAAAGACGATAAGGGCTTCAGTTATATTAAAATCACCAAAGGCGATTGGCAGAATATTTATCCTGTGCTTCAAAAAGATGATGATAGTGCAGAGTATGTTGGTCCTTATACAGCAGGCTTTTCTGTAACCCGTGCAGTCGAAGAAGCGAAAAAAGTTTTTAAATTACCTACATGCTCGAAGGTTTTTCCTCGCGATATAGGTAAAGAAAGACCCTGCCTTAATTACCATCTAGGTATATGCTGTGCACCATGCTCAGGTAAGCTTTCTAAGAGCGAATATAGTAAAAATGTAGATGATGCAATTTCCTTTCTTAAAAACGGAAGCAAAGAAACTATACGTCGTTTAACAGAACAGATGGAGCTTGCTTCCGAAAATCTGGAATTTGAAAAAGCGGCTAAAATACGCGATACCATACGTAGTATTGAGAAGGTGGGTAGTAACCAGAAGGTTGTTTTTTCTACCTATAAGGAGCAAGATGTTTTTGCTCTTTCTGTTATGGATGGTAAGGCATGCTTCTCGGTGCTCAGGTTCAGTGATAATCAACTTTATGACAGTGAGCATTTCTTCTGCGACGAGGGAGATAATCTTTCGGAAATGAGAGGGGAAATCATTACCTCCTACTACTCTATGAACAGAAAAGTTCCTCCAAGAATTGAGATTGACGGCGACACTGAAGATAGAGAAAATATAGAAAAGTGGCTTTCTGAAAAAAGGGGTAGCAACGTAAGTATAGTTGTGCCACAGAAAGGCGTTCAGGCTAAGCTTGTTGAAATGTGTAAGTCAAATGCATCTCAGAAGCTTCTTGAAAAATATAAGGTTAATGACAGAAATCGTGAGGCACTAGAGGAACTTTCTTTGCTTCTCGGTATGTCTAAAATACCTGAATATATTGAGGCGTATGATATTTCCCATACAGGCGGAACAGATAACGTTGCAGGTATGGTAGTGTTTAAGGATGGTAAACCACTTAAAGCGGCTTACCGCAGATTTGCTATAAAGGGCTTCAGCGGTCAGGACGATTATCGTTCAATGAATGAAGTGCTTTCAAGGCGATTTGAGGAGTATTATTCTCATAAAGAAAAGGGCGAAACTGTAGGATTTGCAAGGCTTCCTGATTTGATTTTGCTTGATGGTGGTAAGGGTCAGGTGAATGCAGTTTTACCTCTTCTTCAGCAATATGGCATAGATGTACCTGTGTTCGGTATGGTTAAAAACAGTAAGCATCGCACATCTGCTATTTCTACAGGCGGCGGAAGAATAGATTTTAACGCCCGTAAAAAAGCCTTCAACCTTGTTACAAATATACAGGATGAGGTGCATCGCTATGCTGTTGCATACCACAGGAAAAAGCATACAAAATCTGCCCTTTCTGCATCTCTTACAGATATTAAGGGTGTGGGTCCTGCAAAGGCGAAGGCACTAATTATAAAATTCGGCACCTTGCAGAGAATAGGCGAAGCCACAAGGGCAGAGCTTATGTCTGTGAAGGGAATAACAGAAGAAATTGCCAACGAAATAATAAAGACGTTCAAGGGAGAATAAAATTTACAGCGTCAGAGCATTTTGCAGTGCTTTGACGCTGCTTTTGTGTATAAAAACTTGACAAAAAGCCTATAAAATGTAATAATAAAATGATTTCATATGTAATGACGATTATAGTTAGTCGAAACAGTGTAATTTTACACTGTTTCGATGCCAAATATATGATTTGGTATCGAATTTTCATTGAAAATTCGACTATAATCCTTTCAATGAATCAGTATGTTTTCATGGAGGTGTAACGATGCGAGTAATTACAGGCTCAGCAAGAGGACGAAAGCTTCAGACACTTGAGGGCGATAGTGTAAGGCCAACTACGGATATGGTAAAAGAAGCTATGTTCAGCATTGTTCATTTCGATGTTGAGGGTGCAAGAGTTTTAGATATGTTCTGCGGATGTGGTCAGCTCGGTATTGAAGCTCTCAGTCGCGGAGCTCAGTCTGCAGTGTTTGTTGATATTTCAAGACAGTCAATGAGCGTTACCGAGAAAAATCTTGAGACAACGGGTTTCAGGAATGTTTCAAAAACAGTTATTGCTAACTCTCTTGAGTATCTTGACAGAACTTCTGAAATTTTTGATATTGCATTTCTTGACCCACCATATAGAGCGGGGATTATGGAAGATGCAATTGAAAGAGTAAGGCTTCATATGGCTGACGATGGTATAATTGTCTGCGAAACTGCTTCGGAGGAGGTTCTTCCTGAGACAATTGAGGGCTTTACTTCAAAACGCTATAAATACGGTAAAATAGCACTTACAGTTTACAGAAAGGGTGCTTGATTATGGGTAAAAAAGTTGTTTGTCCCGGTAGTTTTGACCCGTTAACAATCGGTCATCTTGATATTATAAAGAGGTCCTCTGATCTCTTTGACGAAGTAATCGTTGTTGTAATGAGAAATCTCAACAAGGATGTTGGTAGCTTTACTCCTGAAGAGAGGGTTGCATTTATCAAGAAATGCACAAAAGATTTACCGAATGTCAAAGTTGACACTTATCAGGGGCTTCTTGCAGATTATGTGCGAGAAAAAGGCGCTTCAGCAGTTGTAAAGGGATTAAGAGCTATTTCGGACTATGATGATGAATTTCGTCAGGCCCTTACAAATCAGAAGCTGAATCCTCAGATGGAAACAATTTTTATGGTTTCTAATTCGGAGCATATGTTTTTAAGCTCCAGCGTTGTAAAGCAAGTTTGCAGTTTGGGCGGCGATATAACAGAGTTTGTGCCTGCCGAAATCTGTGAAGATATAATCAAAAGATTAAGCAGAAAATAAGTATATTTATCGAAAGGAACGATATATTATGAGTAACATTGAAACAGCACTTGAAAGCATTGACAGACTTATTGCTGAAGCAAAGGCAATGCCATTTTCATCAAAGCTTCTTATTGATGAAGAAGAGCTTGCAAGACTTGTTGAAGACATTCGTCTCAATATGCCTATCGAAATCACTCAGGCAAAGAAAATCGCTCAGGAAAGACGCGATATTCTTAATGATGCTGAATCTCAGGCAGAAGAAATCATTGCTAAAGCTCGTCAGAGAGCAGATGTTATGATCGAGGAGCATCAGATTACAAAAGAGGCTAAAGGTGCTGCAGATGGTATCCTTCAGCAGGCAAGAGACGAGGCAACTGCTGTTCGTTCAGAAGCTAAAGCAAATGCACGCGATATTATGGATAAGGCTGAAAAATGGTCTGATGATATCCGCAGAAATGCATGCGCTTATGTTGAAACAATTATCAGAGATACAGACGAAACTCTTACAAAGAGCGTAAACGACATCAGAAAACTTCGTCAGAGCGTAAGAGATGCTTTATCACAGAGCGGTATGGCATCAAAACCAAAGTTTGAAGACTAAGGATTTTCAAAATGGAAAAAGAGAAATTATGTTTGCGTTGTATGCGTAAAATAGGCAACAATACTACTTGTCCTTATTGCAGCAACGAAAACAATAAACCTCAGGAAGATTATTTTCTTCCTCTTAAAGCAGTTGTAGGTGGCAGATACCTTGTAGGTAAAGCTATCAGCAATAATGCTGAGGGCATTGTATACAATGCTTTTGACCTTGAACTTAAGAAGCCTGTTGCACTTCATGAGTTTTTCCCGGAAGGATTGCTTACAAGAGGTGAGGGTAACTATTGCCTTGTAAATGTAGGTAAAGCGTCTGAATTTATAGATGCCAAGGATTCATTCCTTCGCTTGTGGAAAAAGCTTCTTAATATTTCAGGCTACACAGCACTTGCGCCTGTTTACGATGTTTTTGAAGATTTAGGTACAGTTTATTCTGTAACTGAATTTCTCGGTGAGGGCAAAAGCCTCAGAGAATATCTTCTTGAAAAAGAGCAGGGTTATATCTCGTGGGATGAAGCAAGAATTCTTCTTATGCCTGTTGTTTCTGCATTGGGCGAGCTTCATTCTGAGGGAATAATTCACGGTGCTATCTCTCCTACAAATCTTGTAATAGATTCAAAGGGCAAGGTTAAAATTTCAGGCTTTGCAATTCCTGAAATAAGAACAGAAAAAGGTAGCCTTCAGGCAGAGCTTTTTGATGGCTATGCTGCTGTTGAGCAGTATGGTTTTAGCGGTGGTATGAGTCCATGTACTGATATCTATGCCTTTGCAGCTGTGCTTTACAGAACCCTTATAGGAAGCGTTCCTATGAGTGCTTCTTCAAGGCTTACTAACGACAAGCTTATGATTCCGGGGAAATTTGCGGAGCAGCTTCCTGCATATGTTATAAATGCACTTGTTAATGCTTTGCAGATTCTTCCTGAAGACAGAACTCCATCAATAGAGCTTCTCAGAAATGAGCTTTCTGCTTCACCTGCAGCAGCAGGTACTGCTGCAGAAGCCTACTCTTCTCTTTATGAGGATGAGGAGTATGCAGAGGAACAAACTGTAGTTGAAGATATAGAAGCAGAAGATGAGGAAGAACAGGTTCCTCAGGCTGCCGCTCGTAAAAAGAGCACTATAGTAGCTTTTGTTGTGAGTGCAGTAATCTGCCTTGCAATTCTTGTTGCTGTGCTTGTTGGTATTAACGGACTTTCAAAAAATAAAAACGATAATACAACAACTACAGAAGAAGCAACTACCGATAAAGGTTCTTCTGTAGATAATGGTGAAGAGTTCTCTTCAATAAAACTCCCTGATTTCAAGGGCGAGATGTATGACGACATTAAAAATAATGAGGCTTACAAAAACGTTCTTGTTTTCAAAACAGAGTATATCGATAGTGCGGAGGAAAGAGGTACTGTTGTATCTCAGTCCATAAACGCAGGTACAGAGGTTACATCTATTAACCCTAAAACTATTGTTCTTAAAATCAGTAATGGTCTTGAGGTTCCTAATGTTGTGGGCGAAACTCTTCAGGATGCTATTGATAAGCTTAAAGATGCAGGCTTCAAAAACATTAAGAGCGAGTCTGCAAAAATTGCAAGTAATGCAAATGAATCAAATAGTGTTTACAGAATTGCGTATGAAGATACAAAAACAAATGATTGGGCAGAAATCCCAAGCGATAAAAGGCTTTCTTCCGGTGATGTTATAATTCTGTATTATTTCGGTGAATTTGAAGAAACAACTGAAGAAACTACTGTTGAGGATGTTCCTGTAGACGTTACCGAAACTGAGACTCAGCCTGTTGAAGATTCCACAGAGGCTGCGGTCGAGGAATAATTTTGAAAAAACAGTAAAAAATGCTTGACAAATAAAAGCAATACTGTTATTATATTTGAGCAATAAAGCAGAACTATTCCGTTCTCACCAACCGAGAGTATTGTTTGGTCAATAGCTTTTTAAACTAACGCAATCATTGCGTCAATTGAGCTTGAACGGAATTTTTCGTTCAAGCTTTTAATTTTTTCTGGAGGTGCTTAGGTATCAGCAAGGAAACACAGATCAATGAGGAAATCAGAGATAAAGAAGTAAGAGTTATTTCTGCAACAGGTGAGCAGGTAGGCATTATGTCTGCAAAAGAAGCTCTCTCATTAGCAGAAAAAAGCAACCTTGACCTTGTAAAGATTGCTCCCGGTGCAAATCCACCTGTCTGCAAGATTATGGACTATGGTAAGTATCGTTTCGAACAGGCAAAGCGTGAGAAAGAGGCCAAGAAAAATCAAAAGGTTATGGATATCAAAGAGGTCCGCTTATCATTGAATATTGACACAGGCGATTTCAATACTAAGGTTAATCACGCTCTGCGCTTTTTAAAGTCAGGCGATAAGGTTAAAGTATCAATTCGTTTCAGAGGCAGAGAGATGGCTCACACAGAAAACGGTACCGTTATTATGCAACGCTTTGCAGAAGCTTGCGAGGAAAACGGCTCTGTTGAAAAGGCTGCAAAGCTTGAAGGCCGTCAGATGCTTATGTTTCTTGTTCCCAAGGCATCAAAGTAAAAAGCAAATTTAAGGAGGATTTATTATGCCTAAGATTAAAACACACTCAGGCGCTAAGAAGCGTTTCAAAATTTCCAAAAACGGCAAGGCTATTCGCGCACATGCCAATAAGTCTCATATCCTTACAAAGAAGACTACAAAGCGTAAAAGAGGTCTTCGTCAGACAGGTGTTGCAGACGTTACAAATCAGAAGCAGATTAAGCGTCTCATTCCTTACAAATAAGAAGAAATCAGCAGGAGGTAACTTATAATGGCACGTATTAAAGGTGCGATGATGACTCGCAAAAGAAGAAATAAAGTTCTTAGACTCGCTAAGGGTTACTATGGCTCAAAGAGCAAGCTCTTCAAAACTGCTAAACAGGCAGTTATGAAAAGCGGTAACTACGCATATATCGGCAGAAAGCAGAAGAAGAGAGATTTCCGTCGTCTTTGGATTACAAGAATCTCTGCAGCTTGCAAAATGAACGATATCAACTATTCAACATTTATCAATGGCCTTAAGAAAGCTGGCATCGAGCTTAACAGAAAGATGCTCTCAGAAATCGCTATTTCTGATCCAGAAGGCTTCAAGGCTCTTGTTGAAAAGGCAAAAGCTGCTCTTTAATAGCATTTTATACGCCCGGCCGGCATCGGTCGGGCGTTAGATGTTTTATAACGCAATAAAGATTTTGTAATTTTTCGATGAAATAAAGGTGAATTATTACGGAAAAGATTACGAGTAAGGCAAATGATAAAGTGAAATTTGCCGTTAAATTAAGGGAAAAAGATAGCTTTCGTAAAAAGGAAGGTCTTTTCTTTATTGAGGGAGCAAGGCTCTCTCAGGATGCCGCAGTAAGCGGTGTTGAAATAAAAGAACTTTTTGTTACAGAAAGTGCTCTTGAAAAGTATTCTGACTATATACGTTCAGTTGAAAATGTGGCTGAGCGTTGCTTTGTTGTGTCCGAAGAAATTGCGGAAAAACTTAGCGATACCAAGAACAATCAGGGCGTTTTCTGCGTGTGCAAAATGCTTGACAAAAATACAAATATAGGTAAAATAAAATATAATGGGAAATATATAGCCTTGGAAGACGTTTCAAACCCATCTAATTTCGGCGCAGTTGTACGTACCGCTGAAGCAGTCGGGCTTGATGGTGTTATTGTCAGCGGAGGCTGTGATATATATAATCCGAAATCCTTGAGAGCATCAATGGGCTCTCTTTTCAGGCTTTCTGTCTGTATTGCAGATGATTTGCCTGAATTTCTTTGTGCTTTGCAAAAGAATGGCATGAAGGTTTACGCAGGCGTACCGGATAGTACTGCTTTGAAAATAACCGAGGCGGATATGTCTGGCGGTGTTGTGTGCATTATAGGTAACGAAGGTAACGGCATAACTGAAGCTACCAAGAACGCATCAACACAGCTTGTAACAATTCCTATGAAGGGCAGAGCAGAGTCTCTTAACGCGGCTTCTGCGGCATCAATTTTGATTTGGGAAATGATGAGATGAAAGTTTCACCCGTTGAATTCTGGATATGGCTTCAGACTGCATTGGGCGCCGGTGCGCGTACCGATGAGTTATTAGCATATTTTGAAACACCGGAGCAGCTTTATCTTGCAGGGTCTAAAGAATGGCGTCTGTCAGGTTTGCTTACTCAAACAAAAATAGAGGCTCTTAAAAGGTCAACTCCTTCTCAGACAATGGCTATTATAAAAGAGTGCAACCTTAAGGGATACGAAATAATCACTCCTGATAACGAGCTTTTCCCACGCAGATTGAAGAACTTATCAAGTATGCCTCTTGTGCTTTACGGTCAAGGTGATTGTAGCGCTTTGAACGATGAACTGTCTATCGGCATTGTGGGAACAAGAAAAGCCAGTACCTACGGTACGGAAATTGCTCAAAAGCTTTCCTACAGGCTTGCTGAGGCAGGAGCCACAATCGTAAGTGGTGGTGCTTTGGGTGTGGATAGTGAAGCTCATGCAGGCGCTATGCTTGCGAAAGGCAGAACAGTTGCTTTTCTTGGTTGCGGTCTTTCAGCCAACTACCTTCAGGAAAATGCATCTCTCAGGCGTGCAATAACTCGCTATGGTGCAGTAGTTTCAGAGTATTCACCGTTTCTTATGCCTTCAAAAGCAAGTTTTCCTATAAGAAACCGTCTTATATCAGGCGTAAGCCTTGGTATTGTGGTTGTAGAGGCAGGAGTAAAAAGTGGTTCTCTTATTACTGCTAATAGAGCTGCAGAACAGGGGAAAGATGTATTTGCTGTGCCTGGAGACATTGTAAGGTCTTCCTTTGATGGCACAAATCATCTTATTAAAAATGGTGCTAAACCAGTGTTTTCTGCTTTGGATGTTCTTTCAGAATATGAATTCCGTTATCCAGAGCTAATTGACTTCAAAAAGGCAGAGCTGCCGTTAAGTCAGCTTCCGTATGTAAACTACAGGAAGCCAACAAAGAAAAAAACTCCTGAGAAAAAGCTTGAAGGTCCGGTTTCTTCTCAGGCAGAAAAAATAGAATCAGTAACAGTACCAAAGATTGATTTGGAAGATACTGCTTCTGAAAATGCAAAAATTGTGTATGGTGTATTAAGTGAAACACCTATGCATATTGATGATATTGTGCGTAGCACAAATCTTAAATTGAATATTGTCCTCTCGTCATTAACAGAACTGGAATTGTTAGGTGTTTGTGAACTTACGAGCGGTAAAAAATATAAAACTATCACTTTGAAAGGATGAAATAAATGTCAAAGCTTGTTATAGTTGAGTCTCCTGCAAAAGCAAAGACTATTAAAAAATATCTTGGGAATGATTTTGACGTTGTAGCATCAATGGGTCATGTTAGAGACCTTCCTGCTGCTAAGCTCAGTGTTGATGTTAAAAATGATTTTGCTCCTAAGTATGCGATAATAAAGGGAAAGGAAAAGCTGGTTAAGGAATTAAAGGACAAGGTATCCGCAAGCGAAGCAGTTTACCTCGCAACTGACCCTGACCGCGAAGGAGAAGCAATTTCATGGCATCTTGCCACTCTTCTTGAGCTTGACCTTAATGAAAAGAACAGAGTAAAGTTTAACGAAATTAACGAAACAAGTGTTAAGAGAGGTATCAGCAATCCTGAGGTTGTTGATATGGGTCTTGTTGATGCTCAGCAGGCTCGCCGTATTCTTGACAGACTTGTGGGTTACAGAATCAGCCCATTTATTTCACAGAAAATCAGAAGAGGTCTTTCAGCAGGTCGTGTGCAGAGCGTTGCAGTAAGACTTATTGTTGACCGCGAGGAAGAAATCAATAAATTTATTCCTGAAGAATATTGGTCAATCGATGCAAAATTCGCTGTAGGCAGAAAAGCGTTTACCGCTACTCTTACTGCAGATGAAAATGGCAAGGTAAAAATTGAAAATAAAGAGCAGGCAGATAACTTCCTTAACCGTCTTGATGGCGCTGAGTATGTTGCAGATTCTGTTAAAAAGGGTACTCGTAAGAAACAGCCATCACCACCATTTATTACATCCTCAATGCAACAGGATGCTTCACGTAAACTTAACTTCCAGGCTCAGAAAACAATGAAGCTTGCCCAGGAGCTTTACGAAGGTATTGAAATTGATGGCTTTGGTATGACTGGTCTTATCACCTATATGAGAACAGACTCTCTTCGTATATCTGAAGAGGCAAGAGCATCTGCAAATGCATACATCACTAAAAACTACGGTGAAAAATATCTCCCTGAAAAGCCAAGATATTTCAAAACACGTGCAAATGCTCAGGATGGACACGAAGCAATCAGACCAACAAATATCGAAATTACTCCTGCAATAGCAAAGAAGAGTCTTACAAATGACCAGTATAAGCTTTATAACCTTATCTGGTGCCGTTATGTAGCATCTCTTATGGCTCCTTGCGTTCAGGATACAGTTAAGATTGAAATCAAAGCAGATAAAGAGGGTACAGCAGGTTTCCTTATGTTCTCTGCAAGCGGATATTCAATTAAGTTTGACGGCTTTACTGCTCTTTATGAGGATGCAGTTGACGATGGTGACGAAAGCGCAATTCCTGAAATCAAAGCAGGCGATGCGCTTAAGCTTAAAGACCTTAAAGGTAATCAGCATTTCACTCAGCCACCTGCACACTTTACAGAAGCATCTCTCATTAAAACTCTTGAAGAAACAGGTGTTGGCCGTCCAAGCACATACGCTTCAATCGTAAGCACAATCATTAAGCGTGAGTATGTAAAACGCGATGGTAAGCTTCTTAAGGCAACTGAGCTCGGTTGTGCTACAACTGCTCTTCTTAAAGAAAAATTCCAGAAGATTGTTAATACAAAATTCACTGCATCAATGGAAACAAAGCTTGATGAAATTGATAGCGGCTCAATCAACTATATTGAAATGCTCCATGAGTTCTATAACGAGCTTGAAGCATCACTCAGCAAAGCAAAATCTGAAATGCAGGGTCAGAAAATTCAGCTTCAGGAAGATATTACAGATATCAAGTGCGATAAATGCGGCAGAAATATGGTTGTTAAATCAGGCCGTTTCGGTAAATTCCTTGCTTGCCCTGGTTACCCAGAGTGCAAAACAACAAAGCCCCTTGTTGAGGAAACTAACGCTGTTTGCCCTGAGTGCGGTGCTAAGGTTATCGGTAAAAAATCAAGAAGAGGCTATCAGTTCTACGGATGCGATAACTATCCTCAGTGTAACTTTATGACATGGGATAAGCCAACAGGCGAAAATTGCCCTAAGTGTGGTAAATCACTTTTCAAGGGCAAAGGCGGTCTTGTAACTTGTCCTGACGAAAAATGTGGATACTCATTCAAAGCTCCACGAAAGAATGCAAAGAAAACAGATGACGAATAAGAAAGAAGCTATTGTTATCGGTGGCGGTCTTGCAGGCGTTGAGGCAGCTAAGCAGTTAAGCAAAAAGGGGATAAAGGTTACTCTTTACGAGATGAAGCCCCGAAAGTTTTCTCCTGCTCATAAAAGCGAGAAGCTTGCAGAGCTTGTGTGTTCGAATTCCTTGAAGGCAGAGCGATTAGGCTCTGCCGCAGGGCTTTTGAAGGCGGAAATGAGGCTTTTTGGCTCAGTATGCTTGGATGCAGCAGATGTTGCAAAGGTTCCTGCAGGCGGTGCCCTTGCGGTAGACAGAGATGTTTTCTCTCACGAGATAACAAAAGCTATTGAAAACGATGAAAATATAACTCTCGTAAGAGAGGAAATAACAGAAATTCCTGAGGGCGTTACAGTTATTATTGCTGCAGGTCCTCTTATGAGCGATGCTCTTGCAGAAAAGGTAGCAGAGCTTTGCGGTAAAGGCTTCCTTTCCTTCTATGACGCGGCAGCGCCTATTGTTACCGCTGACAGTATCGATATGGAAAATGCCTTTACTCAGTCAAGGTATGACAGAGGCGGTGAGGACGATTATATTAACTGTCCTCTTGATAAGGCTCAGTATGAAGAGTTTTACGAAGCTCTTATAAACGCTGAAAGCGCAGAGCTTCATTCCTTTGATAAGAAGAAAGATGTTTACGAAGGCTGTATGCCAATTGAGGTGCTTGCTTCCCGTGGTATGGATGCTATGCGCTATGGTCCCTTAAAACCTGTTGGCCTTACAAATCCTAAAACAGGCCACAGACCATGGGCAAACCTTCAGCTTCGTAAAGAGAATAAGGACGGCACAATGTATAACCTTGTAGGATTTCAGACTAACTTGAAATTCCCTGAGCAGAAAAGAGTTTTCTCAATGTTTCCTGCTCTTAAGGATGCGGAATTTGTGCGCTACGGTGTAATGCACAGAAATACATTCCTTAATTCTCCAGGGCTTCTTTCCTATGATTTCAGTCTGAAAAAAGACTCGCGCATATATTTCGCAGGGCAGATTTCAGGCGTTGAAGGTTATATGGAATCAGCTGCTTCAGGCATTCTTGCTGGTTATAATGCAGCAAGACGAATGGAGGGTAAAGACCCGATTCTTCTTCCTAAAATTACTATGATGGGTGCCCTTTCTCAGTATATTTCAGATGAATCTGTTAAGAATTTTCAACCAATGGGCGCCGCATTCGGCATAATAGACCCGCTGGAAGAAAAGATAAGAGATAAAAAAGAGCGCTACGAAGCACTTGCTCAGCGCAGTATGGACTATTTTAAAACTCTCGATTTATAAAAGGTGAGGTTTTTATGGAAAACATTCAGGCTTTTGAAAAAATGATAGGTTATACCTTCAAAAACAAGGAGCTTTTACGTGTTGCATTAACTCATTCTTCATATGCAAATGAAAATAAGCTTCCTCGTGATAACGAGCGCCTTGAATTTTTAGGCGACTCTGTTTTAGGTTTTGTTACTGCTGAATATCTTTTTTCTGAGTACAAATCAAGACCTGAAGGTGAGCTTACAAAGCTGAGAGCCGCAGTTGTCTGCGAAAAATCACTTTTCAAATTCGGCGAAAAAATCTCCCTTGGTGATTATATTTACATGGGCAAGGGCGAAGAAAACTCAGGCGGTAGAAACAGACCATCTATAGTTTCCGATGCCTTTGAGGCAGTAATCGCAGCTATGTATATCGATGGCGGTATTGATGTAGTTAAGCCGTATATTCTTTCTTTTATTACTGAAGCTGTAAAGAGAGAAGCCAACTTTAAAGATAATAAATCACTTCTTCAGGAGGAAATTCAGAAAAGCAAAGGCAATACAATTTCCTACGAAGAGTTAGGCGAAACCGGACCTGACCACGAAAAGGTTTTCAAATTTGCTGTTAAAATAAACGGCGAGGTTGTAGGTATGGGTGAAGGCAGAAGCAAAAAGGAAGCAGAGCAGGCGGCAGCTGGCGCAGCTCTTGAAGCGCTTGGCGTATGAAGCACGCTAACATTTCCCTTTTTGTAACCCATATGGGTTGTCCACATCAGTGCTCTTTCTGTAATCAGAAAACTATTTCGGGCTCCCTTACGGAGATTACACCTGAAGAGGTAAAAGAAACTCTACTTAAAGCCTCTTTTGATAATAACGAGCCCGAAAACACAGAGATTGCTTTTTTTGGCGGTAGCTTTACTGCTATTGACAGAGGTTATATGGTAAGTCTTCTCCAAGCTGCCAAGCCTTTTATAGACGATGGCTTTTTTAAGGGGATAAGAGTTTCCACAAGACCTGATGCTATTGATGAGGAAGTCCTTGAGATTCTCAAGGAATATGGTGTAACTGCAATTGAATTAGGCGCCCAGAGTACAGATGATGATGTGCTGATGCTTAATAACAGAGGACACTCCCGCGAGGATATTATAAAAGCCTCTTGTCTTATAAAACAAAAAGGCTTTTCTTTAGGTCTTCAGATGATGACAGGTCTTTTAGGTGATACAGATGAAAAATCTCTTCAGACTTGTGAAGATATTATTTTCTTGAAGCCTGATACAGTTCGCATATATCCAACAATTGTTCTCGAAGGTACATATCTTGGTGAGCTTTACAAAAAAGGTGAGTATGCACCTCAGACCTTAGAGAATGCAGTTTCCTTGTGTGCAAAACTTCTCAGAAGATTCCACGAAGAAAATATAAAAGTTATCCGCTTGGGCCTTCATTCAGGCGGAAACGTTGAAGAAGGCTATATAGCAGGCCCTTACCATCAGGCCTTCGGTGAGCTTTGCGAAGGTGAGATTTATCTCTCTATTGCAACAGAACAGTTGAAAGATTATGGTAAAGGCAAATATATAATCTATGTAAATCCCCGCGAAATTTCAAAAATGACGGGGCAGAAACAGAAAAACAAAATTAATCTTCTTTCTTTTGGTTACGAAATAACCGTTAAGGGTAAAGAAGGTCTTAAAAAGTACGAAGTTGAAATCCAACGAAACGAAAGGTAGAAATTCAATGTATCTTAAAGCCATTGAAATGCAGGGCTTCAAATCATTTCCTGATAAAACAGTCCTTGATTTCGGAAAAGGTATAACGGCCGTAGTTGGCCCTAACGGTAGCGGTAAGAGTAATCTTTCCGATGCTATGCGTTGGGTATTGGGCGAACAGTCTACAAAGAATCTGCGTGGCTCCAAAATGGAGGACGTTATTTTCAGCGGTACAGATTCAAGAAGAGCTGTTGGCTTTGCAGAGGTAACTCTCAAGCTTGATAACTCAGATATGGCCCTCAATAATCCTGAAAAGCTTGTTACAGTAACAAGAAGATATTATCGTTCAGGTGAGAGTGAATATAAAATAAATGGCGAGCAGGCAAGGCTCAGAGACATTCACGAGTTGTTTATGGATACAGGTCTCGGTAGAGATGGTTATTCTATGGTCAGCCAGGGTAAGATTGAAACTCTTATTTCAGGTAAATCTGACGACAGACGTGATATGCTTGAGGAAGCTGCAGGTATTTCCCATTACCGCTATCGCCGTGCTGATGCAATGCGCCGTCTTAATCAGGCGGAGGAAAATCTTTTAAGACTTCGCGATATTCTTACAGAGCTTGAATCACGTGTTGGTCCTCTTAAAACCCAGAGCGAAAAGGCGCAGAAATTCCTTGAATACGCAGGTGAGAAAAAAGATCTTGAAATAGGCATATGGCTTTATACAATCGAAAAAGCCAAAAATGACCTTCGCGAGTATGATAAGAAAATTACAATAACTCAGGCTCAGTATGCAGATGTGTGCAAGAGCCTTGATGAAATTGCAGAAAAAATTGATTCTGCAATTGTTGATTCTCAGAAAATTACTGTAGCTGTTGACGAAATCAGACGTGCTTCTGCTCAGCTTGAAGAGCAGGCAGCTCTCCTTGAAAGTCAGGTTGCAGTTCAGGAAAATACGATTGAACACAACAACGAAACAATTCAGCGTATTGAAAGAGAGAAACTTGAAGAGAATGATACGGATTCTCAGATTTCAGAGCAGATGGAAGCTGCTGAGAAAATTATAAACGACCTTAAAACAACAATTGAAGCCAAAAAGGTTACTCTTGAATCATTCTCAGGTCAGTTGGCTGTGCTTACAGATGAAAATAGCAGATCAGCTCAGAGAAGCGTAGAGCTTTCAGAAAAGGTTTCTGCTCTTTCTTTACAGATTGCGGATAGCAGAGTTGTTGTTTCCACTGCAAGCTCATCTGTTGAAGAAATTGAAAACAGAATCAGAGTTATTGATGAAAATATTACTAATCAGGCGCCAATTATTGAAGCTCTCGAAAAAGAGCGAGACGAAGTAAAGGCAGAGCTTGACAGAATAATTGAAAGAAACACAGAGCTTAACAACTCTCTTTCAGGTATTGAGCTTTTAGCTCAGAAACGTCTCGAAAAGTACGAGAAGCTTAAAGAAGAGGAAAATGCTCTCAGAAATGAGCTTCATGTTAAAGAATCAAGGCTTGTTATGCTTACAGACCTTGAGAAGAATATGGAAGGTTA
Organism: Acutalibacteraceae bacterium; assembly: GCA_045614765.1. Taxonomy (GTDB): domain Bacteria; phylum Bacillota; class Clostridia; order Oscillospirales; family Acutalibacteraceae; genus DTU089. The sequence continues at coordinate 79,039 of JAZLDN010000052.1, forward strand.
TCAGGGTAGCGTAAAAGCTGTTATGAAAGAGGTTCAGCGCGGTACACTTAAGGGTATCCACGCTCCTGTTTCTCAGATTATTTCTGTTAAAGATAAATATTCTCTTGCAATCGAAACAGCTCTTGCTGCCCAGATTCAGAATATTGTAACCGATACTGAAAACGATGCTAAAAAAGCAATCGGTTACCTTAAAGAAAGCCGTGCAGGTCGCGCAACATTCCTTCCTTTGACTGCTATTAAAGGTAAGGAACTTGAAGAAAAAGGTCTTGATGATTGCTATGGCTACATAAACCTTGCTTCAAACCTTGTTGAATGCGATTCAAAATACGTAGAGATAATAAAATCTCTTTTAGGCAGAACAGTTGTTGCAGATGATTTGGATGCAGCAATTGCAATTGCTAAAAAGTATAACTATAAATTCAAAATTGTTACCCTTGACGGTCAGGTTGTTAATGCAGGCGGTTCAATGACCGGTGGTGCAAAGCTTCAGAATGCAGGTATTCTCAGCCGTGGTAATCAGCTTGAAAAGTTAACTGCTGAATGTGCAGAGCTTAAAGAAAAGCTTCAGCTTATGGAAAAGGATGTTCAGTCTCAGCAAGAGAGTGCAGCATCAGTTTCTGCAGAGCTTGAGGGCTGCAAGGCGGAAATCACCGCATTAGGTGAAGAAAAAATCAGAGTTGAAGGTGTGCTTGCTCTTAAAAATGGCAACCTGGAAAACCTTAATGCTGCTAAGAATGCTGCTGAAGAAGAAAAAACACAATTAAGAGAGCGTATTGATGGTATTAATAGTGGCGTTTCTTCTGCTCAGGAAAAGCTTACAAGCCTTCAGGGCGAGCTTGAAGCTGTTGAAGCAGAGCTTTCAACACTTACAGGTGATAGAGAATCTATCAGCGAAAAGCGTGAAAAATTAACTGCAGAAGCAGCGCAGATAAATCTTGATATTGCTACAGCTCAGAAAGAGATTGAAGCAAAGCAGGATGAAATTACAAGGCTTCAGGGCAGAGCAACAAGCCATAAGGATAAGCTTTCACAGTTGAATGGCGAAATTGCTGAAATCGAGGCAAAGAACGAGGAAATCAGAAAGAGAATAGAAATTCTTAATTCAGAAGCCTTTGCTTTGAGAGAGCAGAGTGCCGCATCAAAAGAGAAAATTGCTTCCGAGATTTCAAAAAGAGAGCAGTTTGAACAAGAAAGCGGTAAGCTCCGTCTTCTCGAAAGAGAAAAAACAGAAGAACGCGAAAAACTCAGCGGCGAAAACGCAAGGCTTACAGAGCGTCGCGACACAATGCAAAAAGAGTTTGATGATATTTCCAATAAGCTTTATGATGAATATGAGCTTACTCGTCGCGAAGCAGAAGAGCTCAATATTGTTATAGAAAACATTCCTGAGGCTAAGAAACGTCTTAACGAGCTTAAAGGTAAAATTCGTGGCCTTGGTAATGTTAATGTCAGTGCTATTGAGGAATATAAAGAGGTTTCCGAACGCTACAGCTTTATGCATGGCCAGGTAAACGATGTTGAAAAATCAAAGGCAGAGCTTATTAAGCTTATAAATGAGCTTACAGGCAAAATGGGAACACAGTTCAAAGAGCAGTTTGATAAAATTAACTTCAGCTTCGGTCAGACCTTCTCAGAGCTTTTTGGTGGCGGTAAGGCATCCCTTGTTCTTACAGATGAAAACGATGTGCTTGAATCAGATATTGAAATCAAGGTTCAGCCACCGGGCAAAAATGTTCAGAATATTTCGCTTCTTTCAGGTGGTGAAAAAGGTCTTTCAGCTATTGCTCTTCTTTTCTCCATCCTTAAAATCAATCCTTGTCCATTCTGTATTTTTGACGAGGTTGAGGCTGCTCTTGACGATGTTAACGTTGCCCGTTACGCTTCGTATGTGCGCCGTATGACAGATAACACACAGTTTATCCTCATTACACATCGTCGCGGTACAATGGAAGAAGCAGATATGCTTTACGGCGTTACAATGCAGGAGAAAGGCGTATCTAAACTTCTGGAACTTAAGACCGCCGAAATGGCTTCCAAATTTGATTTGACGTAATCTTCCGCGATTAACTTGCTCTGACTCACTCGCAGTACCTTTGTACAGCGTCGTTCCTCAAAGCGGCGTTACTCACGAAACCTTACGCCAAATCCGTAAAGGCTACATTTTGAGGTTGTTTTGGTTTGCTCGCAGTATCTTCATACAGCGTCGCTCCTCAAACTTCGTTCTTTACGCAATCTTAGTCCAAATCCGTACAGGTCTTTTGAAGTTGGTTTAGCGTGTTTTTCTCGCGGTACCTCTGTACAGCGTTGCATCTTAAATCTACGCTTTTCATCTGAATCTCAAGCCAAATATAAAACTTGAATTTCTGTGGATAAAAAGGATTTTATTCACTAGCAGTCTTTTAGATTGAGACTAAAATTTTCACATTTAACTATTCATTAAAAGGATTGATACTTTTGGGAATCTTTAAAAAAATAAACTTCGGTTTAAGAAAAACAAGAAACAATGTTTCAGGTGCTATTGATAATGTGCTTGACAGCTATACATCTATTGACCAGGAGCTTTTCGATGAACTCGAAGAAGCGCTTGTTATGGGTGATGTAGGTGTAAACACTGCATCTGAAATTACACTTCGTCTTAACGACACTGTGCGTAAAAAAGGTATCAAAAACCCTGCAGACGTTAAGACTGAAATCAAAAACATAGTTGCCGATATGCTTGAAGGCGGCGAGGATATGGGCCTTATTACCATTCCTTCCGTAATTCTCGTAATCGGTGTTAACGGTGTTGGTAAAACAACTACTATTGGTAAAATGGCTGCTCGTTACAAGGCAGAGTGCAAGAGCGTTATTCTTGCTGCGGCTGATACTTTCCGTGCCGCTGCAATAGACCAGCTTGATGTTTGGGCTCAGCGTGCAGGCGTTGATATTATCAAGCATAAAGAGGGTGCAGACCCTGCAGCTGTTATTTTCGATACTATCTCTGCCGCAAAAGCAAGGGGTACCGAGATTATTATATGTGATACTGCAGGCCGACTTCATAATAAGAAAAATCTTATGGATGAGCTTGCAAAAATCTACAGAGTTATTGACCGCGAGCTTCCATACTCTGACCGCGAGGTGCTTCTTGTTCTTGATGCAACAACAGGTCAGAACGCAGTAAATCAGGCTCGTGAATTTGCGAAGATTGCCGAAATTACAGGTATTATTCTTACAAAGCTTGATGGTACAGCCCGTGGTGGTGTTGTTCTTTCAATTAAAAATGACCTTAAGGTTCCTGTTAAATTTATTGGTGTGGGCGAGGGTATCGATGACCTTCAGCCATTCAATCCAAAGGCTTTTGCTGAGGGCCTTTTTGAAGCTCTTCCTGAAGATTATGAGGAAGATGAAATTGACCTTTCTGCAATCCGCGAGGATATTCCTGAAACTGTTGCAGACAGCGAACAGGAAGAACTTGCTGCTGCAGTAGGTGAGATTTTTGAGGCTATGGCAGAGCTTCAGGCCCAGGAAAACGTGGCTGAGGTTGAAGCAGAGGCTGAAGAATTAGCCGAAGAGCCTGAAATAATCGAAGAGCCTGCAGTTGAGGTTGAGGAAGAACCTGAAGCAGTTGAAGAAATTGCTGAAGAACAGGAAGTTGAGCCTGAAGCAGTTGAAGAACCTGCAGAAGAAAAAAGAGAAGAGCCTAAAAAGAAAAAGGGCTTCTTTGGGAGGTTGTTTGGCTAATGGCTATGGAATTTTTAATCGCAACTCACAATATGAAAAAGAGAGACGAACTCTATAGAATTCTCTCTCCTTTGGGCATAGATGTTAAAACCGCAGACCAGGTTGGTATTGAAATCACCGATGTTGATGAAACAGGTGAAACCTTCTTTGAAAACGCGCTTTTAAAAGCACAGAGCGGTTGCCGTGAAAGCGGTATGCCTTGCGTTGCAGACGACTCCGGTCTTGCAGTAGATTATCTTGTTGGTGCACCGGGTGTTTATTCTGCCCGTTTTGCAGGTGTTCACGGTGATGATGAAGCTAATAATCAGAAGCTTCTCAAGCTTCTTCGCGATGTACCTGTTGAAGAGCGTACAGGCAGATATGTTTCAGTAGTCTGCTGCGTTTTCCCTAATGGTGATATTCTCTCCGCAAGAGGAACTTGCGAGGGTTATATAGGCTTCGAGCCAAGAGGTAACGGCGGCTTCGGTTACGACCCATTGTTTGTTATGGGCGAAAAAACTATGGCTGAGCTTACTGCAGAGGAAAAGGATGCTATAAGCCACAGAGGCGAGGCAACACGTCTTTTAGCAGAAAAGCTTAAGGAATATTTTGCACAACAGAAATAACAGTACCAATTTCGGTAACATCGATAAGCATTTCGGTGTTACCGATTTTTGTTTTCCTTGTGTTAATATCCTTTATAAATATGGCATTATCAAAATCAGATTGTGATATTAAGTTATCTGTTTCGGTAGTGTTATCAATAAAAGCATAAATAGAGTTTTTTATAAAATTTATTTCTGTTGTATCATTTTTGGTTAAGCTGTCAAAAACAATATGTAAGGTCTGTAATTCATTTTTATCGTTGCAAAGGAAGCTGAGCATAATTTCTTTTTCGTTAAAAGCATAATATTTTGTTAAAGAGTTTTTGCTTTCGTTATATATGAATCCGTCAGGTGTTAATTGGTAATCTTCATAAATTTCGTTCATTCTTTCGCAAAAAGCGGTTAAACTATTTCCTTTTTGAGACAAACCACATCCGCTAAGCAGAAAAAGAGTAATAAAAAGAGCGAAAATTCTGTAAAATTTTGTCGACATAAAACCCCTCAATTCTTAACATTTATTTAACATATATCTTGAAATTCGTTGTATAATTATGTATTATGTAAATTAGATTACTATCTTTATATTTTAATTATAGTTTAGCAGAGAGATGATTATGAAAAATTTATTTAAAAAATCATTTTGCATATTATTGTGTGTGCTTGTGGCGTTTTCTTCCTCGTTAAGCGTTGCCGCGGGCTCATTCAGCTATCCTTCCGGAGTTTCTGAAAAAGAAGCTCTTAATGCCGTTTACGGAACAGATAAACTTCTCAATAATGTAATGGCATTACTTGGTAATGAAAACCTTTCTTCTTCAATTAAATCTACGCTTTATACATCAGAAACTCTCTCGAATCTTCTTGTGAACACATATGCACCACTTGAAGAAATGAGTAAGGAAATGCAGCTTATAGGTGTCGATGCATCTGTGAAAAAGCTTTCTGCCGCTTTAGGTAAGTATCCTAAAATCTGTGTTGCTCTTTATAATTGCGATACATGGGCTGATGTTGACCTTACAGGTATCAGTTGGGGTTCCGCAGTTAATACCAGAGAAGGCTTTGCTGAGGCTTTAGGCGCAGTTTTTTCACCGTTTAACGATATTCTTTACACGCTCCTTTGTGGTGGCGTATATAAAATGAATCCGTTAGTAACAATCAATGGCGCAAACGGATATGAAAATGCTATTGTGCCTTTCCTTGAATCTTTAGGTTGTAGTGGCCTTCCAAGTCAGGTAATGTTCAATTTAGAAGCGCAGGCAAACAAAAACACTATGGTAAAAAATATTGTTCTTCCTGTGCTTACAAAGCTTGAAACTGCTTTGGAAAGTCCTGCTGTAAATCTTACAGAGATTCTTCCTCGCTTTGCATACTTTGTGGATAGCGGTGAATTCAACGAGTGCTTTAATAAGCTTCTTGAGCCTATTACTACAAATCCACTTGTAGAAATAGCGGTTTTCCTTAAAATACTTGATTTGGATTCTCTCACAAATATTGATGTTAATCAGCTTTTATCTTCAATGATGTCAGGTGAAGAAGGCGGATTGAAGCTTGCAGAAATAAACTTTTCTTCTCTTGCAGCATGTGGCGTAATGACTGAATCAGGCTATGTGGCAGATAAAGGTAAGGCATATATTGAAATAGTGCGCTGGCTTGTAGAAACACTGAAACTTAATAAGGATAATCTTGGTGCTGTTTCTCTCGGTACAGATGGTTCATCTATGGATTTATCTTTCCTTTTAGACCTTCTCGGTAAGGATACCGATGCTTTAACCGCTATGCTTGTGCTTCTTTTCACTCCTGCAGAAATCGGAGCTCCTGAAAAGATGGTTTACCCTGAATTTAAAAAGGGTAGCGTTCAGAATACAACTAAACTTACCGATAAAAATCTTCAGACAGTTTATAACGAAATAGACGGACTTCTTGACCAGTTCGTAAAAGAAGGCGGAGGCTATGGCAGTGTTGGTGCAATGCTTACCTCTTCAGTGTATACAAACGAAAATATAAACGCCGCTCTTGTTGGCATTTATAAAATGCTTGAAGAGGAAGGCCTTGGCTCAATACTTTCAATTTTAGGTATGAATACTTCTCCTAAAGGCGTTGCCGCACTTTTAGGCGATGGTTATAATCAAGGCTACAATGCTCTTGTAAAAGCAGATTCCTGGGCAGATGTTAACCTTAAAGGTGTAAGGTGGGGCTTCCAGAATGGCTCTCGCAGAGGGTTCCAGAACGCACTCACCGCAGTTCTCAGGCCATTATTCCCGCTTCTCAGAACAGTGCTTGCAGGTGAAAATATGGTAATTCTTGATAGTATTACCATAACCGGTGCAGATGGCTATAACACCGCAATTATACCTGTTGTGGAAGCATTAGGCTGTAATCCTCTCACCATCAAAAGCTATAACAGCTATAAAAATCACGCCTACGGAGACGGGGTTCTTAAAAATGTTCTTGACCCTGTTTTTGATATGCTTGATAAATTAGCTAATAAGCCGGTGCAGACAATTGTAGATATTCTTCCTAACGTAGTTTACTTTATGGAAAGTGGCTCGTTAGAGAAATGCATATCTAACCTTCTTCTGCCAATAACTTCAATGCTTAACAGAGTTCCGGGAGTTGTTGATTTTAAATTAGATGCAACTGAGCTTACCAAAAACCTGGATTTAAATACCTTGATGTCATCATTGCTTAAAGACTCAGGTATTAAGATGCCTGAATTTGATATTAAATCACTTGCATCTCTCGGTACAGCTACCCAAAAGGTAAGTAAAAGCGTTATCGGCGGAGAAAAAGTAAAATACACTTACATTGAAGCAGATAGAGATGCAATAATTCTTTCTCTTCTCAAGCTTGTTGCAAAACTTCTTAAAACACCGGGTAACGAAACTCTTCTTATGGGTTCAATGGGCTCAGGCGGAAATATGAACTTTGATACATCTTCAATGACTGCTCAGTTTGAGAGTATGAGCGAGGATGAATTCATTGAATGGCTCTATAACCTTTTCTTTAAAGAAAGAGTTCAGTTTGAAATCGTAAAAGGCGAAGATTATTCACCAACAATTATATATAAGCCTGCCGAAAAGGATTATACAGTGCTTTATATAATTTCAGGTTATTTAGGTCTTTGTGCTATAGTTGGCGTAATTTTCTTTATTAATAGAAAAAGACTCTATGGCGACGCGGAGGATTAATTATGTTAGTTTTAAAAAATATAGTTAAAGATTATGTAACGGGTGATACCACCGTCAGAGCCCTTAAGGGTATTGATATCAACTTCCGCGAAAATGAGTTTGTTGCTATTCTTGGTCCTTCAGGTTGCGGTAAAACAACAATGCTTAATATTATCGGAGGACTTGATAGATATACAAGCGGCGACCTTTTCATAAACGGAAAATCAACAAAGTTTTTCAGCGATGCTGATTGGGATACCTACAGAAATCATTCAATTGGTTTCATTTTCCAAAGCTATAACCTTATTCCTCATCAGACTGTTTTGTCTAACGTAGAGCTTGCCCTTACTCTTTCCGGTGTTTCTAAGAAAGAACGCCGTCAAAGAGCAATTGACGCTCTTAAAAAGGTTGGCCTTGAAGAGCAGATTTACAAAAAGCCTAATCAGATGTCAGGCGGTCAGATGCAGCGTGTTGCAATTGCTCGTGCGCTTATAAATGACCCTGATATTCTTCTTGCTGACGAGCCTACAGGCGCTCTCGATAGCGAAACAAGCGTTCAGATTATGGAGCTTCTCAGAGAGATTGCAAAAGAGAAGCTTATCATAATGGTTACTCATAACCCTGAGCTTGCAGACGAATATGCAAACAGAATAATCCGTTGCCTTGATGGTGAGGTTATAGATGATTCTAATCCTTATAACCCTGAATTTATAGACGAAAAGCATCAGAAGGAGAAAAAGGAAAAAGCAGATGCCAAAGGCAAAAAATCAATGTCATTTGGTGCCGCATTCAATCTTAGTATAAATAACCTTCGCACTAAAAAGGCGCGTACCTTCCTTACATCCTTTGCAGGTAGTATTGGTATTATCGGTATTGCTCTTGTGCTTGCTCTTTCGAATGGTATCCAGGTTTATATTGACCATGTGCAGGAGGATATGCTCCTTTCTTATCCAATGACTGTTGAAAGACAGACTATGGATATAAGCAGTATTATGACCACCATGACAGGTATGGGTGGTCTGACGGTGGACGCTGAAGAAGACGGGAATATTTACGTTAACGAATCTTTTATGAAGATGGTTAACTCCTTTATTTCTGAAGCAACCTCAAATAACCTTGATAATTTCAAGCAATATATTGTTGATAATCAGGAAGCCTTTGACGAGGTCTGCAATGATGTACAGTATAAATACAGTACACCACTTAATATATACAAGGCAGATACATCAGAGGGTGTTGTAAAGGTTAATCCAAGTAATGTTATGGATTATATGAATATGGGCGGAGATGCCGGTGGCGGTATGATGGATATGAGCGCCGCCATGAACACCATGACTCAGACCTTCAGCGTGTGGCTTGAGCTTATTGGTGACGAGCCTCTTATGGATGCCCAGTACGATATAATTGCAGGTAAAATGCCTGAAAAATACAATGAGGTTGTGCTTATTGTTGACGGCAATTATCAGATAAACGAGCTTGTTGTTTACGCTCTTGGTCTTAAAGACCAGGCAATGTTCGGCAAAGAAATGATGGCTGCTCTTGCAAGCGGTGAAACAATGGATACTGAGTCCGTTTCAAAATATTCATATGATGAAATTCTTGATATGGAGTTCAGCCTTGTTTTAAGCGCAGATTACTTTAAAAAAGATGCAAAAACAGGTCTTTGGGTTGATAACAGCGAGAACTCACTCTACGTAAAAAACCTTGTAGACAATGGTGAGAAAATTAAGATTGTTGGTATTTTAAAGCCTGATGAAAACAACACTCTTTCAGTTGGTACAGGCGGTATCGGCTACAGGCGCGATCTTATGGATTTTGCTATAAATGAAACCGCCAAAAAGCAGATTGTTGTTGAACAGCTTGCAGATACATCACGCGATGTTATAACAGGTTTTGAATATTCTAACCTTACAGTTAACGATTTCGATTTAGCTGATGTTGATATGAGCATAATCGACTATAATCTTCTTGATTTCAAGCCCTTTATGTCAATGGCAGAGGGTATGGATTTAGCCGATATTGATATGAGCAATATGGCGGCTATGTTCGGCTTCGATAATATGAGCGAGCTTCAGAAAAAGCTTATGGAAGGCTTCCTTTCTGACGACCAGGTTTTAGCTCTTAAGCAAGCCTATGTTGATACATTAGCCTCAAAAAGCTCTCTTGAAGGTACACTGGAAAAAATAGGTTACTCTACTTTTGAAACACCTTCTATTATCTGCTTCTATCCTAAGAATTTTGAAGCGAAAGAGAAACTTAACGAGCTTATAAATTATTATAATGATAAGGTTGCAGAAGACGGCCACGAGGAAATGCAGATTAAGGTTTCTGACTATATCGGTGTGCTTATGGGCAGTATTACAACTATTATCGATGTTGTAACTTATATACTCGTTGCATTTGTTGCAATTTCTCTTGTAGTTTCCTCTATAATGATTGGTATTATCACCTATATTTCAGTTCTTGAAAGAACTAAGGAAATTGGTATCCTTCGTGCAATCGGTGCTTCAAAGAAGGATATTGCAAGGGTGTTTAATGCAGAAACTACTGTTGTAGGTTTAGGTGCGGGTATTATTGGTATACTATCAACCCTGTTATTAGAAATACCTATAAACCTTCTTTTGAAATATGCAGTTAAAATTCCTGCCCAGGCAGAGCTTCCTGTAGCTGGTGCAATATCCCTTATTATAATAAGCGTTGTGCTTACTCTTATTGCAGGTCTTGTGCCGTCAAGAATCGCGGCAAAGAAAGACCCTGTTGAAGCGCTCAGAACAGAATGATGAAAATTCCTTCCGCAATTGCGAGAGGATTTTTAGTTAATAGTGAAAGGGTAAATTAAAATACAATGATATATATTTCAATACCACCCTTGACAATGCTTTTAGCATATCATAAAATACCCTTATACTAAAAAGGATGGTATTTATATGAATAAGGTAATTAAAAACATTGCAATAGTTGCAGGTGTTACTGCAGGTGCGGCTGTAGCATTTCACGTTATAAACAAAGAGCTTCATAAGGATGTTTGTATGATAGGCCATAGAGGCTATAGCTCAAAGCACCCTGATAACACAGAGGCTTCTTTCCTTGGGGCTGTTGCTAACGGCTCAGGCGGTATAGAGACAGACGTGCGCATTACAAAAGACGGCGTTTTTGTTGTGAACCACAACGATGAAGCAAAATTTATTGATGGTACAGAGCTTCTTGTTGCAGAGGCTACATATGAGGAGCTTGCAGCTAAACCTCTTCTTAATAAAAAGAGCGATGAGGTTGTTTATATCTGCACCTTTAAGCGTTACCTTGAAATCTGCCGTGATGCCAATATGGTTTGCTTTATCGAGCTTAAGGGAGATTTCACCGATGAGCAGATAAACGAGCTTTTCACAATGGCAGATGAAATCTACGACCTTTCAATGTGCTCACTTCAATCCTTTGAGTTTGATAATCTTGTGAAAGCGCACAATGCTTTCCCTAAATTACAGATAATGCTTACCTACGGCAAAAACTGTGGTGATTACCACAAGTGCCTTGAGTACGGCTTTGATATTGATGCCGATTACAAGGTGGCAACTCCTAAAATGGTTAAGGAATTCCACGATAAAGGCTTGAAGGTAGGCTTGTGGACTGCAAATGACATTATTTCCCTCAACTATTGCCGTGCCCTAGGCGTAGACTACATCGAGTCCGATGTTTTTGGTGGGTAAAAAATAATAAAAAACCATCTGTTCATTGAACAGATGGTTTTCTTTTTATTTTAAATTTATTATTCGCAAAGAGCCTTTGTATCTCTTGCAATTGCAAGCTCTTCGTTTGTTGGAACAACGAATGCGCGAACAGGACAACCTGGCTTTGTAAGCTCGATTTCTTCGCCTCTTACTTCGTTTGCCTTTTCGTCAAGCTCAATACCAAGGTATGAAAGGTTCTTAAGAACATCTTCACGAAGGTCAATACAGTTTTCACCGATACCGCCTGTGAATGCAATAACGTCAACACCATTCATAGCAGCAATGTATGAACCGATGTACTTACGAATCTGGTACCACTGGATGTCTCTTGCAAGCTTTGCTCTTTCGTTACCTTCAGCTGCAGCAGCCTTAACAGCTCTGTCGTCTGAGTGAACGCCTGAAACGCCGAGAACACCGCTCTGCTTGTTCATAATCTTATCCATTTCATCAGGTGAAATGTTGTGCTTTTTCATAATGTATGTGATAGCTGATGGGTCAACGCCACCGCAACGAGTACCCATTGCAAAACCATCAAGAGGAGTAAGACCCATACTTGTATCAAGAACCTTGCCGTCCTTAATAGCTGTAATTGTGCAACCATTACCAAGGTGACATGTGATGAGCTTAATATCCTTAAGGTCTTTACCAACGATTTCTGCAGTTCTGTATGCAACAAAGCGGTGAGATGTACCGTGTGCACCATAACGGCGGATGTGGTCTTCTTCATAATACTTATATGGAAGAGGGAAGAGGTAGCTTGTAGCAGGCATTGTGCTGTGGAATGCGTTGTCAAATACTGCTACCTGTGGAACGCTGTCGCCAAATACCTCGTTACAGCATTTGATACCTACAACGTGAGCAGGGTTGTGGAGTGGTGCAAGAGCGCTGAGGTAGTCAATCTTCTCAAGAACGTCATCATTAATAATAACGCTTTCTGTGAAAAGGTCGCCACCCTGAACAACTCTGTGGCCGATAGCGTTGATTTCTTCAAGAGAATCAATAACCTTGCAATCGCCAACTGTAAGAGCATCCTTAACAATGTTGAAAGCAACCTTGTGGTCAGGAATATCTACATATTCATCAAAGCTTCTGCCGTCAAATGTAGAGCCTTTTGTATGGCTCATATCTGTAGCGATTGATTCGCAGATACCTTTTGCGAGAACCTTTTCGCCCTCCATATCAAAAAGCTGATACTTAAGAGAGGAGCTTCCGCAGTTAATTACGAGAATTTTCATTAATAAACCTCCAAATAAATGGTTAATATTCTAAATAAGAAATAAAAACCTATTATAATTGTGTAAAATATTCACCAAGTAATCATTATAACACTTATTATCTTTTTTGCAAGTAAAAAACAGATTTTATTGAAAGGAGAAGCATATGAATTTCGGTATTGTTGCAGAATTCAATCCGTTTCATAACGGCCACAAATATATTGTGGATGAATTGAAAAATAATGGCGCAAATACTGTTACCGCGGTAATGTCAGGTAGCTTTGTTCAGCGTGGCGAGTGCGCTTGTGTTTCTCCTTATGAACGAACAAAAATGGCACTGGAAAATGGTGTGGATTTGGTTTTATCCTTACCTGTACCGTATGCTACTGCCTCTGCAGAAAGATTTTCTCAGGCGGGTGTAGATATCCTTTGCGCAACGGGTGTTATAGATTATTTGGGCTTCGGCTCAGAGTGTGGCAATAAAGAGCTTATATTGGAATGTGCCAAAAGTCTTTTGAATCCTGAAATTGACGCATATATAAACAAATATCTCGGTGAAGGTGTTTCGTATCCTGAGGCACGGCAGAAAGCTCTCTGTGAAATGTGCTCAGGTAATATAGCCTCTGTTATTGCAACACCTAACGATATTTTAGGCGTAGAGTACACAAAAGCCATTCTTAACAGAAATTATAATACAGAAATTTACCCAATTAAAAGAATTGGCGCAAGCCACGATTCAAATGAGTTTTCTGAGAATATCTGCTCCGCATCTGCAGTTAGAGAGCTTCTCAAAAACAAAGAAAATGTTTCACGCTTTTTGCCTGAAAAAACTGCTTTGATTCTTGGTGGAGCGGTAAATGATGGCAAAGCACCTGCGGATTTTAAAAACACGGAAGACGCGGTGTTGTACAAGCTTCGTACAATGAGCGTTGAAGATTTTTCTCTTCTTCCTGATGTAAGCGAAGGCTTGGAACATAGAATATATTCTGCGGTTCGTTCATCAACCACAGTTGATGAAATACTTGAAAAAATCAAAACAAAGAGGTATACTCATTCAAGGCTCCGAAGAATAATTCTTTGCGCATTTCTTGGTATTACAAAGGAAGATGTAAGCAAGCCTGTGCCCTATATAAGGGTGTTAGGTTTTAACAACAAGGGAGCAGAATTGCTCAAAGAAATGAAAAAAACTGCAACTCTTCCTGTTGTTACAAAATCCTCGGATATTAAAGCTCTTAATGAAGATGCCCAACGCATATTTGAATTGGAATGTAAGGCAAGAGATATGTTTTCCCTTATGTTGCCTGTTGCGGATGTTTGCGGCAAGGAAATGACAGATAAAATAATTGTTAAAGGATAAATTTATGGATTTAATCGTAATTGGTGGCGGTGCGGCAGGCCTTATGGCCGCAGGTACTGCAGCGCAAAATGGCTTGCAGGTAACTCTCTTTGAGCGTAACGAAAAATTAGCCCGTAAGGTTGCTATAACAGGTAAGGGAAGATGCAATGTTACAAATAATTGTCCTCTTCTTAATGACCTTATTGCAAATGTCCCTGTAAACGGAAGATTCCTTTACGGCGCTTTTTCAAGATTTACAACAGACGATACAATAGACTTTTTTGAAAGACTTGGTGTTCCGCTTAAAATAGAGCGTGGAAACAGAGTTTTTCCTGTTTCTGACAGAGCCCTTGATATTGTAGACGCTCTTAATAAATTTATTACAGTTAATGGCGTTAAAAGAAAAACTGCCCGTGTAACTGAGCTTATTATTGAGGATGGTGCAGTAAAGGGCTGTATAACTGAAGATGGTTCAAAGCATTTTGCAGATAATGTGCTTATTGCAACAGGCGGAAAGTCGTATTCTGCTACAGGTTCAACAGGCGATGGCTACATTTTAGCTCAGCAGGCAGGGCACACAATTACCGATTTAAAACCGTCTCTTGTTCCTCTTGAATGCCACGAGGGTTGGTGTACCGATGCTCAGGGATTATCTCTTCGTAATGTGGAAATTCAGGTTGAGGATACAAAAACCTTTAAAACTGTTTATAAAGATATGGGCGAAATGCTCTTTACCCACTATGGCGTATCAGGTCCAATGATTCTTTCGGCATCTTCTCATATGCGCAATATGGAGAGAGGAAGATACGTTATTCATATAGATTTCAAGCCTGCTCTTACCCACGAACAGCTTGATAAACGCTTGCAAAGAGATTTGCTTGAATGTTCAAACAAAAATCTTTTCAATACACTTTCCCTTATGTTACCTCGTAAAATGATTCCTATTGTTGTTAAGCTTTCAGGTCTTAACGGCAATACAAAATCTAATCAGGTAACAAAGGATATGCGAGAAGCGCTTGTATATCTTCTTAAGGATATTCGTCTTACTGTTACTGATTTCAGACCTCTTGAAGAAGCAATTATTACCTCAGGCGGTGTAAGCGTTTCAGAAATAGACCCAAAAACAATGAAAAGTAAAATCATCGATGGTCTTTACTTCGCAGGCGAGGTTATAGATGTAGATGCCTATACAGGCGGCTTCAATCTGCAAATAGCATTTTCTACAGGCAATCTTGTTGGAAACTCAATATAACGGAGGATTAATTATGATAAACATAGCAATTGACGGCCCTGCAGGTGCAGGCAAAAGCACAATCGCAAAAACAGCATCAAAGGAGCTTGGCTACATATATGTAGACACGGGTGCTCTTTATCGTACAGTTGGTCTTAACGCGTTAAGGCTTGGTAAAGATACAAAAAGCGAGGCAGAGGTTGTGCCTACTCTTGAAAATCTTCAGGTTTCCCTTCGTTTTGTAGATGGCGAACAGAGAGTTTTTCTTGGCGATGAGGATGTTTCAAGCGCTATTCGTCAGAATGAAGTTTCTATGGCAGCCTCAAACGTTTCTGCTATCCCTAAGGTAAGGGAATTCCTTTTCGATTTGCAGAGAGATATTGCTAAGAAGAATAACTGCATTATGGATGGTAGAGATATTGGTACAGTTGTTCTTCCTGATGCACAGATTAAAATCTACCTTACTGCTTCCGCAGAGGCTCGTGCAGACAGACGCTATAAGGAGCTTATAGAAAAGGGTCAGGAAGTTAATTACGAAGATATTCTTAAAGAGATTGAGCTTCGCGATTATCAGGATACCCATAGAGAAATTGCTCCTCTCAAAAAGGCTGACGATGCTGTGCTTGTAGATACAACAAAGCTTACCTTAGAGGAATCTATTGCTCATATGCTTAATGTTATCAAGGAGCGTATATAATGGCATCTGTTATTTTAGCAGAAAAAGCGGGCTTCTGTTTCGGCGTAGACCGAGCAATAAAGTTAATAGAAAAATTAACTGCAGAAGGGAAAAAAGTTGCAACCTTAGGCCCTATTATTCATAATCAGCAGGTTATCGATGATTTAGGCAGGCGAGGAGTTAAGGTGGTTGAATCTCCTGAAGAGGTTGAGAAGGATGCAGTTCTTGTTTTGCGTACTCATGGAGTTACAAGAGATGTTCTTAGTGCAGTTGAAAAATGTGGTTGCGAATTTATTGATGCCGCTTGCCCATTTGTGAAAAAAATCCATAAAATTGTGCTTGATAATTCATCAGAAGATGTTGTTACTCTTATTGCAGGCGACTGCAATCACCCTGAGGTTAAGGCTATAAAAAGCTGCGCAAAAGGCGAGAGCTTCGTTGTCGGAAATGCAGATGAATTAGAGGCTCTTGTTGAAAAATATTCTCTTTTACGGGAAAAACAAGTGATTTTTGTTTCTCAAACAACTTTCAGCGTAAAAGAATGGAAAAAAACCATAAAAAAAGTAAAATTACTATGTACAAATGTGAAAATATTTGATACAATATGCAGTGCGACCGAAGAAAGACAAAGTGAGGCAGAAGCCTTGTCGCAGAACTGTGATGCAATGGTCATAGTTGGTGGCAGGCACTCATCAAATACGAGAAAACTTCTCAGTGTTTGTGAGAAAAATTGTTCGTCTTTTCTGGTTGAAACTGCAAATGAGCTTAATGGTATCAGGCTTAGCGGTTTTAACTGCGTCGGTCTGACTGCGGGTGCATCTACTCCCGCCGGTATTATAAAGGAGGTACTTGAAACCATGTCCGAAATTCTCAAGGAAAACAATATGATTGAGGAGGAAAGAGTGCTTGACTCTGCATCAGCTGAAGATTTTGATTTTGCAGCTGCTTTAGAGGAATCTCTCAATAGTATGAACAGCGACCAGAAGGTTGTTGGTACAGTATTGAGCGTTTCTCCAACAGAGATACAGGTTGATATCGGCAGGAAGCAGACAGGCTATATTCCATACGGCGAATATAGCAATGACCCAAATGCAGATCCAAAAGCTGAACTCAAAGTTGGCGATACTCTTAACCTTATCATCATGAAAACAAACGATCAGGAAGGCGTTACAATGCTTTCCAAAAAACGCTACGATGCTATTGCAGCATGGGATGTAATCGTAAACGCAGAAGGAACAGATACCATTCTTGAAGGCGTTGTTACTGAAGTAATCCGTGGCGGTGTTATTGTTGTTTCTAACAATGCTCGTCTCTTCATCCCTGCATCTCTTGCAACAGCAAGCCGTAACGATAAGCTTGAAGATCTTCTTAAGAAGACTGTTAAGTTCAAAATTATTGAAGTTAACAAGCAGAGAAGAAGAGCTGTTGGTTCAATCCGCGCAGTTCTTAAAGAAGAAAGAAAAGAAGCAGAAGCAAAATTCTGGGCAGAGGCTCAGGAGGGTGAAGTTCGTAAGGGTGTAGTTAAATCTCTTATGAAGTTCGGTGCTTTTGTTGACATTGGCGGCGTTGATGGTATGATTCACGTTTCTGAGCTTTCATGGAACAGAATCAAAGATCCATCAGAGGTTGTTAATGTAGGCGATGAGGTTGAGGTTACA
>JAZLDN010000053.1:0-30516 GCA_045614765.1 Acutalibacteraceae bacterium
AGACCTATATAAGCATCAAGGTTTGAGTTGCCACCGATTTTTAATTCATTCCACAGCACTGACATATATTGCTGGGTCTCATAATCAAGGTTTTCGTAAATCTGTGTTTTAGGCAATTCTGATTCATCGGGGTAGAGAATAGGGTCGCCCTTTAAATCGTAGTCATCTGACTCTAATACAAGGGCGTGTGGAGAAGCATAGCAGATGTAGTTTGCATTTGCTACGGCGATTTCTTCCTCGCACATAAAGTTGATGTAAAGCTCTGCAGCTTCTTTGTTTTCTGCATTTTTGGGAACGCACATTGCATCCACGAAGAAGTTGACGCCTTCTTTAGGATAGCAGAAAGCAAGGTCAGGGTTTACATCATACATTGTTAAAAAGTCGCCTGCGTAGTATGCGGCAAGGGCAGCTTCACCATTTTCCATTTTACCGAATATTTCATCCATAACGTAACTGGAAACAAGGGGATTTTGTTCTTTAAGTTTTGCTATAGCAGCGTCCCAATCCTTTAAGTTGGTAGTGTTTATACTCTGACCTAAAAGGAATTGTGCAATACCAAAGGTATCGCGTGGGTTATTGAACATAAGGATTTTTCCTGCATACTGCTCATCCCACATTATGCTCCAGCTGTCAGGTGTGCCTTCAACCATTGTGGTATTGTAAATAAGGCCTACCATACCAACAGTGTAAGGAACACAGTATTTATTCTCAGGGTCAAAATAAAGACCTTTATATTTATCGAGAATATACTTGGCGTTTGGAATATTTGAATAATCAAGCTCTGCAAGTAAGCCTTCATCGCGAAGCTTTGCAATCATATAATCGGAAGGTATAACTACGTCGTAGTTTGCGCCACCGCTTATAAGCTTGTTATACATATTTTCGTTGCTTTCAAAGTTTGTATAGTTAACTTTGATTCCGTAACGCTCTTCAAACTCCTTATTAACATCAAGTGTGCCGTCTGCACCATCGGAAATATACTCACCCCAGTTGTATACATTAAGGGATGTACCTTCAAGGTGTGAATAATCTTTTTCTTCCTCTGCATAAGACACAATACCAAGGCTTGAAAGGAAAACAAAGGAAACTATAAGTAAGCATAAAAGACGTTTCATCATTTCTTTCCACCGCCTTTTTTGGAAAGCTTCTTATCACCGTGAGCACTTACAACGTTAGAAATTACCAGAAGCGCTAATATAGCAAGGAAAATAAGAGTTGAAAGAGCATACATATCAGGTGTAACACGGCGCTTTGTCATAGAGAAAATGCGTATAGGCAATGTCTGTGAAGTAGTACCGCTTACAAAGTAGCTGATAATGAAATCATCAACGGAAAGAGTGAATGCCATCATAAGACCTGAAATGATACCCGGCATAATTGCTGGAAGCATAACCTTAAAGAAGGCTTGGAAAGGTGTACAGCCTAAATCCTGAGCGGCTTCTGTAAGGTGAGGGTCTGTCTGACGGAGCTTTGGCAGAACGTTAAGAATTACATATGGTAGTTCAAAAGTAGCGTGGGCAATTATAAGCGTGCCGAAGCCTAATGTACCTGTCTGGCCAAAGAGAGAGCCAACGAAAACGAAAAGAAGCATCATTGAAATACCTGTAACGATTTCGGGGTTCATCATAGGGATGTTTGTTACAGTCATAATACTGCTTTTTAAAAGCTTGTTTTTATAGCCGAAAATAGCAGTTGCTGCTGCAGTACCCATAATTGTTGAAATCAAAGAAGAAACAACCGCAACAATCATGGAGTTTTTAAAGGCAGTAAGTGTTGCCGCATCGTTGAAAAGTTCTTTGTACCAATACAGTGAAAAGCCTTCAAAAACAGATGTACTTTTACCTGAATTGAAACTGAAAAGAATGAGCACGGCAATAGGTGCGTATAAGAAAATAAAAACAAGTGCGGTATAAAGCTTTGAGCCGAAAGATGTTTTCTTTGTCATATAATCACACCTCCGTCATCATCAGAGAAGCGATTCATTACCGCAAGGCAGATGAAAATAAGTATCATCAAAACAAAAGAAAGGGAAGCTCCAAGATTGAAGTTATTAGCAGTCTGGAACTGTGTTTCGATAATATCGCCTATAAGAATTGTACCTGTACCGCCTAATTTCTGAGAAATATAGAATGTACTTACGCTTGGTACGAAAACCATTGTAAATCCGGAAACGATACCGGGAACGCTTAATGGAACAGTAACGTTTTTGAAAACATCAAGTCTGTTACCGCCTAAATCCTGAGCTGCTTCAACTAATGAGCGGTCAGATTTAAGCATAACTGTGTAAATTGGTAAAATCATATATGGTAAGAAATTGTATACCATACCCACAACAACAGCACCGCGGGTATTTATAAGATGCACAGGGTCAAGGCTGAGACCTGCTGTAGCATTTAACCAATCAACCATATAGTTTATTCCTGAAGTAAGAAGTCCATTATCTTCTAAAATAGTCATCCAGGAATAAGTTCTTAAAAGAAAGTTCATCCACATAGGGAGCATAATAAGCATTGTCATTGTGCTCTGCTTTTCAGGACCCTTGGATGCCATAATATAAGCAAGAGGGTATGCAACAACAAGGCAAATTATTGTGGCAAGAAGCCCTAACCATATGGAGAGAATAAATGTGTCGGCGTATTTTACAATTTCTGCCATATTGGAGAATGTAAATGCACCTGTTTTATCTGTAAAAGCGTAGTAGGCTACCATACAAAGAGGAACGATTATGAATAATGCCGCCCAGACAATGTACGGAGCGCCTGCAAGCTTTGACATGAGAGATGATTTTTTGTTCATCAAAAGCACTCCTTTCAAAAATTCTGGAAGAAATTATTCCTCCTCGTCTTCGTTAACCTCTGCAACTGAAAGCTCATCAAATTCTTCACTGAATGAGCTGTAGTCGCCGTAAAGGCCGGAGTATTTTGATTTTTTCATAATATGAATAGCATCAGGCTCAACAACAAGGCCGATAGTAGAGCCTACTGCCTGATAATCTGTTGACTGAATCATCCATTTAAAGCCTTTGATTTCAACGATTATTTCGTAATAAACGCCCTTGAAGGTGATAGATGTAACAACACCTGAAATCATGGCTTTATCAACTGGAACAACATCAACGTCCTCAGGGCGCACAACAACATCGACCTTTTCGTCAATGCCGAAGCCCTTATCAAGACATTTGAATTTATGGCCTGCCATTTCAACCCAGAAGTCGTCCTTCATAACGCCTTCAATGATATTGCTTTCACCAATGAAATCGGCAACAAAAGCGTTTTTAGGCTCGTTATAAATATCTGTAGGTGTACCAATCTGCTGAATAACACCTGAATCCATAACAACAATTGTATCGCTCATTGAAAGAGCTTCTTCCTGGTCATGGGTAACGTAAATAAATGTTATGCCAAGACGCTTCTGAATGTTTTTAAGCTCAACCTGCATATCTTTACGAAGCTTAAGGTCAAGAGCGCCGAGAGGCTCATCAAGAAGAAGCACTCGAGGCTTAACAACAAGTGCACGAGCAATAGCAACACGCTGCTGCTGACCACCTGAAAGAGAAGATATATTTCTTCTTTCAAAGCCTTTAAGGTTTATAAGCTCAAGCATTTCGGTAACGGCTTCTTTAATCTCTTTTTCAGGAGTCTTTTTAAGGCGAAGACCGAAAGCAATATTTTCATATACATTAAGGTGAGGGAAAAGAGCATAACGCTGGAAAATGGTGTTAAGCTGTCTCTTGTGTGGGGGCACACCATTTATCTTTTTTCCTTCAAAGTAAACATCACCAGAATCAGGCTCCTGAAAGCCTGCAATCATTCTGAGGGTTGTTGTTTTACCGCAACCTGAGGGTCCAAGGAACGTAATGAATTCCTTATCGCGGATATATAAATTCATATTTTCAATAATCTGCTGACCATCAAAGGCAACAGAAATATTTTTTAATTCAATAATATGGTTGGACATTAAAGAACCCCCTTGTAAAGTAATAGAACGAAAAATGTTTCATTCAAAAGAAAAAACCACCTACCCAAAGAGCACCTGAAAATGCTTTCTTCAAATTGGTGAATTTTTGTTTTGTCCGTGGCATCAATGAACCCGTGACGGCTGACACGAAATATTAATTTACTAAGAGTAAAATTTAATTTACTAAAGTTAAATATATATACAATTATAGAAAAAGTCAATCTTTTTTTAAAATTGTGTCAAATTATTTTGGTTTTTGTAGAAATATGGCGCTTTTCTGCAATTAAATACAGTAAAAAAGCGTATCCCACGCAGGTATATAAGGGTGGTGCCTCAGATGAATTTTGTAATCAGGATTTACTCTGTTGATTAATAGTGGCAGAGTGAAAATATCTGCGCATTTATGGTAAGTAGCAACATTGAGTTTTGGTTTATATTCCTTTAAAATTCTTTCTCCTGCAAAAAGGATTTCGTTTTCGCATCCTTCAGAATCTATTTTTATGTATGTGGGCAAAGATTCACCGCAAAGAGTAGGTAAGGTCATACAGGGAGTAGGCTTATCTCCACCAATAGCTGACTGCCTGCCGTGAACATTATTAAAGCCGATTTCACCATCTATATCTGCAACAGCCACATTAAATGCTTGAAAATTTTCCAGATCTTCACAATGGAGGTTTAATTTATTGAAGGATTTTGTATCAGGCTCGGCGCAGATAATACGGTTGTAGTTTCCGCCTGAGTATTTTAAAAATGTATCTACAGTATCACCGCGGTATGCACCAATATCAATATAGGCTTCATTTTCGCCTAATTTTAAAATATTGGTAAACGCTTCTTCTTCAGGAGTTGTGATTTTCTGAAGCACTTTTAAATCTCCTCCATAAAGGAAATTAATATAACCCGCAAAAATTCTTTTTGAAAAATCGTCTGCCATTAAATTATATGCAGAATTTATTTCTTCTGTATGTTCGTTTAAAAAGTTTTCGTCAAAAACTTCAGTTCCAATAACGGGAACAACGGGTACGAGAACATTGTGTTTTTCTGCCAAATTATAAATATTCTCCATTACATCGGGTATAGATGTTCCGAAGGTGATTACAATAGTAAAGCGCTGATATTTTTCCTCGAAATATGAAATGGGCATAACCTGAAAGCCTCTGAAGGTTCGGCTTCTCACAAAGCTGTTGCTTGCAGTAACTCCAGAAATTTTTATACCTTTTTCTTCGAAAATATCAAGCACCTTATCGGCACCGTTTCCGGTGCCGTACATAATAACAGGTTCAGTTGTGTTTTTAAGCTTTTCCCATACAGAAGGGAAGTGTATTTCAAAATTCATTTTTACTCCAAATTTTAAATTTAGTAAAGGCGTTGAATCCTTATAGATGCAACGCCTTTATTTTTTAAGATACGGCTTTATTTACAAGCCTCTGATATGTAATTATATCAATTTCTTCAGAAAGCTCGCCATTAGCAGCATATACCTGAGCAGTTGTTGCAGTAGCGTGTTCATTTACTACGCGTCCGGCAAAGAATGCGTCAAGAACATCACAAACGCTGTCGCCATTCAGGTCGCCGTCAACAACAAGTGTATATTCCTCAATGATTGTGCCGTTTTCCTTAACCTGAATTATGTTACCTGTGCCGTAGTAGCTTACTTCTACAGAAGATTCAGCATTGAGTACAGATGCAGTTTTAATAAGCTCTGATAATTGCTGAGTAGCTTCCATTGTTGTGAAAATGAGCTTGTTTTCGTAATCAACAGATGTAAGACTATCTATAGCTTCTATTGTAATAGCAAAATGGTCTATACCATTATCGCGTGCATATTGGTGAGCAAAACTACCGTAATAGCAGATTATTTTACCGCTGAAACCGTAGAATGCTCGTTTTCCTATTGATGTAACGCTTTCAGGAATGCGCACTGTTTCAAGGTTTTCGCAATTCATAAATGCAAGGCTACCAATTTCAGTAACAGTTTCGGGGATGACCACACTCTCAACAAACATATCATCCTTAAAGCAACCGCTTCCGATAGCTGTAACAGGCTTGCCGTTGAATTCTTCAGGAATAATAACTTCTGATTGAGTATTGTAGAAGGAGAGAAGAGTATAGGTCTCATTATTTAAACCATATTCAAAGCCTGTTGTTGCGGGGAGAGTTTCTTCCTGTGTTATGTTGCCACAAACAGAACATTCTTTGTGTCTGCTACCTGTTGTTGTGGTAGTAGGAAGAGTATCAACAATCCAATTACCATTAGTGTGGCCTGTAGCGTTGTAGTGAATCACAGCGTTATTTATGGCGTCGTTGTTTTCCGATATCTGAATTTTTTCCCACTGTTCCTGATTTCCGCCATAGAAGATAGATGTCAGATTAGTTGATGAACTAAAGATGTTTTCTCCTATATACTCAACGCTTGCAGGGATGTAGATTTCTTTTGTATTATGACCTATAACATCATCTGCAACAAGTTTTGTGCCATCTTTGATTTTAATTGTTGAGTAACTATCGGAGAAATCAACAAGGTAATTACCCACATATAATCCACCTTCATACCAATTAAGCTCGGTATAGTAAACAGCTGTTTCATTAAATATATCAGAGCCTATGTGTGTAATATTGTCTGGTAAAATAACCTCGTAAAGCCTGCCATTACCGGAAAAGGCGCAACTTGAAAGTTTACAAACTGTATCAGGTACTATTATCTTTTCGATAGGAGATGATACGATCTCACCTGTTTCGAAATCATACTGCAGATTTGTAAAGGTATTGCGTATATCTACAACCTTTTTGCCATTTATTTCCGATGGAATTTCTACTACCTTGTCATTACCGTTATAGTCATATATAGAAATTTCACCATCAGTTGTTTCGATATAGCGGAAAACTCCGTATGTGTTGGACGTTACAGATTCACCGTAAATTATAGTAAGATTACCATCACACACTATTTTCTCGTCTGCAATAAGCTGAGCCATTTGTTCTTCTGTACCGTCATAATATACTGTCATATCACTGATACCATAAATAGATGCTTGCGCAAGATTTTCAACAGAAGCGGGAAGAACACATATAACGCCAAAATTAAGGAAAGCGCATTCCCCAATAAATTCAGTATTTTCATTAATTTCAATGAATTTTACAGCATCTGTATAAGCAAATGCATAATTACCAACTGTCTTTATAGAGTCTGTGTAGTTAAAGTTTTCCAGCGAAGACATACAAAAAGCAAATTCATTTATTGTGGTTGTGCTTTCCGGAAAAACAACTTCCTTAAGGTTTTTAGTGTATCCAAACGCATATGGTTCAATTTCGACTACACCTTCGGGGATTTCATATACTTCATCAGCTTTGTTTGCCGGATATGTAATAAGAGCTGTTTTTTCTTTGTTAAATAGTACGCCATCTTCTGAAGCGTAGTTCGGGTTATCTTCTGCAACTGTTATAGAGGTAAGGTTATATGCACCAAGGAAGCAATAGACATCAATTGATGATACACCGGAAGGGATAATCACCTGTGCAACCGGAGTTTCTGAAAATACTTCACCTAACGCAGTAACAGGGTAACCGCCTATAGTTGATGGGATTTCAACAACCGTATTTTCACCATAGTAGCCTGTTATAGTAACCTGACCATCAGTAATAGAATATCTGAATAGGGAGTGATCACAATTCTGGCAGAAGCCATTAACCATAACGTGTCCGGTTGTCTTTATAATTTCACCTTCAGAGAAGGTATATGAACAGTTCTGACAGTAAACATCACCTGTGTACCCATCTTCGGTACAGGTAACATCTTTGACATTTGAAAGCTCAGCAGGTGTGTGAGCGCAAGCCCACAGAACATCTGCATAGTAGTAATTTCCGTAGGCATTGGAAACAAGTCTTATTTTTACTGTATTTCCTTGAATTACAATGGTCTGACCGGAAAGGTCAGTGCCTACATATTCGCCAATAAGGGCGTCATTTCCATCGTAAATATAGATAACGCCACTATTAGGTTCAACATATGTGCTGTTAGAGAAAACAAGTGAAACAGAGCCCGCTGTTTCTTTGTGAAGAGTAATAGTTTCATCGTAGAGGTCATAATTATCGTGGAACGCTTCAACAACCTCACTTGTGCAGTATTTGCACACACCATTTTCATCAAGGGTGTGACCTGTTGCAGGAATTTCCTCGGTAATTTTGTATGTGCAGTATAAGCATTTCTTAACCTGTGTTCCGCAGTGAGTACAGCCCGGTGTAATAGCTGTTTCCCACTCAGAAGCTATTACATGGTCTGTTGCTTCAAAGTGAATAGGAAGAATGGTAAAAATATCATTATCGCTATGGATTGTTATATTTTTCCACTGCTCCTCGGTACCGAGGAAGAAAATGTTTCGTACAGGCTCTTCACCTTCAACAGAATCAATGTTAAGGATATCACTAAAGGCACCTTCACCTATTATTTCAATACTTTCGGGGAGAAAGATGTTGCGAATTCCGCTATATCCCGATGCAACGCCTTCTGCTATAAGGTAAGTGCCATCCCTTACTACGATGTCATATTCAGGCTCAGATTCAGGGTCAGGAGAGGAAATGTCAACAAGGTAGTTATCAAGATAAAAATAATTGTTTTCCCAGTTCGAAGTATCGTAGTAAAGCTCTGTGACTCCAAAAGCATCCTCGCCTATTCTTTCAAGGTTGGCAGGGAGATTAATGCTCTTGAGAGCTGTATAACAAAATGCTCCGTAGCCGATAGAAACTATTGTCTCGGGAAGGTTTATTTTTTCTAATTGACGGGCAAATGTAAAGGAAAAGTCATCGATTGAAGTTACAGTTTCGGGAATTGTAACCTCTGTAGGACTGAACATAAAGGCAAAGTTTTTTTCCGGTTTGTTTTGGTCTACACTCAAAATGATGCTTATGTCCATTATAGGGTGAAAGGCGAAATTTATATCTGTTACAGATTTATCATTGACTGATGACGGCACTGTAACGTTTGAATCAAATCCAAGGTAATCCACAAGTTGTATTTCACCTGCAGGGTATTCAAAATAGCAATACTCATCAGTATATCCGCTTGATGCAGGAATATCGTTTATATAAATTATCTCTTTTAAACCAAAAAAATCGGTATCTTCTCTGAAAACGCCTGATTCTTTGAGTTGGTTAAACTCTTCTTCAGTACCATCATAGTAGATTGTTGAAACACCTGATAAACAAAACGCCCCTTGCTCTAAACCGCTTACTTCTTTAGGAATAACATAAACAGCACTCAGTAATCCGAAGAAAGCCAAAGGCTGTACACTCTTTATACCCTTGCCAAGCTGAGCATACTTAATATTAAGCGATGCAAAGGCACACTCGCCAATAGTTTCAACGCTATCAGGAATTATTACAGTCTGTACACCTGAGAAGAAAAATGCCCTTTCGCCTATAGTCTTTAAACCATCAGGAAGATGGACGACTTGTAGATTCAGCGTTTGCGCGAAGGCAAATCCTTCAATGGTTTTAATATTTGCACCAAGAGTGAGCTCACTTAATGAAGAACAACCTTCAAATACGCTTTCGTTGATAGTATCTATTTTATCGCCGAGTTGAACGGCATATAAACTGGTACAGCTGTAAAAAGCCTTGCTTCCGATTTCGGAAACATTACTTAAGTTTATATTTTCAAGTGCGGTGCAGCTTTCAAAGGCAGATACACCTATTGTTTCAACATTGCTGCCTAAAACAATTTCTTTTATTACAGTATTATTAGCAAGGTAGTTATCAGGGATTGCAGTTACAGTGTCTGAGAAGATAAGCTTTTCAAAAGCGGGGCATCCTGAAAATGCATCAGCGCTTAATGTAATGTTGTTGCCAAGTGTTACAGTTGTAAGATTCGGCATATCTTTTAACACTACATCACCTGTAACTATGTTATCAGGGATAACAATAGAAACTATATTGCTGTTTCCTGAAAAAGCTTCGGCTTTTATGCTTTCAACAGGATATCCGCCCAAGGTTGTAGGAATAGTTACTTCGCCCTTAGGACCTGTGTAGCCTGTAATTGTTACCTTGCCATCTGAAACAGTGTAAGAAAAATCGCAATTTCCGCATTTTTCGCATATACCGTCAACGTATGAGTGACCGGGAGCGACCTCGATTGCTTCGACTACCTGTTTACATACTGTGCAAAGTCTGTGCATATAATTCATTTCTCCGCTTTCGCAGTTGAAGCCGGGAGCGTGCACCCATTTTTCAGATGGTGTGTGTGGCAACACTTCTATGGCAGTAATATCAGTTTTGTCGCCACAAACTGTGCAGTGACGTGATTTTGAACCTTCTTCTGCACAAGAGGTTTCTTTATCAATAGTCCATTCAGTTGAATATGTGTGCGGAAGCTTCTCTATAGCTGTAATGTCAGTTTTGTCGCTACAAACTGTGCAGTGACGTGATTTTAAACCTTCTTCACCGCAGGAGGTTTCTTTATCGATAGTCCATTCTTCTGAATAAGAATGACCGAGAGGATCAACCGGAGTAATATCAGTTTTGTCGCCACAGACTGTGCAATGGCGAGATTTTGAGCCATTTTCTGTACAAGTTGGTTCTGTGTCAGTTGTCCAATCAGCTGAATAAGTGTGATCCGCGGAGTTGTAGTGAATGAAGGCATTTGTAAGGTATGTATTATATTCATCGATTGTAATGGTAGACCATTCTTCTTCCGAACCAGCATAAAAGACGTATTTTAGGTTAGTGCAGTCATCAAATGCAAAAAAGTCAATATTTGTCACACTATGAGGAATAGCAATGGAGGTAACTTTTTCATATTTATAAAAGGTGTATGCGCCGATGTTTGCTACACCATCTGGAATTTTTATATCGGTAACTAAAACATCTCCTAAATAAAAATTTTTAGCATAATACAAAGGATTGGAGGACATATCTATAAAAGTAATATTGCACCAGTCAGCAATATTATCTATATAAACATTTTCTAGGCCTCTGCAATCATAAAATGCTTCTACACCAATAGTCTCTACACCACTGCCTATCTTAAGAGTCGAAAGTTTTGTACAGCCTGAAAAAACGCTGTCATCTATTGTTGTTACGCTGTCGGGTATATCAATATTTACAATATTTGCGCAATTATAAAACGCCCAAGAACCGATAGTTTGTACGCTATTGCCTATTACAATATCGGAAAGGCTCGTGCAATCAGAAAACGCACTGGCGTATATTGTATTGACATTATCAGGGATTTTAATTGATGTGAGATTTTGGCAACCTTCAAATGCAGAATAGCCTATAGAGGTTACACCATCGGGAATTACAACGGACGTAAGATTTGTACAGTATTTGAACAAAGAATCAGAAAGGGTTGTTATATTATTAGAAATACTAACTGTTGTAAGGTTTTTGCAATTGTGAAAAGCATAAGGGCCAATATTTAGTACGCTGTCTGGAATGGTAATTGTCTTAAGTCTATAGCAATCTCTAAATGCGTCGCAAGCAATATCTGTCACGCTATTTGGAATTGTAACAGTTGTCAGATTTTCGCATGAGGAAAAAATCGAATCTGCTAATCTTTTTATGCTATTAGAAATTCTAACGGATTTAAGATTTGTGCAGCAACCAAAAGCATTGTTTCCTATATTTGTAACGCTGTCGGGGATCGAAACTGATAAAAGAGATGCGCATCGGAGAAATGCATAGTTGCCTATATTCGTCAAACCTTCTGGAATTGTAACCGACGTTAAATTACAACAATTATAAAAAGCATAATTTTCGATTGTTTTTGTTGCATCGGGGATTATGTAGTTGCTTTCTTTTGTGTTTTCGGGGCATTTGATTAAAGTTGTTTTATCTTTAGTGAATAAAACACCATCAATGGAAGAATATGTCATGTTGTTTTCAGCTACATTTATAGCCTCGAGACTTATACAATCATAGAAAGCGCTATTATTGATATCTTTTACGGTTTCGGGTATTGTGATTGTTGTAAGTTTTTCACAACAACTGAAAGCAGAATCACCAACGTATTCTATTCCCTCGGGCATGATAATTGATATGAGCTCTTCACAGAAATAGAATGCATTTGTATCTATACTTGTTACACTATTGGGTATCATATATGTAGTTTCTGTTTTGCCTTGTGGATACCTAATTAGTACGGTTTTATTTTTGGTAAATAATACACCATCAAGAGAAACGTATTCTGTATTGTTTTCATCAACAGAAATGCTTTCAAGATTAAGCGCATTGTCAAAAACATAGGATCCTATGTTGCCTATACTTTGTGGAATTGTAACTGAAGTAATATACCAACATTCTTGAAAGGCACCATCGCCTATTGATGTTACAGGCAAACCCTCATGTTCCGCAGGTATGGTAATTTCACCCTCTGCTGTGGTATCGCAACCTGTAACAGAATAATATGTACCGTCATCGCTGAGAGTGAATGTCAGAACGCTTTCATCTGCCGCAGATGCGAATATTGCAAAGGACGACTCTGTGAAAGGTACAGAGCCGAAAATTGCAAATGTCATAATAACTGCAAGTGCAAGGCTTAAAAATCTTTTCATATTACAAACCCCTTTTGTGAATATAAATATACATATTAAATTATAATACTTATTTATAGAAAATTCAATGGATCTGCGTAAAATATAAAACCCCACTGCATTTGTGGGATGCAGTGGGTAAAAACAAGCCGTTATAGTTTCTTAAGCCTAATGTGATTTCGTATTCAATTAAAGCTTTTTCGGCTCTGTATCTGTGGAGATTTTCTGAGGCAGACATGTTCTGCTTACGGCGTTCTGAGGCGTTGGCTTTCTTTTTTTTCAAAGCGCCGATTCTCCACCAATGATATTCAATTTTTGTTGCCAACAGGATTTGATTAAATGTCATCATAAAAACTCCTTTTTCGTTAATTTGAAACACATATTGTGTGTTTCTGCTTTTATTATACATATATGTTGTGTCGATAATTGTCTTATTACGACGGATAAATAAAAATTTTAAAATATATTATTAAAAAAGGGAAAAACGGAGCATAATAAGAGGGTTTTTGTTACTTGTAATAGTATTTTGGTTATGTTACAATATTATAAAAGGAAGCGGTTTTATGAAAATTTTTAAAAATATATGCCAGCTTGTAGGTAATACACCTCTTTTAGAGCTGTCAAATATAGAAATAAAAGAAAATCTGCAGGCAACAATTCTTGCAAAGCTTGAGCTTTTTAACATCACAGGAAGCGCCAAGGCAAGACCTGCTGAGCAGATGATAAAGGACGCAGAAGATAAGGGTATTCTTAAAGATGGTTCAGTTATTATTGAGCCAACAAGCGGTAATACGGGTATAGGCCTTGCCGCAATAGGCTCCTCAAAGGGCTATAAGGTTATTATAGTTATGCCTGAAACAATGAGCAGAGAAAGAATTTTGCTTACTAAAGCCTATGGCGCAGAGGTTGTGCTGACAGACGGTTCAAAAGGTATGCAGGGTGCAATAGAAAAAGCAAACGAGCTTGCATCCCAATATGAAAGTGCGTTTATCCCGGACCAGTTTTCAAACCCTTCTAATCCTCACGCTCATTACAACACTACAGGTCCTGAAATTTGGGCAGATACTGATGGTAAGGTTGATATTTTTGTTGCAACTATCGGTACAGGCGGAACACTTTCGGGTACAGGAAAATTTCTGAAGGAGAAAAATCCTGATATAAAGGTTGTTGGCGTTGAGCCAAAAAAATCTCCCCTTCTTACAGAAGGCAGGGCAGGAGCACATGGTATTCAGGGTATTGGTGCTAACTTTATTCCCGAAAATCTTGACAGAGATTTATATGATGAAATAATAGCGGTTTCCGATGAAGATGCTTACGATTGTGCCCGTCAGGTGGCAGCATTGGAGGGCGTTGCAGTAGGTATTTCTTCAGGTGCAGCTGTTTGTGCGGCCAAGGAAATAGCAAACCGCTCTGAAAATAAGGGCAAAACCATAGTTGCGGTGCTTACTGATACGGGTGAAAGATATTTATCAACAACCCTTTACGAAAGGTGATTATTATGGATAAATTTTTAGAATCAATGGAGCTTATAACAGGCACGGTAAAAGGGCTTGAAGAAATAAGCAACAATTGCTTTCTTAAAAACGATAAAAACAGATTGCTTATTCCTAACAGGAAAGAGGTTATAAAGGTTATAAAGGACCTGCAGTCCCTTCTTTTTCCCAACTACTTCAAGCATAGTGAGGGTAGCGAAAATGTTCTTTCCCAGACAGAGCTCCTTTTAAATATTTACTCACGCCTTGCAAGTCAGATTGAAGGCGCTTGCCAGTTTAACGGTACAGCTATGACCTGCACGCCACAGGAAATCTGCGACAAATTCATAAATGAGCTTCCAAAGGTTAAAACTCTTCTTATAAAGGATATTGAAGCGATTTATGAGGGCGACCCTGCGGCAAAATGCCACGAAGAAGTACTTATTTGCTATCCCGGCTTTTACGCGATTTCTATCTATAGAATTGCCCATGTGCTTTATGAATTAAAAGTGCCTCTCATTCCTCGTATTATGACAGAATACGCTCACGAAAAAACAGGCGTAGATATTCACGCAGGCGCTACAATAGGCGAGTATTTCTTTATTGACCACGGCACAGGTATTGTTATTGGTGAAACCACAACAATAGGTAACAGAGTTAAGATTTATCAGGGTGTAACCCTTGGCGCAAAAAGCTTTAAGGTTGATGAAAACGGCAATCCTGTTAAGAATATTAAACGTCATCCTGACATTGGAAATAACGTTGTTATTTACGCTAACGCCACAATCCTTGGCGGAGATACAAAAATCGGTGATAACTGCATTATCGGCGGTAACACCTGGCTTACAAGCTCTGTTGAAGAGGGTAAGACTATTTACTATACGAATTGAAAGCTTAACATAAAAAACTCAGCTCATTAAAGAATGAGCTGAGTTTTTTCATTGAGTTTATTTTACGCGATTTTTTCTGCGTCCTTAATCTTAATTTTGCCAATGAATGGAATCTTAAGGAAGCCGTTGCATTTGCCATCTTCAAATGTAAGCTCAACGTCAATTTCCTTGCCAGGAAGAAGAGATGTGGTAGCGTTTGCATAGAATGTGTCGCCCTCTTCTCTTGTGTTTGAAAGCTTGAAATCAGGCATATCAAAATCTGCGCCCTGAAGCTCGATTTCCATTTCGTATGCGTCGCCTTCTTTTTCAAGCTCGAAGATTGCATCTCCCTTGAAGAACATGTTGTTGATTTTTGCTTTGTATTTACCTAAAGCTATCATATTTATTTCCTCCAAAATTATTTATTATTTAATTCCTGCTGCGTAGCGAAGAATTTCGGTTGCGTCTGTTGTTTTTATGCCTGCTATGCCGTCAACGTTTGCTGTAGTTAACTGAGCCTCTGTAACATTTGAAACAAGGTCTGCTGCAAGGCAAAGGGCGAAGCGTGCATCATAAATTGAACGAGTACCATCGCCGTCTATATCACCCTTGAGGGAGAAATCGTTATTTGTAATAACAACGAATGTATCTGTACCGCTGAAGGTAGTACCAACGAATGCTGCCTGAGGAGCTCGTGTTTTTTCAACTAAAGTGCCTCCGCGAGGTACATAAACCTTTGTGGCGGTAGGTATTGCATTCGCCGGTAGCCCGTGGAATCTTACCACACATTCCTTTGAAAGTGTTTTTGCTACGCCGTTTTGTAAGAATGAAACCTGATATGCATTCATTGTTGCGTATCTTACAGGAAGCAGAGCAGTGTACGAGCTGTTAGGCTTTACAGAAACTGAAAGGTCAACCTTCTCGTTCTTCGGGAAAACTCCAGCAGAATCGTAAAGGGTAACGTTTGAATCAATATCGGTTACATACCTTGTTTCTGCTATAAGGTAGTTAGATGGTAAGTGAAGGGTTTTAAGATAAGTTTCTGCGTATGAGCCTTTAACATAATATATTCCGTTAATGTAGTAGTAGAACATATTATCGTTTGAATCAATACCACCAAGCAAAGCCTGCTTACCAATAGTTTTTAATGAATAAGGAAGATGAATTCCTTTAAGGGCACTGCAGTTTGCAAGAGCTCTGTAGCCTAAAACCTGTAAATTATCGCTTAATTTAAGATAATTCAGGTTCCAACAATCTTCAAAAGCGTTTGAGTCAATAGACAAAACGTTGTTGTACATTTTAACTGATGTCAGGCTGTAGCATTTGTAAAAAGCCTGAGAAGCTATTGTAACAACGCTTTTAGGAATTGTAAAAGACCCGCCTCTGCCTGCAGGGAAAGCGAGCAGTGTTGTCATATCCTTATTGTAAAGCACACCATCAGAGCAGGTGTAGTATTTATTAGAAGCTGAAATTGCAATTTCCTTTATCTTCAAGCTTGAGTCAAACACACCGGGAGAGATATATTCAACTGAAGCAGGGAGCTGGATGTATTCAAGCTTTTTTCTGTCGCCAAAAGAGGAGAACTCAAGGTAGGTAACAGGATAACCTTCAATTGTATCAGGAACTGCAATTTTCTTGTCTTCACCGTAGTAGTAATATATTGCTATATACTTTTGTCCGTTATCGTCCAGGATTTCATATTCTAAATCTTCAGGAGAAACTGTTACAAGCTCGTCTGCGGCAGAAACTGCAAGCTCTTGCTTACTTGATGGAAAAAGAAAACACCCTAGCGTAAGAATAAAAGCAAGGAAAAAACAAAGAAGTTTTTTATTGAGCAATAAATTCACCTCAATGTATTACATAATATACTATTTTAATTATAGTATAGTAGATTCGGAAATTCAATTGGAATGTTTATACAAATAAAAACAGAATATTTTAGTAAAAAGACAAAAAGCAAAGCCACGAAGCAAGCTTCGTGGCTGAATTGCTTTTGTTAAACCTTAGGTTTACTTAGATAGCGCGGGTAACCTTACCGGAGCGCAAGCAGCGTGTGCAAGCATAAACTCTCTTTGGAGAGCCGTTAACGATAGCCTTAACTCTCTTTACATTTGGCTTCCAAGTTCTGTTTGAACGTCTGTGTGAGTGAGAAACCTTGATGCCGAAAGCAACTTCCTTGTTACAAAATTCGCATTTTGCCATTGAGCTGCACCTCCTTATATTTTTTTATAAATTCGAATTTACGTCTAAACATAAGACAACGAAATGTATCATAACACCTTTTTAATGCAAATGCAAGCATTTTTTTCAGAAATCACGTGTTTTTATGAACTTTTACATAATACGTGGAAAAAAATCAAAAATTTTTTTGAAAATTGCTTGATTTTTATAACATCATCATATATAATACCACTTGTAACCGAACATTTGTACACTTGTTGAGAGGAGTAATTACAATGGCAGATAAATCAGAAAAGACAAAAGCGCTGGAAACCGCGCTTTCTCAGATAGAAAAGAATTTCGGCAAAGGAGCAATTATGCGCCTTGGCGAAAATGCAGGTATGAATATTGAAGCAATTCCAACAGGAAGTATCGCTCTTGATGCGGCAACAGGTATAGGCGGACTTCCAAAGGGCAGAATTATTGAGGTTTACGGCCCTGAATCATCAGGTAAAACAACGCTTGCTCTCCACGTTGTAGCAGAGGCTCAGAAAATGGGCGGCGAGGCAGCGTTTATAGATGCTGAACATGCTCTTGACCCTGTTTACGCAGCGGCTCTCGGCGTTGATATTGACTCTCTTCTTGTTTCTCAGCCGGATAATGGTGAGCAGGCTCTCGAAATTGCAGAATATCTTGCTCGTTCAGGCGCTCTTGATGTTATCGTTGTTGACTCTGTTGCGGCTCTTGTTCCAAAGGCAGAAATTGAGGGCGAAATGGGCGATTCTCATGTAGGTCTTCACGCTCGTCTTATGTCTCAGGCGTTGAGAAAGCTTACAGGCGCTATTTCAAAATCCAATACAATGGTAATCTTTATTAACCAGCTTCGTGAAAAGGTTGGCGTTATTTATGGTAACCCTGAGGTTACAACAGGTGGTCGTGCACTTAAATTCTATTCAACAATAAGAATTGATGTTCGTAGAGTTGAGCAGCTTAAGGGTGCAGGTAACGAGTTTATCGGTTCACGCACAAGAGCAAAGATTGTTAAGAATAAGGTTGCTCCACCATTCAAAGAGGCAGAATTTGATATTATGTATGGTGAGGGTATTTCCAAATATGGTGAAATTCTTGACCTTGCAGTTAAAATGGATATTGTCCGCAAGAGTGGTGCCTGGTTCTACTATGGCGAGGAGCGTCTTGGTCAGGGTAGAGACAATGTTAAAGAATACATCAGAAACACACCTGAATTCTGCGCAGAAATTGAAGCAAAGGTACGCGAAAGCATAAAGAATATTATTTCTGCAAGAAATCCTGTTTCACGCAGGGAGCCTGAAATTATTGCTCCTGCTGCAGAGCCTGTATCAAAAGAAAAAGCGAAAGCAAAGCTTGATATAGCTGTTGATGACGACGAATAATGAAAATTACATCTAAAGCCGGCAACGGCAATAAGGTACATATTTATATAGATGGTGAGTATACCCTTACTCTGTATGATGATTATTGGTATAGGTTAGGGTATGAGGAAAACCGTGAAATTTCAGAAGATGAGCTTGCTTCCTTGAAAGAGGAGGCAGGCTTTCGCTCTGCTTATGAAAAAGGTCTTCAATACCTTTCAATGCGTGCATATTCCCAAAAGGAGTTGTATAATAAATTAAAGGTAAAATATGGTGAAGATGCCGCAGCTCGCGCTGTGGAAAAAATGCTTTATTATGGGTATCTCAACGACGAAGCATTTGCTCTCAGTTATGCAAAACACCTTTTTGAAGTAAAAAAATTTGATTTAAGACGTATTTCATATGAGCTGAAAATGAAGGGTGTAAGCACGGAAAATGTTGATAATGCGTTGAAAAGTCTTGACAATGAGCCAATTCAGCGTATTATAGATATGATAGGGTCAAAATATCTCAAAAACCTTGAAAATGAGAAAGACCGCAAGCGAATAGTGAACCGTTTTGTGCGTATGGGTTATTCATATCACGATATAAAAGCGGCGTTCAGAGAATTCGATACAGAAATCTAAGAGGTGATTTTTTTGGATAAAAAAGTGGGTATGATAAGCCTTGGTTGCCCCAAAAATCAGGTAGACGCTGAAATAATGCTGAAAAAGCTTGTAGATGCAGGATATATTCTCGTTCAGGAAGCTGATAAGGCAGATGTTGTTATTGTAAATACCTGCGGTTTTATAGAAGATTCCAAAAAAGAATCAATAGATGCCATTTTAGAGATGGTAGATTTTAAAGAGGATGGTCTTCTTAAGAAAATATTAGTTACAGGTTGTCTTGCTCAGCGCTACGCGGAGGAGCTTTTAAACGAAATTCCTGAAGTTGATGGTGTTATTGGTATAGGTGCTAACGAGGATATTGTTGAGGCTTGCAACGCTCTTTTCGAAAGCGACGAGCCATATTGCTCGTTCCCTGATAAAGAAAAGCTTCCTCTTGATGGAGGCAGAATTCTTACAACTCCTGAATATACTGCATACCTTAAAATTGCAGAAGGCTGCTCAAACTGCTGCACATACTGTGCTATTCCTTCAATCCGCGGTGCTTTCAGAAGCAGAAAAATTGAAGATGTTATTGACGAAGCAAAAATGCTTTGTGAAAAAGGCGTTAAAGAGATTATTCTTGTTGCTCAGGACACTACCAAATACGGCGAAGACCTTTATGGTGAGCTTAAATTGCCTGAGCTTTTAGGCGAACTTAATAAAATAGAAAATCTTAAATGGGTGCGTCTTCTTTATTGTTATCCTGACAGAATTACAGATGAGCTTATTGAGGCAATTGCCGTAAACGATAAGGTTTGTAACTATATAGATATTCCAATGCAGCATGCAGACGGAAAAATTCTTAAAGCTATGAACAGACATGGCGATAAAGAAAGCCTTCTCAGCCTTGTTGAAAAATTGAGAGCAAGAATTCCTGATATTATAATAAGAACAACATTTATTACAGGCTTCCCTGGCGAATCAGACGATGAATTTACAACTCTTTCAGAGTTTGTAAACGAAGCAAAGCTTGACAGAGTTGGTTGCTTTGCTTATTCCCGCGAGGAAGGCACACCGGCTTTCGATTTGCCAGACCAGGTAGATCCTCAGGTTGCTATGGATAGAGCGGAAACTATAATGAATCAGCAGTTCCGCATTTCTGAGGAAAAATTATCATCATATATAGGTAAGACCCTTGATGTTTTAATTGAGGGCTATGACCCATATACAGATAGTTACTATGGCAGAACATATATGGATGCTCCTGATATTGATAACAATGTTGTCCTTACTTCAGGTTATAGAATAGATGATGGAGATATTGTTCCTGTAGAAATTTTTGATAAGGACGAATTTTCACTTATCGGAGAAGCAGTATGAAAGCAATGAATTTACCAAATATACTGACTGTTGTAAGAATCATTCTTACACCTATGTTTCTTGCTCTGTTTCTCAGCGATATACCACACCATTTTTTGTGGGGCTTTATAGTTTTTTCAATAGCAGCCTTTACAGATTTTCTTGATGGAAATATTGCGAGAAAAAAGGGTATAGTAACAGTTTTCGGTCAGCTTGCAGACCCTGTTGCAGATAAAATTCTCACCACCGCCGCATTGCTTGCGTTTATGCACTATGGACTTTGCAATGTGTGGATAATTATGATAGTATTGTTAAGAGAGTTTACAATAACATCATTCAGGCTTGTTGCTACCGCTCAGGGAATTGTTATTCCGGCGAATATTTACGGAAAACTCAAAACAGTTTCCCAGATGGTGTTTTCTCTCGTTATAATGCTCCTTGCAGAGCTTGATTACTGCGGTGTTTTAGGAGAGAGCTTCCCACTTTCTGTAGTGTCAAATGCTCTTTTGAGTGTTACTGCGGTGCTCTGTGTAATATCAGGCGTAATTTATGTAAAACAATCAATTAAAATTATAGATTTTTCTAAATGAATCCTATGGAGGAAATATGAAGCTTTATAACTCACTTACAAGAAAAAAAGAAGATTTTAAGGAAAATGTACCGGGTAAGGTAAGCATGTATACCTGCGGCCCGACAGTTTATCATTTTGCCCATATAGGAAATCTCAGAAGCTATATTATGGAGGATATTCTTGAAAAGCATCTTCGCTACAGCGGTTACGATGTTAAACGAGTTATGAATATCACCGACGTTGGACACCTTTCAAGCGATGCCGATACAGGCGAGGATAAAATGGTTAAAGGTGCAAAGCGTGAAAATAAAACCGTTATGGATATTGCAAGGTTTTATACAGAAGCTTTCTTTAAGGACTGCGAAAAACTTAATATAAAGGTTCCTGATGTTGTAGAGCCTGCAACAAACTGTATCAAAGAATTTATTGATATGGTGCAGGGTCTTATTGAGAAGGATTATGCTTATCTTGCAGGCGGAAACGTTTACTTTGATACCTCAAAGCTTGATGAATACTATGTTTTCAATAAGCACGATATTGATGAGCTTATGGTTGGTGTTCGTGAAGGCGTTGAAGAGGATACAAACAAGAGAAATAAAAACGACTTTGTTCTCTGGTTTACAAAATCAAAGTTTGAAGAACAGGCACTTAAGTGGGATTCTCCTTGGGGCGTAGGCTATCCCGGTTGGCACATTGAATGCTCAGCAATAAGCCTTAAGCACCTTGGCGAGTATCTTGACATTCATTGTGGCGGTATTGATAACGCTTTCCCTCACCATACAAATGAAATTGCTCAGAGTGAGGCTTTTGTAGGACATAAGTGGTGTAACTTCTGGTTCCACGTTCTTCACCTTAACACAAACTCAGGTAAAATGAGTAAGTCTAAGGGCGAATTCCTTACAGTATCTCTTCTTGAAGAAAAGGGCTACAATCCTCTTGCGTATCGTTTCTTCTGCTTGCAGTCTCATTATAGAAAACAGCTTGTTTTCTCATATGAAAACCTTGACGGTGCTGCAACTGCATACGAAAAGCTTCTTAAGAAAATTGCAACTCTTAAAGATAACGAAGCAGATGAGCTTGATAAAGCTGCAATAGAAAAGCTTCAGGGTAGCTTTAAGGCAGCTCTTGATAATGATATAAACACATCTCTCGCAGTTACTGCTGTTTATGATGTGCTTAAAGCAAATACAAATGACAAAACAAAGCTTTGGCTCCTCAACGATTTTGATAAAGTGCTTTCTCTTGACCTTGTTGAAGGTGCAAAGAAATTAACCGAGCAGAAGGAAGAGCCACAGGGCGAAAAGGATGAGCTTTCAATTTATGTTGAAGAGCAGATTGCCCTCAGAGCAGCTGCAAAGAAAGAGAAAAACTTTGCTGAAGCAGACAGAATCAGAAATGAGCTTCTCGAAAAGGGCATTAAGCTTCTTGATACTCGAGAAGGTACAACCTGGTCAAAGGAATAATTAGGAGATATTTATGACAAGTAAAGAAAGAGCAAATTTAAGAGCTGAGGCTAATGGCCTTGACCCTATTTTCCAGATAGGTAAAGAGGGTATCACAGATGCGGTTATAGCTCAGCTTGAAGATACATTTAATACACGCGAACTTTTCAAAATCAAGGTTCACCTTGAAACCGCACCGGAAAGTCCAAAGGAATTGGCAGTTAAAATTGCAGAAGCAACAGGCTGCGATATTATTCAGGTAATAGGCGGCACAATTGTTGTTTTCAGAATAAACCTTATTCTTCGTCAGAAAGAGGCGGAGAAGAAAAAACGCCAGAAGGAAAAGGCTCGCAAGGAAGCTATTGAAAGGCGTACAGAAAGAAAAAGGCAGAAATACAGCAGGTAATATAAATGGAAGAAATTATTACTATTGAAGAAAAAGTTAAAAAGAAAAAAGCGCCCTTTATTGCAGGACTTCTTATAATTGCTCTTGCAATTGTTGGTGTGGTTAATATTGCGGGCTTTATAGCAGGTAAATTCTCATCTGAAAAAAATGAAGAGGCTCAGCTTCAGGCGTACGCAGAGTTTCTTACCTGGGTTATTGGTGTTGACCCCGCATCATTTTCAGATATTACATCTGCAAACAAGGATGATTTAAGAAATATTGCTATATGCTCTCTTATGAATGATGAAGTAACAACAAGCTCATTTAATGTTACTGAAAAAGGTCTTGTTGTACCTGCTGCGGATGTAGAAGGCTATTATTATTCTATGTTCGGCACGGAAAATGCAATCGTTCACGCAAGCGTTGTTGGTTACGGATATGAATTTGTTTACGATGCTACAAACGCTGTGTATTATGTTCCACTTACAGGCGTAACGCCACCATTTTCGGTGCGAGTAGAGTCAGCAAAGGTTACAGGCGACTTTATTCAATTAAGGGTAGGCTATGTAGGAACAAGCAATGTTGAAGTTGATTCTCAGGGTAAGCTTCAAGCCGCACAGCCTGATAAATACTCCGATATTACATTGAAGAAAACAGAAACAGGCTACAACCTTATTTCTCTTATGGCCGTAACTGTTGGCGAGTATAATTAAAAGAGTGGATACGCTTTACCCACTCTAAACAACAAAAAAACAGAGGCATACTCATAAAAGAGTATGCCTCATTTATTTTATCACGAAATCAATATGAAACAGGCTGTGGAATTCCGCCGTTTTCTCTGGATTTATCTGCTCTGAAAACACTTATATGACCTGCCATAGAGTCGAATATTGATGTACAGGCAAGGCTTGTGCTTTCGCCGCGTATAAATTTAACAAAGTCAGCAGCAAGTCTTTCATCGCCACCGCCGTGGCCACCATAAGCACCTACCATATCGCCTGTGATATTAAGGTCAACCTCCTCAATATCACATTCTTCGTTGAAAGCATCAGGGGAAGGATTTATTTTCTTTATGGTGTATTTTGATTCCTCAAAATTACCGCTGATTTCTCCCTTTGTTCCTATAATATGGATTTTTCTCAGACTTTGAGCAGAACCGCCAACCATGTTGTGAGTACCTGTTGCACCATTTGAAAAGTTTATAAGCACACTCTGGTGGTCAACAACATCGTTATCGCATTTATAAATGCATCTTGCATATGGTGAATCGCTTTTCATTAGAGCGATTTTATCCTCAATTGTGGGGTTTTCAATATGTTCTAATTTGTCCCATACATAAAAAGCCCATCTGTCAGGGTGGTCTATGTAAAGGCGTTTGGTTGAATATACGCATGTGTCAACATGGGGACAATCAACCATACAGATGTTGCCTGCGCCTTCAGGAGCGTTTTCAGGCTTGAACTGATATTTTCCGCCGAAGGAAGCAATCTGAACAGGCTTTGTTTCGCTCATAAGCCACATCATAAGGTCTATATCGTGGCAGCATTTTGCAAGAAGCATAGTTGTGTGGCATTTTTTTGAGTTTGCCCACTTACCACGTACGTATGATGTTGAAAGATGGTGGTAGCTTACATGCTCAGTTGTTTGTATATTTATAATTTCGCCGATTTCTCCATTAGATATACGCTCTTTAATGCCGTAATAAAAAGGTGTATAACGAAGCACATGGCAAATCATAACTTTTGAATTGTTTTTCTTTGCGCAGTCCTTTAAAAGGTGAGCCTCTTCCTCGCAAACCGCAAAAGGTTTTTCAAGAAGCATATCATAACCGCGCTCTAATAGAGGAATTGCAGTTTCAATATGCTGCTCATCCATTGTGCCGTTAATAACAGCATCTGCAAGCTTTTCTCTTTCAGCCAGCTCCTGAGCGCTTTCAAAGCACATATCCTCGGAAAAACCAAATTTATCCATACACATTTTTCTGCGCACGGGATTAGGGTCTGCAACGCCTACAATTGTTAAAAGTTCAGGGTTGGTGATTGCAAGCTCACTATAAACGAGAGCTCTGTGCCCTGCGCCTACTATTATGGCGCTTACAGGCTTCATTTCCATAAATATACCTCAATTATAATTTGGTGCGGACATTTTTTATGCCCTGTAAAATATACTCTTTAGCTTTGACAGCATCGGAAAGTGGGAGTGCCTCAACTCCCTCAAGAGCATAAGGGATACCCATTTCTTTGTATTTATTAACACCCATTGTGTGGTAAGGTAAAACATCAAGAGCTTTAAGATTTTTAAGCTTCCCTATGAATTCACCCAAAGTGATTAACTCATCAGGATTATCTGTATAACCTTTAACAATTATATGGCGTACCCATAATGGTATGTTCTTTTCTTCGAGAAATTCTGCAAAGCCTAAAATATTTTCATTTGCCGCGCCTGTAAGGGCTTTGTGTTTTTCTGTGTTTATATGCTTTATATCAAGCATTACAAGGTCGGTGAACTGCATAAGATCTGAAAGCTTATCAAGACCTTCTTTGTTACGGGGATTATAGGTAATTCCCGAAGTATCTATGCAGGTGTGTATATCTTCTGCTTTTGCTTTTTTGAAAAGCTCAATAAGAAAATCCACTTGTAAAAGAGGCTCGCCACCTGTAACTGTAATGCCACCATTCTTGTAAAAAGAACGGTTTTTATTAAATTCAGAAAGCACTTCATCTGCAGTGATTTCTTCACCTGCGCCAATTTCCCATGTATCAGGATTATGGCAGTAGAGGCACCTCAAAGGGCACCCCTGCATAAAAAGCACATATCTAATACCCGGCCCATCAACAGTGCCGAAGCTCTCTTTTGAATGGATATAGCCTGTCATAAATTATATCTGGTCGTGGAAGGTTCTTGAAATAACCTCGTCCTGCTGCTCTTTTGTAAGCTTAATAAAGTTAACAGCATAGCCGCTTACTCTTACAGTAAGCTGAGGGTATTTCTCAGGGTGAGCCTGAGCGTCAAGAAGAGTTTCCTTTGTAAAAACATTTACGTTAAGGTGGTGTCCGCCTTTTTGAACATATCCGTCAAGAAGGCTTACAAGGTTATCTATCTGATTCTGTGTAGCAGCCATAGTAAATCTCCTTTTAATTAAATATTATTACTCTGCGTCGGCGTCGAGGCCTTCGAAGAGAGTAGGTGATGAGCAAGCACCGCTTGCGCAGCAATCTATATCAATTGCAATATCACCTGCGAAAATCTGGTCATCCTTACCTAATGCACCAGGGATGATTGAGAATGTGTTTGAAATACCATCCTGAGCATCAACGAAAGGAAGCTTTGCAACAGATGCAAGGGAAGCAACTGCGCCATGAGTATCGCGTCTGTGCATTGGGTTAGCACCTGGAGCGAATGCTTCACCACGTTTTCTGCCGTCAGGAGTAGCACCTGTGTTTTTGCCGTAAACCACGTTTGATGTGATTGTAAGGATAGATGTGGTTGGTATACCGTCTCTGTATGTGTGGTGCTTTCTTATATGAGTCATAAATCTGTGTACAATATCGTACGCAATTTTATCAACTCTGTCGTCATCGTTGCCGTATTTCGGGAAATCGCCTTCGATTTCGTAATCTACAACAATGCCGTCTTCGTTACGGATTGTTTTAACCTTTGCATATTTGATAGCAGAAAGGGAGTCTGCAACAACTGAAAGACCTGCAATACCTGTAGCAAACCAACGTGTAACCTTTTTGTCGTGGAGAGCCATCTGCAATTTTTCGTAGCAGTATTTATCATGCATATAGTGGATGATATTAAGAGTGTGAACATAAACACGTGCAAGCCACTCCATCATAGCTTCGAATTTCTGCATAACCTCGTCGTAGTCAAGGTATTCGCTTGTGATTGGGCGATATTCAGGTGCAATCTGTTTGCCTGTGATTTCGTCAATACCGCCATTGATTGCGTAAAGAAGGCATTTTGCAAGGTTTGCTCTTGCTCCAAAGAACTGCATTTCCTTACCTACAACCATTGATGAAACGCAGCAAGCTATAGCGTAGTCATCACCATGAGTGAAACGCATAAGGTCGTCGTTCTCGTACTGAACAGAAGATGTTTCAATAGAAATTTTTGCACAGAAGCGCTTGAAGTTTTCAGGAAGACGAGTGGACCAGAGAACGGTAAGGTTTGGTTCAGGAGCAGCCCCTAAGTTCTCAAGAGTGTGAAGATATCTGTAAGACATCTTTGTAACCATATGTCTGCCGTCTATTGCAACACCACCGATTGATTCGGTAACCCACTGAGGGTCGCCGGAGAAAAGGTCGTTATATTCAGGTGTTCTTGCAAACTTTATAAGACGGAGCTTCATAATGAAGTGGTCAATCATTTCCTGAAGCTCAGTTTCTGTATAAACACCGTTTTTAAGGTCGCGCTCTGCATAAACATCAAGGAAGGTAGAGGTTCGGCCTAAAGACATTGCCGCACCGTTCTGCTCCTTAACAGCGCCAAGGTAGCCGAAATAGAGCCACTGAATAGCCTCTTTTGTATCTTTAGCAGGCTTTGAAATATCAAAACCGTACGAAGCCGCCATCTTTTTAAGGTCCTCAAGGGCACGAATCTGCTCAGAAAGCTCTTCACGCTCCTGAATAACCTGAGCATACATAGCAGTTCTTGTGGTTTCCTTTTGCTCGTATTTATCCTCAATAAGTCTGTCTACTCCGTACAGGGCAACTCTTCTGTAGTCGCCTATAATTCTGCCTCGACCATACGCATCAGGAAGACCTGTAATAATATGGCTTGAACGGCAAGCTCTCATTTCGGGAGTGTATGCATCAAATACGCCTGCATTATGAGTTTTTCTGTGGATTGTGAAAAACTCCTTAACAGATGGGTCTAATTCATAGCCATTGTCTTTGCATGCTTTT
This sequence comes from Acutalibacteraceae bacterium, assembly GCA_045614765.1. GTDB lineage: Bacteria > Bacillota > Clostridia > Oscillospirales > Acutalibacteraceae > DTU089. The sequence continues at coordinate 27,629 of JAZLDN010000053.1, forward strand.
TCTGCCATACGTATGCCACCATATGGCATAAGAGCGCGCTTAAAAGGCTTGTCTGTCTGGAAGCCAACAATTCTTTCCTTTTCTTTATTAAGATAGCCTGGACCGTGAGAAACAATTGTGGATATGATTTTTGTATCCATATCCAGAACGCCACCTTTTTCACGCTCCTCTTTTGAAAGCTCAAGCACCTGCTCCCATAAATCAAGAGTATCCTGTGTTGGACCTACAAGGAAGCTTTCATCGCCATCGTATGGTGTGAAATTGTGTTTAATGAAGCTTCTTACGTTAACTTCTTTTTTCCAGGTTCCGCCTTCAAAACCTTTCCAACTTTCGAAATCCATTATATTTTCTCCTTAGAATAGAAATAAAGATAATTTTACATTATTAAGTATATCAAAAATTACGACAATAATCAACATTACAGATAAGGAAAAATAGAACAAAAATTGGCAATTTTTTAAGTGTTTTGCATAAATAAAAGAAAAATTTTAAAACTACTACCAAAGAAATGAAAAAGGAATGGAAGAAATGTGCGGAATAATCGGAAAAGTCGGAGAGGGAAATGTTATTCCTCAGTTAATAAACGGATTGAAAAAACTTGAATACAGAGGCTATGATTCTGCAGGCGTTGCCTTTATTGAAGACAATAAAATAAACCGTGTTCGTTCAGCAGGAAAAATTCAGGAACTTGAAAAGAAATTATCGGAAGAGGTAGCTAAAAGCCATGTGGGTATAGGCCACACCCGTTGGGCAACTCATGGAGGGCCCACGGAAGAAAATGCCCATCCTCACAGAAGCAAAAACGGGATGTTTTATATAGTCCATAATGGCATTATAGAAAACAGCGAGGAAATCAAAAAAACTCTTTTGCCGGATGATCTGCATTTTGCGTCAGGCACAGATACAGAGGTTTTTGCTCATCTTCTGGAAAAATACTATGAGGGAGAACCAGTATCAGCAATTGCAAAGGCTCAGGCGGTGCTTAAAGGCTCCTATGCTTTCGGAATTATCTGCAAGGATTTTCCTCACGTGATTTTTGGTGCGGCAAGCGGAAGCCCTCTTGTTGTAGTCAGGGGTGAGAGCGGTTTTTATATTGCTTCAGATGCAGGGGCAGTTGATGAAAAAACAGAGGAAAAATATTCGGTTTCCTGCGGCGAAATCTGTAAAATTACAAACTCTACTGCCGAGTTTTTTGACCCGTCAGGAAAGGCTATAAAAAAACAAAAAGAAGACTCTCAGAACAGTGAAGAATCCTTCGAAAAAGAGGGCTACGCACACTTTATGCTGAAGGAAATTTCAGAGCAACCCCAAGCCGTTAAGGATACTCTTGATTCCTTGATTTCATTAGGCGGTGTGTGGCTTCCTCACGTTAATATTGATGAGGATTTTTTCAGTGAAATTCTTGAAAAAATTGTTATTGTTGCTTGCGGCTCTGCATACCATACAGGCCTTGTTGCAAAGCATATAATTGAGAAGCTTTCAGATTTACCGTGTACTGTAGAAATTGCTTCAGAATTCAGGTATTCGCAACCCTTTATTAACGAAAAAACTCTGGCGATTTTTGTAAGCCAAAGTGGTGAAACTGCAGATACACTTGCCTCTTTACGTCTGGCAAAGCATTATGGGGCACAGATTATTTCTATTGTAAATGTGCGAGGCAGTGCAATTGCAAAAGAAAGCGACAATGTGATTTTTACAAAAGCAGGCAGAGAAATTGCAGTTGCTACTACAAAAGCCTATAGCGCACAGCTTGCCGCGTTTTACGCCTTGGCAATTTTTATTGGCAGAGAAAAAGGAAAACTTTCTGCGGAGCAAGAGGAAAAATATGTTGAAGCGCTTTCATTATTGCCGCAAAAAATAAAGGAAACTCTTGAAGAGGTGAATGAAAGAGCAAAAAGGGTTGCTCATAAATTTTGCAAAAGCGATAAAGTGTTTTTTATGGGCAGACTTACCGATTACGCAACGGCTTGCGAAGGCTCGCTTAAATTAAAGGAAATAAGCTATATAAACTCTCAGAGCTATGCTTCGGGAGAGCTCAAGCACGGCACAATTTCACTTATAGAAGAGGGTACTCCAATGATAGCAGTGCTTGGAGAAAGTAAGATTTTTTCAAAAACTCTAAGTAATATTTGTGAGGTAGAATCAAGAGGCGCCCAAGTTTTTGTTATAACCGACAGTGCAAAAGAAACCTTACTTCTTGGCAATCGTACTGTTATATCAGTACCTGATACGCTTTCCGAATTCCGCCAGTCTCTTCTTGTTCTTCCTCTTCAACTTATTTCCTACTACACCGCTCTTCTTCGGGGATGCGATATAGACCAACCAAAAAACCTCGCCAAATCCGTTACAGTTGAATAATTTGCGGTATTTGGCGAATAACTTGTTTTTTCGCTGCTCGCAGTACCCTTGTACAGCGTCGCATCTTAAAACGGCGTTCTTCATCCAAATCCCACAAATTATTAACTATGGTTTGTATTTGCCGAATAACTTGTTTTTGGCTGCTTGCAGTATCTTTGTAAAGCGTCGCATCTTAAAACGGCGTTCTTCATCCAAATCCCACAAATTATTAAAAATAAGGTTTGTCTTTCGGCGAACAGCTTGTTTTTTGCTACTCGCAGTACCCATGTACAGTGTCGCATCTTAAAACGGTGTTCTTCATCCAAATCCCACAAATTATTAAAAATAAGGTTTGTCTTTCGGCGAACAACTTGTTTTTTCGCTGCTCGCAGTACCCTTGTACAGCGTCGCATCTTAAAACGGTGTTCTTCATCCAAATCCCACAAATTATTAACTATGGTTTGTATTTGACGAATAACTTGTTTTTTTCGCTGCTCGCAGTACCCTTGTACAGCGTCGCATCTTAAAACGGCGTTCTTCATCCAAATCCC
>JAZLDN010000054.1:0-6080 GCA_045614765.1 Acutalibacteraceae bacterium
GACAAAATTTGTATTCAACTCCTTGGCTCACAGAACGACATGGCTACGATCCGACTTCTTTTTTATGGTGAGGAGAGTGCGTATATCTTCAGGCGTTTTTGTTTTTAAGTGGCGTTTTAGTTCAAGCTTGCTTTCAACAGGCTCAAAATCGTGGTATGACACAAGGAAGGAAACGCGATTGATGGTTTTTTTATCGAATCTGAGCCGTGTAAGAATTTCCTTTGCCATCTCTCCGCCAACCATAGCGTGATTTTTGAAGGTGCTTTCACCTTTATCATTCAATTTATGTGTAGGGATTTTTCCTAAATCGTGTAAAAGCATTGTAAGGCGGAGAATTTTATCCTGCGGGATTGTATCTACAGTGTGGCAGATGTGCTCCCATACATCGTAAGCGTGCTTTTTGCCGTACTGGGTGAAATTTATTGCAGGCTCAATTTCAGGAATGAAAACTGAAAGCACATCAGGATATTCCGTAAGAATATTAAAAGCATTTTTGCCGCAAACAAGCTTCGTAAGCTCTATTGCTATACGCTCTGCGGATATATTTTTAAGAAGGTCTTTGTTTCTGTGGATTGCAGCGGCAGTTTCCTCTTCAATATCAAAGCCTAAAACTGAAGCAAAACGCAGAGCCCTCATAATTCTCAGACCATCCTCCTGAAATCTTTTATCAGGGTCGCCAACAGTTTTTATTATACTATTATATATATGCTCCTGTCCGCCGAATAAATCTACAAGTCCGTGCATATGATTATATGCGAGCGCATTGATTGTGAAATCTCTTCTTGCAAGGTCCTCTTTAAGACTTCTTGTGAATTCCACATTCTGTGGGTGGCGGTTATCTTCGTAATCACCATCAATACGGAAGGTTGTTATTTCAAATGGTGTGTGGTCTATTATTACAGTGAGGGTTCCGTGCTTGATGCCGGTATCAATAGTTTTGTAATCTTTAAAAACCTCTCTGGTTTCTTCCGGTAAAGCAGAGGTAGTAATATCCCAGTCTCCGGGAGCTACACCCATAAGACTATCCCTCACTGCACCACCTACGCAATAGGCTTCAAAACCTGCTGAATGAAGAAGAGAAAGCAATTTTTCAATTGTTTGAGGTAAATTTATTCTCATACACAATATCTCCGCTCAATTTTTTCCAATACAACTATATTATGTGCTTTTTGGAATAAATAGTCAACAAATAATTACAAAATGATAGATTTTCCTGGAAAAAACAGGGGAGAAAAGTTACAGTTTGTAATTTCTGCACTTTTTACAAAACGACTTGGAAAACAGTTGTATCATTTCCGACAAATATATCGAAAAATGGCGGATATACATTTTTGGTGTTCATAACGTTTGTGAAATTTGAACAAAAATGGTGTTTTTCGATTATTTGACTTTTGGGGATTGTGGGGTATAATACCCAATGCCATAGGATAACTGCGGCATTTTTGCCATCAGTATTGTATCGAGCGGTGGCGTTCTCGGTACGCTATTGCTGACAAATGTGCCTACAACGGCAGCTTTCAGAAACCCCGATTTGAAAGGTTCGGGAGCAAGTTTCGTCAGTTGCTTATCTGAGGAGATTTAAACCATGACAGTCAGAAAAATAGGCGAGACGGCAGTGCCATCACCGCTTAAGAGAGTAGCTCTCTTAATTATGGCGGTTATTTTCTTCGTTTCGGCAACAGCCTTCGCCGTGCCACCAGTAATGTACGATGTTACTGTTTACGATGGCGACCAGGTGCTTGTTATCAAAACTGCACAGAGAGAACCTGAAAAGATTCTCCAGAACGCAGGCATTACAGTTAACGAAGCATATGGCGATAAAGTCAGCTTCAATAACTTTGATGGTGAAAATAAGAGCGCAATCATTATTAAACGTGGTGTTAAAGTAAGCATAGTAAGCTTTGACGGCACAACACACACTATCCATACTTCAGGTACAGTACGCGATGCTCTCAGCCTCGCTAATGTCTCTCTTACTAAAGGAACTGCTTTGAACTACGAAGCAGATGCTATTCTTGAAGATGGTATGGTAATTGAAATTTACGATATTTTCAATCTTACTTTTATTGCAGACGGTAAAACCTTTACTAAAACAGTATCAGGTAAAACTGTTGAGCATGCTGTAAAGGCAGCGGGGATTGTTCTTGGTGAGAACGATTTCACAAAGCCTGCTCTTGACGAGAAAATTTCAGAGGGTCAGACCATTGAGGTTTTCAGAGTTGAGCTTGTTGAGCGTACTGCAGATGAAGAAATCCAGTACGGCACAGATTATGAGTACACAGATACTCAGTTTATTGACCAGAGAACACTTCTTAAAGCAGGTGTGAATGGTTCAAAAACAGTTGTTTATGAGGATTGCTATATTAATGGCGAGCTTTCAGAATCAACACCTCTTTCAGAAACAATTTTAAAAGAGCCTGTTAATCAGCTTGTTAAAAAGGGTACAAAGGAACGTCCTGTAGCAGTGCAGACATATCCTTCAACTCTTCCTACAAGCGAGCCTATAAGCGAAATGGCAAACCCTGAAAGCCTTATTTTAGGTCAGGATGGCGTTCCTGTTTCATATTCAAAGGTTATTAACGCAAAGGCAACAGCATACTGCATCCCTGGCGGTATTACCTCAACAGGTAAGAGAGCTCAGACAGGTTACATTGCAGTTGACCCTAAAGAAATCCCATACGGCACAGAAATGTATATCGTATCTGCAGACGGCAGATATGTTTACGGCTACTGTATTGCAGCAGACACAGGTAGTTACATCTACGATGTTGACTGGACTGTTGACTTGTTTATGAATTCAGAGGCACAGTGCGTTAACTGGGGAAGAAGAGACATTATTATTTATGTTCTCTGATAATGAAAAATAAAGACTGAAGGCAATGCCTTCAGTCTTTTCTTTTTGTATTGTTATAGCTGACGCAAGAGGTTACACATCTTACTTCAGCGCAATCTTCAAAAAGAAGAGTTTTTGTACATTCATCAAGTGTTGAGCCTGTTGTTTTGATATCGTCGCACAGGAGAATGCGTGAGCCTCGGATTTGTGTATTACAATCCGTATTGAAGCTTATTGCACCAAGCAAGTTACCGCTACGCTTCATTTGAGGCAGATTGTGCTGAGATTGGGTTTTAAAATCCTTTCTCAGAAGAGGTAAACAGGGAATACCCATATTCTCTGCTATTTTTTCTGCCAGAAGCTGCGCCTGATTATAGCCTCGCTTCTTTTCGTCGTCAGGATGCATAGGTACATATGTGCAATAATCAAACTGTAAATTTTTGTAGTGATGGTTTACGCAGTTGTACATATCCTCTGCAAGAGGGTTAAGAATTCGCTCTGTGGCTTTATACTTCAGGCGAATAACGCTGATCTTTGCGGCTCCATCGTAATAATATGGGGCGCAGATGCTTTCGTAAAAATGCTTCCTTTCATTTCCGTTACATAAAAGCTTGGAAACACCGCAGTTGTAGCAGATTTCACCTTCAACCTTGTGCAAATCCTTTTCACAATCTTCGCATATTTCGTCTGTAACATTACAGATTCTATTACAAAATCTGCAACGCTTTGTAAAAATAAAGGATAGAAATATATCCGAAAAATTTTTAATGTTCATTATAAATCAGTTTTTCAAAAAGTATGATAGTGCAGAATATCTTTTGGCTTTTTTGTCGTTTTGCGTCATAGTATAAATCATTTCGGCGCTGCCTACTGTAACAAGCATATCTCTTGCTCTTGTTACGGCGGTATATAAAAGATTTCTGTATGCTAAATTAGGTACAATGTTTATGGCAGGGAATATAACCGCCTTAAACTCGCTACCTTGGCTTTTATGAACAGTTATTGCATACGCAAGCTCAAGCTCACTCATATATTCTGCAGGAATAATTGCAACTCTGCCGTCAAAATCAACGGTTACAGTTGCGCTGCTTATGTTTATATCTGTGAGTATACCAATATCTCCATTGAAGATGCCCGTTCCTTTTTCGGTAGGGGACTGCCACTCAATATTATAGTTGTTTTTTATCTGCATAACTTTGTCGCCAACTCTGAATATTCTGCCGGCAACTGTTAACTGACTTTTTTTACTGTCAGGTGGATTAAGAGCTTCCTGCAAAAGCTTATTAAGATTCTGTGTTCCTGCCTCACCTTTTTTAGATGGCGTTATAACCTGAATATCGGAAAAAGAATCCCAACCATAAGCAGAAGGCAGACGGCTTGCGCAAAGCTCTGTTACTGTCTGAGCAGAAATATATGGTGAAGACCTTTCCATATGGAAAAAATCCTTGCCGTCGTTTGTCAGGTCAGGATTTTCTCCGCCTACAATTTTGTGGGCGTTTGTTATAATCTTGCTTTCCAATGCCTGCCTGAAAACCTGAGAAAGGCAAACAACAGGAAGCATACCTGAAATAATAAGGTCCTGCAAAACATTTCCTGCGCCTACAGGAGGAAGCTGGTCGCTGTCGCCAACAAGAATAAGGCGGCAACCTAAAGGCAACGCATCAAGAAGGTTTGCAAAAAGGTGGATATCTATCATTGAAAGCTCGTCAAGAATAAGAGCGTTGCAATCAAGAGGATTCTGAGAGTTGCGTCTGAAAACAGGTCTGTCGTCTTCATCCCACTCAACCTCTAAAAGTCGGTGAATGGTTTTTGCCTCCATTCCCGTAACCTCGCTCATACGCTTTGCGGCTCTGCCTGTTGGCGCTGCAAGAGCAATATCAAGATTCTGTTTTTCAAAAATATTGATAATTCCTTTTATTGTAGTGGTTTTACCTGTACCGGGACCACCTGTAAGCACTAAAAGACCTTTCTTTGCCGCAGTTGCAATAGCAAGCCTTTGTTGAGTTTCGTATGTTATATCATTCTTTTTTTCGATATTGTCTATCCAGTCGGCAAGCTGTGGTGCAGACGGTGGCGGAAAGTTTGCAATAATGTTTATTCTTTCCGCAATTTTTCTTTCTGCTAAAAATGCAGATGGGAGGAAAACGAAGCTCTTACCGTCTAGTTCAGCGGTTTTTAATTGACCTATATTTACTAATGTGTCAATTGCAATATCAATTTCGTCCTGAGTTACATCCAATAAATCACTTGAAGGTCTTAAGAGCTTTTCTCGTGGAATACAGGTATGACCTCTGTTAGTTGAATTGTAGCGCATTACGTGGAGAATGCCTTCCCTTATTCTGTAATCAGGTAAAGGCTTTTTGGGGAGTTTTGCTTCAATTGCTTCTGCTCTTTCAAAGCCGATTCCCAAACCTAAAGCGCAAAGACAATATGGGTTTTCTTCAATTTTTTCAACTGCATTGATGCCTAATTTCTTAAATATTCTTACACACTCCGAAGCTGAAAAATCATACTTTTCAAGACCTAGCATTATGGTGCGTAAGGCAGACTGCTTTTTAAATTCCTCGCCTATAGCTTTCGCCTGGTCTTCTGAAATTCCTTTTATTGACGCAAGGCGCTCCGCTTCGTTTTCTAATATATACAGAGTATCAGAACCGAATTTTTCTACTATATTCATAGCTTTTTTAGGGCCGATACCTCTTATAACGCCTGAGGCAAGGTATTTAAAAATCTGGTCTGTAGTTTCAGGCATAGCGCGGCTGAAGGCAGACACCTTAAATTGCCTGCCGAAAGAGGGATGAACTGTATATGTACCTGTTAAAGATACAGTTTCACCTGCATTTATTCCCGGCATAACGCCTACTGCTGTAAGAAGCTCGTTTCCAACAGAAATATCAACAACAGTCCAACCGTTTGCTTCATTCTGGAAGGTAACCTCTTCAACAACGCCAGTAATTTTCTCCTCTGAAATACTCATTGCTCTCTCCTGAAAAATTGATGCCTTTATTTTATCATATTATCAAAAATTTTGCATTATTTTTGTGAGATATTTTTGAGTTTTAAAATTGAAATATAGTGCTTGCTATGATAAGATAAAACTAGGGTGAAATGAGTTATCCGAACATGCCTAAAAGCTAATCTTTTTAAGTCTTTTCGGCGTTTCGGTCTTGAAAGGCGCCAGCCTATCTTCGCCCTCAACACCAAAAATCCAATAAAAATCTTTCGCTTTTAGGTCGAAGATTTTATA
>JAZLDN010000055.1:0-8887 GCA_045614765.1 Acutalibacteraceae bacterium
GGTATTTTCAAAAACAAATATCTCTGGATCGATCAGATTGCTACCTTGTTTGACTCTCTCGGCAACGGTATGCTCGATATGAAAACAATCCTTCTTATTTATACCTGGCGTGAAACAGGACTTATCTTCTCGCTTTGCGAAATACTTTTTAAAATTTCAGGCAATCCGGGAGAATTTCTTGCTCCATGGATAAGAAAGAGATTCCAGTTCAAGCAGCTTATAATTTTCAAGTATGTCATCTATGCAATCAGAAACGGCGTGTATATTCTTGCAATTCTTTTCCTTGGCAACACGCACATTCTTTGCGGTGTTGCAATCTATCTTGCAATGTTCCTGGCTAATCTCCTTGAATCTGCAGTTGCTATTGCACAGAAGGACACAAAAATCAGAATCACCGATTATCAGATGTATATTTCAGGTGAAAGACTTGAAGAATATCAGAAAATCATCAGCTGGTTTACAACTCCTATCACAACTATTATTTCTCTTATAATTCCGCTTATGTTCTACCGTGTGGGCTTCACTTCCGACTGGGATGTACTTTATATGGGTGACGTAAGAGTTCAGTGTATGCTTATCGGTCTTGGCTTTGACCTTGTGGGTTACATATTGATGGCGATTCCGTATCTGCTTATGTGGGATTTCACAGACGAAAAGCATGCTCACATTATGGAAGTTCTCAAGCAGAGAGCGGAGGAAGGAAATAAGAAAGCAGAAGGTAACGAAATTTCCGTAACAGTTGAACAAACAACGAATTCATAAGGTGAAAATATGTTGACACTTAAGAAAAATACTATAGAAATCGGTCTTGAAAAGCCGTTGAAAATTCTGCATATCACAGATTCACATCTGCCATTTTACTGTGAAACTGATAGCGAAGCTATGATAAGACACGCTAAGAGCAGAGATGTAGAATCAAGCGTTCAGGCTCTTAAAGAGGAAATGAAATATGGCGAAGAAAATTGTGACGTTATTGTTCATACAGGTGATTTGATTGATTTTATTTCAAAACCCTGTGTTGAATTTGCCCGTGAGTTTCTCAAAAATGAAAAACTGCTTTTTGTAGCCGGTAATCATGAGTATGCAAAATATGACGGCGAGACAGAAGATATGGTTTACCGTATGAATAGCCTTCACGATATGAATGGCGGTTTAGGTGTCAATATTTTCTTCAACTCCCGTATAGTTGGTGGAGTTAACTTTGTTGGAATAGATGATGCATATCATCAGGCTGAAGAAAGTCAGCTTATGCGACTTAAAAAAGAAGTAGCAAAAGGGTATCCTGTAATCCTCTTTATGCACGCACCATTATATGAAAAAGAGCTTTACAAAAAAAGCTATGATTTCTGGAATGGTGAAATCTGTGTTCTCGGTTCCGATACCAATGCTCACCCTGAGGTAGTAGGGGATATAGGAGAGCCTTACGCTTCTACAAAAAGGTTTTATGATTATGTTATCAATGAGCCACAGATTAAGGCAGTGCTTGCGGGACATCTTCACTTTGATTTTGAATGCAGATTACCTAGTGGCACAATGCAGTTTGTAACCAATCGTGGAGACAGAGGCAACGCAAGAGAGATAACGATTATATGAAGAGTGATAGATATGAAATTTATTAATGTTAAGCAGAATAAAGATGTTTTCGGTGACGGAATTCACGATGATACAAAAGCCTTGCAGGCTTGCATTGACCAGCTTAAAGGTGGCGGAACTGTCTATTTTCCTGATGGTACATATCTCATATCAGGTGCTTTGATTTTCTATTCATATCAGCATTTGAAATTTTCAGATAATGCAATTATTCTCAGAAGTGATAAAAGTGAGCCATTGACAAGATATCTGCTTGCGTCCTATTCTGAGCCTGAATGGGGCGAATACACAGGCACTCACGATGTTGTGATTTCAGGCGGTATCTTTGATGGAAACGAAAATCTTGATGAAAGAACAACCCTTGTGAACACAGTTCATTGTAGTAATATTACCATTGAAAACTGCAGATTCCGTCATTGTGCTCATTGGCATTGCATTGAAATTAACGGCACAGAGAATACAACTATTCAGAACTGCATTTTTGACGGTCCTTCATATACGTTCAAGACTGATAATCTCTTTAACGAGCAGATTCAGCTTGATTTGTCCCGCGATGGTTCATATGGTCCTGTTTATAATTGCGACGGTACTCTTATTGATTTTAAGAGTGATGATACAGTTTGTCGTAACATAGTAATCAAAAACAATATTTTCAAATGTGACGGCTTCCCGGGAGTTGGGCACCACGGAGATATTGACCATCACAATATTCTTATTGAAAACAATATTTTTGACGGACCCTCAGGAAGAATCGGTAAAAGTAGAGGCTACATTTTCTTCAGACCAATGGTTTACGATTTGAAAGTGAAAAACAATGCATTTATTTCACCTGAAGAAACCGACTCCCCAAGCTATGGCATTATCCTTGAAAACCCCGATGCTAATACCTTAACAGCAGAAGACAACGTCTTTATAGGTAAAGTCGATAAAGAGGTTATTATAGGTAATCAGCTTTGATTTGAAAAGGTATATTAACGAGGAGAGATTTCTATGATAAGGAAATATTCGCATGTAATAGTTATCGGTGTTGATGGTGCAGGCAGTTGGTTTAAAGATGCCGACACACCGAAGTTTGACAAAATATTTAAAAACGGAGCAGTTACATACAATGCACTCTCTTCAAAGCCCACCATCAGTGCAGAGTGCTGGGGCTCAATGCTTATCGGCGTTGGTCCCGAAATTCACGGACTTACAAACGGCATTGTATCTAATGTTCCATATGATGTGAATTCTCCGTTTCCTTCAGTTTTCAGGAGAATCAGAGAGGTTTATCCTGATGCCATTCTCGGTTCATACTGTGACTGGAATCCTATAACTCACGGTATAGTTGAAAATAATATTGGTGTTTCTCACGCCACAGCCCACGATACCGACCTGACTCCGATTGTTTGCGATTATATCCGTAATAACAAACCCGATTTTTTATTCATTCACTTTGATAGCGTTGATGGTGCAGGCCACAGTACGGGTTATGGACTTCCTGCTTTTATTAAACGCATCAATGAGGTAGATAAGCTTATCGGTGATGTTTACGCTGCAATTGAAAAAGCTGAAATGCTTGAAGAAACACTTTTTGTTGTTATTGCAGACCACGGCGGTACAAATGATGAAGCAAACCACGGCAGTCATGGCGGATGGACAGATGAAGAAAAATATGTAACCTTTGCTGCAACAGGTAAAGGGGTAAACAAAACTGAAATAGAAGAAATGAACATTCGCGACCTCGCTGCTATTGTGCTTTATGCTATGGGTATAGAATCTCCCAAATTTAAAGAGAACGGCTGGACATCACAGATTCCTAATGGAATATTTACCGATTATAATGGTGAATATCTCGACATATCTCACCTTACAGGCGCGGCACCGAGAATCTCAAAAACACATCATGAATCCGAGTTGGTTTGATGACTGAAAAGGAGTATTTGTTTATGAATAAAACAAAATCCAACTCAGCCTTGAACCCGGTTCAGGCAGTTGTGGTAAAACCTGAATAAAATACCATATAAAAATTTCAGACTTTCGGTAACATATTTTGAAAATATAATGTGATTAAACAACCAACTCCCACTTACTGAAAAACAGTAGGTGGGAGTTGTGCCATTATTATGTTGCAAGTAATGAACATAGGTAGTATAATATTTTCAAACTGTTAATTTGTATGTGAAACCTACCTCGGAGGTGCCGTGATGAAAAAGAAACTGAAGATTGTATTATCAATATTTTTAATAATCGTTCTTGTGGCAGGGGGATATGTTGCTAATATGTTTGGCGTGTTTAATAAAGGGAACTACGGAGAATATTCTCTAAAAAACACTACTGCAAAAGAAGATAGTCCAATCAAGGATAAAACTGTTATTTTCCTTGGCAGTTCTGTAACCTTTGGTTACGGTTCTTTAGGTGTAAGCTTCTCAGATTACCTTGAAAAAACCCATGGAATTATAGCAGTTAAAGAAGCGGTTTCCGGCACAACTCTCGTTGATGTTAAATCAAATTCTTATGTTTCCAGAATGAAGACTATTGATAAAAATATTAAGGCTCATGCATTTGTGTGTCAGCTTTCCACAAACGATGCCACAAAGGAAATGCCTCTTGGCGAAATCAGCGAAGGCTTTGATTTGGAATCTTTCGATACAGCTACCATTGCAGGTGCTATTGAATATATAATCGCTTACGCTAAAGCTACCTGGGATTGTCCCGTTGTTTTCTATACTCAGGCAAAATATGATAGCGACCATTATGGCAAAATGGTGGATTTACTATTGGAAATTCAAAAGAAATGGGATATTACTGTAATCGATTTCTGGAACGATGAAGAAATCAATAATATTACCGAGAGCCAAAAAGAAATATATCTTATCGACCACATTCATCCCACAAAAGCAGGGTATAAAGAATGGTGGCTTCCAAGATTTCAGGAAACGCTGTATGACGTGATAGGAAAGCAAGGGGGATTTTAGTGTGAAATTCAATATAGGTCAATGGGTTCTTAAACCTGGTGTTCAGACATATAATTGCGAGCAGATACGTAAGGTCAGCCTTTCAGATGACAAAACGGAGCTTTATCTTTTTGTTGTTCCTTACCGTGAGGATATCCGCAGTATGGGTGGTCCTGCTCAGGAGATAGTCATTTCTTCTCCTGTGGCTGATATGATTCGTTTGCAGACGGTACATTTTAAGGGCGACAGAAGAAAATATCCGAAATTTAAAATTGATGATAAGCGTATTCCCCTTGAATACAGCGAAAACGATGATGAAATAACTGTTAAATCGGGCAACACAAAGCTTGTAATCGGTAAAAAAACGCCTTGCAGCTTTACTTATTATTACGAAGACAGAAAGCTTACCGAAATTGGTAGACGCTACGGGACATCAATGCTCAGCTATATTACCGCTCCTGAAGGAAGCTTTATGAGAGGGCAGCTTCAGGTTGATGTGGGCGAAAAAATCTATGGCTTCGGTGAGAGATTCACTCCGTTTGTGCGTAACGGTCAGGTGGTTGATTGCTGGAATGAGGACGGCGGAACTTCAACTGAAATCAGCTATAAAAATATTCCGTTTTACATAAGTAACCGCAACTACGGTGTGTTTGTTAACGAATCGGGACCCGTTTCCTTTGAGGTCTGCTCGGAAGCTGTTACAAAGGTGCAGTTCAGCATACCTGGCGAAAGGCTCGATTTTATTGTTATCGGTGCGCCCGACCGCAAGGGCGTTTTGTCACGCTACACAGCACTCACCGGCAGACCCGCACTTCCTCCTGCGTGGACCTTCGGCTTATGGCTGTCATCCTCTTTCACTACTTCTTATGATGAAGAAACCGTTACTCGATTCGTTGACGGAATGGCTGAAAGGGATATCCCATTAAGCGTATTCCACTTTGATTGCTACTGGATGAAAGAAAATGAATGGTGCGGCTTTGAATGGGATAAGGATGTGTACCCTGATGTTGAGGGAATGCTCGAGAGAATGCACAAAAAAGGTTTGAAAATCTGTGTTTGGATAAATCCCTATCTGGGTCAGAAAAGTGCGACCTTTGATGAGGCTGCAGAAAATGGTTATCTGCTCAGAAAACCCAACGGCGATATATGGCAGTGGGATTTGTGGCAGGCAGGTCTGGGCGTTGTGGATTTCACAAATCCTGATGCTGTGGAATGGTATAAAAATCATCTGCGCAGGCTTATGAAGCAGGGTGTTGACTGCTTTAAAACCGATTTCGGCGAGCGCATTCCTACAGATGTTGTCTATTATGATGGCAGTGACCCCGAATGGATGCATAACTATTATGCATATCTATATAACAAAGTTGTTTTTGAGGTAATTCAAGAGGTCAAGGGCGAAAAAGAAGCATGTGTATTTGCAAGGAGCGCAACCGTTGGCGGACAGAAATATCCCGTTCATTGGGGCGGAGACTGTGACTCAACCTATGTTTCTATGTCCGAATCACTCAGAGGTGGTCTGAGCCTTTGTCTTTCGGGTTTCGGGTTCTGGAGTCACGATATCGGTGGTTTTGAAGGCACTGCTCCTGCTGATGTTTATAAGCGTTGGCTTGCCTTCGGGCTTTTAAGCTCACATTCAAGGCTTCACGGCTCGGATTCCTACCGTGTGCCATGGCTTTTTGGTGATGAAGCTGTTGATGTTTGTCGCCATTTCACCAAGCTCAAAAACAGTCTTATGCCGTATCTGTATGCCCACGCTGTTGAGGCTCATAAAATCGGTATTCCGATGATGAGAGCGATGATGCTTGAATTTGACGAGCTGGGCTGTGAGGATTGCGATCGTCAATATATGCTGGGCGACAGCATTCTCGTTGCTCCCGTTATGAGCAGGGAAGGTACAGTTGATTATTACTTACCGAAGGGTAAGTGGACACATCTGCTTACGGGCGAAACAGTTGACGGCGGCTTATGGCGCAGAGATACTTATGATTTCTTCTCATTGCCTGTGTTTGTCAGAGAAAATACAATTCTGCCAATAGGCGGCTGTAACGAAAAAACCGATTATGATTACACCGAAAATCTAACGTTACGCATATATAACCTTGCAGATGGTGCTAAAGCTCAACGCACGGTTTGTGACACCGATGGTAATGTCATTCTCACGGTGACTGCAGCCCGAAGCGGTAATACAATAACCGTAAAATTAAATGGTGAATCATCATCCGTTAAGATTGAACAAATCGGAACAGATTGCAAAATTTCAGTAATTCAGTAAAACTCAACCAATTGAAGTAAACCTCAAACCGAACGCGCCTTTTGAACTGTTCCTGTATATGTAAAAGTCATATATGCAGAGTAAAAATAGAAAAAATCAACTCCAGCTTACCAAATGGTAGGCTGGAGTGTTTTCTTGATATTTACAACACCGCACCATTGTCCTTCAGCTTTTGTTGAAGGGCTTTAACATCAACGGTATATGCATTTCTGTTGGTTTTGTGGGCTATTGCAACTGCGGTGCCTGCGGCCTGACCAAGGCAACAGCAGATTGGCATTATTCTGACAGATGCCTGTGCTTCATGAGTTGCGGAAAGGCAACGACCGGCAACAAGCAGATTGTCAAACTCCTTTGGAAGAAGTGAGCCATAGGGGATTGTATAAAATTCACCATCACCGAAAAATCTGTGGCTTGTTCCCGTTCCTGCGGGATTGTGAATATCAATATCGTAATTTCCAAGAGCGATTGAATCAGGGAAACGGGTGCAGTTTATAATTTCATCACCTGTAAGAATATGCATGCCTTTAAGCTTTCTGCTTTCTCTGATACCAATATCAATTGCGATAGAAATCAAAGCACTTTCGTGAAAAGCGTTTGAGTTTTCCTTTAAGAAAGCTATGAGCTCGTGGATTTGTTTCCTTGCAATAACCTCGGCTTTGCTTACATCAAAAGGGTTTGTAGGGTCAAGCTTTATAACACGGGTAGAGTTGAAATGCAAAACATCTTCACCAACACCAAAGAAAACGAGTATGTTTTCTCTCGGATTTGTAATTTCACCCTTTGCCTGTTTTTCTTTATAAAGCTCCTGCAAACGAGGTCTTTCCTCTGTGAAAAGGTCAAGGTCAACTCCGCTCATACGAAAACAGGTTGTCATTGGTTGGCAGAGATTGTCGCTTTCCCGACCTAATTGATAATCGCAACCTGCAAGGTAGAAGAGCTCACCATCACCTGTGGCATCAATAAAGAAATCTGCCAGAGCTGTAATTTTCTGACCTTTAGCAGTTATATCAACCGCTGTTATGGTTTTACCTTTAGATTTAACATCATAAACTACGCCATGAAAAAGAACATCAACGCCTGCTTCAGTCGTCATATCATCAAGAACGATTTTAAAATATTCGGAATTGAATTCGTGGTCCTTGCAGTCATCAACATATTTATCGTGACGTTCTTTCATTTCCTTAAAAATACCTTGTGAAAGATAGTTTCTTTCAACATTCTTTTCCCAGTAAGGCTTGGTCCAATAGGGCATAAAGGGATAAACAAGATTATTGGCAATCGCGCCACCAAGGCAACCTGATTTTTCAACAAGTAAAACCTTAAGGCCTTCACGGGCAGCACTTACTGCAGCTGCAACACCGCTGAGACCACCGCCTGCAACAACAAGATTATATTTCATAAATACGCCTCGTTTCATATCTTAACATAGCATCAATAGTGTTTTATTGTTTTGATTTCTTTCTCTTAATGACAATAGCAACAGTAACAACTGCACCGAGTAAAACAACAAATAAGATTATCAAAATAACAATGGTTGTATTGTTGGGTTGGGTGTGGGTTGTTTCCTGAAGCTCCGCAACAGCAACAACCATTTTTGATTTTTCGGGGTTATTATCCTTTTGTGGATTGTTGATGGCGTACATTGTTTTGCCGTCTTTTGAAAATGTGAAAGAGTTGCTGTACCCAACGTGGTTATCGGGAATGTAGGGAATTATGTGGGGAACGGTTTCCCAGGTTTTTCCGTTATCATAGCTTATAAAATAATCCGAACCCGTTTTGCTTTTGCCCTTTCTTAAATGTGTACCGCTTACAATCAATGTACCGTATTCACCGCCAACAGGAGTCCATGCGCAGTAGGGTGCAGAACCCAAGGCTTTTTTACCGTTTGCGGTTGCAACCTCTTCACCGAGATATGATGGATCACCCCAGTTAAGACCATCTTTTGAATAACGGCAAAAAATGGGTTCACCTTCAATATCGGCTTTATTAAATATCTCATAAACCATAAAATATGTGCCGTCAGAGAGCTTTGTAACGATGGGCATACCGGGTCTTTCTTCGGGATTTTCACTTGCTACAACAGTTACTG
>JAZLDN010000056.1:0-10618 GCA_045614765.1 Acutalibacteraceae bacterium
TCTTCGTCTTGACCTTCGTGAGCTTCGCAAAAAGAGCGGTGGTTTCTTCGGTAGCGGTGAAAGCACAGGTTCTATCGGTGTTGTAACAATCAACCTTCCAAGAATTGCTTATCTTTCAGAAAGCGCAGAGGAATTCTACAAGCGTCTTGATAAGCTTATGGATATTTCTGCTCGTTCACTTAAGGTTAAGAGAGATATTATCACAAAGCTTCTTGAAGAAGGCCTTTATCCTTACACAAAGAGATATCTTGGCACATTTACAAACCACTTCTCAACTATCGGTCTTATCGGTATGAACGAGGTAGGTCTTAACGCTAAGTGGCTCCGCAAGGATATGACAAACGCTGAAACACAGCAGTTTGCAAAAGATGTTCTCAACCACATGAGAGAAAGACTTTCAGACTATCAGGAGCTTTACGGCGACCTTTACAACCTTGAAGCAACACCTGCTGAGTCTACAACATATCGTTTTGCAAAGCACGATAAGAAGAGATATCCTGCTATCATCACTGCAAACGAAAATGGCACACCATACTATACAAACTCTTCACATCTTCCTGTTGGTTACACAGCAGATATCTTTGAAGCACTTGATGCTCAGGATGAGCTTCACACACTTTACACATCAGGTACTGTTTTCCATGCATTCCTTGGCGAAAAGCTTCCTGATTGGAAGGCTGCTGCAGAAATCGTAAGAAAGATTGCTTCAAACTACAGACTTCCTTATTACTCAATTTCTCCAACATACTCAGTATGCTGCAACCATGGTTATATTGCAGGTGAAGAGTACGAGTGCCCTGATTGCGGTAACTCAACAGAGGTTTACAGCCGTATTACAGGTTACTATCGTCCTGTTCAGAACTTCAATGACGGTAAAGCTCAGGAGTTTAAGGACAGAAGAGTTTACGATATTGCAAACTCTCACATTAAGAGAGAAGACAGAACTGTTGACCACGCTCATTGCGATTGCTGCAAAAAAGAAGAGGTAGTTACAGTTGATGCAGATTCAAAATTCATTCTCTTTGCAACAAAAACTTGCCCTAAGTGTAAAATAGCTGCTCAGCTTCTTGATAAGAAGGGTATTTCTTATGAAAAGCTCTTCGTTGAAGAGAACAGAGACTTTGCAACTCAGCTTGAGTTAAAGCAGGCTCCAACACTTGTTATCCAGAAGGGCGATGTATTTGAAAAAATTGCAGACCTTCCTGCAGTTAAAGAGTTTATCGAAAGCCTTTAATTAAAACAGCAGGGTTGTATCAATAAGGATACAACCCTGCTTTCTAAACGGAGTGAAAATTATGTACGATATTATAGTTGTAGGCGCAGGTCCTGCAGGACTTACCGCTGCTCTTTATGCTCTCAGAGCGTCAAAAAGCGTGCTTGTTATTGAGCAATCCACATTCGGTGGTCAGGTAACATTTTCTCCAAAAATTGAAAACTATCCTGGTATCCCTGAAATGAGCGGTAACGAGTTTGCTGATAAGCTTCTTGACCAGGTGCTCTCAATGGGTGCAGAGGTTGAAATGGAAAAGGTTACAGGCATTGTTGATGAAGGCAACAGAAAGCTTGTTTTCGCAGATAACAAGGTTTTTGAGGCTCAGGCAGTTATTGTTGCTGTTGGTGTTCATCACAGGCAGCTTGGCCTTCCTAATGAAAATCAGCTCGTTGGTAACGGCGTATCATATTGTGCTGTTTGCGACGGCGCTTTCTTTAAGGATAAGGTTACAGGTGTTGTTGGTGGCGGAAACTCTGCTTTGCAGGAAGCAGTACTTCTTTCTGACCTTTGTGAAAAGGTATATGTTTTCCAGAATCTTGCTTTCTTCACAGGTGAGAAAAAGCTTCTCGAAATTCTTAATAACAAGCCTAATGTTGAGCTTATGACTGAGGTTACAGTTAAAGAGCTTAAAGGTGATGATGAGCTTGAAAGCGTTGTGCTCAACACAGTAACAGGTGAAAAAGAAGTAAAGGTAGACGGTCTTTTCGTTGCTATTGGTCTTGAGCCTAAAAATTCTGCTTTTGCAGAGGTTGCTGCCCTTGATGAAAACGGCTATTTCGGTTCAGATGAAAGCTGTGTTACAAAAACAGCAGGTATATTTGTTGCGGGTGATTGCCGTCAGAAGAGCATACGCCAGATAACAACTGCTTCTGCTGATGGTGCAGTTGCTGCCCTTGCAGCTTGCAGATACATTGATAATAAGTAAAAATATTGTAAATTGACGACAAAGTGTATTTTTTGTCGTCAATTTGTGCTATAATCAGAAATAAAAATAGATTAAAAGAGGTGATTGTATGGTCGAAAGAACAACTGAAGAGCATGTGGATTTAGACCGCCTTAATGATGGTGTAAGCGAAATTCGTCCATATAAATCAAAGCAGGCAAAGATAGAAGAAAAAGAAGAGAAAAAAGCCGCTAAAGAAGATAAAAAAATTGCCAAGGAAGAGAAGAAATCAAGTAGTGAGTTAAAGGATAGCTCAATAGTAGCCCTTATAATTTCAATTTTGTTCTTTATTACTGTTGTTGGCTATAGCGTTGTTGCTTTCGGCCATATTCCTTTTGTGGAAAAATGGAGAAATATATGGATTGAAACTGCTATGACTACCGACCAGCATAAGTGGCTGGCTCAGAGCTTTTTCCCTGAATGGCTTATAGATGACGTTATGTCCCGCCAAGTTGATATAAAGGATATGGGTATTACTGAAATTGACCCAAACAAAGACCTTTTTGGCGGAATTATTGACCCTACAGAGCTTGTTGTTGGCGAGCCAGATTCAAAAGGCAACATTGTTTACGCCAACAATATTGAAGAGGGCATTGTAATACTCAATGTTGAAGATACAAACTTCAAGGGTAAATTGATAATTATAGATGACCCGTCAAGAGTTTTCCTCGGTGTAACCGATTATAAAGGCTCAAGAGGAGAATTTATCTGCGATTATCTTGAAAAAGAAAATGCAGTAGTAGGCGTAAACGCTTCAGGATTTATTGATACAGGCGGAGTAAGCCTTGGTGGTCAGATTTCAGGCATGTGTGTTTCCCAAGGTGAGTATTGGGGTTCATATAAATCCAAATATACTCTCCTGGGCTTTGATAAAGATGATAGAATGATTGTTGGCGGAACAGGCGATTGGGAGCAATACAATATCCGCGATGGTATGCAGTTCAGACCAACCCTTATTCTCAACGGTGAAAAAGTCGTTGAAGATTCTGCAGGCTGGGGTCTTCAGCCAAGAACAACTATAGGTCAGTGCGCTAACGGCGTTGTGCTTATGCTTGTTGTTGATGGCAGACAGGTTGGCTACTCTTTAGGTGCTACAATGGAAGATTGCGCAGATATTCTTCTCGAATATGGTGCAGTAACTGCAGCGGCATGCGACGGTGGTTCATCTTCTGTTATCGGCTATGAGGGTGAAATTATAAATGAGCCTTCAACTAATATGCCAACAGGCAGATACCTTCCTAACGCATGGCTTGTAAGAAGCAAAACATCTCAATCTACAAATGAGGCAGAGGGATAAGAATATGAAAAGACAGGAAGCATTTGTAAATCAAAAGAAGATGCTTAAAGGCGGTCTTCATTGCCATACTACACGCTCTGATGGTGATGGTACACCCGAAGAGGTTATACGTCTTCATAAAGAAAACGGCTATGATTTTCTCGCTCTTACAGACCACAAAATATATAACTACAAAAACTTTGCAGAAGATGTTGATATAACAATAATTCCGGGCATGGAATTTGATAACACTTTTGTAAGAGAAAATGGCTTCAGAACATACC
Source organism: Acutalibacteraceae bacterium (assembly GCA_045614765.1). Lineage (GTDB taxonomy): Bacteria > Bacillota > Clostridia > Oscillospirales > Acutalibacteraceae > DTU089. The sequence continues at coordinate 3,777 of JAZLDN010000056.1, forward strand.
ATACTGTTTTTATCGGTCCTGATGATGAAACAAATGGCTATAGTCAGGACGAAAAAATGCCAAAAGGCGAGGCTAATAATCAACAGGAATTCCAGAAATATCTTGACGAGGCTCACGCTAAAAACAATCTTACAATTTATTGCCACCCTCAATGGAGCTCAACTCCTACAAGGTATTTTGACCAGTTAAAAGGCAATTTTGCTTTTGAAATTTGGAATAGCGGTTGCGCTATTGAGGATCTTATGGATACCGATAACGGTATGTATTGGGATGAGATTTTAGGTCAGGGCAAAAAGATTTTTGCAGTTGCTACCGATGATGGCCACGCAATGTATCAGCATTGCTGCGGTTGGGTAATGGTGAACGCAGAAAACAATGTTAAATCAATCCTTGAAGCATTGGAGAAAGGTGCATTCTATTCTTCCTGCGGTCCTGTAATCAAGGATTTTTATGTTGATGATGAGAATGTTGTTCATATTGAAACAAGCGAATGCGAAAAGATAATTTTCCAATGTGATAAGCATCCTTCAAGAATGGTTGTTTCAGATGGTGAACCTCTCACAAGCGGAGAATGGAATCTGAAGGATGAATACGAATATATCCGCGCAACAGTAATTGACGCAAACGGCAACCGTGCATGGACAAACCCAATCTTTCTATGATTTTCGCGCATACGACCTTCTGTTACCCACTCGCAGTACCTTTGTACAGCTTCGGGGATAACAGAACTGTCGTCTGCATCCAAAATACATTAGAAAGATTAACCGGATAAGGTTTTGCGCATACTCGGTTTCATAATAAAAATTTACAATACAAAACGCAAAATTTCGAAACTGCGTTGCAAATACAAAGCATCAGTTCTGTGCGACAAAAATAAACCCCAATGAACTTTTTGAGTTCATTGGGGTCTTTCTATTTGCTATTTGCTAACCGCTATATGCTGGCAGCTGGCAGCTTCGCTCTGCGCTTTACGCTTTGCGTTTACATTGATTCAGGTGTTTCAATCTTAAGCATTGAAAGAACATTTCTCATTGTGTTGCGAACGCATACGCAAAGGAAGATTCTTGCCTGCATAAGAGCTTCGTCGTCTACCATAACTCTCTGAGCATTGTAGAAACGGTGGAACTTTGTTGCAAGGTCTGTTGCATAGTGTGTAATCTTTGCAGGGTCATATGTGTTTGTTGCATTTACGATTACGCCTGTGAGAGCACCAAGGTGAGCAATAAGATCTGTTTCCTCATCGCTTGTAAGAAGAGTAAGCTCTTCCTTTGATGGCTTTCTTGAAACAATGCCTTCACCTGCAAGCTTTTTAAGAATACTGCAAATTCTTGCGTGAGCGTACTGGCAATAGTAAACAGGGTTCTGGTTTGACTGCTCAATTGCAAGACCTAAGTCGAAGTCCATTGCAGAGCCTGCCTCTCTCATATTAAAGAGGAAACGAACTGCGTCAATTGGCACTTCATCAAGAAGGTCAACAAGAGTAATAGCCTTACCTGTACGCTTTGACATTTTAACAGGCTTGCCGTCTTTCATAAGGTTAACAAGCTGCATAAGAACAACGTCAAGCTTGTCGCCGTCAATGCCAACAGCTTCCATAGCACCCTTCATACGTGCAACGTGGCCGTGGTGGTCTGCGCCCCATACATCGATAGCCTTATCAAAACCACGTTTTTCAAGCTTGTTTCTGTGGTATGCAATATCTGCTGCAAAATATGTTGGGTTACCATTTTGACGGATAAGTACATCATCTTTAAGCTCAAGGTTATCAATATATTCCTGAGTTTTACCCTGACGCTTAAGAATTTCTGTCTGAATCTCAATGTTTTTATACCAAAGAGCGCCTTCCTTTTCGTAGGTGTAGCCGTTCTTTGTAAGTATATCAATTGTTTCTTTAAGCTCGCCGCCATTGTGGAGAGTAAGCTCTGAGAACCATGTGTTATAGTCAATTCTGTATTTTGCCATTGCTGCCTTCATTGTAGCAATGTTCTTTGGAAGAGCAAATTCAACAAGAGCTTTTCTTCTTTCTTCTTCAGAAGCGTCGAGAAGACCTGTGCCGAATTCATCAATATAACTCTGAGCAAGTACGCGGATATCGTCGCCGTGGTAGCTATCCTCAGGAAGCTCGATTGAATCCTCACCATTGATAATCTGCTGATAACGTATATCAAGAGAAAGAGCGAATTTATCTATCTGGTTACCTGCATCGTTAACATAGAATTCTCTTTCAACCTCATAGCCTGCCCAATCAAGAACAGCAGCAAGGCAATCGCCTAAAGCACCGCCACGGGCATTACCCATGTGCATAGGTCCTGTTGGGTTAGCGGAAACGAATTCAACGTTGATTTTCTTACCATTACCAAAGTCGCTTCTGCCGTAGCTATCACCGCAAGCATCAACATCAAGAAGAATTTCTGCATAGAAATCCTGCTTTAAAAAGAAGTTGATAAAGCCAGGGCCTGCAACAGAGCATTCTTTGAAATAAGTGCCGTCGAGATTGATTTTATTAAGGATTTCTTCTGCGATTTTTCTTGGAGGCATTCTGAGAGCTTTTGAAAGCATAAATGCCGCATTAGCAGAATAATCGCCGTTATTTCTGTCTGCAGGAATTTCTGTTTTGAAAGCAGGGATTTCTGCTTCAATGAAAACTCCTTCAGCAATGTTTTTGTTTATAGCGTCTGTTACAGCGCTGATAATCTGTTCTTCTGCAAGTTTAATTAATTTAGACATATTTAAACCTCATTTATTTTCATTAAAAGATTGTTTTCGCCAATAATTTCTCCATTGCTCTGGAGTGTGTAGCAAAGAAGGATTTTTCCTGAAACGTCGGGGATCTGAGCGTTTACTCTTCCCGCAACAATATCCATACTCATTTCACCGAAAGGTGTTCTGTAAATACAGGAATGAGCTTTGCCCTCTTCAATAAGAAAGGTTGTTTCGTAAACGCCTTTTCGGCTCATTTCTATAAAATGGTTGTTTATCACTTTAACAACTGTTTCGCACTTGCCCATTTCTGTATCAGGCTCGGTGTAGGAAATGGTTTTGATACCGTCAATTTCCTGCATAGTGCCCAGAGCTTTGAGCTTACTGCTTTCTCTGTCGTCGTGATATTGCTGTTCACTGACAAACTCTATTTCAACTTTTCTCATCGGTTTCGTTCCTCGGCATATTCAATAAGTTTATCTATAAGGTCTGAGTACTCAATACCTACCTGACCGAATAATTTCGGAAACATGGAAATTGATGTAAAGCCGGGGAGAGTGTTTATTTCGTTAAGGTAGCAAGTACCGTCTTCTGCTAAGAAGAAGTCAACTCGTGAGCAACCTTCACAACCAAGTGCTTTGTAAGCGTATATAGCGGCTTTGCGTACTTTTTCGCTAACCTCTTCAGGTAAATCAGCAGGGATTGCAAGACCTGTAGAGTTATCTATGTATTTAGCATCGTAATCATAAAATTCTGCAGTAGGAAGAATTTCACCTATACATGAAGCAACAGGGTTTTCGTTACCCATAACAGCACATTCGATTTCTCGTCCGATAAGAGTTTCCTCTAAAACTGCCTTGTAGTCATTTTCAAAGGCAACTGTAAGAGCAACCTTTAATTCTTCAAGGTTGTGTGCTTTTGATATACCAACGGAAGAGCCGGCATTTGCAGGCTTAACGAAAATAGGAAAGCCTAATTTTTCAATGATTGGCTCTAAGTCAACATTTCCGATTTCATACTCTGTTTTTGTAAAAGCAGCCCATTTTGCACCTGGGATGCCTGCCGCATCTGCAAGAGTGTTTGTAACAGCTTTATCCATACACATACCGCTTGCCAGAAGACCGCAGCCAACATAAGGGATTCCTGCAAGCTCAAAAAGACCCTGAATTGTGCCATCCTCACCATTTTTGCCGTGAAGCACAGGGAAAACAACATCTATAGCGATTTTTTCTATACCGTTATCTTTTATAACAAGAAGAGCTTTATCTTTTCTGTCGGGAGAAATAACTGCTGAACAAGTGAAGCCGCTTTCTGCCCAAGAGCCATTTTCAATGCTGTCAATATCACCTGTGTAGTAAAGCCATCTGCCGTCTTTAGTAATACCGAGAGTAAGAACATTATATTTATCTCTGTTTATGTTTCTTAAAACAGATGCACTTGAGCGAAGAGATACCTCATATTCGCTTGAACAACCGCCAAAAATAACAAGTAAATTTTTCAAGAAAATCACCTTTTATATATAATTTATAAAACCGCATAAAACTACATTCTAAATAATACCACAATAAAATCTTGAATTGAATTATTAAATAGTATGATTATTTAATAATACTGTTTACCTTTTTAGATAAAAATGCTACAATATTAAAAAGATTTGCAAAAGGAAGGCAAAAATATGGAATTAAATAAGATTCTCAGCCATGTTGACCATACTCTTTTAAAGCAACAGTCAACATGGGAGCAGATTAAAGCAATTTGTGATGACGGAATAAGGTTTGGCACTGCAAGCGTATGCATTCCACCTTCATATGTTAAAGAGTGTGCAGATTATTGCGGCGATAAATTAAGCATCTGTACTGTTATAGGCTTCCCTAACGGCTATAACACAACTGCTTGCAAGGTTTTTGAAACTGCAGATGCAGTAAAAAATGGTGCAGACGAAATAGATATGGTTATTAATATCGGTTGGCTTAAAGATAAAAAACACGACCTTATTCTTAACGAAATCAAGGAAATAAAAAAGGCTTGTAACGGCAAAATTTTAAAGGTTATTATTGAAACCTGCCTTCTTACAGAGGACGAGAAAATAAAAATGTGTCATCTTGTTACCGAAGCAGGGGCAGATTTTATTAAAACTTCTACAGGCTTTTCAACTGCAGGCGCAACCTTTGAGGATGTTAAGCTTTTCTCCGAAAATATTGGCGAGAATGTTAAAATGAAAGCGGCAGGCGGTATCAGCTCTCTTGACGATGCAGAAAAATTCCTTTCTCTCGGCGCAGAAAGACTTGGTACAAGCAGAATTGTTGCCATCGCCAAAAGCGAGCAAGGGGAAGGCTATTGATTAAGTTTTTTGTTTTAAGGTGGTGGAAATATGAAGCTTAGCATGGAAACAATGTATTTCCCTGAAGCGAAATTTCATCATAAAAAAGAAATGATGGCGGATTGGGTAGCTACAAGCGAAAGCGCCGCTAAGTTTTCCTGGGTATCAGTGGTAGCTTCAATTGCCGCTGCTGTTTCAATGATAGCCTTTAAGGATGACTTTTTCTTTCTTTATATCGGCTGTGCATCTGTTTTTCTTATAGGTGCGTTGCTATGTAAAAAGTGGCTTTATCCTGCGTATCTTGCAGTTCTTGCAGGCGAGGTACTGAGCCTTGTGCGGTTTTATCTTGAAATGCCTGAAAACAAAGCTGTTTTCTGTATTGCAATAGTAGTTTCAGTATTAGGTCTGATACCCGCATATTTTGCTTTCAGGTGTATTTATAACTACAAACCAATTTTCAAAGAGCTTGAAAAAGAGGAAGGCTTTCCTAACTTCATTGCTAACACCGCAGATTTATATGGTGAAAAAATTTATCTTCAGAATGAAGAAGAAACTATTCTCGAAAATGTAACCGAAGCATCATATAATCCCTTTAATTCTGCAGAAGATGTGAAAGCGGAAGAAGTGCGACGCCATCAGGAAGCAAGGTTTGATACATTTGATGGTAATGACGAACCCAAGCAAATGGATATTGATGTGAAGGGTAACCTTGTTTCTCGCGAAGAAGAGGAAGAAAAGCGCATGCTTAAGGAAAAGGAAGTAAAAGAGGGCGGACTTTTCATAGGCAATTACGAGCTTATTTTCTCTCACGGAGACTGGTCTGTTGCCGATTTTGACCAAAAACGCCAGTTTATGGGTAAATGGCGCGAAAATGTTCAGGAATCAACCAATAACTTTCCGTTGTTTGCGTTGCTTCTTGCAATGGCAGCTATGGCTTCAGGTTTTGGCACTATTATGGGAATAATCAATTTTGCTGTAATAGTTGTATTTATTGTTGCTACTAATCATATGAAAATGGGCAAATGGTACGCACCAATCACAATGCTTGTTGCAGTAATTTATTCGTTGAGTCTGGCAACCTCGGGTATAGCTGTTTTTATGCTCGCAGGTGCATATCTTGTTGGATTCAGAATGTTTACGGGAATAATACGCTATATTCTTAATTACAAAAGTTATAGAATATTGTCAAAGCAAGCAGGCTTCCCAACATTTATAAGAACAACTGCAGACCTTTATGCAGATAGGATGTATATTGTTGAAAAACGGGAGCCGTTAGTCAAAAAAGACCCATCTCAGAGAGTTGTCAGAGTTATGGATATAGGTTACGACAATAAGCCAAAAAAAGATGAAGGCGCGTGGAATGCCTTTAATTATATGGACGAAAAAAATGATGAAAAGGATGATACTAATGAAAGCTGAATTTATTGTTAATGAGTTTATTTACCCACCAAAAAGTGTAACAGACAGTTGCCATGCTTCAACTGTTTTACCTCTTCCTGACGGAACAGTTGTTTCTGCATGGTTTGGCGGAACAAAAGAGGGTAACGATGACGTTAAAATATGGGTAAGTGTGCGCGAAAACGGAAAGTGGGCACAGCCATACAGTGTTAATGTAGATGGTGAGGCGTTGCCACATTGGAACCCTGTTCTTTTCTTAAGGGAAAATGGTGAAATTATTCTTTATTTCAAGTATGGGAAGCCTATTCCAAGGTGGGTAACGTATTATTCAATTTCCGTTGATGGAGGTAAAAGCTTCTCAAAGCCAAAGGTACTTGTACCTGGTGATGAGGATGGTGGCAGAGGTCCTGTAAAAAATAAGGCA
>JAZLDN010000057.1:0-173791 GCA_045614765.1 Acutalibacteraceae bacterium
ACGCCTGATGAAACCACAAAGAATATTGGAATAAGATACTTGAATGTGCCGATATCCTTAATGCCATCAATGAACATTACACCTGCGATTGTGGGAAGAATAACATTTACTATATTCTGAACAAAATGGCTGATTTTAACAGGAAACGAACGTACATACAGTCTTTCTTGTGGGTTGGGGCTGATGTTATCTGCAACAGACTGTGTAAAGCCTACGTAATTGAATATTGTATAAAGCTGGAAAAGAAGGTAAAGAGTCCATACTCTGTCTGTAAGAGGAAGCTTATAAAGAGGTAATTCGCATATAAGAACAACCACTATAATACATTGAATAACATTTGCATATGCAAAGATTTTATATCTACCAAGCTTTTTGAGTAGCTTCTTTCTTATAAGAATATTTCTGAATCCACTCCAACCGTTTGCCAGGAAATGGGCACCGAAGATTTTGAAAATGTTGAAGCTGTTTATACCTTTCCATCGGGTATCCACGATATTTGCAATATCGTCAGGAAGAATGGAAGAGAAATCAAATATAAGCATCAATAAGCCTAACACAGCAAAGGTCAGATACACTATGTTATATTTTCGTTCAATCTTTTTGGGGAGAAAACCTAAGTTTGCGTCAACACCCATATTAAGAAGATTCCAGAAATATGTTGATGCAATGAAGAATACATTTATTGCACTGAATGTAAGAAGAGGTATTTCGTAATAATATGCAATAAGATAACAACCCGTACCAAAGGTGAGAAAGCTTTTGAGATAGTTGAGAGTATAATCACCACCAACTGCAGCAAAAATTGAAAAATATTCTTTATAAGGAACGTGCTTTCCCTCAGCAGGATTGTTCCAATATTTTTTCATTTCCTTGAAAATATTATCTTTTTTCTTAGGCACTGCTTTTGCCATCAGTTTTCATCTCCTTCCTGGGAAAGTTCGTTTATTCTGTTATTTGCTTCTTCACGTGTTTTGCCGTATTGTTCCTTTGGCGCAACGTTAATAACAGCCTTTTTAATATTTTTTGGAAGCCAACTATCGCTGAAGGTTATAGCCTCTTCCCCTTCTGCACCCATATAGAACTCTTTAAGATTTGAGCAAGAGTAGAATGCGAAGCTGTCAATTTCTTTAACAGATTCGGGAATGAATATAACCGGCTTCATACTATGGCAATAGCTGAACGCATCAGAGCCGATTTTCTCAAGCCCGTCAGGAAGAGTAACGAGTGAAATGTTTTCGCATTTGAAAAATGCCATATCACCGATTTCCTTTAAGGTTTCGGGTAAATCAATTTTGGTTAAGGTTGAGTTTTTATAAAAAGCACAAGAGCCTACCCTCTCTACACCCTTTGGGATAGTGTAGGCAGTATCCTCTTTCTTAAGAGGATAAGATAACAAAGTCTTCATATCTTTGGTGTAAAGCACACCATCAACAGAAGTATAATATTCATTAGCTTCATCAACCTCTATTGCTCTGAGCTCCTTGCAATAGAAAAATGAAGTTTCATCTATGTATTTAACATCCTTGCCGATATAAATAACCTCAACATAGTCGTCGGTGTTCATAGTGAAGTCACCAACTGCAGAAACAGGCTTTGATTTATCGGGATTGTTACCGTCTTCGTCACGGACATAATCAATAAACACTTCTTTTGTGTTATTGTTACCATTGAAGCCAAACAGCACCCAGCCTTCATTTCCGGGAGTATCAGCAATTTCTGTCTGATATTCATATTCAAAAGGTGCTCGTGCCATTGAAAGGAAAGAAATGGTAACGGAAGCAGCGATGAATAATACAAGAACAATGATAAAAGTGGCTTTTTGCCAGGTTTTCAAGTAGATCATCTCCTCGTTTAGTTAATAACACCATTATAATGCAACAACTTGCACAAATCAATATCGTTCGCCATAAAAATTTTGTATATTTTACCTTTTGTGAATGTATTTTTACAGCAAATCGTTCTCAAATCAAAATTATTCGGAAGAATAGCAAGATTTTTAAAAGATATAAAAATAATGCGATTGCTTGGTTTGAAGCCTTGCAATCGCATTAGTATTTTATTTGGATACGGTGATTTTCCACTCAATTTCCTTAAATCCAACAAGCACGAAATCATCGCCGACTAAAATTGGTCTTTTAACAAGCATACCGTCGGTGGCTAGGAGCTTCAGCATTTCGTCCTCGGTCATGGTTGGCAGTTTGGTTTTTAGCTCCATAGATTTATAGAACAGACCGCTTGTATTAAAGAATTTCTTTAAGGGTAATCCGCTTTTCTTGTACCATTCGGTAAGCTCTTCAAACTTCGGATTGTCGAGCTTTACATCTCGTAATTCGTATTCAATATTGTTATCATCTAGCCACTTTTTAGCTTTTTGGCAAGTGGTGCATTTGGGGTAGCAGATAAATTTTAACATTATTTAACCTCCTAACAAGCGCTGGTCAAAGGCAAACAAAGCTTCGTTGATTTTAAAGATATTGTGATTACCTTTACTTATGAAATATTCAATTATTATATCGAAATTGTTGCTGTGCGAGAGAGCGAAGCCTGCCTTTTTATAGCACTGGGCATCTGTCATACCCTTTTCATCAATTATGCGAAGTAGCATTTGTGAAAAGCTCTCGTCAAATAGTTTCAATTTTTCGTCGAGAGAAGCTTCTGCAAGGATAGCCTTGCTTTCGTAGCTATGTTTTTTGGCAAGCTCCAAGGATTTTTTGTAGCAGGATTCAAGGAGAGCTTTCTCTCCATTGTTACCACCTTGATATACAGGCCCGACAGAATGTATAACATACTTGTACGGCAATTTATATGCATCTGTAATCTTCGCATTGCCTGTTTTGCAACCACCGATAGCTCTGCATTCAGCCAGTAACTCCTCACCTGCTGATTCACATATAATATTGATAGACTTAATTATACACTATTATTTCATTTATATCAATCGTTCCGATTTTCCGCCCATTATTTCATTTCTCAAAAATTTTGTTGCATAATCGCTTGTGGGATAGTGTCAAGTGGTTGCGATGTTGTTGTAAATAAAATTTACATTTATCTGCCCACATTACCTGTTTGATAAATCCTCGTTTACACTTTGCTGTTTTTGCTTTAGCATTTTATTAAGTTTTTCCGTATTCCTTTTGATTATGGAATAAATGATCGCCCAAATCACTATATAGCCCACAACAAAAATTGCCGAAAATATCACGATCGGAATTACGCCAAAGTCCAGCCAATCGTTAAGAAGATAAGTGCCGAGGTAGCTGATATATAAAACGCCGCCGTGAATCAGAATTGCAATCATCAAGGGCAAGCGTTCGAGTTGATAAATAGCGTTCATACCGCCAGCAATAAAGGCAAGTGCCGTGATTGAAAAGATCCCAATACAGACCTGATTTATAGATAGTGTTTCAATAGCTGCGGTTTGTTTCAATATTAAATATACGATTGCTAAAATAACAGAACCAATACCGGAAGCTACAAAGCTACGGCGCAAAAATTCCAAAACAAATTTTTTCATATTCCTTCGTACCTCCTTTTGATTTCCGCAAAACAACGCCTTGAAACATATTCCCGATAGCCGCATCGGAACACGGCATCTACACCTCCGCTGAAAACTGCATCAAATCGTGCAATGCAGTGTTCATTGGCAAGTGTAGATTTGTTTATGCGAATAAAATAAGAGGGTAAAACTTCTTCCAAATCTCGAAGTCTATCTTGAATACGATAGTGACTGCCCTTGGTATCGATAGCAATCACTTTTCTGTCAATTATGGTAATACATTCAATTTCCGAAAACTCCAGTTTCCGCATCACATCATCTCTGTATCCCATGATGCTCTCCGCACCGGAATAACTACTGACAAGATCTTCTATCCGCTGTGTCAAAGATGATGGAGCATGAACGATTGCTATGATTTCCTCATCTGCGTTTTTATCGATAATAAGTTTGTATTTCATCGCCTCAAGTCCTTACTGTTTTTTCATTTGCCTGAGGAAACAGAACACGGCCGCCGCTGTTATCAGTACACTATACAGAACAATCGGCAGGATGTGTGAAGCTGCGCCCTCAAAATTTCCGTTAAATAACGCTTTTTCCAGTTCCGCTGCGTGAACAAACGGAAGTGCGTTGGCTATTTTTTTGAAAGCACCTCCCACAAGATTCAAATCGAACCAAACACCCGAAAACCAAGCAGAAAGATTGGTAAGTAGTGCTCCGCAAATACCGCCAACCTGTTTCACTCCCAAAACACTGCCGCACAAAAGTCCGAGCGCAATATTAAAAATTGCCATGGGGATGATGCCAATAACAGCATAAATAATGGTTGCGCTAACTTCGAGTCCCAAAGGAATCGCAAACAAATAGCAAATCACGGTCTGCCCGATTGCGATGGGAAGGATAGGGAGCATATATCCTAAGATAAAGTCAATCCCCGTAAGTGGTGTCGTATACAATCTCTGCAAGAGGGCGCTTTCACGGTCTTTTGCAATTAAAGTAGCCGAAAACAAGGTCATAAACGACAATCCGAATACGGTAATACCCGGAGTCAGTGTGTTAATCTCAAACAGGCTTACCGGAATATTAGCTTGAATAGCACTAAGAAGCAATAATAAGACCAAAGGAAAACCCAACCCGAAACCAAGATTGATTGGATCACGCAAAATCTCTTTAGCACATCTCTTGGCAAAAGTCATCATTCTCATAACGCACCATCCTTTACAATAGAGACGAAAGCTGCTTCAAAATTGTTTGTTCCAGCTTTCTTGTTCAATTCTTCTACTGTTCCCACCGCAAGAAGTCTGCCGCTTTTCATAATACCGATGCGGTCAGATAGTGCCTCAGCTTCTTCCATATAGTGTGTCGTCATGACAATCGCTATCTTGCCTTTCAAAGAGCGAATTATCTCCCAAAGGTCATGTCTTGCAAGGACATCTAAACCAAGAGTGGGTTCGTCCAGGAATAGAATTTTAGGTTCGCTAATCAATGCCATAGCAATACTGACACGTCGCTGCCAGCCGCCGGATAATTTACCAGCTTTCCTCTGAAGGACACTGTCCAAGGAAAATTGTTCAGAAAGTTCCTGAATCTTTGTTTTTATTTTTTCTTTGGGAAACCCGTGGATGCCGCAGATCAGCTCCAGATTTTCTTTTACGGAAAGATTAGGAGCAACAGCGGTTTCTTGCGGAGATACGCCAATCAGCCGCTTTACTTGTTCAGGTTCCTTTGTAATGCTATATCCGCCTACAATAGCATCTCCGTCTGTGGGTTTTGTCAAGCAGGAAAACATTTTAATTGCGGTGGTCTTTCCCGCACCGTTCACACCGTGCAGAGAAAACAATTCACCATACCGAATTTCTAAATCGAGCTTGTCTACAGCAGTCAGATTCTTATATTGCTTGACAAGCTCAATCGTTTTTATTTCTTGCATATATGTCATCCTCCTTTTTCATTTACAATACCATCATAGCAAATAAAAAAGAAGAAATGTTGTTTTTTGACTGTTCGGTCGCTATCTGTGTCTAATCGGTACATTTTGCCGTTATTTTAGTTTCAAACTGCGTGTGCTGATTTCAGATTTTTTCTTAAGTAATAAAAACCCTACACCATGCTATTTTTTGCTTGATAACCATCTGCAACCATTCCTTTTTGTGTTTTTACATCAATCGTTGCAATGCGGTTTTTAGCAAAATATAAAGTGCCCGGAAACCCTTGGAAACAAAGGATTTTCGAGCACTTGTAAGCCAACCGATATTATTCCCACTCTATTGTGCCGATTGGCTTTGGAGTAAGGTCATAAAGAACACGGTTAATGCCTTCTACTTCATGAGTAATACGGTCTGTAATCTTGTGAAGAAGTGCGTATGGAATCTCTTCGATTGTAGCACTCATAGCGTCTGTAGTATTAACAGCGCGGATAATTGCTGGCCAACCTTCATAACGCTTTGAATCTCTTACACCAACGCTCTTAACATCCGGAACAGCAATAAAATACTGCCAAACCTTACCTGCAAGACCATTTTTATCAAATTCCTCTCTGAGAATTGCATCTGCTTCTCTGAGAGCGTGGAGTCTATCTCTTGTGATTGCGCCAAGGCAACGAACACCAAGACCTGGACCTGGGAATGGCTGACGATAAACCATTTCATCAGGAAGACCAAGAGCAGAACCAACCACACGAACCTCGTCTTTATAAAGAAGTGCAACAGGCTCGCAAAGTTCAAGCTTCATATCCTCTGGAAGACCACCAACATTATGGTGAGCTTTAACGCCATCGCTCTCAAGGATATCAGGGTAAATTGTACCCTGAGCAAGGAATGAGATTCCTTCAAGCTTAAGAGCTTCTTCGTTAAATACTTCAATAAACTCATTACCGATGATTTTACGCTTCTTTTCAGGGTCAGCAACATCAACAAGCTTATCAAGGAAGCGGTCAGTAGCATCAATATAAATAAGGTTAGCGTCAAGCTGCTTACCAAATACTTCAACTACCTGCTCACTCTCGCCTTTTCTCATAAGACCATGGTTAACGTGAACGCAAACAAGCTGTTTACCAATAGCTTTAATAAGAAGCGCAGCAACAACAGATGAGTCAACACCACCTGAAAGTGCAAGTAAAACCTTTTTATCTCCAACCTGAGCACGGATTGCAGCAACCTGCTCTTCAATGAAAGCATCTGCAAGCGCTTTGGTTGTTATTCTTTCCATTGATTCAGGACGAACAATTACATTTTCGCTCATTTTAATAACCTCCGTTTGTAATTATAATTATCAGTCAGTATAGTTATCAAAATAACCCTGAACAAGAATAATTGGTGTACCCTTATCACCTGAGCCGCTAGTGAGGTCGCAAAGTGAACCGATAAGGTCTGTAAGCTGACGAGGTGTTGTACCCTGAGATGCCATATTACCTACAAGGCTACCTGACTTAGCTTTTATGCTATTTGAAATAGCCTCTTTAAGCTCTGCACCTGAAAGACCTGCAAAATCATTATCTGCAAGATATTTAAGTTTGAGCTCATTAGGTGTACCAACAAGGCCATCTGTATGTGCAGGAGAAACAACAGGGTCAGCAAGCTCCCAAATTTTACCCTGAGGGTCTTTGAAAGCACCGTCGCCGTAAACCATTACTTCGATATGCTTACCTGTTCTGTTAAGGAACTCTGCCTGAATGTCAAGAACAAGCTGTTTGCATTCGCGTGGGAAAAGCTTAATTGTATCCTCTGTTGATTTGTTTGAACCAAGAAGACCATATTTCTCGTTGCAGCCGCTACCATTGATTGATTCGTTAAGAATATCATCAAGACCGCAAACTACCTTTGCACCAGCAGCTTTAAGAATTCTCTTTGTACGAGCTCTTGTGTGAATATCGCATGTAAGAACACAATCTGTATAATCAAGAATTGTCTTTGCCTGGTTAGCGAAAACTATTTCAACCTCCGCACCTGCAGAAGTGATAATATCTGAATAATATGCAACATAATCAACGCCGGTAAACTCGTGTTTGTTTTCACCGAAAAGCTCTCTGTACTTTTCAAGGGATAAAACATCTGAATATGGGTTAATTCCTGCATCATCAAGCTGATCATAGGTTAAAAGAGAGTTACCAACTTCATCGCTTGGGTAGCTGAGCATAAGCACAACTTTTTTTGCACCCATTGCAATACCCTTAAGGCAGATTGCAAAGCGGTTTCTTGATAAAATCGGGAAAATAACACCGATTGTGCCACCGCCTAATTTTGCCTTAACATCTGCAGCAATATCCTCAACCTTTGCGTAGTTGCCCTGAGCTCTTGCAACAATAGACTCAGTAAGTGAAACAACATCGCGGTCGCGAAGAGCGAATCCTTCACTCTCAGCAGCTTCGATAACGCTGTTTACTGCAATATCAACAAGATTGTCGCCTTCTCTGATAATTGGGCAACGAATACCTCTTGATACAGTACCAACTTTTCTTTCCATAAATAATCTCACCACTTTATATAGTTTACCAAAATTGGAATATAATACATTTAAAAAAGTATGGAGCGACTTTCAATGAAAGCCGCCCTCAATTGAAATCTTATTTCATCATGCTGGCAACTTCGTCAGCAAAATTGTCTTCTCTTTTTTCGAGACCTTCGCCCTTTTCAAGACGAATGAAGTTAACAACCTTGATATCAGCGCCTGTCTTCTTAGCAACATCTGCAACATAACCTGATACAGAACCGTCGAAGAGGTCTGAACGAACAAATGCCTGCTCAAGGAGACATGTTTCCTTGATTTGCTTCTTGATACGACCTTCAACTGCACCAGCGAAGATCTTGTTGCTGATATACTCTTCCTTACCTGCGATAGCAAGCTGTGCAAGAGTAGCAACTGCTTCCTTAGAAAGGAAGTTAAAGAGATAGTTGCTCTTCTTCTGCTCTTCATAAGCAGCAGCATCTTCTGCACTGAAAAGATTCTCAGCGATAGCCTTATCAAAGAGTGCATTAAGAATAGGCTTTGGAAGTGACTCTGGTTTGTTAAGTGAGCTATCGATTGTAATAGATCTCATCTTCTCAAGCTCTTCAGCAGAGATTGATTCTTTGCTGAGGTATTCGGGTCTCATAGCTGCAACCTGCATAGCAATGTTCTTACCCATTGCAACAAACTCAGCCTTATCCTCGAGATTTGTCTCGAACTTAACAGCAACACCTACAGCGCCGCCACCGTGAATGTAAGTAACAACATCGCCTTCTACGATCTCGTAACGACGGATCTTGAGGTTTTCACCGATAACAAGAATGAGGTCGTTAAGAGCTTCCTGAACTGTTCTATCTGAACCAACAAGTGCAAGGTTTGCAAGTTCTTCAACTGAAGCAGGCTTGCTAGCTGCAATTGTCTTAGCAACATTAAGACCGAAATCCTGGAACTTATCGTTCTTACCAACGAAGTCTGTCTCAGAGTTGATCTCAAGAAGAACTGTTGTTTTTGTTGCATCATCTGTGAATGCAATGATAGCGCCTTCAGCAGCAATTCTGCTAGCCTTCTTCTCAGAAGCAGCAAGACCTCTTTCACGAAGAATTTCAAATGCTCTATCCATATCGCCGTCAGCTTCTGTAAGTGCTTTTTTGCACTCCATCATACCAACGCCTGTTTTTTCTCTTAAGTTTTTAACATCCTGAGCTGTGAATGCCATAGATATATCCTCCTAACGGGTAAATATATAATTATTCTGCTGCTTCTTCAGCAACTTCTTCATCAGCTGCTTCTGCAACATTCTGCTCACCCTGACGGCCTGCGATGATAGCGTCTGCCATTGCACCAGCAATAAGCTTAACTGCACGGATAGCGTCATCGTTACCTGGGATTACGTAGTCAATTTCATCAGGATCACAGTTTGTATCAACGATAGCAACGATCGGAATACCGAGCTTCTTTGCTTCGAGAACTGCAATTCTTTCTTTTCTTGGGTCAACAATGAACATTGCTGCTGGCATCTTCTTCATTTCTGTGATACCACCCATGAACTTTTCAAGCTTTTCTCTTTCGAGGTTGAGCTTGATAACTTCCTTCTTAGGAAGAAGATCGAATGTACCGTCAGCTTCCATAGCGTTGAGCTGAGCAAGTCTTCTGATTCTCTTCTGGATTGTCTGGAAGTTTGTAAGCATACCGCCGAGCCAACGAGCATTTACGTATGACATACCGCAACGCTCTGCTTCTTCTTTAACAGAATCCTGAGCCTGCTTCTTTGTACCTACGAAAAGTACGTCGCCGCCTTCCTGAGCGATCTTGTTGATGAAGCTGTAAGCCTCTTCAAGCTTCTTAACTGTCTTCTGAAGGTCAATGATATAAATACCATTTCTTTCTGTGAAGATGTAAGGAGCCATCTTAGGGTTCCATCTTCTGGTCTGGTGTCCGAAATGAACACCTGCTTCGAGTAACTGTTTCATTGAAACTACTGACATAATTTTGTCCTCCTTTTTGTTAAACCGCCGCAAGGTTTCGACTCGCAGACACCACGCTTTCGCGCACACGACATCCGCAATCTACCCTGCGTGAGTTTTTTAACTTGGAAAGTATATCACCTTTTAACAAAAAAAGCAATACTTTTTTGTAAATTATTTTGACAAATCAAAGCAATATTTTTGGTATCTTAAATAATTCTTTATCTTTTTCATTCTTGTTTCTCTTGCGTAATCGTTTAAGTAAAATGTGCCGTTATCACGCATGGAAATAACAACCAATTCCCGTGTACCTTTTGGTAAATCTCTTAATGGTAAGCGAATAAGGTTGCCTGCTTTATCAGGAAGCCTGCATACAGCATAATCGCCATCCAAATATTCAACAAAAATATCCATAATTAATCCTCGTAGTTATTTGTGGCTGAGCCAAAATAATTGTGATCTTCAGGAATAGAATCTGCAACATATGTATCCTGAGTACTTTCAACCGGAGCAATATCATCAATGCTCAACTGTTTAGGAGCGCTGAACGCAGAGTTATTGGCCTGCATTTCCATCCATTGTTCTTTTGTAATAAGAACTTTACGTGGCTTTGCACCCTCAAACGGACCGATAACACCTTTTTCTGAAAGCTCATCAACGATTCTTGCAGCTCTTGCATAACCAAGCTTCAATTTTCTCTGAAGAAGTGTTGTTGATGCCATACCTGATTCAATAACAACCTCAATTGCTTTTGGTGTCATTTCATCGTCAAAACCGTTTGTTGAAGGAGCTTCAACTTCAAACTCTCCAGCACCCTTCTTCTTACCACCATTCTGAGCAGCCTTGATTTCAATTTCCTGCATAACAGAATCGTCGTATTTAACATCGCCCTGAGCAGTAACGAACTCAATAACACGTTCAATTTCATCATCAGAAACGTAGCATCCCTGAACACGAACAGGCTTGGAAAGGCCAACAGGACAATAAAGCATATCACCATTACCAAGAAGCTTTTCAGCGCCCTGAGTATCAATAATTGTACGCGAGTCAATCTGAGATTTAACCGCAAAAGCAATACGGCTAGGAATATTTGCCTTGATAAGACCAGTGATAACATCAACAGATGGTCTCTGTGTAGCAACAATAAGATGCATACCTGCAGCACGTGCCTTCTGCGCAAGACGGCATATAGAATCCTCAACCTCATTTGAAGCAGCCATCATCAAATCTGAAAGCTCGTCAATAATGATAACTATCTGAGGCATTTTAGGGAGATTATTTGAGACTGCATATGCATTGTAGCCCTGAAGATTTCTTACACCATTATCTGCAAATAAAGCGTAACGCTTGTCCATCTCTGCAACTGCCCACGAAAGCGCACCTGCAGCTTTTCTTGGGTCTGCAACGACAGGAATAAGAAGATGCGGAATTGACTTATATACTGTAAACTCAACTTTTTTAGGGTCAATCATTATAAGCTTAACCTCATCAGGCTTAGCGTTATAAAGAAGACTCATAATCATTGTGTTAAGGCAAACTGATTTACCTGAGCCTGTAGTACCTGCAACAAGAAGATGAGGCATCTTTGCAAGGTCTGCACAGGTTGATTTACCCTGGATATCTCTACCTAATGCAACGTTTATTTTTGATTTCGAATTACGGAAAGAGTCTGTTTCAAGAATCTCTCTTAAAGTAACCATTGCTTTTTCAGCATTTGGCACTTCAATACCAACTGCATTTTTATTAGGTATAGGCGCTTCAATACGAACACCTGATGCCGCAAGATTCATTGCAATATCGTCTGCAAGTGCGGTGATTTTACTGATTTTGACACCTGGTTCTGGCTGAAGCTCAAAACGTGTAACAGAAGGACTCTGACAAATTTCAACTATTCTTGTACCTACACCAAAGCTCTGAAGAGTTTTTACAATTGTTTCGCCTTTTTCGCGGAGTTCATTGCCGCTACCCGCTTTGGATACACGTTTAGGTTCATCCAAAAGGTCAATGCTTGGTAATTCATACTGAACAACAGGTACATCTGTATCTACTTGCTCAACTACCTCTGTTTCTTCCTCGATAACCTCACCGGTCTCCGAATCAATATCATATGCTTCTTCGATTACAGGCTCAACTGTTTCTTCAGGGTATTCTTCAGGTTGAGAATTTGCAATATTACGGAGCTCTTCTAATGATTTAACATCGTCTCTTGAATCTACATCTTCATTAAAAAGAGCAATAACGTCATCAAGCTCTACAGGTGGTAAATCATCAATATCCGGTTCAGATAAAATAGGATCAACACCTACATCCTCGAAAACTTCATCATCAAGAGGAACATCAAGTTCAATTTCGTGCTTTGTTACTCTGCGCCTTTTTTCAGCAGTTTCTGCTTTTCTTAATCGTTTTTCGTTTATATCTTCAGAAACATTCTGATATGTCTGCTTTAAACCATCAATTTTTTCTTCAGCATATTCCCCTACAACCTCTGCAGGCTTCTTAAGAGACTGAATAAGTTTAATAATTGTAGTGCCACTGAAAAGCATAACGAGAGCAAGAAGAATTAAAATTGTAAACAATCCTGCGGCTAATTTATTAGTACCTGTAAGTAAAAGTGGAACACCACCAACGATAGCGCCAAATACGCCGAAACCGAAATGCAAGCCTTCACCATTATATGTTTTAAACACGTTATATGCCCAGGTAATCTGCTCACCATATTTAAGTTGAGAATCAACATTGATGATATGTAAGAAAGCGACAATCAGTGAGAAAACAATAAAACCTTCTGTAACTTTTATTTTATATTTTCTATCATCCTTGCCAAGCGCTGACATAATGCTGATAAATCCTATAAAAAATGGAGCTATAAATGCATTAATACCGAATAATCCAAAAAAGAAATTGCGTAATGCACCCCATACACTACCTGCATCAATTACAACAACAGCAAGCATAAACAACGCAAAAAAGAAACCTATAAAAGAAGCTATCTGTTTATGTTCAGCATTGAAAAATGTGTTTTGTGCAGATTTTTTCTTTGTGTTCTTATTTTTCGAGCTGTTTCCCCTGTTTTTCTGTGAAGCAGGCTTTTTATTTTGAGCCATAACTTATCTCCTTAAACTGAAATAATAACTAAAAATTATGTTTGTGAAAATTATTTCACAAAAACCTCAATCGCACCAATTATTGTAACAACAAAACCAAGACCAAGGCAGTAAAAACCGAAATATTTGAATATGTTTTTAGTGATAATTACCTGAAGTAATCTGATAGCAAAAACACCTACAACTGCAGATGTTACAATACCAACAAGAAGAGGAAAAACAGGAACTACCTGTGCACTTTCCATCGCATCTTTGAATTCGACAAGTCCACTTGCAAGAATAGCTGGCACACTTAAAATAAATGAGTATCTAACAGCATTTTTTTTGGACACCTTACACATAAGCCCGGTAGATATTGTTGAACCTGAACGAGATATACCGGGAAAGCATGCAGCAAAAAACTGAGCAACACCTATCAACAAAGCTGAAACAGGTGTAATTTTCATAAAACGTTTTGTTTTTTCCGATGTAAAAGCGCCCAACAAAAGAACGAATCCTGTCAGCATAAAACATATACCCTCTGCTTTTATACTGTTATCAGCTGAGAAAACACCAACAGCATCCATTACATTCTTACCATTGCCAATCGGTATAAGAAGAATAAGAAGTGGTACACAAGATACGAAAAACATAATAAACATTCTTCTTGTTTCTGTCATATCTTTTAATCTTAAATTGAACTTTTTAGAAGAAATATCTTTTATTATTCTGAAGAATTCCTCGAACAATTCATAAATAGGTCTGTAAAAGGTTATAAGAATTGCAACAAGAGTACCAATATGTAACATCGCGGAAAATAAACCCGAAGTTTGTGGGTCCATTCCGCTGAAATGAGTAAATAAAGACATATGACCGCTACTTGATATAGGTAAAAATTCAGTTATCCCCTGAACAATCCCCAATAAAATTGCTTTAATTATATTCATAAAAACCTCACTCGTTTTCATTAACTAAAAAACTGATTGCATCTGACAGACTACCAATTGAATCGATCAAGCCTTCTTTAACAGCTTGTTCTCCATTAAGAATAGTACCAAAATCAGAAACAAGCTCTTCATTGTTTAACATAAGTTCCTTAAAACGTTCTTCTGTTATATGAGAGTTTCGGGTTATGAAACTGACAACCCTATCCTCCATTTTCTTTAAATATAAAAGAGCCTGCGGAACACCTAATATAAGACCATTCATTCTAACCGGATGCACAGTCATTGAAGCTGTAGGAACAATAAATGATCTATCGGCGCTGACAGCTAAAGGAATCCCTATTGAATGACTACCACCAAGGACAAGACTAGCAGTTTTCTTATGCATACCAGCAATAAGCTCAGCAATAGCAAGTCCTGCTTCAACATCGCCACCAATTGTATTAAGAATAACAAGAAGGCCTGAAATGTTCTTGTCCTCCTCAACAGCAACAATACGCGGAATAATATGCTCATATTTTGTTGATTTGGTATTAGGAGCGTTTAAATAATGTCCTTCAACCTGACCTATAATAGTAATACAATGAATAAACTTACCATCTTTATTAATAGTTACAAAACCATCCTCAAAAGATGATGGCGGTTCGTTGTTAATTTCATCAGCATTAATTGCATCTGAGGATTCGTCTTCAACTTGATTACAAACACTAAAATTATAAAAACCTTGCAAATAATTATACAAAATCATCACCAAGATTTATTGTAACCAACAAAACCCTTTTTAACTAACTAATAATAGCACAATAAACAAAAAAGTTCAAGTTCATTACATATATATTTATTGTTTTATTTACTAATAATTTTGCACTATCCATTGACAAAGTGATTGTTACATATTAAAATAAGTTTGTTAAAAATTTATACAACTTTTCGGAGGCGAAATCATGGGACTTACTTTATGCGAAAAAATAATTAAAAGTCATCTTGTTGATGGCGAGTATGCTCCTGGCAATGAGGTTGGTATTCGAATCGACCAGACATTAACTCAGGATGCTACAGGTACAATGGCTTACCTTGAGCTTGAAGCAATGGATATTGACAGAGTTAAAACAGAACTTTCTGTTGCTTATATTGACCACAATACTCTTCAGACAGGTTTTGAAAATGCTGACGACCATAAATTTATTCAGTCAGTATGTAAAAAAAGAGGCGTGCGTTATTCTCGCCCTGGTAATGGTATCTGCCATCAGGTACATCTCGAAAGATTCGGTATCCCTGGCAAAACTCTTATAGGCTCAGACAGCCATACACCAACAGGCGGCGGTCTTGGTATGCTTGCAATGGGCGCTGGTGGTCTTGATGTAGCTGTTGCTATGGGTGGTGGCGCTTACTATATTACTGTTCCAGAAGTTATCAAGGTTAACCTTACAGGTAAACTTTCACCATACGTTGCTGCTAAGGATATCATTCTTGAGGTTCTCAGAATTCTCAGCGTTAAAGGTGGCGTTGGTAAGGTCGTTGAATATGGCGGCGAAGGTGTAAAAACACTTTCAGTTCCTGAAAGAGCAACAATCACAAATATGGGCGCTGAGCTTGGAGCTACAACATCAATATTCCCTTCTGATGAAATTACATATGACTTCATGAAGGCTCAGGCTCGTGAAAAGGATTGGGTTGAGCTTCTTCCTGATGAAGATGCTGAATATTCAAGAGTTATTGATATCGACCTTTCAACTCTTCAGCCACTTGCAGCTATGCCTCATATGCCTGATAATGTTAAATCAGTTGCAGAAATTGGTGAAATCAAAATCGACCAGGTGCTTATCGGTTCATGCACAAACTCATCTCTTCTTGATATGATGAAGGTTGCAAAGATTCTCAAGGGTAAAAAGGTTCATCCATCAGTTTCTCTTGGTATTGCTCCTGGTTCAAAACAGGTTCTTAATATGCTTGCTCTTAACGGCTGCCTTGCAGATATGATTGATGCTGGTGCTCGTATTCTCGAAAGTGCTTGCGGTCCATGTATCGGTATGGGTCAATCTCCAAAATCAGCAGGTATTTCTCTCAGAACATTCAACCGTAACTTTGAAGGTAGAAGCGGTACAGCTGATGGCCAGGTTTATCTTGTTAGCCCTGAAACAGCTGCAGTATCTGCAATTACAGGTGTTCTTACAGATGCTACTACCTGGAACGAAGATATCTCTGTTACACTTCCTAAATCATTTATTATTAACGATAACATGATTGAAATGCCAGCAGAAACTGCTGAAGAAGCTGCAGAGGTTGAGGTTTACTACGGACCAAACATCAAGCCTTTCCCAAAGACTGCTCCTCTTTCTGATTCTATTGAAGCAACTGCAGTTCTTAAGGTTGAAGATAACATCACAACAGACCATATTATGCCTGCGGGTGCTAAAATTCTTCCTTATCGTTCAAATATTCCTTACCTTTCACAATTCTGCTTCCGTCAGTGCGACGAAAACTTTGCAGAACATTGTAAAGAAGCAGGCTCATGCATAATCATAGGTGGTAACAACTACGGCCAGGGTTCTTCCCGTGAGCACGCAGCACTTGTTCCTCTCTATCTTGGTGTTAAAGCAGTTATTACAAAATCATTTGCACGTATTCACAAAGCGAACCTTGTTAATGCAAGCATTCTTCCACTTAATTTTGTAAACGCAGATGATTATGATAAGATTTCTGTTGGCGACAAGCTTACACTTCCTGCAATAAAAGCTGAACTTAAAGCAGGTAAAGAAATCACACTTAAAAATGAAACTAAAAACGAAGAGTACAAGCTTATCTGCGATGTATCAGAAAGACAGGTTGATATTCTTACAGCAGGCGGCTTACTTGATTACACAAAGGAGAATAACTAATGACTGAAGTACAGATTGAAAACGCTCTTGCTAAATTTAAACAGCTTCTTATCGAGCAGGATGCACGTAACCAGAAAATCAAATCAACAAAAGAATTCAAGGATTTCAAAGCACTTGATAAAATCGTTGTTGGCGTTTGCGGCGGCGACGGAATCGGCCCGATTATCACTAAAGAAGCAGCGAATGTTCTTAAGTTCATTCTTAAGGATGATGTTGATGCTGGCAAAATTGAATTCAAATACATTGACGGTCTTACAATTGAAAATCGTGCAAAGGTTATGAAAGCTATTCCTGATGATGTAATGGAAGAACTCAAAGCTTGCGATGTTATTCTTAAAGGACCTACAACTACTCCTCAGCAGGGCGACGGACTTCCAAACATTGAAAGCGCTAATGTTGCTATGCGTAAGGCTCTTGACCTTTTTGCAAACGTAAGACCTGTTAAAATTCCTGAAGAGAATATTGACTGGACATTCTTCCGTGAAAACACAGAAGGTGCTTACGCTGTTGGCTCAAAGGGTGTTGACGTTGACGGCGAGCTCGCAATGGACTTCGTTGTTACAACAACTGAAGGTACAGAGCGTATTGCAAAGCTTGCATATGAATATGCAAGAAACAATAAGAAAGAACGTGTTTCTATTATTACAAAAGCAAACATCATCAAAACAACTGATGGTAAGTTCCTTAACCTCTGTAAAGAAATCGCTAAGGACTACCCAGAAATCATAACAGACGAATGGTATATTGATATTACAACTGCAAAGCTTATTGACAAGAAGCGCAGAACAGATTTCAAGGTATTTGTTCTTCCTAACCTTTATGGTGATATTATCACAGACGAAGCTGCCGAATTCCAGGGCGGCGTTGGTACTGCAGGTAGCGCAAACATCGGTAAACAGTACGCTATGTTTGAGGCAATTCACGGTTCAGCTCCTCGTATGATCAAAGAAGGCAGAGGACAGTACGCAGACCCATGCTCAATGCTCAGAGCAACTGTTCTTCTCCTCTCTCACATTGGCAAGCAGGAAGAGGCAGACAAGCTTGAAAAGGCTCTCGATATCTGCATGATTACAGAAAAGAAAATGACTATAACAGGCCGTGATGATGGTTGCACATGTGAAGAATTCGGCAAATATGTTATGGAAACACTTCAGACTTTATAATTATTTTAAGGACGATTTACAATGAGAAATAACAATCAGGTTTCTGTTCCTGTTATAAAGCGTTTACCTAGATACCACAGATACCTTGAAGAATTGAAGAAAATGGGAATCGTAAGAATCTCATCAAAAGAGTTATCTCAGCGAATGGGTCTTACAGCTTCTCAGATTCGTCAGGATTTAAACTGCTTTGGTGGTTTTGGTCAGCAAGGCTATGGCTACAATATTGAACAATTATATACCGAAATCGGTGCTATTTTAGGTATAAATAAGCGTTCAAAAGCCATTATGATTGGTGCAGGTAACTTAGGACACGCAATTGCCACACATCTTCATTTTGAAAACCGTGGCTTTGATCTTGTTGGTATCTTCGATAACAATCCGAATGTTGTTGGTACCAATATCGGTGGTAGAATTGTAAAAAACTCTTCTGAACTCGAGGAATTCTGTAAAAAAGAAAATCCCGTTGTTGCAATTCTTTGTATTCCAAGCGAATATGCTGAAGAAAATGCAGACAAACTTATATCATTAGGTATAAAGGGTTTCTGGAATTTCACTCAATATGATTTAAACAGAAAATATAAAGATATCGCTGTTGAAAATGTTCATTTAGGCGATTCTCTTATGACTCTTTGCTATCAAATCAACAAACTTACCGACGGTTGTGAGGAAGAATAATGAAAAAATTGATGGATATTGATATTGTTGACATTGTGCCTTTCAACAAAGGTATAATTGTAGCAAGAAAAGATACCCTTCCAAGCGGAACAACTAAAATATCTTTTTTCACATATGACGTTAAACTTGAACGCCCGACAGCAAGTACAAGAAGTGCCTATTTATTGAACAAATTTGGTGAAAACTTCGAGAAAATTGCAGAACAACTAAGTGATTTCATTTATTGCGATGTTGCATTTTTACCTAATAAACATATTGCTGTTGTATATTCAAGTGGTGAAATAGGTTTATTCAATGATAAAGGTGTTTTATACTGGACAGGAGACCTTCAATACAAAGAGTGCGCTGTCAGCGGTGCGGCTGCAGAAGGTAAATATATATGGTGCGTTGTACCCGAAAACAATTGCATTGTAAGATACTCCCCTTCAACAGAAAAAATTGTATTAAGAATTGGCGGAGATTCATCAACTGCATTTTTAAATCCAGTGTCTATTTCTGTTTATGATAATATTTTATATGTATGCAACTATCAATCCTGTAAAATCCGAACAGTAAACCTTAAGGATTATACAGTTTCAGATTATAAGACATTTGATGAACCTGTATACAGATATATAAAGACAAATGATAGAGAGCTTGTCGAGTTGGAATCAGGAGTATACATGCTTTGATTTTCGTCAAAAAACACAAATTGTTTTTCGACAATTCTCGCAAAAATACCATTTACAAAATCATAAAAAAAGATTAATATAATCGTAAAGTACTTTTAAATCAATCCGTGAATTGATAAGGTTATATAAATCTTTGCGCACTATAGCCTTGTCTGATTTGACAAGGCTATTTTTTTGAGGTTTTTATGGAATTAAAAGCAGAAATAATGGATGAATCAGCGGTTCAACGTTCACTTGTCAGAATTGCTCATGAAATCATTGAAAAAAACAAAGGCACAGAAGATATTGTGCTTCTGGGTATAAAAACAAGAGGTGTCCCTCTTGCTGAAATCATAGCAGAAAACATAAATAAAATTGAAGGTGTTTCGCTCCCCGTTGGTGAACTTGATATTAATCATTATAGGGATGATTTAACAGAAATAAGCGAATTACCCGAGGCACATCAATCCGACTTCCCTTTTGATATAAACAGAAAAAACATAATTCTTGTTGATGACGTTCTTTTCACAGGAAGAACAGTAAGAGCTGCCATAGAAGCTATATTCAGCTCTGGAAGACCAGCAAGCATCCAATTAGCTATACTGGTTGATAGAGGACATAGAGAACTTCCCTTCCGTGCAGATTATGTGGGTAAAAACGTACCAACATCAACATCGGAGCTTGTTTCTGTTATGCTTCCTGTAACAGATGGATGTACAAGCGTTAAATTATTCAATCTTTAATTATTAGCCATAGGGCTGTAATAAAAATTTAATTGGGGGTAAGTTTATGAAACTTATTTACGATGTTAACGACAAACCTAAGTTTGGTCAGCTTCTCGTATTTGCTTTCCAGCAATTACTTGCAATTATGGCCGCAACGATCGCTGTTCCAGCTATTATCGGTAATGGTATGACAGCATCTGCTGCACTTTTTGGTGCAGGCGCAGGTACTCTTGTTTACCAGCTTTTCACTAAATTCAAGAGCCCTGTTTTCTTAGGCTCATCATTCGCTTTTATTGGCTCGATGTTTGCAGCTTTTGCAGGTGCTGCAAGTACTGCTATGGGCTTCCTTGGCATTATCCTTGGCGCAATCTTTGCAGGTCTTGTTTACGTTGTTATCGCAATTGTTGTTAAGGTTGCCGGTGTTAATTGGATTAACAAATTAATGCCACCTGTTGTTATTGGCCCTACAGTTGCAATTATCGGTCTTTCTCTCGCAGGTGCAGCTATTAAAGACGTTTTCAGCTATGGACCACAGGATTCAAACGGCTCATTTATTATGTCAACTAATTCCTGGGTATCAGTTGTTTGTGCTTTAGTAACATTGTTCGTGGTTGTTATTTGCTCAACATACGGCAAAAAGATGGCTAAACTTATCCCATTTATTATTGGTATTCTTGCAGGATATGCAGTTGCAGGTATCTTCACAATAATCGGTGTTACAACAGGCAATAATGCTCTCATTGCTCTTGACCTTGCTCCATTCCAGGCTCTTGTTTCTGATGGTATTGGTCTCAACACTTTCCTTCAGGTTCCACAGTTCACATTCCTTACAGGTATTAAAGAAATTAAAAACCTTGAACCAACATACATTGCTACAGTTGCAGTTGCATATGTTCCTGTTGCATTCGTTGTTTTTGCAGAGCATATTGCAGACCACAAGAACCTTTCTTCAATCATTGAAAAAGACCTTCTCGAAGAACCAGGTCTTTCAAGAACACTTCTTGGTGATGGTATAGGTTCAGCTGTTGGTTCAATATTCGGTGGTTGCCCTAACACAACTTACGGTGAATCAGTAGGTTGCGTTGCTATTACCAAAAATGCCTCTGTTGCAACAATTACTTGCACAGCAATAATCGCTTTGCTTATTTCTTTCCTCTCTCCTTTCGTTGCATTCCTTGATTCTATCCCAGGATGCGTAATGGGTGGTGTTTGTATTACCCTTTATGGTTTCATCGCTGTTTCAGGCCTTAAAATGCTCCAGAAAGTAAACCTTGAAGAAAACGCAAATCTCTTTACAGCGTCTGTAATTCTTATTGCCGGTATCGGTGGTATGGCGATGGCTATAGGTAAAGTTACACTTACATCAATTGCTTGTGCGCTTATCCTTGGTATTATTGTTAATATAGTTCTCACCAAAAAGAAAGCTGACTGATTATTAAATTGACAATATTTAATTTATCCTATATAATTAAATAAAACTAAAAAGGCATTACGCAAAAGCGTGATGCCTTTCTTATAAAGGATGATTTTATGATTTATTACGCAGAAAACGAAAACTATATTTTAGGTGTTAAAGAAATGGGTGCCGAGCTCACTTCTTTAAAATCAAAAAAGACTGGTTTTGAATTTATCTGGACTGGAAACGAAGAAATATGGTATGGTCAATCCCCTATTCTTTTCCCTATAATCGGTAGATTACTTGACGATAAATATCGCCTCAACGAAAAAGAATATACTATGCCCAAACACGGAATAGTAAGAAAAAAACCATTTACTCTTATTGAAAAAACAGAAGATTCTCTTACTTTTTCACAAAAAGACGACGAAGAATCAAGAGAAGCATATCCTTATTCATTTGAATTAAAAGTTAAATTCCAATTAACTGAAACAGGTCTCAGTGTAACACACACTGTTATAAATAATGATTCCGAGACCATGTATTATTCTTTTGGTGCTCACCCAGGGTTCAACTGTAAAATTGGTGATTACCTTGAATTCCAGAATAATGAAACTCTTCTTACAGAGAGAATTGACCACGAATCTATTCTTATTGAAGAAAAATTCCCAGTTGATTTAAAAGAAAATAAACTTTATTTAACTAAAGAGCTTTTCTGTGATGATGCTTTAATTTTAAGTGGATATACATCCAAATATATTTCACTTAAAAGCGATGACAACAAAAGAGTGGTTAAATTCAATTTTGATTCCCCTATTCTTGGTATATGGGCAAAACCTAACGCACCTTACGTTTGTATTGAGCCTTGGTGGGGCATAAACGACAATTACGACAAGAAAGACGATATATCAAAAAAACGCGCTATAATGGCTTTAAACAGTAAGGAAAGCGCTTCATATAATTGGAATATTGAAATTACTGAATAACAGTTGACTTATAGTTAACTTAAAGTTAAAATATAGATATACTTAGAAAGGTAAAGGTATAGACCTATGGACGATATGTTTGAAAAAGTAATTGCAGGCGAAGGTTTCAACACCGACCTTGTATCAGTTGTAGATGAAGATGGCGTTGAACACGTTTTCGAGGAACTTGACAGAATCGAAACAGAGGATGGCCGCTTCATTGCTCTCCTCCCTGTATACGATGACGATACTGAAATTTTAGATGACGATGGTGAATTAATCATTCTTTCTGTTAATGAAGATGAAAGCGGAGAAATTTACCTTGAGCCTATTGAGGACGAGAAAAAATTCTATGAAATAGGCAAAATATTTGAGGAACGTCTCGAAGATTTATTCGAGTTTAACGAAGAATAATTTTTCTTGAAATTCATATAATATAATTCCTGCGGTGTTCGATAAATGTGAATAATACTAACCCTATGTCAAATTAAAGGGAGTTCGGACTTCTGTAGCCTATTGCAGACCTCCCGCTTATGCGGACGAAGGGAGCGTGAATCTACGGAGAGAACACCCACCTGCTGAAAGCAGGTTACTATTATCACATCCGGCACACGCGGGGCACAAAAAATAACAGCTCAGTTACTTTTAGTAACTGAGCTGATTTTTATTGGTTTTAATTATTTAGAAGCGGCTTTCTCAGCAGCATAAGACTTCTTTAAAGCCTCTGCTTCAGCTTCCATTTCTGCAATTTCTGCTTTACGTCTTTCAATACGCTCAACGTATTCTGAAACATCTTTATACTTAACAGGAACATTTTTCTTTTTAATAACAACGTTTATTGCAATAATTGCAAGATACGCAACAATAACTAAAAATGCACCAATTCCGATATTACCTGAATACATTGCACCGAATGAAGACTCAAGCTGAGCATTGAAAACAAGGAAAGAGATTATTGCAACAACTATTGCAACTATTCCACAAACAGAAAGAGTAACATTTCTCTTAAAACCCTTTGGTGAGCAAGATACAGAAACAAAAGGAATATTAAGTATTGCAAAAACAGCAGAAACAAGAACACCTAAAATCGCAACAAAATAGCAAATAACCGCTGCGAGTGGAGCTATGCTTAAAATCGAAAACTCAAACTTAGCGATAACATCCATTGCAAGATTAAGAACAGAAACGCTTGTATCGATATCGTTATAAGGCATCTGCACTTTAATCTGAGCTAATGGAAGGAACAGCATACCGATCGGCACAAACAAAAGAATAAGACGAAGGATTGAAAGCTTTGTTCCTGCAAAAGCAAACTTAACTCTATCAATCTTAGGTTGCATTTTTATATATTCTTCTTCAGCCTTATCAGCATCTTCTGCTAATCTTTCCTGATGATTAAAATAGATAAGGTTAACACCGCATTTAGGGCATTCAGCCTTAATATCTATCATTCTTAATTTGTATCCGCATTTTGGACAGTTAGCCATAAAATCTCCTACCTATCTTGGATAATTCTATATATCATTTAAGGATTATACCATAGATTTTTAGTATTTTCAATAAAAAACAATAATTAAAATTAAATATTTAGTTAAAAACAATTACTTTTTCTTAGAAATAGCTATTTTTGCCTTTTCAATAATGTTTTTAGCATCCAAACCGAAGATATGAAGGAGACCAACTGCAGGACCAGATTTACCAAAAGTATCTTCAACACCAACCTTAACAACAGGAACAGGATACTCTTCGCATACAGCGTCGCATACAGCATCGCCTAAGCCACCGATAACATTATGTTCTTCAGCTGTAACAATACAACCTGTCTTTTTCGCAGCAGCGACAACTGCAGCTTTATCAAGAGGCTTAATTGTATGCATATTGATTAATTCAACAGAAATACCATCCTCTTCAAGAGCCTTTGCAGCTTCAATTGCTTCATTAACCAACAAACCGGTTGCAATAATAGTAACATCTGTACCCTCTTTGAGTGTAACAGCTTTACCAATTTCAAACTTATAATTTTCATCAAAAATTCTTGGAACTGCAAGTCTGCCGAATCTCATATAAACAGGGCCGTCATGTTCAGCAGCAGCAAAAACAGCTTCTCTTGCTTCAATATCATCTGCAGGGTTAATAATAACCATACCTGGAATAGAACGCATAAGAGCTATATCTTCGCAGCACTGATGGCTTGCACCATCCTCACCAACAGAAATACCTGCGTGAGTAGCACCGATCTTAACATTAAGATGAGGATAAGCGATTGTGTTTCTTACCTGTTCAAATGCTCTACCTGCAGAGAACATCGCAAAGCTTGAAGCAAAAACAGTGTATCCTGTTGTAGCAAGACCTGCTGCAACACCCATCATATTGCTTTCCGCAATACCTGTATCAAAAAATCTATCAGGATAAGCCTTTTTAAATCCACCTGTTTTAGTAGCAGCTGCAAGGTCTGCATCAAGAACAAGAACATCAGGATTTTTTTCACCAAGCTCAACAAGAGCTTTACCATAAGCATCTCTGGTTGCAACTTTAATTACATCTGCCATTTTTTAACCCTCCATGCCTGCAAGAACTGCATCAAGCTCATTCATTGCGATTTCATACTGCTCTGCATTTGGCGCAGCGCCATGCCAGTTAACCTGATTTTCCATGAAAGAAATGCCTTTACCTTTAATTGTAGTAGCAATAATTGCTGTTGGCTTTCCTTTACATGCGCGTGCATTATTAAGAGCACTCTCTATCTCATCAAAACTATGTCCGTCAATTTCAATAACATTCCAACCAAAAGCTGCGAATTTTTCTGGAATTGGATATGGTGAGTTAACTTCTTCAACTGTACCATCTATCTGAAGATTGTTATTATCAACGAAAGCTACAAGGTTATCAAGTTTCTTTGCAGCAGCATACATAGCAGCTTCCCAAACCTGACCTTCCTCAATTTCGCCATCACCAAGAACAGTGTACACTCTGAAATCTGCACCTTTAAGTTTACCACCGAGAGCCATACCACAAGCAGCAGATATACCCTGACCGAGAGAACCTGAGCTAATATCAACACCAGGAAGATAGTGCATGCTTGGATGACCCTGAAGTCTTGAATCAACCTTTCTGAGAGTTTTTAACTCTTCAACAGGAAAATATCCGCGCTGAGCCATTACAGAATACAACGCAGGCGCTGCATGACCTTTTGAAAGAACGAATCTGTCTCTATCAGCTTTAACAGGCTGAGTTGGATCAATATTCATTTCATTGAAATAAAGATAAGTAACAATCTCAGTCATTGATAAAGATCCGCCTGGATGACCTGACTTAGCATTAAATGTTCCTTCAATAATGCCCTTACGAACATTACAAGCAACTTTTGCTAACTCAATTTTGGAAAGCTTTTCCATAGTATTACCTCCGTTTTATATATAGTTTTTTTCTATATAATTTATAAATTCATTTACCGCACCATCGTTACAATGGCAGGTAACATATTCACAAAGTTTTTTTATATCTTCAGGCGCCTGTCCGCAGCAAACCGGATGAGCTACACTTTCAAGCATAGCAACATCATTGTAATAATCCCCTATAGCAGCAACATTCTCAGGATTTACAGAAACAAATTCTGCAAGTTTGCTTACAGCAGAGCCTTTATTTACACCTTTGCCTACAATCTCCAGAGAAACGGGAGATGTAAAAAAGCAATCCAGATGTTTAATATTTTCATCACTTTTTAAAATACTTTCAACTTTTTTACAAACAGATGGCAAACCAAATATGGTTGCCTTCCCCCACTGACCTTTTGGTAAATCTAGCTCTTTAAGGCATAGCTTACGTTTTAAATCATCAAGCAAAGAAACAATAAAACCATAAAAGCACGTTCTCTTATAAAGATAAATCGTATTCATATCAAAAACTGTAAGTTGAAGGGTTTTATACTTGTTTATTAAGTCTAAAATAATCTTTTCACCTTCAAGTGATATAGGTTTGTAATATATAGTTTTATCATTAGCGATATCATAGATTCCTGCACCATTAAGGCAAATAGCAGGTGTTGTTGTTTTCAGCTTTTGGTACTGCGGAGTTAACGAAGCTAAGTTTCTGCCTGAACACAAAGTGAAATTCCCGCCGTTTGATGTAAAATTTTCAACAGCCGTAATATTACACCTGGGTGTTTGCCTTTGCTTGTTATTAAGTGTACCATCTATATCAGAAACAAGCAACCACTTAGAATAATTTTTACTCATTTAGAAATTCTCCTAAGAAAATCTTTAAAATATTCGGGCAATTCACTTGTAAATTCCAGATACTCTTTAGTTATCGGGTGAATAAAGCCTATAGTCGAAGCATTAAGGCACTGCCCTTCCAAACCATATGTATTTTTGGGGTTGCCGTATACAACATCTCCTGCTACAGGGTTGCCTCTATATGCCATATGAACTCTTATCTGATGAGTTCTTCCTGTTTCAAGTTTCACCCGAAGGAAGGTGAATCCATTATAACGCTCTATCACCTCAAAATGTGTTACAGCATTTCTTGAATTTTTATCAGTTACAGCCTGTTTTTTTCTGTCTTTAGGATGTCTGCCTATAGGAGCATCTATTGTACCGCTATCATCTTTGATATTTCCAACAACAACAGTATTGTAAATTCTCGTAAAAGAATGCTCCTTGATCTGCTCAGCAAGTCCTTTATGGGCAGCATCGGTCTTAGCACAAACAAGAAGACCACTTGTGTCTTTGTCAATTCTATGAACAATACCAGGCCTGATTACACCATTTATTCCTGATAAGGAATCACCACAATGATACAACAGCGCGTTAACAAGGGTTCCGTTATAGTTACCAGCCGCAGGATGAACTACCATACCTTTAGGTTTATTTACAACAAGAAGATATTCATCTTCATAAACAATGTCAAGAGGAATATTTTCGGCCTCGACAGATAAATTCACAGGGTCTGGAATATTGACTTCAATAACATCGCCTGGTTTTACGGTTGTTTTCTTATTACAAGTTTCACCATTTACAGTAACTGCATTTTCGCTTATGAGTTGTTGAACAGTGCTCCTTGAAAGTTCTGGATATAACAACGGTACAGCTTTATCTAGACGCTCAGGTAAAAACTCTTCAGGGACAACTAAATCAATTGTTTCCATCGTTTTTCTCCACATCTTTTATGGTTGCTTTCTCTTTTTTTATATCTTTGATTAAATCAACAATAAGATAAATTATAAGTGAAAAAGCACCAACTGTAATAAGACAGTCTGCAAAATTGAAAACTGCAAAATCAATAAAAAGAGGCTCAATATAGTCAATAACATATTGCAACCTTATTCTATCAATTACATTGCCTATACCGCCAGCAATCATAAGAAGCAAAAAGAAGTTAACAAACTTGGATTGTTCGCGATTTTTAACAAGATAAAATATAACAACACCTAATAAAACAACAGAAAAAACAGTTAAAAATAATGTATGTGTTGCAAAAGAGCCAAAAACTGCACCTGTATTTTCAACATACCTGAGTCGCAATACATTTTCAATCACATCAAT
Source organism: Acutalibacteraceae bacterium (assembly GCA_045614765.1). Lineage (GTDB taxonomy): Bacteria > Bacillota > Clostridia > Oscillospirales > Acutalibacteraceae > DTU089. The sequence goes on from JAZLDN010000057.1 coordinate 27,924, forward strand.
GTACTCTATAGGCTTAAGAAACTCAGTAACGAGAAACTTAAATAATTGATCTAAGCCTATAAGCACAATGCAAAAGGCAAAACTTAAAAATACAGTCATTTTATACCTCTGAATTATTTTTTCTTACGGAAAAGTCCACGTTTTTTTGATTTACCGTCGTCTCTACCATCGGAATCCATATCAATTTTTTCAATCATATCAAAGAATGATGCCGCTAAAGATACTTCATCCTCTTCCTCGTCATCCTCGTATCCAAATTCATCGCTCTGTAAAGATTCTTCGTTTGAAAATGGTTCTTCAGATGATGATTCAACTATATCCTCATCAATAGATGGCTCTTCAATTGAGTCATAGTCAATTCTATTGATATCAACAGAGAATTTTTTTGAAATCGGTATATCTTCAGGAACAGTCTCTTCCTGTGGTTCGTCAAAACCAGCTTCAAAATCCTCTATAGAAGCTACTGGCTCTTCCTGAATATCATCTTCTACAAATTCAAGTTTTGAATCATCGCCGAAGAAATCGTAAGGAAGTTCAGTTTTAATAACAGGTTCACCAAACTCTTCCTCAACAAACTCTTCCTCTGCTACTTCGTCAACAACAGAAGCTTCTTCACTTACAAATTCAAGAATATTATCTTCATCATTCTGTTCAGGATAAGAGAAGCCGTTATCAACATATTCCTCGATTTCATCAACTGATTTCTCAGGAAGCTCTTCGTTTTCTATTTTAGATGCTTCTTCCACCGCTAATTCAGGAAGTTTAGAAATCATTTCAATATGAGCTTTATACTGAGCTAAAATAGATGCTCTAAATTCAGAAACTTCTTTTTTGAGCATATCATAGTGTAATGATTCACTTGTTATTGTTCTGTTGGCAGCACCCATTGTATCGCTTGCAGAATCATTAGCCGCAATAAGAATACCATGAGCTTTCTCCTTGGCTTTAGCAATTATTTCTTCAGCCTTATCTCTAGTAACTGATAAAAGAAGCTCTGAATCAGCGATAGCTTGTTTTTCAGCATCAGATTTAATAACCTCTGCCTCACCTTTAGCTGCAGCAAGAATAGCCTCTGCTTCCTCTTTTGAATCAGCTACGCTATCTTCTGCTTCTTTAATAATAAGGTTGGCAGCTCTTTGTGCACTGAGGACCGCTTCTTTAATATCAACTTCATCACTTTTATATTGTTCCAATTTGTCAGCAAGTAAGCTTACTCTTTTAATAAGCTCGCTGTTTTCGCGGAACATTTTTTCATAATTTACCGCAACTTCACCGAAAAACGCATCAACATCTTCAGCTTTGTATGCGTTTCTGCCGGCACTTTTAAACTCATATGCCTTAAGCTGAGCAGGTGTCATCATATTAAATTCCCACTTTCCACAATTTTGTTATCAGAAGAATACACCTGTACTTTCAAGCTCATCAAGAAGATCGCCTGAAACATTAACGTTATATGGTGTGATAATATAAGTATTTGTTGAAACTTTTTTGAGCTGACCGCCGTTTGCATATGCAACACCGTTAAGAAGGTCAATAAGGCGTCTTGCAACATCCTTGTTTGCAGCCTCAAGATTAAGAACAACAGTTCTCTTTTCATTAAGATGGTCAGCAATAGCACGAGCATCCTCAAATTTATCTGGCTTTACAAGAACAACCTGAAGCATTGCTGTAGTACGGATATCTACAACTCTATTTGAATCAGAACTCTGTCTTCTTACACGAGATGGTCTTGGAGTCTCATACTCGCTTTCATATGAAGCTGAAAAAGCAGGTGCTTCTGCAGTTTCCTGAGCGCCGTCTTCAACATCTTCGTAATCGTCATCAGAAACATTTACTAACCTCTTAAAAATATCACCAATTGACATAATATAACCTCCAAAAATTATTTATATATACGAGCTCCAAAAATAGCGGAGCCAACTCTGACTAAATTAGAACCATGAATAATCGCTTCTTTATAATCGCCTGACATTCCCATCGAAAGAATATTGAAATCAAAGTTTTCGTATTTTTTTGATTTGATTTCATTAAAATACTCATTCATTGAAGAAAAATATTTTTCTAATTCAAGTGAACTTTCACATATTGGTGGAATAGTCATTAACCCTTTAACAGAAATGTTTGGCAAAAGCGAAATTTGTTCAAGTGATTCTGTAAATGCAACTTTGTCAAAACCTGTTTTACTTTCTTCATCACCAATATTGATTTCAAGAAGAATATTGGATGTAATACCAAATTTTTCGGATTCCTTAGATATAACCTGAGCCAGGTGAAGACTGTCAACAGATTGGATCATATCAACTTCTTTAATGATTTTTTTCACCTTGTTGGTCTGCAAATGTCCAATCAGATGTTTTTCTACACCATCAAGAGAAAGAGTATCTTTTTTAGAAATATATTCCTGAACCTTATTTTCACCGATAAGGTCAATTCCACAATGCTCAATAGCATAGTTAATATATTCTACTGAAACTGTTTTAGTAACCGCCATAAGACGAACATCATCAGCACTTCGGTCTGATTTAAATGCTGCATCCGCAATTTCATTTTTTATATATTTCAGGTTATCGCTTATAGTACGGAATTTATCGTTATCAGATAAGTTTATTGTCATACAATTCAACCCCCTTTGTTACAACCTGGTCATACTGCCTGATATAATCAGACTCACCATCTGGATTATCAACAATAGTGAAAGTCTCTTCAGAATGAATTATATGAATCTTTCTGAAACCAAGGAGATTACCACGCACTACATAAACACCTTTAACACCATCAACAGTTCTTATTGCAGAATTACTGATTTTATAGCCAGAATATTCTTCTGTAATTATCTGAATATCCTCGACTCTTAAATCAGCTAAGGCATCATTCATAACATTGCAGGAAAGAATAAGCATTGTTGAATCACCGCTTCTCTCGCCTACTTTGTAAAGTGTTACAGGAAGTTTCTCAATTCCTTCATAGGGAATATTAACATACAAAGTATCGCTAACAGTAAGGCTTACTGTTTCTTTTGTTGGAACATTACAAACAATATACCATTGGAAGGAACTAACGATTCGCCCAACAACATTTTCAGCTGGTGTTTGAGGTTTTGCTTTAAGGGCTTTTTCTATATCTTCTGCTTTAAGTTCATCTATCGTAGAAAAATCAATAGCATTTTCAAAACCATCAGAACCATTTATATAATAACCTGCGCTATCACTTTTGATTTCTGTATATGAATATTTCTGCTGTTGAAGTGCAGAAAGTTCATTTTTTAGGTTGGCAAGTTTTTCTGAAAAATCAAGAGCGGTACCAATTGCAATTTGTTTACCCGTTAAAGTATCTCGTAAAATTTCAGCAGAAGCAACTGCTTCTTTCTGATTAAATGAATCACAACATTCTAAAAACTCAACCAATTCATTGTTTATTTTTGAATTAAGAGAATTAATATTCACTGCCTGGAAATTTGCCTGACCTGATAACTCTTCGTAATGAGCAATACTTTTTTCTAATTGACTAATTTTCAAGTATGATGAAGCATCTTCACTGGAATTAAATATTATTGAAACAGTATCACCTGAAGCCACTCTTTCACCATTTTTTGCGAAAGAAACCGTTGTGCCTTTGGCGTTATTAAGAACAAAACTTTCATCTCTTACGACAAAACCCTTAGTTTCGATAGTTGTATATACTGTTTCTTTTAAAGCAGGTTGAGTTTCCATTTCAGCCTTGGAAAAGAGAACGAATTGGTAAACTACATACATTACTACAAGACAAGCAGAAAGGACTATAGCAAGTATTTTCAAATTGAAGCCTGTCTTTTTCAAATCATTCACCTTCCAAGTAGTTTATTATAAGTTTATCAACGCAATCATAAAGTTCCTGCAGACTACAGGTATCAGGATATACCCAATTTATATTTTCGTTACGTCTGAACCATGTCAGTTGTCTTTTAGCGTATCTGCGAGTGCTCATTTTAAGTTTTTCAACGCACTCATCCAATGTTTTCTCGCCATCCAAATATGGTTTCATTTCTTTACAACCAATTGAAGCGACTGCAGTGCTTGAAGCATCAGATGAAAACAACGCCTTCGCCTCATCAAGTAACCCGTTTTCAAGCATAATATCAACGCGCTTATTGATTCTATTGTAAAGATTCTCGCGGTCTTTATAGGTTATTCCTATATACAAAGGCTCAATCTCAGATACCTCATTATGGGATAAAGCCTCTTGTTGACTGATTGTAAGTCCTGTTGCTCTGTAAACTTCCAAAGCTCTAAGAACCCTTTTAGTGTTATTGGGGTGTATTTTGCTGGCTGCATCTGGGTCAACAGAGGAAAGTTCAGTATATAACTTCTCGATGCCTTTTTCGGTAAGCTCGTTTTGCAAAGCTTGTCTGATTTCGGTGGATGAAGCATTATCAAGAAATTTTGTATTAGATAAAAAAGAGTCAATATATAATCCTGTACCACCAACAAAAACAGGAAGCTTTCCTCTTGCAAAGACATCATCAAAGGCTTTTTGCGCATCAGAACAATAATCTGAAACGCTATAGCTTTGGTTAAGGGGTATAAAATCAATTAAATGATGTTTTATACCCTCTCTTTCTTCAGGTGTTGGTTTGGCTGTAGAAATACTCATCCCTTTATATATCTGCATTGAATCGCAGGAAATAACTTCGCCACCGAATTTTTTGCAGATATATACTCCAAGCGATGTTTTGCCAGATGCTGTAGGTCCAACAACTACAATTGCTTTCTTACTCAAAATTTTTCATCCTAAATAGTTCTTTTAAACTGTTTTTCAAGTTCTTTTTGGGTTAATTCAATCAAAACAGGTCTGCCATGAGGACAATAACGAATATCATCATTTGAAAGAATTTCGCCAACAAACTTTTCTGCCTCATAAGCAGATGTAAAGTTACCAGCTTTTATTGCAGCTCTGCATGCCATAGAATGATAAATCCAATCCAACTTTTCAGGCATAAGAGTTTTAATATTACAAGCAAGATAACCCGCAACCTCACGCACTATTTCAGCAAGATTTTCATCAATAAGCTGCGGCGGACAAGCGCTAAGCTTTACTGTTCTATCACCAAAATCAGAAATATCGTACCCTGCATTTTGTAATAAATCAAGGTTCTCCATAACAGCAGAATACTCATCGGCAGAAAGAGTAACTGTAACAGGTAAAAGCATCATCTGCGACTCGCCTACACCCTGATTCTTGAACTTTTCAAATAAAATTCGTTCATGGGCGGCATGCTTATCAATAAGAACAAGCTTGCCTTCAAGTTGAGCTATAAGGTATGTATTAAATGCTTCACCTATATACTTGTAATCAGGCATAGAAGAAACCTGTTCTTCAACAACCTTAATTTGTTCAACTGAAGTTTCATCTATTGATTTTATTGATAAATCAGTTATAATTTCATCATTTTTTTCAACATCTGAAACAACATTTGTTTTATCGATGTTAATTTCAGTATTAATTTCAATTTTAGATGGCTTAAAAACCTCAACAACCGGCTTCATATAGTCATCTTTAAGAAAATCAAGTTGTTTTTCTTCCTTTTCAGGAGATTTAACAACAAATTCTTCCTTTGAAACAGGCTTACCGAATTCTTTTATAATAAAACTACGTTCGGAAGTTTTGTTTTCAACTTTTGGCTCCTGCTTTGGTGTATCAATTACAACTTTTTCCTGAATAATATCTTTAATTTTTAGTTGTTCCGCTTTTACAGGTTGCTCAATAAAAGCTTTACCAGTTGAAAAAGTTGCCTGAACACGTGATTTGTCTGCAGTAATAGCACCTAATGCACAATTATATACAGAATCAAAAACTTTCTTTTCTTCAAAAAATCTAACTTCAGTTTTTGCGGGATGAACATTTACATCAACCGCCTCATATGGCATATCAACAAATAATACGCAAGCAGGATATTTTCCTACCATAATTGAATTTTTATATGCTGCCTCCAATGCACTCAAAAATACAACGCTTTTAACATAACGGTGATTTACAAAAAACATCTGCATTGAACGACTTGCTCTGCCTGCAGTTGGTTTCGTAACAAAACCAGAAACTTTAATGCCATTCATCTCGCACTCAGCCGGAAGGAGCTGAGATGTAAACTCTTTACCAAAAATAGCATAAATTGCAGATTTCAAGTCATTATCACCAGGTGTCTGGAAAATAATTTTACCATCACGGATAAATTTAAATGAAACACCTGGATTAGAAAGAGCAATTTTCTCAAGTATTGTTGCTATATAGTTACCTTCCTGAACATCTTTTTTAAGGAATTTAAGACGAGCAGGAATGTTATAAAACAAATCTCTGACAACAATTGTTGTACCTTTAGGAGAACCTGCATCATCAATCAGTTTTTCCTCGCCGCCCTCAATAACATAGCGAGTGCCCACTTCAGCGTCAGCGGTGGCGGTCATAAGTTCAACTTTTGATACTGCACAAACAGACGCAAGAGCTTCGCCACGGAAACCTAATGTAGAAATAGCATCAAGGTCAGAAACGCTTGATATTTTGCTTGTTGCGTGGCTAATGAATGCTTTTTTTACATCATCGCGCTCTATTCCGCAACCATCATCGGTAACTCTCATATAAGTTTTACCGCCATTCTGAATTTCAATGGTTACTTTCTTAGCGCCTGCATCTATAGAGTTTTCAACAAACTCTTTTATAACTGAAGAAGGGCGTTCAACAACCTCGCCTGCAGCGATTAAATCCGCAATGTTTTTAGGTAACACATTTATACGAGGCATACGAACACTCTCCTTTCTTTTTATTATAAAGATTTAGCATCCTTCTGAAGCTCATACAGCACCTGCATTGCTTCAATAGGTGTAAGGGTATTTACATCAATAGTTTTAAGTTTTTCAACTAAACTTTCTTTTGCACCAGAAGTAAATGAAAGTTGAAGTTCATCTTCTATCTCAGGTTCAACGCTCACCTGTTTAACAGCATTAACAGGAGCCTGTCCCTCAAGTGATTTAAGAATCTTTTTAGCATTTTCTACAACTGTTTTTGGAACACCTGCAAGCTTAGCAACTTCAACACCATAACTACCATCCGCTGCGCCTTTTACAATTCTTCTGAGGAATGTAATATCATCTCCGCGTTTTTTTACAGATGTGTTATAGTTATTTACACCATCGACAGTATTTTCAAGTTCAGTAAGTTCATGATAGTGGGTAGCAAACAATGTTTTTGCGCCAATTTTCTTTTTATCTGCAGTATATTCAAGCACTGCACGCGCAATACTCATACCGTCATAAGTTGAAGTACCTCTACCAATTTCATCAAATACAATAAGACTTTTTGATGTAGCATTATTAAGAATGTCTGCAACCTCAGTCATTTCAAGCATAAAGGTTGACTGACCTGCGGAAAGGTCATCAGATGCACCAACACGAGTAAATATACGGTCAACAATGCCTATTTTCGCACTGTCTGCAGGAACAAAGCTACCAATTTGTGCCATAAGCACAATAACTGCAACCTGACGCATATAAGTAGATTTACCCGCCATATTAGGACCTGTGATAATTGCAATCCTGTTTTTATCACAATCAAGCTGAGTATCATTAGGAACAAAAGGTGCGCCATTAATCATAAGCTCAACAACAGGATGTCTGCCGTTTTCTATTATAATTTCATCTGATGTATCAACTACAGGTCTTGTGTAGTTATTATGAACTGCAGTATATGCAAGAGAACAAAGTGCATCAAGGTTAGCTACTGCTCTTGCAGTTTTTCTTACTCTCTCAAGCTGAGAAGCTATTTGCTCCCTTATTGCAGAAAACAATTCAAATTCCAGACGAACAATTCTCTCCTGAGCACCAAGAACTTTTGATTCAAGTTCTTTAAGTTCCTGAGTAATATATCTTTCGCAGTTTGAAAGAGTTTGTTTTCTTATATAATGTTCAGGGACAAGGTCTTTAAATGAGTTTGTAACCTCAATATAGTAACCAAATACCCTGTTATATCCAATTTTAAGTTTTTTAATACCTGTTTTCTCTTGCTCAGATTGTTCAACAGCGGTGAGATAACCTTTACCGTTGTTTACAATATCACGCAGAGAATCAAGTTCAGCGTTATATCCATCACGAATCATACCTCCCTCACGCACTGTAAGCGGTGGTTCATCGCAAATAGAATCATAAATAAGGCTGTTCACATCTTCAAGTAAATCAATATCATCAAAAATACCTGAAAGCATCTTTGATTCAGCCTGAGTCAATGAACCTTTAATATTCTGAAGTTGATTGATTGTAAGGCTAAGAGTTTTAAGCTCTTTAGCGTTTGCAGAACCGTAAACAATTCTTGTCATAATTCTTTCAAGGTCAAACATCTCCGAAAGATGCTCCATTAAAGAATCAAGAAGAATTGTATCAGAAGCAAGTTCTTCAACTGCGTTCTGCCTTAAAATTATAGAAGAATAGTTTATAAGCGGTTGCTCAACCCAGGAACGCATAAGACGTTTACCCATAGCAGTTTTAGTGTGGTCAAGCACCCAAAGAAGACTTCCTCTTTTTTCACGCCTGATTTGAGTTTCGGTAAGCTCAAGGTTACGTCTTGCAGTCAAATCAAGAGTAAGAAAGCTTTTTTCGTTGTAAAAATCAACATCATTAATATTTTCAAGATTGTTTTTCTGAACACCTTTAAGATAAATAAGAGCAACACCAAATGAATAAAGTAAGGCTTCATTTTTGTTAAATTCATTTATCTTTTCTTCATTGTTCTGAATATGAGTGAAAATTTCTGATTTTAATTCATCGATATTGTAGTTTTTCTCTGAAACAACCTGAATATCGACTGATAGTCTATTTTTTATAAAATCAGCAACGGATTTTACTGATGCGGCATATTTATTGAGTATTACCTCGCTTGGTGAATATGTACCGAGTCTGTTAAGGACATGGTTGATTGTTTCACCTTCAGAAACAGAATCAAGGTGAACCTCACCAGTAGAGATATCAATAAAACTCATACCGCAACCTTTATCTGTAATAAATACAGATGCAAGGTAATTGTTTTTGCTTTCATCAAGCATATTACTCTCAATAACAGTACCGGGAGTAACAATTCTAACAACATCTCTTTTAACTATGCCTTTTGCAGTAGCAGGATCTTCAACCTGCTCACATATTGCAACCTTATAACCGCGGCTAACAAGCTTTGCAATATAAGACTCAGCGCTATGGAAAGGAACGCCGCACATTGGCGCGCGCTCCTCCTGGCCGCAATCTCTTCCGGTAAGAACAAGTTCAAGTTCTTTAGATGCAATTTTAGCATCATCAAAGAACATTTCATAGAAATCACCCAAACGGAAAAACAGAAGAGTTTCCGGATAATTTTGTTTAATTTGAAAATATTGCTCCATCATGGGAGAAAGCTTAGCCATTTTTCCTCAGCACCTAAAATTAGTTTTTTGATTAATTATAATTAGTGGCAACCACCGCAGCTATCGCAGCTACCGCCACAATGATGCTCTTCAGCAGGTGTGCATGTTGCAGGATCCTGACCATCAATGCAAAGTGCAAGAATGCCCATAATCTCGTTCATCATATCGTCAACAGCTGTTTTTGCTGCTTCAAACTTAACCATATTGCCGTTGAGCATAATTTCGCGATATGCTTCTTCAAACTCTTTAGCAAATGCTTCCATTTTAGCTGCATCAGCTTCTTCACCCTTACCTGCTTCCTGCTGGTAGTTGAGCTGAATAAGATTAATTTTACCAATAAGGTTGTTGAGCTCGTCGTCTGCTTCGTTTGTTTTTCTTGCTGCCTCGTATTCTTTGTAACGAGGATCTTCCTGAATTGCAGCGCCAAGCTGTCTTGTAAGTTCAATAACTGTCATTTTGTGTACTCCTTTTTTTGAATATATATTTTAATTTCAACAATGAAAATTGTTAACTGTTTTGTATTTCTTCCTGAACCTTCAAAAGCTCCATAAACCATTTCGTTTTTTCTGCTTTTGTAAACGGATCAGGCATTGATGCGGCGGGTGTACCTTTTCTAGCTGAATAAATAAAAGTAAACATTGAGCCGTATCCAACTTCTTTAACGAGAGAAACCGTGTCAAGGAACTCTTCGTATGTTTCACCAGGGAAACCAACAATTATATCTGTTGTTAAATCAACACCCGGTATTTTCTTTTTTGCATACTCAACAAGCTCAAGATACTTTTCTCTTGTATAATGTCTGTTCATTTCCTTTAAAATCCGGTTGTTACCAGACTGAACAGGTAAATGAAGATGACCGCAGAAATGCTTGCTCTCAGAAAGAACATCAATCAATTCAAAGCTACAATCTCTTGGATGAGATGTCATAAAATCGAATTCAAAGTCCCCTTCAATTGCGTCTATCTGGCGTACAAGCTCTGCAAAATCAACACCGAAATCGCAACCCTTGCCATATGAGTTAACATTCTGACCAAGAAGGGTTATTTTTTTGTAACCCTCTTTTATAAGAGCTTTTGCTTCCTCGATAATAACCTGCGGCTCCCTGCTTCGCTCTCTTCCTCTTACATGAGGAACTATACAGTACGAACAGAAATTGTTACAACCATACATAATTGGAAGCCAGGCGTGTTCACCACTATCTCTTGAAGAAGGAAGACCTTCAGCAATAACGCCATCACTTTCTTCAATGCAAAAAACTCTTTTTTTGTTTTTCAGCAAAGTATAAATAAGCTCAGGCATTTTGTGAGTAACGTGGGTACCAAAAACAAGATTAACGAAAGGATAACTATTTTTGATTTTATCGGCGATGTGATTTTGCTGCATCATACAACCACAAAGAGCGATAATTAAATCAGGATTTGCCTTTTTAAGCTTTTTAATTGCACCAACATTACCAAAAACTCTGTCTTCAGCATGTTCGCGGATTGCACATGTATTGTAAAGAATTAAATCTGCCTGGTTAATATCATCAGAAAGTTCATAACCCATTTCAACAAGCATCCCCTTTATATGCTCGCTATCAGCAACGTTACCCTGGCATCCATAGGTATGAATAAAAGCCTTGGGAGCACGCTCTGAAAAACGAGCAGATAATATAGCATGAACTTTATCTGAATATTCTTTTTGAATTTTTAATTCTTCACTACTGATAAAATAATCTTTTTTCAAAACTAACACCAATTAATTCAAGGCATCTGTAAGGAAGCCCAATATATCATTATAAACTTTTTCTTTGCAGTCTTCATTAAGAATCTCATGACGACAACAAGGATAAATAATAACAAGTGGATCATGACCCGCTTCAGTTAATGAATCAGCACAAGCAATAGGTCCTTTACCATTCATACCAACAGGGTCAAGAGCACCGGAAATTATCATTATCGGTAAATCGAAAGGAACACTTGAAGCCCACATTTTATCACTTGCTAAAATACCAATTGAAGCAAGGTCTCTTATACCTGCGAGAGAAAGCGATTGACCACAAAGAGGGTCTGCAATATAATTCTGAACATTTTCTTTATTGATACTCAACCAATCAAGGTCAGATGTTCTGTCACTGATTGAAAGAGAAGAGAATTTGTTGAGCATTGAAGCCATTGGCTTATTAACTGTACGAGGGCCAACCTTTGCAACAACCTTATCAAGAATATCAATAAAGAAGTTAAGGTCAAGCGGAACCTGAGCAGTACCACAAATAATAAGGCCTGCAAGCTCTGAGCCGAAAGTGCTTGCATAAACTCTTGCACAGAGAGAACCCATGCTGTGACCAAACATAAAGTAAGGAAGCTCAGGATAACGTCTGTGCATAATCGAATAAAGAATATGCATATCATCAACGAAACGACGATAACCATCTTTTTCTGCGGTAAAGCCTAAATCTTCTTCACAATCAACTGATTTACCATGACCGATATGGTCATTACCGCAAACAACAAAACCCTTAGAAGCGAGGAAAATTGCAAAATCTTCATATCTTTCGATATGCTCGCAAACGCCATGGGAAATTTGCAACACAGCAATTGGCGCAACCTCATTATCTGACCAGATGAGAGTGCGTATTTTATTAACTCCGGTTGAAGAATTAAAGTATGCTTCTTTTTTAACAATTGCCATTATTTTTCCTCCTTTTTGGGTGTAAAAAATGCAAATAAACGACACTCACCCACAATTGTTTTTATCATACCATAATGCAACTGTATTTTCAAGATATACAATGTAATTATTTTAGTGAAAAACACAATATTTTGTGGTCGAAAAACATTTAACTTGAATTATGATTCCATATATGTTAATATACTAGCAAAACGCGATTATAAACAAACGGAGGCTTTTTATGACTACCGAATTCAACACAAATTCAAAAGCTATAATTATCGGCTTAACCGATACTGGTGAGAGAATTCCTGCCGCATCAGGTAGAATTTCAACTCAACCAGGTACCGCTCTTGAAATTCTCGAATTATCAAAGGATGCACAAAAGAATTCCAATCTAATTTCAAAGGTTACTCGCTCAGGTCATACATCAACTGTGGAGCACACTGTATTTAACCTTGCTTTTCAGAATGTTTCTGTGCTCGTTGAACAATTTGTGATTGAATTCCGTCTTGCTTCATTCACAGTTAAATCACGAAGATATGTTGACTTTGCAAAACTTGGTTACTATGTTCCTCACTTTGAATCAAAAGCAATTCACGATAAATACATCCAGCATATGGATTATCTTTATAAGGAATACGAAGCATTTATTGACGCGGGTATACCAAAAGAAGATGCTCGCTTCCTTCTCCCCTATTCTTTATACAGCAACTTCTACTGTACACTTAACGCTAGAGAATTAATCAATATGCTTTATGCTATGATTTTTGGTAGAGGCAGCGAATTCCCTGAGCTTAAGGCATTAGGTGAAAGTCTTCTTGAACAGGCAAAACAAATGACACCTGGTATTTTCACAGACTTTGAAAATCGCCGTCCAAACAGAAAAGATATTCCTCAATTTAACTACAAACCAAACAAAGATCTTATTGAAAAAGAAGCACCTGTTGAGCTTCTCAGCTATACTCCCGATGCTTCTAAAGCGATTGCTAAGTTTGCTCTGATCGAGAACACAAATATTCCTACTGCTCAGATTGAAGAAATTATATCTGACGCTGATGAATGTTCCAATATAATTAAAGAGGTTATCTCATCAAAACGTCAGAGAGCTCTTGAAGCTGCAACATTCACTTTCAGAATAAATAATGTTTCTCTTTCTTGCCTTACACACTTTGCAAGACACAGAATGCAGTCAATCGGCATCCCTTCACTTACTCTTACAGATAGAAGACGCCACATTCTTCCACCAACTATCGCTGAGAAAACAGAACTCAAAGAAAGATTTTGTCAGGCATTTACTAAAACTGCAGAACTTTACGATGAATTTAAAAAAGCAGGCATCAGCGAAGAGCTTTGCGCATACATACAGCTTAGCGGTAACACAGTTGATATTGTTACAACAATAAATGGTAGAGAACTGCTCCTGTTTATGAAATTGCGTTCTTGCACAAGGGCTCAGTGGGAAATACAGGAATTTGCTGTTGAAATGCTTAGAAAATTAAGAGAAGCTGACAAAACTGTTTTCTCATTCTATGGTCCAAGCTGTTTTGTTGATAGATGTACAGAAGGTCCTATGACTTGCGGAAGAGCAGTCGAAATGAAAGAAATCTTTTCAAAGTTATAAAAAATATAACCCCGTTGGATATTTCCAACGGGGTTGATTTATTTTAGTTTATTCTAAAACTATATCTGTATTTGCTCCTGTGCTTGCGCGAGCAATTATTGCTAAATCAAGAACATCTATTACGCCATCAAGATTAACATCGCAGGAACGTTCCTCGGTAGTATCAATAACATCATCCGATGATTTCCAAAGGTTAATGGCTGCAGAATAATCCATTGCATCGCACGCATCGTCGGAATTAAGGTCACCCAGAAGAATCATCGTCCACTCTTCTGAAGCAGAATTCAAACCGCTTGGAGCATTAAATTTGATGTTATTTGAAAAAGAATTTACAGGTACATAAATACCGTTGTAGTAAACATTGGATTTACCTGCATCGAAAGCAGAAAGATAGAGATAGTTGTCATCAAAATCAGCAGCGGAATTATATGTTGCTTTAAATCCCGTGTTATGATTCTGGGTTTTGTTATATGCATTTGTTGAGTAGTTAAGACCAGGAAGGAATAGGTCAACATCATTTACATGTTCCTGACTGAATTCAGCACCACCAAAATATGTATTTGTGGTTTGCGTACCAACTAAAAAGAAATCATAGTATATACGTGATGTTTGGTCATCCCAAGTAGAATCTATAAAATACCATTTGCCATCATCCATTTGAATAGCATTCCAAGCATGGCCACCACCATCAGCAGTACCTGAAATATAAACACAAGGTATTTTATAATAATCGCATATAAGCTTAAATGATTCTGCATACCCCTGACAAACTGCATAACCATTTACAAGAGCACCGTATGCATCATGGCAATCACCAACATAATAACTACTACTTAAATCTGGATATATAATTGTGTTGCAAAGATAATCATGAACATTTTTAATAAAATTATATCTGTTTGATGTATCAAAATCAAGATTATTCAAAACGGATTCCAACTTATTCCAACAACTGATAAGCGTGCTAGATGTATATGTTGGAACAACATTGCGCGAGTTAACTGTAGCCTTAAATAATGCAAAATTATAGATAATTTTGGTTATATAACCTGAACTTGTATAACTGTAACTGGCACTATACCCCGCATGATAAAAGAACTGAGGTAAATCATAACAAACAGCATACATAATCTCTGTCAAAAAATCCTGTGTTAACTCCGATTTTTTCATCTCGGTTCCAGAATAATTCACAGTTACCGACATAGTTCCTATAGAAGAATTTTTGATAGCATTAAAAACCTTCATTTGTTTCTCATTGAGCAAAGTATACGCGTTATAGTCAACATAGTCGAATCCAGAAGATGAGTAGTAATCAACTTTTGCAGAACCTGAAAGTTCATTATCCATACCTGGTATAAACATATCAGAAAAACCATTCTCACAAAAATATTCAACCTGACTATAAGCATGAGCAATAGGAGAAAAGATAGTTAGCATTAATCCAACAACCAAAAACATAGCAAAGTATTTTTTCAAAAAAACGCCCCCCTTAATTGAATTTTATCACACACAATACCGATATTCAACTTTATTTTCATATTTCTACCTATGTTTATATGCAATTTGTACCATTTTAATTTGATTTTTTTACTATTTTTTTCTTTTAATCAGGAACAATTCTATTGAAAGATAGAAAGAGAAGGTATATAATACAACTTAGATTTTCTATTTTTCGTGAGGTTAACTTCAATGTTAGGTAAATTAATAAGGGTATCGATTACCGATGCGGTAGGCTCACCGATGCCCAACGGAGATACCTACGCACTTAATCACGGTACACCAATAGGCAAATTCCGTGCTTCATCACCTATCAGCGGTGTTTTAATTTTAGGTATCGATAATCCCGTTAAACATTTCGATGGCAGAGTTATTGCCATTTTGCGCTTCCGTGATAACGGAGAACAAAAGCTTATTGCCGCACCAAAATCAAAAAGGTTTATTGATTGGGAAATCCGCAGAGCAATTTCGTTTATTACAAACGGACGTCCATTCTCCTTAGAATGCTACTACGAGAAATCCTGTGGCGCTGTTGTTTATAGAAACATTGGCGGCATAACAAGATTTTTGCTTATCAAAAACAGAAGGAGTTCTAACTGGAGCTTCCCAAAAGGTCATGTTGAAGATGGTGAATCACTTAAGCAGACTGCAAAGCGAGAGGTTCTTGAAGAAACAGGAATTCATCTTGAGATTTTCCCAGGTTTTATGAGTAAATCTCAATATACGATACAGAACAAAATTCAAAAAACTGTTCATATCTTTACTGGAACAACCAAGGATGAACAAACCAAAATCCAATTAGAAGAAATTGAAGATTATATCTGGCTTCCTTTTGATGGTGCATATAAATATCTCAAATTCGAGAACGATAAAGCAATTCTTAAAGAAGCGCACGAATTTCTGATTCAAAACAAATATATCAGCGAGGTGCAAAATGGTTAACGAGATAGTTGAGGTATTTGTCAGCTTTTTAGAAAGCAATAATATTCCCACAGCGCTCATACCCTTTATTGTTTCACTCTTCCCTGTTTTAGAACTCAGAGGCGGAATGATAGCCGCATTTATATTGGGTGTCCCATTTATTCAGGCATTTATCGTTTGCTTTATTGGTAATATGATTCCTATTCCATTTATTCTCCTTTTTATAAGAAAGATTTTTGCATTGATGAAAAAATCAAAAGCGCTTTCTAAAATTGTTGATAAAATGGAAGCAAGAGCATCTAAAAAGCAAGACACTATGCTCAAGTACAAAGAATGGGGATTACTCCTGTTTGTTGCTATTCCTCTTCCTGGTACAGGCGGTTGGACGGGCGCATTAATTGCCGCACTTATGGATTTGCGCTTTAAAAAATGCTTACCAATTATTGCAATAGGCGTATTTATAGCAGGACTTATAATGTCATTTGTTACATACGGAATATTTTAAACTTGAAAGCATCGTAATTTACGATGCTTTTTCTATTGATTTTATTAGTATTTTTTTGTATTATAATATCACTACAAATAAATGGTGATTGAATGAATATTTGCTATATTTTCGGTTCATTGGATGTTAAGGAATTCAACTTTTGCCCCGATGAAAACGATTTTATAATTGCTGCAGACAAGGGTATTTTAAACACAGAAAAGTTTGACTTAAAACCAAATTATATTGTTGGTGATTTCGATTCCTTAGAATATGTTCCAACCGGTGAAAATGTTATAAAGCACCCTGTTATGAAAGACGATACAGACCTTTTATTAGCAATTAAAACAGGTTTTGATAATGGTTTTAAAAATTTCAGGATATTTGGCTGCATAGGCGGTGAACGACTGGACCATACAATTGCCACAATTCAAGCAGGTGCATATGTAAAAAGACTTGATGGGAACGCAATATTTTACGACGGAAACACATCTCTGATGTTACTTGAAAATGAAGCAATTTCCTTATCAGCAGATTCTAAAGGTATAATTTCTATATTCTCTTATTCAGAAAGCGCTTGTGTTTCAATAAAAGGGCTCTTATATGAGCTTGATAACCAGTCTATTACACAGAACCATCCGTTAGGTGTAAGCAATGAATTCATTGGAAAACAAGCGGAAATCCAAGCGCATGATGGAACAATTTTAGTAATCATAAAAGAAAATTAATGAGGTGAAAAAATGAGCGAAAATATAATCCCAAACAAAATTGAAGGTGCAATATTTGACCTTGATGGAACAATACTTGACTCTATGTTCATATGGAATGACATTGGTTACAAATTCCTTGAAATGAAAAACATAAAAGTACCTGCAGGCGCTGACAAACAGTTTACTCAAATGAGCTTACAGCAAGCTGCAGAGTATTATATTGCACATTTTGATAACACTGCAACAATTGAAAGCATAATTAATGATATTAATATGCTTGTTGAGGGATTCTATTTTAATGAAGTAATAAAAAAAGACGGCATACAAGAATTTCTTCAGTATCTTAAAGACAAAGGTGTAAAAATGTGTGTTGCTACAGCAACAGATAAATACATGGTTGAAAAAGCTCTTGAAAGAAATGGTTTGCTTCATTATTTTCCTGAAATTTTCACATGCAACGGTGTTGGCGCAGGAAAAGACACCGCTGTTATATACGACAAATCTTTGGAACACTTAGGGACACCTAAAGAAACAACATTTGTTTTTGAAGATGCTTTTTATGCTATAAAAACCGCAAAAGCAGCTGGATATAACGTTGTTGGCATCAATGATGTATCTGAACCAGAAGACCCAGAGGAAATAAAAAAATACTGCGACTGCTACATAAATAACTACGACGAAATATATAAATTCTTTTAACAAAAAACACGGCTTACAATAAGTAAGCCGTGCTTTTTATTTATCTTAAATACAAATGGGAAATAGCCTTAAATATTTTATTATGTGGTGAATATCTTACAGGAAAATCAAACCAGGATACTTTTTTGTGAATACTCTTTTCGTGGGAGAAAGCGTTGAAACCTGCCCTACCGTGGTAGCTACCCATACCACTTTCGCCTACGCCACCAAAGCCAAAGCTATTGATAGCAATCTGCATAATTGTATCATTTACGCAACCGCCACCGAAAGCACAACGTTCAATAGTTTCATCTATACGTTTTTTATTCTCAGAGAAAATATAAAGCGCCAGTGGTTTCGGCTTATTAGCAAACAAAGAATAAAGTTCTTCGTATGTTTCAAATGTAAGCACCGGTAATATTGGTCCGAAAATTTCTTCTTGCATAACAGCATCGTCCCACAGAACATTATCCATTACTGTTGGACCAATTTTAAGTTTTTCAGGAGATGTTTCACCACCAAAAACAACCTTGTTGTTATCTATTAAATAATAAACTCTGTTAAAATGCTTATCATTAACAATTTTACCATATTCAGGATTATCCAGAATATTTTCGCCATACTGAACTTTTATCTGCTTACAAATCTCTTTAACAAGCTGTTCTTTAACACTACTATGGCAAATAACATAGTCAGGCGCAACACATGTCTGACCGCAATTAAGAAATTTACCGAAAACAATTCTTCTTGCTGCAACTTTAATTTTAGCAGTATCATCAACAATACATGGGTTTTTTCCGCCCAATTCAAGTACAACAGGGGTTAAATTATCTGCGGCGTGGTGAAGAACTTCTTTACCAACAGACTGACTACCTGTAAAGAAAATCATATCAAACTTCTGGTTTAAGAGTTCCTTGTTTTCTTCTCTTCCACCAGTAACACATGTAATATATTCTTCAGGGAAACATTCTGAAATAATTTTTTTAATTATTTCGCTTGTTGCAGGAGAATATGCACTTGGTTTAACAATTATTGTGTTACCTGCAGCAATGGCATCTGAAATAGGCTCCATAGTCAAAAGGAAAGGATAATTCCACGGACTCATTATAAGCACATTTCCATATGGAACAGACTTTTTATAGCCATTGCCCAAGCACTGTCCTACAGGCGTATAAATATAATGTTTTCGCGCATATGAAGGTGTATGGCGAATCATATAATTAAGTTCCATAAGAACAACGCCTGTTTCGCACATAAAACCATCGAAATCGCATTTACCCAAATCTTTTTCAAGAGCTATATTAATTTCGTTTTTGTATTTACTTATACACTTATAAAGTCTTATAAGCATTTTTATACGAAATTTCACAGAAAGCGTTGCTCCGCTTTGAAAAAATTCCCGTTGTTTTTTTACCAATGCCTCAATATCCAAAACATTACCTCATTTTTTAAATTTTAATGATTTCTGAAAGTTTTATATCCTCTGAAGATGCACCGACCATAATATTGAATTCGCCATTCTCAACTACCCACTCAAAATTCTTATTCAAAAGTTTAAAGGAATCAAAAGTAAGCTTGAATTCAACTGTTTCGGATTGGCCTGCTTCCAAAGTAATTCTCTCAAAACCTTTAAGCTCTTTCAGTGGTGTAATGACAGATGATACTAAATCATTAACATAAAGCTGAACAACCTCATCACCCTTTACAGAGCCGGTATTCTTAACAGTTACTTTTACTATATAATCATACTCACCTGTTTTATCAACAACTAAATCAGAATATTCAAATGTTGTGTATGATAACCCGAAGCCGAATGGATATTTAGCCCTTCTATTACCTTCAAACATAACTTCAGTATTGTTAGGAAGAAGAGTGTAGTAACATGGAATTCTATTTGAATCCTGAGGGAAAGAAACTGGAAGTCTACCCGCAGGGTTATTATCACCAACAAGCGTTTCAACAATCGCTTTAGCGCCTGTTTCTCCACCAAACCAAGCAAGCATTATAGCGTCACTTATATTGCTTTCAACAGATAAATCAACTACCCTACCATTTTCAAGAACAAGAACAACAGGTGTACCTGTGGCAGCAACGCGCTCAATAAGTTCACGCTGTTTGCCTGCAAGCCTTAAATCAGCTCTGTCGTGACCTTCACTACTTGTAAAGGTATTATCTCCGCAAACAAGAATAGCAATTTCACATGCCTTTGCAATCTCAACAGCCTCATCAATGCACTCTTTTTCGTCTTCGTCGTAAACCTCTACAAGGTGTGGCTGACCTTCCTGCGTTTCAACCTGAAGGTCTTTCGGAATTCCGCAACCATTGCACTGAAGTATTTCAACTTCATCGCCAAAATACGCTTTCATTTCGTCATAAACAGACCTTAATTCATATCCATCAGGAGCAGAAGAATATCCACCAAGACGCTGACGATTAGAGTTAGGACCTAAAAGAGCAATCTTTTTATATCCCTTTTTAAGAGGAAGAATACCATTATTTTTAATAAGTGTAATAGCCTGTTTTGCAGCGTTATGTGATGCATCTATATGTTCTTTGCATCTGATAACATCTTTAAAGTGTTCTTCATCAGTATATGGGTTCTCAAACAAACCGAGTCTGAATTTAAGTGTAAGAACTCTGCGAACAGCATCATCAATGCGTTCCATAGAAATTCTATCTTCGTTAACAAGCTCTATAATTGTTTTTTCCCAGAAAGTAGAAGTGTAATCGCAGCAACCCTGCATATCAAGACCCGCATTTACAACATCACAAATAGCATCTTTGTCAGTTGCAGCAGTAAAATGACGATTCACAAGACGCACTACAGCGCCCCAGTCTGCACGGACATAGCCCTTCATATTCCATCTGTTTCTTAAAACCTCAGTAAGGTAGTACTCAGAACTCAAAACAACCTCTGAGTCAATCGCGTTATAGCAAGCCATAACGTTATTTGCGCCCGCCTTTTTAATAGCAGTTTCAAAAACAGGAAGATAGCATTGCTCAATCTCTCTTCTGCCAACTCTCGCCTGAGCACAGTTTATACCGTTTTCAGGAATACCGTGTACACAGTAATGCTTAGGCTCAGTAATAACAGCATCATTTCTTTCAATATTACCATCCTGCTGTTCACCTGTAATTATTGCATATGCCATTTCAGATGAAAGATATGTATCTTCACCAAAAGTCTCCTCTACTCTGCCCCAACGAGGCTCTCTTGCAACGTCAAGGTTTGGGGCAAGGATTTCCTGCATACCGAGCGCACGTGTCTCTGAGGCAATAGCTCGACCTATAGTGTTAACATTCCTTCTATTAAAGCTTGCGGCAAGACCAAGCGGTACAGGAAAAACTGTAGCACCAGGCCAGGAAATGCCATGAAGAGCTTCACCGGTAAAAATACAAGGAATACCAAGCCTTGTGTTTTCAATCATATATTTCTGAAACATATTAAAAACCTTTGGTTCTGTATACGAATCGTGAATGAAACCGATACCATTTTCACCGAGGGTTTCTGAAAGTTTATCATAATTCACCTGAGAATCAGCTTCAATAGCACAATGACTGAGTCTGTGAGGCTTTGTTGAAAACTCAACGCCTCTTATAATATCCATTTGCGCTACCTTCTCCTCAAGAGTCATAAGAGAAAGCAGATTTTCAGCTCTTTCTTCAGGAGAAAGTGCAGGATTTTTATAGTCCATAATAATACCTCTTATTCATTAAGAATCAACATGGTTAAGTATATCATACGAGAGCAAAACAAGTCAAATATATTATAAAAACAGTTGCCTGATTTTCAGACAACTGTTTTACGTTTATTCTTCTGTTTTTTCTTCTGATACTGTCTCTTCTGTTATAACAGTTTCCTCTACGGAAATCTGCTCTTCAGAAACATCTGTATCATTTATAGCAACATCAGCTTCAACAACCTCAACCGCATTAGGGTCATAGTTTTCATCCATAAGCTTAAGGAATGTATCCTTATTGATTTTTTCTTCATTAATAAGAGTTTCACCAATAAGAACAAGCTTATCGTTATGTTCTGTAAGAATATCAAAACAACGTTTTTCACAATCAAGAACAATCTGTTTGATTTCATCATCAATTGCTTTTGCATATGAATCAGAATAGTTCTTTGTGTGGTTGTAATCCATACCCAAGAACACCTGGTCATTATCCTTACCATAAACAATAGGTCCAAGAGTCTCACTCATACCATAGCGTGTAACCATTGAACGAGCCATATCTGTAGCATGTGAAATATCTGAAGATGGACCAGTAGAAATATCTCCACCAATAATCTTTTCAGCCACACGACCACCCATTAATGAAACGATGCGGTCAAGCATTTCAGATTTATTCATATATGAAGAATCTTCGTCAGGTCTGTAAAGTGTATAACCGCCTGCCATACCGCGAGGAATAATAGAAATCTCGTAAACAGGGTCGCTATTTTCAAGATAGAACGCAACAACTGCATGACCTGCTTCATGGTAAGCAGTCATTTTCTTCTCTTTTTCTGTGTACTTATGAGATTTCTTTTCTGTACCAACCTCAACCTTAACAATAGCTTCGTCAATCTCAACCATTGTTACAGCTTTTTTGTTTCGTTTAGCGGCAAGAAGAGCAGCTTCATTAAGAAGATTTTCAAGATCAGCACCTGTAAATCCAACTGTACCATGAGCAATTGTTTTAAGATCAACATCAGGACCAAGAGGCTTATTCTTAGCGTGAACATGAAGAATTTCTTCTCTACCCTTTAAATCAGGTCTGCCAACTGTAACCTGTCTGTCAAAACGACCTGGTCTGAGAAGTGCAGGGTCAAGAATATCAGGTCTGTTTGTAGCAGCAATAATAATTATACCTTCATTATTACCGAAACCGTCCATTTCAACAAGAAGCTGGTTAAGAGTCTGTTCTCTTTCATCGTGTCCGCCACCCATACCTGCGCCACGATGACGACCAACAGCATCAATTTCATCGATGAAAATTATTGCAGGGGCACTCTTTTTCGCCTGGTCGAAAAGATCTCTTACACGAGAAGCACCAACACCAACATACATTTCAACAAAATCAGAACCTGAAATTGAGAAAAATGGAACATCTGCTTCACCCGCAACTGCTCTTGCAAGCAAGGTTTTACCAGTACCTGGAGGGCCTACAAGAAGAACGCCTTTAGGTATACGAGCACCAAGTTCTGTAAACTTTTTAGGGTCTTTCAGAAATTCAACAATTTCCTGAAGTTCTTCCTTTTCTTCATCAGCACCAGCAACCTCTTTGAAGGTTGTTTTACGTTTTTCATCCTTACCGAATTTAACACGTGCCTTGCCAAAATTCATTGCACGATTATTCTCGCCAGATATTGTGTTGTTCATTCTCTTAACAAACATAATACCAACAATAACAAGAACAATCATCATTAAAGCTGTTGGAATAAGCTGAATAAGATAGTTTGTTGATGCGCCTGATATATAGTTATATTCAATTGGTTTATCAGGATTCTGCTTGTTATATTCAACAACACCCTGATGAATATCATCAACAAAAAGGTTAACATTAGGAACAGTATATTTAGCGGCAGTTCCGTCCTGAAGTTTAAAATTCAAATTACCTGTGCCTATATTAAGTTCATACTCAGTAACCTGATTATTTTCAAAACACTCAATAACCTGATAGTATTTGAGCTTTGTGCTTTTAGCTGAATCACCTGAAAGCACAGTTATTACAATTAACATCACAAGTGGTATTACAATATAGGGTAATATCGCTTTGATTCTTTCGCTGCTTTTAATAACAGCTCACCTCTCTTTAAATACTTTAATAATCAGTCTTCGTATACAGAACGCTTCAATGCGCCAATATACGGAAGATTTCTGTAATATTCATCAAAATCAAGACCGTAGCCTACAATAAATTCATTTGGCACCTTACAACCGATATAATCAGCAAAAAGATCAACCTCACGGCGTTCAGGTTTATCAAAAAGAGTACATATTCTGATGCTACTTGGATTTCTTGCTAAAAGAATCTCTTTTATATAACTGAGAGTTCTACCGCTATCAAGAATATCCTCAACGATAAGTAAATCTTTATTCTCAATTGATTTATCAAGGTCCTTTATGATTTTAACAACACCTGATGTTTTGGCACCCGAACCATAACTTGAAACTGCCATAAAATCAATATTACACGGAATTTTAATTTCTCTCATAAGGTCTGCCATAAAAATAACAGAACCTTTAAGAACACTGACAAGAAGAAGGTCTTTATCCTTATAATCTTCTGAAATCTGTGCTCCAAGTCTTTTTACGGTTTGAGAAAGTTCTTCTTCCGAGATAAGAACTCTGTCAATATCTTTCTCCATATCCTTACTAACCATTATTTTCTCCCCTGACATATATAATATTACTTGAAGAATCTGTGATATGACAGCGAGAACATGTTCCTACGGAATAAACCCATACAACACCATCGTCATCACACAAAACAGGAATTTCATCCCTTTTCTCAACAGGAATGTTAAGCTCACAGAATAGCTTTTTCAATGATTTGGAAACATTTCTTTTATACAAATCAAACTTGTCCCCTTCCTTACGCGAACGAAGGAACAAATTGCCATTAATTTTATCACAATCAATAAGATTATCCAATACATTTCTGTTAATAATTTTTGAATAATCAGTAAAATCCGAAATATTCACCAAATATTCGCCAAAGGAATATTCTCCTCTATAAGATATCTTTATTTCATTGTGTACATTTATATTATCTTGCGATAAGAAAAATCTGAGTTTGCCTTTAATGACCTCTACTGTTTCGTTTCCGTAAATTTGAATTCTACCACCACTGGAAATCAACTCAGAAATCATATTTATTTTTTCCCTGTTAAGAGAATTACAAGAAAACCTTGAATAAGCGATTACAATAACTTCATTCAAAACGGCTTTATGCAAAGTTTTAAGAAAACCTGCATCATATGTGTTTTCTAAAACAAAGGCCTTGTCCAAGGCATTCTGAGCCTCAAACAGTATAAATTCACACACATCGCGGGCACTTTGGCTTAAATTAGTAATGTTAGAAACTGCAGAAGAATTCACTTCGCTCAGAACAGGTAAAACATTATGACGGATTTTATTTCTCGTATAATCATCACACAAATTCGTGCTATCTGTTACAAAAGATAAATCATTTTCTTTGCAATACCCTTCTATTTCTTCACGGGAGCAATATATCAATGGTCTTATTATGTTATCACGAACAGGCGGTATGCCGCATACACCTTTAACAGATGTACCGCGTGATAAATTAAATAAAACTGTTTCTGCGTTATCATTAGCATTATGCGCTGTGGCAATTTTAGTTAAATCATCACACAACTCAGAAAAAGCCTGATACCTTAAGCGTCTGCCACATTCTTCAAGCGATTCTTTTGAACGCTTTGCCTCAGAAATACAATCAAATGAAAATGTTTTTATAGGAATGTTATTATCAGCGCAAAAACTAGTCGCAAAATCCATATCACGCTTTGCTTCATCGCCACGTATACCGTGATTTATATGGCTAGCTTTTACCTCAATTGCTAACTCATCTTTTAATGAGTTAAGCAGATGTAAAAGGCATACAGAATCTGCTCCGCCTGAAAAGCCAACCAAAACAGTTTTTGCGTTTTCCAGCATTGAATATTCCTTTAAAGCAGATAACACTTTATTTTTAACAATATGGGAATAATTATTCATCTCTGTACTCCAAGGTGGAGAATAATGTATACTGTGCATCCCAATGGAGCTTAACTCTTTCGGTAGCACCATGACGGTTTTTAACAACATCAACGTCTGCCTGAGTCATATCAACCTGTTCAGCATCCTTATCTTTATCCTTGTTGTAATAATAACCTTCACGATAAAGCATCATAACAATATCTGCGTCCTGCTCAATAGAACCTGATTCACGAAGGTCAGAAAGCTGAGGTCTGTTAGAAGCTTTACCATTCTTTTCAGGACCACGAGAAAGCTGACAGCAACAAACAACGGGTATTTTCATATCCTTTGCAAGCATTTTAAGGCTTCGCGTAATCTCTGTAACTTCCTGAACACGATTTTCTTTCTTTTTTGCAGATTCCATAAGACCAAGGTAGTCAATAATAATGCAATCCACATCACGTGCACGTCTGATTTTCGATTTGATTTCAGGAACTGTAATTGATGCAGTATCATCAAAATACAAATTACATTTACCAAGTCTTTCAGTTGCTTCCGCAAGCCTTACCCATTCTTCAGGCGAAATATTACCTGAACGGAATTTATTGGAGTCAACACGGGCTTCAGTTGAAAGAACACGGGAAGCAAGCTGTTCGTTTGACATTTCAAGAGAAAAGAAAACAACTTTTTTACCTGTCATAGCAACATTTCTTGCAATATTAAGAGCAAAACTAGTTTTACCCATAGCAGGACGTGCGCCTATAATAACAAGGTCAGATTTATTAAGACCCGATGTTATTTCATCAAGCTTAGAAAAGCCCATAGGAACACCCTTGAATTCATCTGCGTTTTCAGAAGTAATCTTCGCAAGCGAAGGATAAACTTCCGCAGAAATAACATCACTAAGACGTTGAAGAGAGCCTGTAGTTTTACCTCTTCTGATATCATAGATTTTCTGTTCGGTTGAATCGAGAATTTTATCAGCTTCTGCACCGCCGCCTGTTGCAGATTCAATAGTTTCCTTTGAAATAGATATCAACAGACGAAGGAAATATTTTTCTCTTACAATCTTACAATAGTTCTCTACATTGGCAGCAGATGGAACACTCTGGGCAATCTGAAAAAGAAGATTTTTTCCATTTTCTTTATCAAATGAACTATCAGCACTAAGCTTATCAAGAACAGTTAGAGCATCTATTCTTGAACCCAAAGTATCAAGCACAACAATAGCATCCATAATTGCCTTATGTTGAGGTATGTAGAAATAATCCGGCCTGATGTGAGAAAGTACAGCACTCACACATTCCGGGTTGATTAAAATGGAACCAATTACAGCCTGTTCTGTTTCAAGGCTATATGGTAAATCATTTAAATCATATGATTGAAAACTGTTTTTATCAGCCATAATTTTTACCCTTCCGGAAAATTTTATGCCTCAATTACCTGAACTTTAAAATCTGCGGTAACCTGAGGATGAAGACGGATTTGCGCATTATAAGTACCAAACGCTTTAATATCATCAACAGTAATTTTACGTTTATCAACCTTAATTGCAAATTTTGTTGAAACAAACTGAGAGATTTCTTTAGCTGTAACGCTACCAAAAAGTTTACCGTTTGCGCCACCTTTTGCTTTAATAACAACTGTCTGTCCTTTAATTTTTTCAGCGTTTGCTTTAGCAGCCTTAAGCTCTTCATCTGCTTTAAACTGTTCAGAAGACTGTTTGTTTTTAAGCTCAGACATAAGTTGCGCATTAATTTCTGCAGCAAGACCCTTTGGGAAAAGGAAATTACGGGCATAACCCTCAGAAACAGATACCTTTTCGCCTTTTTTACCGAGACCTTTTACGTCATTTTTTAATATAACTTCCATTTTAGTACCTCCGTGGAAAGATTATTTATTATTTAAATATTCATTGATTGCATCAAGAAGCAAGGCTTTCGCAGCTTCTGCATCGCTTGCCTTAACCTGAGCAGCAGCCATAGTAATGTGACCACCACCATTAAGCTGTTCCATTATAAGCTGAACATTTTCCTCGCCAAGCGAACGGGCAGAAATCTGATACTTACCAAGGCCTAATTTTGATATAACAAATGATGCTTTAACACCATCAATGTTAAGCATATCGTCCGCGGCAGACGAAGTAACAATACGGATATTTTTATTATCAGCATTACAAACGCCAATCATAAATCCGTTGAATATTTTTGAATCAGAAATAATTTCGTTTTTCAAAGAAGCCATTTCAGCATCAATTGCAAAAAACTTTTTAACCTGAACAGTATCTGCACCGCTATCTCTCAAAAAACCAGCAGCTTCAAAAGTACGCTGGGACGTTCTTAGAACAAAATCCTTTGTATCAAGAACAATACCTGAAAAAAGTGCGGTGGCAATCTCAGCAGAAGGATTGTCCTGAATTGTTGAATATTGAATCAATTCAGATACCATTTCGCAAGTAGATGAAGCAGAGGGAACACTATATGATATATCTGCATCGGAAATATAATCCTCTGTACGCCTATGGTGGTCAATAACGATAGTTGAACCTGCAAGGTCATATAAATCAGGACATTCTGTAAGAGCTTTACGTTGAGTATCAACTACGATAACAACAGTATCATCCTTACACATATCGAGAGCTTTTGATGTACTTATAAAATGTTTAAAACCTTTTTCTTCAAACATTTCAATAAGTGGAGAAGCTAATGTTGTTTTAGAATCAACAGCAACAAAAGCATCAACTCCGCAAGATTCTGCAAAGAAATACATTCCGAGAGCAGCACCAATTGCATCACAATCAGAATATTTATGACCCATAATAATGACTTTATTATGTTTTTTTATGAGCGTCGAAATATTAGCGGCTGTCTGCCTTGGAGAGACACGATTGTTATCATTCACTCTGTTAGAAACGCCACCAAAATAAACATAGCCGTTTTCAGAAAAGATTGCGGCCTGGTCACCACCTCGTCCGAGAGCCATATCAAGAGCTTTTTTAGCACGAGATTCGCATTCAGAGAAGTTTTCGCCACTACCAACACCTATAGAAAGAGTAGCATTAACAGAAACATCCTCATATGTGTAACCTCTTACCTCATTTAAAACAGAAAACTTCTTTTCAGATAACGAATCAAGATTGCGTTTTTCACCTATAACAAGGAAATTACCGCTACCAATTTTTTTCAGGACAACATTCTCAGCTTTAAGCCAACCCTCAATTCTGCTTTCTATGCCACTCAAAACAAGTGCAAACTTACTATCAGTAAGTTGTCGGGCAAGCTGCTCAATGTTATCAACAGTGATAAGCATTACAAAAGGACGAGAATATGTATATTCAAGAGCAATTTCTTTCAAAGCAGTATCATCAAATAAGTAGAAACAAAGCATAGGATTTGTTTCGCTTTTAGCGTTAACAACAAAAGCTGTGTATTGATTATCTTCAAAAGAGCCGTTAACAATTTTTTCGTTCAAATATTTTTCGTATGAAAAATCATCAAAAAAATCGTTCATGGAAAGATTTTTAATTTCACAAGACTTAACAACGTCTTCAGAAAACTGTTTGTTATACCAAACCAAGTTACCGTATTTATCGCAAATAACAGTTGGTAATGGGAAATCATCAACTGTGCTTGATTTACCTGTTAAAAGGGCATTATTTACGGCATTTACATACTTTCTGGTTGATTTAAGGGAAAGAACCGCATAGAGCATGTCCACCACAAGAACAACCAAGAAAGAAATAAGCAATATAACAAAAGATTGTCTGTTAACAAAATATCCACAAACCGTGGCGGCAAGCATAAAAATTGCCGCCGAAAAGCCTGCAGGATTCTGATAAAACAAAGCCTTTAACTTCACTTTAAACCTCCATAAGAATAGGTAAAATCATAGGACTACGTTTTGTTCTTTCATACATAAGTCGGGATATTGAATCCCTGAGTTTTGTGTTCATCTGGTTTACATCAAAGCTGTATGGCGGGAAGCTATCTATAACACTCATTGATAAAGCAACAGCTTCATTCATTAAAAGCTCAGCTTCCTTAACATAAACGAAGCCTTTTGAAACAACCTCCGGACCTGAAAGAAGCTCACCGGATGCGCCATCAATTGTTGCAGCGATGATTATAATACCATCCTGACCAAGATGAAGCCTTTCTTTCATAACGCGGGTACCAACATCACCTACACCATAGCCATCAACATAAACTTTACCACTTGCTACTGTTCCGGAAATAGCGATATTCTTTTCAGAAACAGAAACTTCATATCCATTGTCTGCAATTATTATGTTGTGGGGGTCAATACCAACGCTTTCTGCGAGCCTGCCATGGTATCTGAGATGCTTCTGCTCACCATGAACAGGAATAAAATACTTAGGCTTAACGAGAGAAAGCATAAGCTTTAATTCTTCCTGACAAGCATGACCTGAAACATGAACATCATACATTTTCTCGTAAATTACACGAGCACCTAATTTAAGAAGGTCGTTAATTACTTTAAAAACTGTTTTTTCGTTACCAGGAATAGGTTTAGCTGAAATAATAACGCAATCATTATATCCAACTGAAACTTTTCTATGGTTGCCTGACGCCATTCTGGAAAGAGCTGACATAGGTTCACCCTGGCTGCCTGTTGTAACAATAACAAGTCTGTCATCAGAATAATTTTTAATCTCATCGATACTAATCAAAGTACCATCAGGAATATTCATATATCCAAGTTCAGCTGCTATAGATACAACATTTTCAAGACTACGGCCTGAAAGAGCAACTTTTCTACCTGTTTTGGCTGAAATATCAATTATCTGTTGAACTCTGTGAATATTAGAAGCAAAGGTAGCAATAATAATTCGCTTATCCCCTGCATCATTAAATAAGTTTTTGAATGTGGCACCAACCGTGCTTTCACTCTGGGCATATCCCGGTTGCTCTGCATTGGTTGAATCAGACAGAAGGCAAAGAACACCTTCGTTACCTAATTCAGCAAACCTTGAAAGATTAATAATTCCACCATCTATAGGACAAGTATCTATTTTGAAGTCGCCTGTCTGAATAATTGTTCCTGAATCTGTTTTAATTGCGAGAGCGACAGCATCAGGTATAGAGTGGTTAACCTTTATAAATTCAACACGAAAATCGCCTAAAGTGATTTCGTCCCCTGCTTTAACAATATTGATTGTTACTTCGTGGTCAAGAGAGTGTTCAGCGAGCTTGCCTTTAATAAGTCCTGCTGTTAAAAGCGTTGCGTAAACAGGAACATTGATTTTCTTTAAAAGATAACACAATGCACCGATATGGTCTTCATGACCATGAGTAATAAGGACACCTTTAATTAAATCCACATTCTTTTCAACAAAAGTAAAATCAGGTATAACAAAGTCAACACCCAACTGTTCCGACTCAGGAAAAGCAAGACCACAATCCACAATAAGCATTGATTTATTGTATTCGTAGCAGGTCATATTTTTACCTACTTCGTTAATACCACCTAAAAATGAAATCTTAACAGGCTTATCACTTCTCATAGGAGGAACCACCTTTGAATACTTTGCGTATTTATTTTTTTGCTGTGATTTAGGCTTTTTATCGGTTGCTTTTTTTGTGGTTTTATTATTTACTGAAGTTTTCTTATCGTTTGCTTTATTGCTCTTTCGACTTTTAGCGTTGCTTTTTACACTATTATCTTTTTTTGCTTTAGTCTTTTTATTTTGTTGCTCCTGAGTAGGAGTTTTCTTTTTCTTCGCTTCTTTTGACATAAATATCTCCTGTAAAACAAATAAATTATCTAAATCATTTTATATGTAGAGCCGTCCTCTTTGACGGCATAATCTCCCAATTATCTAATAATATATAATACAATTAATTATATTTTATGTCAAGTAATATCTGCTATATCATATTTTTTAAAAAGCGCTCAACCTCAAGCGCAATTTCTTCAGCCAACTCATACTTATAGCTTTTCGCAAATATTTTCAGTTTTTTAATATTATCATTCTCAATAACTTTAATTTTGAAGTTTTTATCTTTTACAAGCAAAGAAGAATCTGAAAACAAAACATCGTTTTCCGTAGAAAATCTAGAAGCAATGTATGGTATTTTCTTGTCAGATTCCAGTATTTTTTCAGCAACAAAAAACAATGGTATATTTTCTATTTCTGTTGAAAAATCAAGATTATTTGACGCGATGATTTCAAGCACTTTAAAACAAAGATAAACCGCATCGTTACGCATATTCTGCCAATTTTTACTAATATTTATATCATCATAAAACGCAACAAAATCCTGTAGCTTTTCATGATTGTATCTACCACCATTGCATACACAATCTACTCGTGTCCCTGTTTCATTGATTGTGAAATAAATTTTATTTTTAAAGTTATTGCATTTCAGTTTTGAAAAAGCGCATTTTACAATATCATTAATTATTTTATTCCGACAATTAAAAACAGGAAAAACATTTAATGAATTGGAAATGTTTTTAACAAGATTATTTACGTATAAATTCTTAATTTTGCGTATTGTATGAAGCTGACCACATTCATTCTGATTACACCTAACAATATTTCCGTTCAGCATTTTTTCTTTTATACAATAAAATTCGGATTTTGATATAAAAAAACCATCTTTTTTTATTACAGAAATTATAGTTCCATCATGAAATCCCTGTATAAAAACACCTATTTTAATATCACAATACATTAAAACAAAAATAATTGACGATAAAAAGCCAAAACCACAATCGAAACAATGATTTCCTGTTGACAACAGACCTGATATCAGCGCGTGTTTCAAGATAACTGAATTGCATTCACCGTTACACATTATAACGATTTTTTCTTTTTTATAATGCGATCCAATCGCACCGCCCAAAAGCGCCGCCTTTTCTGGAGTATAACCACAAAACCCTGATAATGATTCATTTTCTTTATAATTGATTATATTATTTTTTGCATTTGAAACATGTGTAAAAGGTCTGATTAAAGAACCATTCTCAATAATTGTTTCTTCAGATAAAACAACATTATTTCCTAAAATGCTATCAGCAAAAACTGCTGAATCTTTTCTTACAGAAACATTTTCTCCACAGAAAACGCCATCCAAAAAGCAACCACTTGAAACAAAGCCATTATTTGATATAAATGATTTTTTTACATAAGTATTTTTTGAAATCAATGAATCCGATTCAACAATAGTGTATGGTCCAATCACGCTACCTGATTCTACCTGAACATTTCCACCAAAATATACTGGTGGCACAATTACATAATCACCTTTTGGTATTTCACCTTCTGAATAAATCCCTTCCGCTATTTCTGGGAGATGAATATTTGTTTTCATATTCAAAATCATATTTAAAAGCTTTTTATAATTGCGAATATTTTCAACTTTACAAGCAAAATCAACACATTTAACACTGGTATTCTTTCTTGAAAAAATTATTTCAGGTAATTCATAAATCACGTTAACAGAACTTAAAATTGCTGAAACATCTTTCCCATTAAAAATAGCACAAGCAATTTCCCCTTCGTTATCTGTTAAGTTCAACCTGGTAAGATTTGAAAAATCAGAGAACATCACATCATTTTTCATTTCAAAATATACTGCTGACGAAACAATTACAATACTTTTTTCTTCTGTTTTTTCAATATAGTCCGCTAATTTATTACATTTATCAAAACAAATCATTTCACAATCTGCTTCTGAATTTTTATTACCTAAAAAAGCGACCCGATTTATACCACAACTCTTTAATTCAGCAACTTGTTTTTCAATTAAACTACAAGATAGAAGTGATAATTCGCTACAGGATTTTTTCAGAAGATAATCCTGAATTTCTTCTGATTTCTCATCAATTATCACTGCTAACATCTAATTCCTCCGAAAAAAATTATTTATATCTTTAAAATGTTCAAAAAATGTGATAATATGTAAGAAAATTATGAGATGAGTAGGTTTTTACAAGATGAAAATAGTTGAAATCTTTACAGATGGTGCCTGCAGTGGCAATCCGGGTCCTGGCGGATGGGCGTCAATTCTCAGGTGTGATGGTGTTGAAAAGGAATTAAGCGGTGGCGAAAAAGATACTACAAATAACAGAATGGAATTAACCGCTGTCATCAAAGCCCTTGAAGCGCTTAAATATCCTTGCAAGGTAAAGCTTACTACAGATTCAAAATATGTATGTGATGCAATAAATCAAAAATGGGTTTATGGCTGGCGTGATAATGGTTGGCGCAAAAAAGATAAAAAGCCTGCTCTCAACTCTGATTTATGGCAAAATCTCCTTGATTTGCTCGAAATTCACTCAGTTGAATTTTTGTGGGTAAAGGGACACAACGACCATCCTGAAAATGAACGTTGTGATAAGTTAGCGGTTGCTGAATATGGTAAATACTTATAAAAAAACTTGCGTACCACTAAGTGTACGCAAGTTTTTATTTATTTATTTATTTTGATAATATCTTTATAGTCAGGTAAAAACTCTCCAATAAATGAATAAAACTCCTTACTATGATTATGGTGCTTAATATGAGCTAGTTCATGAACTACAACATAATCAATAAACTCTTCATTTTTATCCATGAGATACAATGAAAAATTAAGGCTATTCTTACCTGAACATGAACCATATCGCGTTTTCGCTGAGTTAATTCTCACTGCAGTCGGCGCAACACCCATAATTGATGAGAAATATCGTACTTTCTCAGGAATGATTTCTTTGGCTTTCTTTCGCAAAAAATCAATCTCTTCTTGAGAATAAGTTTTTTCTTTCCTCGCCTTTTCTCTTTGTGAAACAACAGCTTTTTCAAGCCAAGTTTTTTTCTCTTGCAGAAATGATTCTATTTCTTGTTGACTAGTAAAAAGAGGTGCTCTCACAGTAATCTTACAATTTTTATCAACCTGAAGAGAAAGCGTTTTTCTTTGAGAACGTATAACGGTATATTCAAATTTCATACTTAAAAACCATTTTTATATTCATCTATCGGCTTACCACCACGGGAAAGATATTCATTATATAGCTTTTCTTTATACTCAGGAGTATATGAATATGTCCACAAATCATATACTCCTTTAAAGCTCTCAAAAGTAGCATCAGGATGAACTTTTTCGCTTCCCTTTACATACGGCAAATCAATTTCTACCGTACCATTAGAAGCAATATAATAGTTACCTTCAGCAATCTCTATTGATTTTCTGTTTGTTGAATGAATATCCCATGTTTCATCAAATTTTATTTGAGTTGCAGGGAAAAGAACACATTTTGCACCAACAAGTTCATAAAATCTTTCTGTTGTACCAAAATGGCAATGGTGAGCTTGTTGAACAATATCTGCTTTGAGATATTCGGGATATCTTGCCTCAAGAACATAGCTCTCCTCGTGTCCAGCATCACCAGGAATAAGCACTTTCGAGCCTTCAGATGTAACCATCAAGACAATTGAAGAATCATTGTAGTTAGCATTATCTGCAGGAAAAACATCCTCATGAGAGCAAAGTGCATCAAGTCTTAGATTATCTATGTAAAAAGTCATACCTGTATGAAGTCTCACAACTTCAATTTCGGGATGCTCTGCTATGGCACGTCTTGTGTTAGCATCATACATCTTGTTAGCAAACATCCAATTATCGCTATCACGATGGTTAAGTGGAATGAGATTCATATAAATCTTATCGATTACAGTATCCTGCATATAAAAATCAAGATAATTTGTAAACTGAGCAACATGGTCATCATGGCCATGTGTAATGAACCAACCTGCAATATGTATTTTCTCCCCTTCAGGAGTACGATCCCTCAAAAAATCATGAATTCTTTCACAATCATTCACAGAATAAGTATGAGCACTATCAACAACAAAAAATGAACCTGTACACGTTCTTATAATATAACACATACCGCAATCTATAAGGCTATGGTCAACCTCAAACTGCCACAAGGTCGTTTGTGCTCTTTTAGTAACAGGTTTCGGCTGAAAATCAGGCAGTGCAGTATCACCGTCGATAACTATCCTCACAGAATTATTACACCTGAAGAAACCAACACAAACAAGAAACCTATCTTTTTTGAAAAACCTAAAGGAATTGTTCTCAATTTCATTTGAATTAATTAAATCAAACGAAAACTTCTCTTTCAGTTGCTCACACAAGGAAAAAACGCCTTGCTCGTTACATTCGTTGTAAAGAAAAACATCACAATCCGTATCTGAAAAATACTCTAAAGGTTGAGCATTAAAAATCAGACTTGCTGAATATATCAGTTTGTTTTTTAACTCCTGAAACATCATAAAATCACTTACCATTTA
This sequence comes from Acutalibacteraceae bacterium, assembly GCA_045614765.1. Lineage (GTDB taxonomy): Bacteria > Bacillota > Clostridia > Oscillospirales > Acutalibacteraceae > DTU089. Next base: position 63,896 of record JAZLDN010000057.1, read on the forward strand.
TAAAATTCAAAATATCTTCTTCTTTGGCAGAAATCTTACCCTGGATCATTGTATCTCTACCGCCACCTCTGCCTTGGAGTGAGGTATTAATATTCTTTGCAACCTCTTTCATATCAAGGCTCACACTACCTGCAATATATGAATAACCATTACTGTCATCACCTGAAAAAATGAGACAAAGTTCGGCCTTTTGCATACCATAATTTGCAAGAGAACGCATCATCTCTGCATCAAAACCCGAGGTAATATAGTAAGCAATGTTACCACAAAAAGATATATTATTTTCTGCGCTTTGAGCAACAGATTTTTTGAAATTATTAAATTCCCTGTAAAGTTCTTCATGCTCTTTCTGAAGACGCTCAACAGCACCAGTAACTTCACCTTGTTTAGCAGAAAGAAGATTAGAAATTTCATAGACACTTTTGTATTTATTTCTGTAATCTTCTACAGCATCTAATCCACTCTTCATCACAAGACGTATACCGCCTCTATGGCGCATAAAATCGAGAATTTTAATAACACCAATCTCGCCTGTTTTATTAAGATGCGGCGCACAACAAGCACATAAATCAGTATTTTCTATTTCAACAAGACGTACACCTTCAGAAAGGTCAAGTTTACTTCTGTAATCAAGCTCTTTGAGTTGATTTTCATCAGGAAAATAACATCTTATATTATAATTCTTGCAAACTGCTTCATTAGCTTTATCTTCAACATCATCAAGCTGTTCACGGGTTAGTTCGCCACTGAAATCAACTGTAACATAATCATCTTCCATATGAAAACCAACATTGTTGTATCCATAAAGAGAATGAACAATGCCCGAAACAATATGCTCACCACCATGTTGTTGCATACGTCTGAAACGAGTATTCCAATCTAATCCGCAGGAATACACTGTACCTTCTACAAGAGCTATATCAGCAATATGTACAATTTCTCCATTTATTTCCTGAACGTCAACAACCTTAGCTTCACCAATAAAACCTGTGTCTGCTTTCTGACCGCCGCCCTCAAAGAAAAAAGCGGTTTTATCTAAAATAATTTGATACATATCAGAAGTTTTGACGCAACTTATAACGGTTGCGTCAAAAGAAGAAATGTATGCATCTGAGTAAAATAACTTTTCAGTAATCATGTTTATAAATCCTTACTTTATGAATAATAGTGCTACTGCAATAATAAACTGAGCAGAATAATAGAGAAGATGGTTTATAACAATTGCGGGTCTGCTTGTTCTTTTCTTCTCTGTTTGACCAAAATAAAGACCTGACAAGAAAATATCTGATGCAAGGAACAAAATAAAACCGATAGTAAAAATCAATGCAGATAAAGAATAATCAAATATAGCGTATCCTGAGCTAATGCCATAAGCATAACCGAGAACAAACATATATATAGCTGTTATCTTTTTATATCCTCTATAATCAAGCTTCATCAAAGGCTCTGCAATAAATACAATTGCAACACAAACTAAACCTGCAATAAATGAACCAATAAATGCTTTGAGATTAAAGCCATAGTTAATATACATAGCCGCAATATAAAAAATATGTCCAACACCAAAAGAAGTGAATCCCGCAGTCAGATATTCCTTCTCATGTTTTGAGAAAACATATTTTAAATCGAGAGCAATATCACCTAAAAGCCCCCAGACACCACCAGCAGCAACCAGCGCACCTACTATTTGGGGACAATCAGGATTTTCAACCATAGCAAAAAGACTTGTCAAAATAAAACAAACGCTGGCAACGGCTTTAAGAAATGCAACAGAAAGGGTAACCTTCGCTGTTCTTTTTGAAACAAATATACCCACAAGGATAATACCTAAGGCTAAGAATAAATATGTCATATGTATCTATCTCCTTTGAAAATATAATACCACATTACAAGTTTTTTTTACATACAAAACAATTGAATGATTGCATAAATTTTCTGTTAAAAGTTTGTTAATAATAACGATTATTTTACACTTGATTTTAGAAGAAAAGAATGGTAACATTAACTTAAAGTTAATACGCCAATGACTTTACGCAAATAACGAGAGCCGTTCACATTTGGACGGCTCTCGTTATTTTGTTTCTTGTTAATTTTGTCCATATTTTTTATAATATTTTATATATGTTATTAAACAAAATAATTACATTTTATATTGATTTGCTACTCAATTTGGTGTAGTATTTTTATATATACGTAGTTACACATGTACTTTTTTCTACAGGAGTGGTTTTATGCCTATTGTTACGCTAAAGAAACTGATTGATAACGCTTCTGAAAAGAAGATTGCTGTTGGTGCTTTTTCTGTTGGAAATATGGAAATGATTTTAGGTGCAATAAGAGCGGCTGAAGAGCTTAACACACCTATTATTATTCAAATCGCAGAAGTCAGATTACCTACCTCGCCCTTAAAAATAATCGGACCTATGATGGTTGCCGCAGCAAAAAACAGTAAGGTAGATGTATGTGTACATCTTGACCACGGATTAAATTACGAAACAGTTGAAACTGCCCTTGAAATTGGCTTCAGTTCTGTAATGCTTGATGGATCATTACTTCCCTTTGAGGAAAACATTGAATTAACAAAAAAAGTTGTTTCTAAAGCAAAGGAATATGGTGCATCTGTTGAAGCAGAGCTTGGTGTTGTTGGTGGAAACGAGGGCGACGGAAAAGCACACTCAATTCAATGCACAAATCCGGATGATGCAAAAACATTTTGTGAAGAAACTGGAATAGACGCTCTTGCAGTTGCAATAGGTAATGCTCACGGGCATTACAAAGTTCAACCGGAACTTCGTCTTGATGTTTTAAACGAAATAAAAAACATCTGTTCAACTCCCCTTGTTCTTCACGGAGGAACAGGAATTACACCTGAAATTTTTCAGGAATGTATTAAAACAGGCATAAGAAAAGTAAATATAGCAACCGCAAGTTTCGATGCAGTCGCAAAAGCATCCCGAGAAACTGCTCAGTCAAACGGAAACTATTTTACACTTTCACAAAACATGGCAGATGCTGTTTATGAAAACGTAAAGAAGCACATAAAAATATTCAATATGGAAAATTTAAAATAAGGAGTACTTATTTATGAAATACATTAATTTTGACAACTCAAAGCAATTCGATATGATTCTTTTAGGTCGTGTAGCAGTTGACCTTAACCCTGTTGACTACTACTGCCCTCTTTCAGAAAGCACAACATTCAAAAGATACCTTGGTGGCTCGCCAGCAAATATCGCAGTCGGTCTTTCAAGACTTGGCAAAAAATGCGGCTTCTTTGCAAGAGTTTCAGATGATGAATTAGGCACTTTTGTTGAAAACTTTTTCAAAAACGAGGGCATAGATTGCTCACATATCACACGTTGTACAAATGGCGAAAAAATCGGTCTTACATTCACTGAAATCAAATCAGAAACTGAAAGCTCAATAACAATGTACCGTAATGAGGCAGCCGACTTAAAGCTTGATGTTGCCGATATCGATGAAGATTACATAAACAAAGCTAAGGCTCTTCTTATTTCAGGTACATCACTTTGCGAAAGCCCTTCAAGAGAAGCCGCTTTAAAAGCAACTCTTCTTGCGAAGAAAAATAATATTCCTGTTATTTTTGATATTGACTACCGTGCATACAACTGGAAGAGCAACGATGAAATCGCAATTTACTATTCTGCAGTTGCTGAAAAAGCTGATATTATTCTCGGTTCAAGAGAAGAATTTGACCTTACAGAAAAATTCATTGGTCTTGATGGAACTGATAAAGCAAGTGCAGATTACTGGCATAGCAAAAACGCTAAAATTGTTATTATAAAACACGGCAAGGAAGGCTCAACCGCATACACTAATGACGGCAACAGTTACACAATCAAACCATTCCCTGTTAAGCTCCTTAAATCCTTCGGTGGTGGAGACGGATACGCTTCTGCTTTCCTTTATGGAATTCTTGAAGGATGGGATATGTGGGATGCTCTTGAATTTGGCTCTGCATCTGCTGCAATGCTTGTTGCAAGCCACGCTTGCTCACAAGATATGCCTACTGTTGATGCCGTAAAAGAATTCATAAAGAAAGAAAAAGAAGAGTACGGCGAAATGGTCGCAAGAGGTTAAATATGTTAAAAAGGAATTTTAAAAGAATAATTTCTGCTCTGCTTCTTTTATGCTTTATTGCTATACAAATTCCTTTGCTCATAAACATATATATGTTTGAGTTTTCAAATAAATATTTTCTTTCAATTGAAGAAGCCGCAGAAATGAATTTTGACTGCGTTCTTGTTTTAGGAGCAGGTGTTTGGGGTGATTCCCCTTCTCATATGCTTGAAGAACGACTAAACAAAGGTATTGAGGTTTATAACACAGGTTGCACAAATAGAATTCTCATGAGCGGAGACCACGGCAGAGAAGACTATGATGAAGTTAATGTAATGAAAAACTTTGCTATTGAATGCGGCGCAACCTCTAACGAAGTATTTATGGACCATGCAGGCTTTTCCACATACGAGTCAATGTACCGTGCACGAGATGTTTTCCAAGTTGAATCTGTTGTAATCGTTACTCAGAAATACCATTTATACAGAGCAGTATACAACGCTCGTAAGCTAGGTCTTGATGCGTATGGTGTATGCGCTGATGGACAGTACAACTATGATATTTTTGTTCGCAGTTATAACAACTCAAGAGAAGCGCTTGCAAGATGCAAGGACTTTATATGGTGTATTCTGAAGCCTGAACCAACATACCTTGGAGAGGCTATACCAATAAGTGCAAGCGGAGAATTAACGGAAGGTTAAGTGATACTATGTTCGAATACTTGGAATTCAATTCAAATAATGAAAAAATCATTTGCGAAATGAATGGTAAACATTCAGATATGCTAATGGATATAAAAGTAAAACGCTTTAATAAAGACGAAACTTTCTCTTTATTTGATGAAAACAACGAAACTGCTTTTTTGATTCTTTATGGAGATGCAGATATTTCATGGAATGGTGAAACTCGTAATATGCAAAGAGAAACACCTTTCGTTAAAGCTTCATATTGTCTGCATGTACCAAAAGAAACTCATGTAACAATAAAAGCAAATGCTCCAACTGAAATACTTATTCAACAAACAGATAACGATATTATGTTTTCACCTGTATTCTACACACCTGATATGATTCTTTATCAGCACTTTGGCAAGGATCAATGGGAAGGTACAGGCTACAGAATAGTATCAACTGTCTTTGACCCTGATAATGCACCATACTCAAATATGGTTTTAGGTGAGGTTTATAACCAACCAGGTCGTTGGTCAAGCTACCCACCACACCATCACCCACAACCTGAGGTTTACTATTACCAGTTTGATAAACCTCAAGGCTTCGGTGCTGCTTTTGTTGGAGACAATGTTTACAAAAGCGTTCAGGGAAGCGCGGTATATATAACCGACGGAAACGACCATCAGCAAGTTGTTGCTCCCGGTTACGAAATGTGCTACATCTGGATGATTCGTCATTTAGATAACGACCCTTGGTATAAAACAACAAGATTTGTTTCAGAAGAGCACCAGTGGCTCACAAAATAATAAAAAACATCCTTAAGGAGTGATATAAATGCCTATTATGACAATGGGTCAGGCCCTCGTTAAATTCCTTGATAACCAGTATGTTTCCTTTGACGGAAAAGAAACTAAATTCGTTGATGGAATATTTACTATATTTGGTCATGGAATTGTATGTGGTCTTGGTCAGGCTCTCGATGAAAACCCGGGCTCTCTCAGGGTTTATCAGGGCAAAAACGAGCAAGGTATGGCTCATGTAGCTACAAGCTTTGCAAAACAACACAACAGAAGGAAAATCATTGCTTGCTCATCATCTATCGGTCCTGGCGCGGCAAACATGATTACTGCAGCTGCAACAGCAACAGTAAACAATGTTCCCCTTCTGCTTTTCCCTGCTGATACTTTTGCCTGCCGTCAGCCAGACCCTGTTTTACAACAGTTTGAGCAACCATACTCACTTTCAGTTACAACAAACGATGCATACAAGCCAGTTTGCAGATATTGGGACAGAGTTGTAAGACCAGAGCAGTTGATGTCAACAATGATAAACGCTATGCGCGCTCTTACAGATACCGCAAACGCAGGTGCTGTTTGTGTTTGTCTTCCTCAGGATGTCGAGGGTGAAAGCTATGATTATCCTGAAGAATTCTTCAGTAAGAGAGTTCATAAAATAACAAGAATTGCTCCTGCAGAAGACGAAATTGCTGATATAGCAGAAGTTATCAAAAACGCTAAAAAACCTCTCGTTATTGCTGGTGGCGGCGTAAGATATTCAGAAGCCGGAGCAGATGTTCAGTCTTTCTGCGAAAAATACAACATCCCGATTGCAGAAACTCAGAACGGTAAATCTGCTGTGCATTCCTCTCACCCACTTAATCTTGGTGGCGTTGGCGTTACAGGTAACCTTTCAGCTAATGTTATCGCAAAAGAAGCAGATGTAATTATCGGTATCGGTACCAGATTCTCTGACTTCACTACTGCATCAAAGTCTCTTTTTAAAGCTGATGCTAAATTCGTTACAATTAACACAGATAGATTTGATGCCTACAAATTAGGTGCAATCAAAGCTGTATGCGATGCAAAGCTTGGTATCAACGCTTTAAGTAAAGCCATTGATGGATACAAATCCTCATACACAACTGAAATTACAGACGCTAAAAAAGCATGGGACGAAGAAATGATTCGTCTTGCTGATTATAGATACGACGAAAACTTTGAGCCAATCATCAAGGCACGCTACGAAAAAACAATACCTGAATTTGTTGAAAAGACAGGCGGTGTTATTACACAGACCTCTGCTCTTGCACTTATCAGAAAAACAATTGATGACGATGCAATTGCAGTAGCTGCTTCAGGCTCTCTCCCGGGTTGTATGCAAAGAATGTGGACAACAGATTCACTTAACTCATACAATATGGAATATGGTTATTCATGCATGGGTTACGAAATTGCAGGTGCTCTTGGATCAAAGCTTGCAGAACCTGAAAAAGAGGTTTATGCTTTCTGCGGTGATGGCAGCTACCTTATGCTTCACTCAGAGCTTGTTACATCTATTCAGGAAAACAAGAAAATTAACGTTCTCCTTTTTGATAACGCAGGCTTCGGTTGCATAAACAACCTTCAGATGAGTAACGGTATCGGAAACCTTGCAACAGAGTTCCGCAAACGCGATGAAGATGGAAAACTTCTTGGTGATATTTTCACAATCGACTTTGCAAAAAGCGCTTCAGGTTATGGCGTTAAGACATACACAGCAACAACATTAAAAGAATTGGAAGATGCACTTATCGATAGTAAGAAACAGAATATTTCAACACTTATTGATATTAAAGTTCTTCCAAAATCAATGACTGATGGTTATGGTGCTTGGTGGCACGTAGGCATCGCTTCAACTTCATCAAAAGAGTCAGTTAACGCTGCTTTTGAAAATAAACAAGAAAATCTTAGTAAAGCGAGGAAATTCTAATGCTTGATAAAAACAAAGTAAAACTCGGTATTGCTCCTATCGCATGGACAAATGACGATATGCCTGACCTTGGAGCAGAAAACACATTTGAGCAGTGCATTTCTGAAATGGCACTTGCAGGCTTCACCGGTTGCGAAGTTGGTAACAAGTATCCTAAGGATACTGCTGTTCTCAAAAAAGCACTTGACCTTCGTGGTATGCAGATTTGCAACGCTTGGTTCTCAACATTCCTTACAACAAAGCCTTACGAAGAAACAGAAAAAGGTTTTATTGAGCATATAACCTTCCTCAAGGAAATGGGTGCTAAGGTTGTTGGTATTTCCGAACAGGGCCACTCAATTCAGGGTACAGATAAGTCTATCTTCGACGAAAAATACGTAATGAACGACGAAGAATGGGATGCCCTTTGCACAGGTGTTAACAAGCTTGGTAAAGTTGCAAAGGATATGGGTATTACTCTTACATTCCATCACCACATGGGTACAGTTGTTCAGACAGCTGCAGAAATCGACAGACTTATGGAAAACACAGACCCTGAATTATTCAATCTTCTTTTCGACTCAGGTCATCTTGCATACTGCGGTGAAGATTATATGTATATTCTTAAGAAATATATCAACCGCATTAAACACGTACACCTTAAGGATATCCGTCCTGACGTTGTTGCAGACGTTAAAGCTAAAGGAGAAAGCTTCCTTCAGGGTGTAAGAAAAGGTACTTTCACAGTACCAGGCGATGGCGTTATTGACTTTGAACCTATTTTCAAAGTACTTGAAGAAAACAATTATGAAGGTTATGTTCTTGTTGAAGCTGAACAGGACCCTGCTATTGCTAACCCATTTGAATATGCTAAAAAGGCACGTGCATACATTGCAGAAAAAGCCGGTTTATAATAACAAACTAACATAAAATCAAGGAGATATAAAAATGGCTGCAGAAAAAATCAAATATTTTTGCAATGGCGAATTTAAAGAATCAAAAACAGATGTATGGTATGACTTACATAATCCAAGCACAGGTGAAGTAACAGGTTATGCTCCTTGCTGTACAAATGATGAGGTTCTTGAGGCTATTGCGGCTGCTAAAGCAGCATACCCAGCATGGAGAGCAACTCCTGCAATCAAAAGAGCTCAGATTCTCTACAATGTGCGTGATTTAATCATCAAGCACATGGATGAACTTACAACACTTGTTGCTGAAGAAAACGGCAAGGTGTGGTCAGAGGCTGAGGGTGATGTTCTTAAGGCTAAAGAAGGAACAGAACTTGCTACTCAGGTTCCATCACTTATGATGGGTGAAAGTATGATGGATGCTTCATCAGGCTTTGATACAGTTAAATATCGCGAACCAATGGGTGTTTTTGCAGGTATTGTTCCTGTTAACTTCCCTGCTATGATTCCTTTTGGTTGGATGACACCTACATGCGTTGCATGCGGTAATACAATTGTTCTCAAAGCAGCATCTTTAACACCTAAAACTGCTCTCAGAATGGCAGAGCTTTATAAAGAAGCAGGTATGCCTGACGGCGTTGTTAACGTTATTACATGTTCAAGAAATGAAATCAACACGATTCTTGACCATCCTGATGTTAAGGGTATCACATTTGTTGGTTCAACACCTGTTGGTAAGCTTATATATGAAAGAGCTGCAAAAGCAGGCAAGCGCGTTCAGGCTCTTTGCCAGGCTAAAAACCACGCTCTTGTTCTTGAGGATGCACCAATTGAAAGAACTGTTGCAGGCGTTATTAACTCTGCATACGGCTGTGCAGGTCAGCGTTGTATGGCTCTCTCATGCTGTGTTGTTCAGGAATCAATTGCAGATGCTTTTGTTGCTGAACTTAAAAAGCAGGCATCACAGATTAAGTTAGGTAAATCCATTGATAAAACATCAAAATTAGGCCCTCTTACATATAAAAAGCACTATGATGAGGTTGTTGCTGATATTCAAAAAGGTGTTGACGAAGGTGCTACACTTGTTCTTGATGGTAGAAATCCTGAACTTCCTGAGGAACTTAAGAACGGTTACTTTGTTGGTCCAACAATCTTTGATAACGTTACAGAAGACATGACAATAGGCAGAGACGAAGTTTTCGGCCCTGTTCTTTGCATCAAGAGAGTTAAAGACTTCCACGAAGGTCTTGCTGTTATGAATGCTAACCCATATGCTAACGGTTCTGTTATCTTTACACAGAGTGGACACTATGCACGTGAATTCACACGCCACACAGATGGTGGTATGGTTGGTGTTAACGTTGGTATTCCTGTGCCTATCGGCTTCTTCCCATTCTCAGGCCACAAAGATTCTTTCTTTGGCGACCTTCACTGCCTTGGTAAAGATGCTTACCGTTTCTTCACAGAAAGCAAATGCGTAACAACACGTTGGTTTGATGAAGAGGAAATCAAGAAAACAGAGGTTTCAACTTGGGACGGCACTATCTGATTAATTTATAATAAATTTTATATCGAAAGGAAATAATAAATATGCTTAATATTGGTATTATCGGCGCAGGCCGTATAGGCAAGGTGCATCTTGAATCAATTTCATATCACGTTAAAAATGCAGTTGTTACTGCAATTGCAGACCCTTTTATGAATGATGAGACAAAAGCATTCTGCGAAAGCTTCGGTGTTGAAAAGATTTACACAGACTACAAAGAAATCATTGAAGATGAAACAATTGACGCAGTTCTCGTTTGTTCTTCAACAGATACTCATGCTCCAATTTCTATTGAAGCTATCAATGCAGGTAAGCACGTTTTCTGTGAAAAGCCACTTGCAAACACAGTTGACAAAATTCTTGAAATAGCAGAAGCTCTCAAGGCACATCCTGAATGCAAATTCCAGGTTGGCTTTAACCGTCGCTTTGACCACAACTTTGCAGCAATCCGTAAAGCTTATGATGAAGGCAGAATCGGTGATGCTCAGATTCTCAAAATCACTTCTCGCGACCCACAGGCACCACCTGTTGGCTATTGCGCAGCTAGCATCTTCCTTGATATGACAATTCACGATTTCGATATGGCTTGCTTCCTTACAAACAGCGATGTTGAAGAGCTTTATGTTTACGCTGATGCTCTTATCAATCCAGGTATCCGTGAATATGGCGATTTTGATACTGCTATCATTTCTATGAAAATGGAAAATGGCGCTCTTGCAGTTATTGACAACTCTCGTCAGGCTATGTATGGTTATGACCAGAGAGCTGAACTTTTCGGCTCAAAAGGTATGGTAGCAACTACAAACGATACACTTTCAACAGCAGTTGTTTCAGACGCTAACGGTGTAACAGGTGAAAAGCCACTCTATTTCTTCCTTGAAAGATATATGGGTTCTTTCTCAGAAGAAGTTAGACAGTTTGTTGATTGCTGTGTAAACAACAAGGAAACCCCTGTTGGTATCCACGCTGGACTTCAGTCAGTAAAAATTGCCCTTGCAGCCGAAAAATCAGCTAATGAAGGAAGACCTGTTAAACTTTCGGAGATTAATTAAAAAATGTCAAATACAAAAAACTATGATATTATAGTTATTGGTGCAGGTTGCGGCGGTTTAACCGCCGCAGTTTGCGCTGCAAAAGAAGGAAAGAAAGTCCTTCTTCTTGAACGCCACAACTCCCCTGGTGGTTTATCTTCAAGCTTTGTCAGGGGAAGATTTGAATTTGATATATCTTTACATCAGCTCTGCGGTTTCGAGATTAATGCAGGGCTTGGTGAAACACGTCTTATTTTTGATGATATAGGTATAAGCAATAAAATCAAATGGTCAGAAATTCCTGATTTTTTCAGGCTTATAACTAAAACACGTACCGGTGAAAAAATCGATACAATAATGCCTTTTGGTATTGAAAACTTTATTAATGCAATGGAAGAATATGTTCCAGGAAGTAAAACTTCAATGGAAAAGTTATTCAACCTTGCCGAAGAAATCAAAAATGCTACTGACCATTTATCTGAATTTGAAAACCAACCGAGCTATTCTCAAATACGTAGTATTATGAAGAAGTACGGCAACTTTGTCCGTACAGCTCCATACTCTGTTAATGAAGTGTTAAATGCACTCGACGTGCCACAGAAAGCTCGTGATATATTTGAGGCATATTGGCCTTACCTTGGTGTAGATTGCGACAGACTGAGTTTTACACAGTATATTCTCACAGTTTACAACCTTATTAGTAACGGCTCAGTTGTGCCGTCTATGAGAAGCTACGCTCTCAGTATGGCTCTTGTTAGTGAATTTGAAGACCTTGGCGGTGAAATCCGTTACAACTCCCCTGTTTCAAGAATTAAATTCAAAAACGGACAGGCTTGCGGTGTTATCCTTAAAAATGGTGAATTAATTAATTCATCGCACATAATCTGCAATTGCTCACCAACAACAGCATACGCAAAGATGATTAAGACGACAGATTTATCTAAAAGTGCTATGAAAAGAACTAACGCTAGATCTTTTGGTGCAAGAAGTGCATGTGTTTACCTTGGACTTAATCGTTCACCTGAAGAACTAGGAATAAAAGATTATTCTATATTCATTACAGATAACGCAGACTCTGTTGAGCAGTACGAGTTAATGAAAAAGATCGAAACAAATAACAACATTGTTGCTACCTGCCTCAACATCAGTAATCCTGAATGCTCACCAAAAGGTACAACTATACTTTGTCTTTCCACAATATACACAGATAACTGTTGGGCTAACGTTGCCCCAGAAAATTACTACAATGAAAAAGACCTTCTTGCTGCGAGATTGATTTCGGCATACGAAAAAGCAACGGGCATAACAATCCACAATTCTATAGAAGAGCTTGAGGTTGCAACTCCAGTTACTTTTGCTCGTTATATAAACTCACCTCAAGGTGTAACCTTAGGTTATCTTGGTAGTGATTGGGACAGCCTTCTTCCACGTATAATGACTGAAAAAACAGATAACGATACACCAGGTTTAAGATTCTGTGGAGGTTGGGGCACACAATTGGCTGGTCTTCATAACGCAATTGCAACAGGTCGTAACACAGCTTTCGCTACGCTTGCTGATATTGCTGAAGAAAGGGGTGCCAAAAGTGAATAAAAAAATTAAAATTCGCTCAAGCTTCAAAGATACGCGAAACTTTAAAGAATTACCACTTTTACGAAAAGGCATCATCAATGAAGCACCTGATGCCCCTATCAAAGCTAATTACGCGGTTAACTCAACTGCTAACTTTCTTCATCCACAGAACCAGAACCTTAAAGTTAAGCAAGTTGCCGAGATAGCTAAAAATGTACGCGCATATGTTTTAGAGCCTGATACTGAATATGGTACAGCAAAATTAGCTTATTTCCGTACAGGTCAGAGCATTAGTATTACTTTTAATATAAATGGCTTGATATTATCAAGACCATACACACTCTGCTCCTCGCCTGAGCGCTCTCTTGATGATGAATATGTAATTATAGTAAAAAAGAAACTCAATGGTTTTGTATCACAATACATTTTCAGTAACTGGCGAAAAGGAACAAAAATCAATGCATCTGCGCCATTTGGTAATTTTTATTATCAACCATTAAGAGACGCTAAGAATATTGTTGGTGTATGCGATAACGATGGTGTTTCCTCTTTTCTTTCAATTGCAGAGGCTATTGCAGACGGAACACTTAATGCAAACCTTACATTGTTATATTCAGCAAGAAAAGAACGCGAAGCTATTATGGCTGAACGTTTTGATGAGCTTTCTCAAAAAACTGATAATTTCAATATTATTTACGTTTTAAGTGATGAGCATGTTTTGAAAAAAGAACGAGGATTTATAACAAAAACCTTGATTGATAAATATGCTCCAGCTGGAAAATACAGTGTTTTTGTTTCAGGCTCAACCTCATTATATAACAGGGTTCTTCCTCAGATTGCCGAACTGAAGTTAGAAAATAAATATATACGTTTCGGTTTGAGCGGACAAATAGAAAACCCTTCTGCATTACAGGATTTCCCTGAAAATGCAAAAGGATTAACATTCCTCTGTAAAGTTATTAAACATGGGGAATTAATCGCAACAATCCCTTGCGCTTCAGAAGAAACACTTCTTGTGGCCCTTGAACGTGAAGGAATAGCAGCTCCTGCCATGTGTCGTTCAGGTGAATGCGGATTCTGCCGCTCAAAGCTCCTGAAAGGAAACGTGTTTATTCCTAATGGTGTGGATAACAGACGCCTTGCAGATTCCGGCTATGGAATAATTCACCCTTGTTGCTCATATCCAATGAGCAATCTTACTCTTGTTATTAACTAAAAAACAGTGCTTAGTTGTTAACTAAGCACTGTTTTAATTTCTTAATTAAAATCCCCTATTGATTCGCTGCTTACAACCTTACCATTGATTGTAAGTGGTTCTGCAGGGTTAAGGTTTACATTGGAAGTATCTTTTACTTCTTCGACATTGTTATTTTCAACCTGAGCGCTTGGTGCAGGTGAATTTGTAAGCTTATATGCAATTGCAGCATTCTGCATTTTCATTTCTTCAACAGCATCTTTAACCTCTTTTGAGAGAGAACGCAAGCTTGCGATTATATAACCAAAAACAGAAAAAAGAATTATACCGAAAACTATAACATATACACCGAAACCGCTTGAAGCATCAACAGTTAAAAGAAGAATAATACTTGGTACAATAAGAACTGCAACAACAAAAATTACAACAAAAAGAGCTTTCTTTAAAATTGACATAAAAAATCCTCCGAATTTATTTGTTTTCACTAGCTATTCGCGTTAAGCCTTCAAATCCTATTTTTACAGAATCGAAAACATCTTTCTCATAGCACAAATCTTGTTCAATAACAATATATTTAACGCCAATTTCTTTACAGGACCTATAGCAAGCACCAAGATCGATATTGCCTGTTCCACACTCTGCAAAACGTTGCGTATTATTAACAATACGCATATCTTTAAAATGACAAACCTCTACCCTACCTGCAAGTTTTTTCAGATACTCTGCGGGATTAACGCCACCAACCTGCATCCAATATGTATCAGGAATAAAGTGGAGTGTAACAGCAGTGGTTTCATTTATAAGCCTTTCAAATGTACGTTCACCATCATATACTTCGAATTCAAAAGCATGATTATGGTAACAAAGCTGCTTACCCTGTGCTTTCATTTTAGCGCCAATTTCATTACACTTAGCGATAAAACCAGTAACACCTTCATAGGATTCATGAATATTGCCGGGCATTGCACCGAGACCGATATTCTTACAATGAATTAAATCATGCTCATGAATAAGGGCATCTAAATCGTTTTTCATTCTGTCGTATGGTTTATGGGTAACACAAACCTCCATTTTATATTTATCAACAATCTCAGCTACTTTTTCAGGATGAATAGGCCCAATAGCAGAAATCTGGATTACATTACAACCTATACTATTAAGAAAATTTAATGTGTTATCAAAATCCTCAGCAGTCTGACATTTATCACGAAGAGTGAACAGCTGAACACCAAGTTTAATTTCGCTCATATTACCCTCCAAAACAAGTTTATTGTTTATATTTTACCATATAATTCACTTTTGTAAAGCATTTTTTGCTATAAAAAGCATTGAAAAAAGGAAAAAGGTATGGTATAATTTCAAAAACGCTATGAGCAAGAGAGTAAAGAAAAAAGATGTCTGCAGAGAGGTATGCCTCAGGCTGAAAGCATACTGTCGGAAAATTTCTTGAAGTTCACTTGTGAGCGGCGCGGCTGAACTCAAAGTAGGTTGCGACGGGTGTAACCGTTACATTACTAAAGAGTGTTTGCTCTAATGCAAAAATAAGGGTGGTACCGCGGAGTTTGTCTTCGTCCCTTTTGGGATGGGGGCTTTATTTTTTTGCTAAAAAACCACAGAATATAGTCCCTCAACTTTGCTTTAGTTGCGACTCATAAACTAAGGTTATAATTTTTCAAAAATATATTTAGGAGTGAAAAAAATGCTTGAAAAGGCACAACAGTTAAAAGAACAGTTTACCGAAAAAGTAAACAGTGCATCTGCTTCTGCCGAACTTGAACAGTTAAGAATTGAGTTCTTGGGCAAAAAAGGACCTATTTCTTCTCTTATGGGAGAATTAAGAAATGTACCTAATGAGCAGAAAAAAGAGGCAGGCCAGATAATAAACGATGTTAAACAGTTTATTGAGGTAACAATTGCAGAGAAAAAGGAAGAACTTCAGAAGATTGAAGAGCAGAAGCTCATTGATTCTGCTGAAGATTATGATGTAACCTTTCCTGTTTCAGAGGATAAGGGTTCATACCATCCAATTACTCTCATTCAGCGTGAGGTTGAGGATATTTTTGCAAGCATGGGCTTTGCAATTGAAGACTACGACGAAATAGTTGATGACTATCACTGTTTCGAGGCCCTCAACATTCCAAAGCACCACCCCGCTCGTGATATGCAGGATACATATTACCTCAGCACAAATCAGCTTCTTAAAACACACACATCTGCAGCGCAGAATGCTATTTACATCAAATATAAGGAAGACCTTGAAGCAGGAAAGCCAATAAGAGCTATCTTCCCTGGCAGATGCTTCAGAAATGAAAAAATCGATGCTTGCCACGAAAACACATTCTTCCAGATGGAAGGTGTTATGGTTGATAAGGATATTTCAATTTCAAACCTTATCTACTTTATGAAAACTATGCTTTCAGAGGTTTTTCAAAGAGATATTACTGTAAGGCTTCGTCCTGGCTTCTTCCCATTCGTTGAGCCTGGCTTTGAGCTTGATATCCAGTGCGCTATCTGTGGCGGTAAAGGTTGCCCATCCTGTAAGGATTCAGGCTGGCTTGAGCTTTGCCCTTGCGGAATGATTCATCCTAATGTTTTATCTGCTGCAGGAATCGACCCTGAAAAATACACAGGCTTTGCTTTCGGTCTTGGTCTTACAAGACTTGCTATGATGAGATACGGCGTTAAAGATATCCGTGTATTTAATAGCTGTAATCTTAAGGCACTTTCACAGTTTGAAAATAAAACTTTCGTTGAGCCAGAAAAGGAGGTCAAATAAATGTTTGTATCAATTAATTGGATAAAAGAATATGTTGATCTCGAAGGTCTTGATATTAAAAAACTCATTAATAGCTTCACTCTTGCAACAGCAGAGGTTGAAGACATTATTGTTAAAGGTGAAGATATAAAAAATGTAGTTGTTGGTGAAATTCTTTCAATTGAAAACCACCCGAACTCAAAAAAACTTCATCTTCTCAAGGTTGATGGCGGCGATAGAATTTACAATGTTGTTTGCGGTGCACCTAATGTTCGCGAAAACATGAAAATTGCTTTTGTTAAGGCAGGCGGACGCGTACCAGCTGGCGATATTACTCTTGCTACTGTTGCAGGCTATGAATCTGAAGGTATGTGCTGCTCAGCATTTGAGCTTGGTCTTTCAGATGATAAATCAGGCCTTATGGAAATTGATGTTGATGTTCCTAACGGCACAGATTTAAAGGACATATACCCTATTGATGATATAATTTTTGAGGTTGATAACAAATCTCTTACAAACCGTCCTGACCTTTGGGGTCATTACGGAATTGCCCGCGAATTTGCAGCACTTACAGACAGACCATTGAAGCCACTCCCTCTCTCAGACCTTGCTTATGATGGCGATGAAAAAATAAATGTTACTGTTAACCGTCCTGACCTTGTTTACAGATATTCTTGCGTTAAGATGGATAACATCACAAAGAATGTAAGTCCATTGGCAATGCAGATCAGACTTTACTACTGCGGTATGAGAGGCATTAATCTTCTTGCTGACCTCACAAACTACATTATGCTTGAAATGGGTCAGCCAACTCATGCTTTTGATGCAAACAAGATTGACGAAATTGTTGTTGATACACCAAAGGCAGACTGCAAGTTTACTACTCTTGATAATACAGAGCGCGACATTACTACAGATACACTTCTTATCCAGAATGGCTCAACACCTGTTGCGATTGCAGGTATTATGGGTGGTCTTGATTCAGAAATTGTTGGTGACACAGATTCTGTTGTTCTTGAATGTGCAAACTTTGATGGTGTAAGCGTTCGTAAATCATCATCAAGACTTGGTCTTCGTACAGATGCTTCTGCAACATACGAGAAAATGCTTGACCCAGAAATGACTGTTACAGCAGCCAAGAGATTTGCATACCTTCTGCAGAGCATTGATGCTGGCGCAAAGGTAGCTTCTCAGCTTACAGACGAATACGTAAGAAAATATCCTGAAATTTCTATCACATTCAATAAGGCCTATGTTGATAAATACACAGGTATTGATATTACAGAAGAAAGAATCGTTAAAACACTTACAGCTCTCGGTTTCGGTGTTGAGAAAAATGGCGATGATTTCACAGTAAGCGTACCATCCTTCAGAGCTACAAAGGACGTTACAATCAAGGCCGATATTATTGAAGAAATCACTCGTATTTACGGTTACGATAACTTCAGCATTATTACAACAAGAAGTCCATTAAAGCCTGTTAACAGCTCCCCTGTTCGTTCACAGAGCAATGAAATCAAAGATATTCTTGTTAAACACTTTAACCTTCATGAAGTTCATTCATACATCTGGGGCGACGTAAGAAAATACAAGAAACTTGGTATTGATGTTGAGGATAATGTTAAGGTTCTTAACATTGAGAGCTCAGATAATGGTACAATTCGTAACTCTATGATTCCAACTCTCCTCCAGGCTGTTTCAGAAAACAAGGATTATGGCGAAAGCTACGGTATTTTTGAAATTGGTAGAGTTGTTAAGGGTATAAAAGCAGATGGAACTGCTAACGAGCGCAGAAGTTTAGGTATTGTGCTTTACGATAAAACAACAAGCGAAAAAGATTTATTCTTTAAAGCTGTTACTCTCGTAAATAACCTCTTCACTCAAATAAAGCACAAGGATGCTGTTCTTAAGAAAGTTGCTCCAACACACGCTTACGAACACCCAAAGAACACTGCAGAAATTTCTTGCGATGGCATTGTTATTGGTACACTTAATACTCTCCATCCAACAAACGCACAGAAACTTGATAAAGTTGGTAAAGCTGTTTGTATCGAAATTGATGTTGATACATTCGTTGATGATATTAAGGGTGCAACTATTGATTTCTTTGAACCATCTGCTCAACAGTCAACCTACTATGACTTATCACTCATTCTTAAAGCAGGCGTTACATTTGCTGATATGTGCCAGTGTTGGAATTCTTTAGGTCTTGAAGAACTTCAGTCCTACAAGGTTATTGACACATATGAGAACGAATCCATGAAGAGCGCTACAATCCGTCTTATATTCTCAGCTAAAAACAGAACTCTCGAAATGGAAGAAGTTCAGGGTTGGATTGATACAATTCTTCAGAACCTTAAAAACATAGGCATTGAATTAAGAGCATAATTTAAATTTTCTTAATAATTATATGTTGTAATTTTATTAATCTTGGTATATAATAGAAGATAATATTTAGGAGGTGTTACTATGACAGATAAAACAATCCAATTCACAATCAGTGATGAGCACGAAAAGGAAATGCGTGAGATTCTTGTTTCAGTTTATAATTCTTTAGTTGAAAAGGGTTATAATCCTACCAGTCAGCTTGTAGGTTATATACTGTCAGAAGACCCCACCTATATCACAACACATAACAATGCTCGCAGCCTTATAAGAAAGATTGACAGAGACGAACTCCTTCAGGTTCTTCTTAAATCTTATCTTAAAAGCTGATTGTTAAAAAGGAGTGTCCGTTTTGGCAGATAACAAAAGCTTCCTCACTTATAAAGGTAAACCTCTTGTAAGAAAAGGAAATACAATTTACTATGGTGATATTAACGACCCTTATGTTACCCTTCTTTCCGTTGTTGAATCACACGAGGTTCACGGCGTTAAGATCGCTGATAAGGTTAAGGTTCAGTTAGTTAATACCAGAGAAGCAAATCCTCTTGCTGCTATTGAAAAAAGTTCCGATAAAAACGGAATGTATGCTGCAATTGAGATTGCTTCAATATGGCTTGAAAGAGCTTTAAAATCTTAAAGCAAAAACCTTCATCCCAACAAAAAAGGGATGAAGGTTTTTTAATTGTAAACATTAAGTAAAAACTATTGATTTTAATGTTGTTTTAGAGTAAAATATGTTCTCGCGAAATTAAGTTGGCAAAAACAAGGAGGGAAAGTTATTATAATGAAAATAATAAAGAACACGCTTTTACATTTATTATGCATATCAATTTTCTTCTTAACTTTTTCTCCAGCAGTATCAGCACAAGAAGAAACCGAGCAACTGAATGGATTTAATAATAAAACAATATCTATTCTTGGCGATAGTATAAGCACATATGCTAACGCTTCTTCCGGTTTGGCTGCAGATACATCTAATACAACTATCAAAAACAATCGTGTTTATTACACTGATGGCAGAACAGATGTTACTTTAAACGATACCTGGTGGATTAAAGCATCAAAAGCTTTAGGTGCAGAAATATTGGTTAATAATTCATATTCAGGTACAACAATCTTCTCCCCTTTTTCAGACAATGACGAGCTTGGTTATCTCACAAGACCATATAACCTACACGATAATACCGGTGAAAATGCAGGACAGGAACCTGATATTATTGCCGTTTATATGGGTACAAATGATATTTCCTACCATAAATCACGATTAGGTTCATTTGATGATATAAATTTTGATGCGCTCATAAAAGCATCTAACGGAAAAACTGTTTACGCAAAGCCTTACACATCTTGTGAGGCTTATGCAATTATGCTTCACAAAATCAAAAGTACATATAAAAATGCAGAGATTTATTGTTTTACATCTTTACCGAGAATAACGGAAAACAGCAGCGATAATGGTGTTACAGAAAGTTTTAATAAATCGATTATTAAGATAGCGGAATATTTCAATTGCTTTATCGTTGATTTATATAACGATAGCGGTTTTACAGAAAACACAAGAATACTCAACAGATATTATAGTGATGGCTACATTCATCCTAATAAAAAAGGAATGGATGCAATATCAAATGCTTTTTTATCATCCATTTATAAAAACAGCCGTTATATGAACGGTAATGACGCATACAATATATCTTACGATTTAAAAGATGTTATTGTAAACGAGGGATTATTAAAAAACATATCCTCTGACAGTGGATTTAAATGTTCTTTTTCTCAATTAAAATACGGCAATTATAATATAACAGTTACTATGGGTACAACAGATATTACAGAATCTGTTGTAAACCATAATAAAATATTTATTCCAGAAGTTAAAGACAATGTAACTATTACAGCAACAGTAACAGATGTTAACAGACAATTCCATAATTATCGTTTTGAAAAAAATGGCGACATCTTAATAAATATTGCTCAAAACGAAAACTATACCAACAACCTCTCTCATAGCGAAAATGGCGATATAACTATGCAGACTCCTGCGATACTTTGCTATGATAAGCCTTGGTCTGTTGTTTTCAATACAGTTGATAGCTTGAGTAATAAGACAACGATTCTCGGTACCAACAGTAAAAACGGCTATAATATTATGTTGGATTGCGAAAACAACATCTTAGGGTTAAGCAACAACGATTCACCTGACGATGTTTATGGTATTAACCTAAAATCTTGCAACATCGACACAAGTATTTCACACACATACAAAATCATAAATTCATATAGCATAACCGGCGTTAACACCTTTACAGTTTATGTCGATAGCAAAGAAATCGGAAAATTCGATTCACACTTTGTTGATTCAACTTTTACAGGAAATGATATTAGTACGATTTATGAATGTGATTTTGAATTTGATGTTATCAAAAACGATGCTTCAAACAGCATAAATTACGTACAATTGTGGGAAAACGATTCGCTTGTTAATCATTCCCACGTCTACAAATATCCAGAAACCACTTCCCCAACATGTGATGAATATGGTGCAACAATAACAACATGCGATTGCGGAGCAAAGCATGTAATACCAAACATAGAGCCTTATGGCCACACAGAAGGAGCTTGGTTCGTAGCTAAAGCAACATCAGCTGTAGAACCTGGTGAAGAATATAAAAAATGTACTGTGTGCGGTGATGTTACTCAAACTAAAACAATTCCACAATTAAAATGCGATATACCCGTTATAAACACAATTATTAATACAGAAGATGGCGTAAAAGTAATTTGGAATAAAGTTTCAGGCGCAGACTCATATCGTATTTATCGCCACTCACCTCACGGAAATTGGATTTATCTTTGCACTACAAGCTCTACGGTTTTTGTAGATACAGATGTCGATAACGGATATTGGTATTATTATACCGTAAGAGCAGTAAACGAAGCAGGTTATTCCAATTATAACAAAAACGGTAGCATTATACAGTATCTTAAAGCACCAAAATTCAAAGCAGCTACAAACAATGCAGATGGCATAACACTTTCATGGAACAAAGTGCAAGGCGCAACAGCTTACTATATCTATAAAAAAGTAGGAAACGGAAATTATCAGTATTATTGTCGTTCAACATCAACAACATATACTGATAAAAATGTATATAACGGTCTTACTTACTCTTATAGAATCAAAGCTTGCAGAAACAATACAGTTTCAGGTTTTTATTTTAATGGAGTTACTATTAAAAGACTTAATGCACCAACATTGAAAACACCATTAAATACAGACTCTGGTATTAAAATCCAATGGAACAAACTAAATGGTGCCCAAGGATATTTCGTTTACAGAAAAGAAGGCAAAAATTGGAAATATCTTGGAAAAACAACGGGTACAACATTTACTGATACAAAAGCCTCTGCAGGCAAAACATATATCTATACAGTTAAAGCATACAGCTCAGAAGGTTACCATTCTGCATATAATACTACAGGCGTAAAATACAAACGTCTTAAAACACCAAATCTTTATGACTATGACACATCAAGTAAAGGCATAAAAATTAAGTGGAATGCAGTTCAAGGCGCCGGCGGTTACTACGTTTATAGGAAAACAGAAAACGGGAAATGGGCGTATATTGGTAAGTCAACAAGCAAAAGCTTTACTGATTCAACTGCAAAAAAAGGAACAACATACACATACACCGTTAAAGCATATAGCGGTTCATATGTTTCAACCTACAGTGCAAAAGGAATAAATGCCAAAAGATAAAAAAAGCGTATTCACCTGTTAAAGGTGAATACGCTTTTAAAATTCAACGAATACAAGATGTGGTTTATTAAAAACTCTGACAGGAATAATACTATTGCCGATTCCCCTGCTAAGAATCAGTGTTGTATTACCCTCTTTATATTCTCCACCTGTATATTCAGGGAAAAAACCTTGGTCAGGAGCAATTAAACCTTGATTGATTATTCTTCCCTGACCGCCATGGGCGTGTCCCGAAAAGACTAAATCAAAACCATACTCCGCGTAAACAGGAAGTTGTTCAGGATGATGAGCAAGAAGAATATTATATTCATTCTTATCAATCTTAAAACCTTCGCAAAGTGCAGCTGATGCACCACCAATTTCATAACTATATGAACAGTGGAAATATGGATCATCTATGCCGTAGATATTAACCTTTGAACCGTTTGGTAATGTAATGCTTTCTCTACTTTGTCTTAAGACAAAAACACCTATATCTTTAAGACTTTTAATCATGTCATCAAAAGCACCTTGATCTTCAATACTGACATTACATTCGTGATTACCTGTAACGTAATAAACAGATGTATATTCACATAGTTCAGAAACAAAGGAAAGCGATGTATCGATATCCGTTTTGCTTTTATCAATCAAATCTCCTGTAATCAAAATCAAATCTGGTTTTTCTTCATCAAGAGCTTTAAAAATAGCTTTATTAGTTATTTCAGATTTTCTGTTATGATAATCTGAAATATGCGCTATTTTTAAGCCTTTCAAATTTTCTGCTTTGGTATCCTCAATTTTGATTTTTTCAATATCTAAAGAAAAATTATCATAGACGAGAAAACAAGAAAAGCACAAACAAAATGCGATAAAACCAATCAGAAAATTACGCGATATTTTCCTTTTCTTAAATAGAAAAGTTTTGATTTTATTCATTACAAAATTTCGCCGTTTTCAATGGCATGAATCTGGTCGACTCTGCGTTGATGTCTGCCACCTTCAAATTCGGTATTAACAAAAACATCAACAAGTTCACAAGCGAGGCCAGCACCAATTACGCGTGCGCCCATGCAAAGTACATTTGCATCGTTATGAAGACGTGTAAACTTTGCACTGAAATAATCTGAACAACAAGCAGCTCTGATACCTTTAACCTTGTTTGCTGCCATAGAAATACCTATACCTGTACCACAACAGAGGATTGCTTTATCTGCCTCACCACTTGTTACTTTAAGGCAAGCCTTCTGTGCATACTGAGCATAGTCAACAGATGCTGTTGATTCTGCTCCACAATCAATATATTCAACACCCTTTTCGTCAAGGTATGCTTTAATCTCCTCTTTAAGTGGGAAACCTGCGTGGTCTGATGCTAATGCTAACATAATATATCTCCTTTATTATTTATTCTTGTTTTTTAATTCTCTTTCTGCCTGAGAAAGACGGAGATAATTTGGTAAAACAGAATGAGCATTCACTCCGTTATCTCCATTTGAAATTCTCTCTGCAGCAATAAGACAAACGCTAGAAGCACTTTGATAGCGTATCGATGGGGATGCAGTATAAATATCACTTAACATATCCTTCAATTTATTAAAAGCGACCTGAGTACCATCACCAATTAAAACAATAGGTTTGTTTACATCTTTTAATTTTTCAACTAATTCATCAATAGTTATTGCTTCATCTTCTGTAACACGATTGAAACCACCCAAGCAATCAAACTGAGCTGTATAAACCTGATTACAACGAGCATCCATAACAGACACCGCAAGGCAACTTGAATTTTCAAGAGGCTTGGCAATTGCTTCAAGAGTTGAAACTTCAATACAAGGAATTTCTAAAGGTTGAGCCATCCCCTTTACAGCCGAAACGCCTATACGAACACCTGTAAATGAGCCAGGACCATTTGAAACTGCAAGATAATCAACATCACTTAAAGAAATATTTGCGGTTTTCAATGTATCTTCAACCATAGGTAAAAGAGTCTGGCTATGAGTGAGCCCTGTATTTGAAAAACTCTGGGCTATTATTTTACCATCACTATAAACTGCAACGCTTGCCGCAGTTGCAGAGCTTTCAACGCCAAGAATTTTCATAAACAGTATCACCACTCATTCTTAATATACGCTGGTCGTCTGTTTCGCCGCGCATAATTTCAATCTTAATAAGTTTATCTTCAGGTAGAGCGTTCTCTATATTTTCGCTCCACTCAACTGCAAGCACGCCACCCCAGTCAAGATAATCGAAAAAGCCTGTTGAACACAAATCGTCAAAGGTTGTTATTCTGTACATATCAAAGTGATAAAGAACTTTATCGCCATGATATTCATGAACAAGCGAAAATGTAGGACTTGAAACATCTTCATTTATACCCATACCCTTGGCAAGTCCTGCAGTAAAGCGTGTTTTCCCCATACCAAGGCCACCAAAATATGCAACAGTTTCACCGCCCGATAGAACGCAACCTAATTTTTTTGCAAATTCTTCCGTCTGCGCAGGTGAATTTGATACAACTTCTACCATAAGCACCTCAAAAAATCAAAACACTTGAAATTGATTTATAATATATGTATAATACCAATTATAGAAGATAAAATCAAGGGGGCAAGTTGCCTTGAGGAAAATTTTTCCTTTAATAAAACAGTTTACGGACGAAACTAATAAGTTTCTTCTTTTTTTAATAACTGCCGCTTCAATTTACGGGATTCTTATGGTCCACAGTTCAACACGCTTTATGCTAGAAGACGGTCAGACAATATTCAGAGATGCAGTCGTTATGATTGTTGCAGCAGTGCTCGGTATTGTTATAGCTTTAGTAATTTCTGCTATTGACTATGAATTTGTAACGAAGCTATGGCCGATTATTGGTATTGTTTGTATTGTTATGATGATTATAACACTGATTTTTGGTGCCGCGCCTGAAGCACGACCAGACTCAAAATGCTGGCTTAAATTCGGAACGGTTTATTTCCAGACCTCGGAGCTTGTTAAAATCGGTTTTGTTATAACCTTTTCCATGCATCTTGAATTATTAAAAGATAAAATCAATGACTTTAAGTCATTATTACTTTTAGGTGTTCACGCTGTTATCCCTATCGGTCTTGTTGTTTTGACCGGTGATATGGGTTCTGCTCTTGTTTTCGTTTTTATAACAATTGCTATGCTTTATTTCGCAGGATTGCATATCGGTTTCTTTGCAGCAGGCGGAATTCTCGCTCTCGCTGCCTCGCCTCTTGTATGGATGTTTGTTTTCAGCGAATATCAAAGAACACGATTCCTCGCACTTTTCAGACCAGAAGAATTTGCAGATGAAGCTTATCAGCAGTTAAAAGGACTTAATGCGTTGGGCTCAGGCGGTTTCTTTGGTCAAGGAATTTTCAAAGGAACATATACTCAGAACGGCATTGTTCCTGAACAGGAAAATGATATGATTTTCACCGCCATTGGTGAAGAAACAGGCTTTTTAGGTTGTATAATCACATTAGCTCTTCTTTTCCTTATTTGCTTTGAAATGATTAAAATAGGTAAGAACACCAGAGAGTTTTCAACTCAAATGATATGCTACGGAATGGCAGCAATTATTGCCGCACAGGTGGTTATCAATGTTGGTATGGTGCTTATGCTTCTTCCGGTTATTGGTATCACCCTTCCTTTCTTCAGCGCAGGTGGTTCAAGTACACTTTGCTTATATGTTGGTGTTGGCCTTGTTTTCAGTATATATAGATTCAATCGTTCACGCGAAGTTGTAAACTTCAGGCTTTCGGGAATAGCATCACCATTCAGAGAAATATAATAAAAAACTGCATTCGATATAGTTAACAATCGAATGCAGTTTATTTTTATATCTTTTCAAGTTTAGCAACCTTGGCCATAACCTTCTTTGTACCTACATCATCAAAGGCAATTTCAAGCACCATATCGCCACCAACGGCTTTTGCACTTATAATAAGACCTTGTCCAAATGTTTTATGCTCTACCCTGTCGCCTACCTTAAAATCAAGGCTTACAGATTCAGTTTTAGAGGAAGCGAAACCACCACTGAAGCCACCTCGTGAAAATCCGCTAGCGGATGTCTGAGGTTTACTCTGAGCAGGTCTGTTTCTTTGATAATCGCCACCAGAAGAGCCACCAAAGGAACGTGTACCGCCAAATGAACTCTGACCATAACCGCTACTTTGCGAATATCCGCCGTAGAAGGTATGCTGAGGCTCGTTACGGACAGCGTCGAGTAAATCTTCGGGTATTTCGGAAACAAAACGTGATGGCCTTGTAAGGCTCGTATTGCCGTATATCATTCTTGAACGGGCGTTAGTTATGTATAGCTTTTCCTTTGCTCTTGTAATACCTACATAGCAAAGTCTTCTTTCTTCTTCAAGTTCGGAAGGGTCATACATAACCTGGTTGCCAGGGAAAAGACCTTCTTCAACACCAACGATAAATACAACAGGAAATTCAAGACCTTTAGCTGAGTGAAGAGTCATCATGACAACTGATTCTGCATCTGCATTGTAATTATCAATATCGGTCATCAAAGCAACTTCTTCAAGGAAGCCAGAAAGTGTGCCACCCTCGTTTTCTTCCATATATCTTACAAGGTTTGCAAGAAGCTCCATAACGTTCTGCTTACGCTCATCTGCTGTTTCTTTATCCAGGTCCAAAGACTCCATATAACCTGTTTTTGTTATAACATCGTCGTAGAAATCCTGAATATCTTTTTCTTCTAATGACTCAGCAAGAGTATTTAAAAGATTAGTAAACTCTGTAAGTTTTGCAGATGCTCTTGAAAGCATAGGATAATCACTCGCGTGAGAAATTACATCATAGAAAGTTGTACCTAAACCGTCTGCAATAGAAGACGCATTATTAATGGTAGTATCACCTATACCTCTTTTAGGCTCATTGATAATACGCTTCATACGAACTGTATCTGCAGGGTTTGCGATAACAGAAAGGTATGCAAGTACATCTTTAACTTCTTTTCGGTCATAGAATTTATGACCACCAAAAATTTTGTATGGCACACCATTATACACTAATGAACGCTCAATACTGCTTGATTGGGCATTAGTTCTGTAAAGGATTGCAAAATCAGAAAGACTTCTTCCTGTTGCAACTGCGTTAAGAATTTCATCCGCAACATAGCGACCTTCGTCGCGTTCATCCGATAATACTTTGAATGTTATTTTTTCTCCGCCGTCTTTTTCAGTCCAGAGCGTTTTACCTTTTCTGCCCTGATTGTTTTTAATAACTGCATTAGCAGCATCAAGAATAACTGATGTTGAACGGTAATTCTGCTCAAGACGAATAACCGCAGTTTCCTCAAACTGATTTTCAAAGGATAAAATATTTTCTATTGTAGCACCACGGAATTTATATATACTCTGATCATCATCACCAACAACACAGATATTGCGGTATCCACCAGCAAGAAGAGTGGTAAGCACATACTGAGCATGGTTTGTATCCTGATACTCATCAACCATAACGTACCTGAAACGGCGTTGATAATATTCAAGAACATCAGGGTTCTCTTTTAAGAGTTTAACTGTATTTACTATAATATCGTCAAAATCCATAGCATCGGCTTTGTTAAGCATTTCTTCGTACTTAACAAAGGCCTGTCCTATCATTTTTTTGTTAATATCATAGCCTGCAGCATCACAATATTCTTCAGGTGTAATGAGAGAATCTTTAGCTTTGCTTATCTGAGAAAGAACATATTTTACAGGTAAACGTTTTTCATCAATATCAAGAACACGTAAAACCTCTTTCATTACGCGCCTTGAATCATCTGTATCGTAAATAGTAAAATGCTTCGAAAAGCCTATTCTATCGCTATCACGGCGAAGAATACGCACGCAACAGGAATGGAAAGTGCTTGCCCATACATCATTACCTTTTTCGCCAAGCATAGTTGTAAGACGCTCTTTAAGCTCGTTGGCAGCTTTGTTTGTAAATGTAATTGCAAGAATCTGCCATGGCTGAGGCGCATCTACGCTTAAAAGACCTTGAATATCAAAGGGTATTTCTCCGCCCTCGTTTATACACTTCTCAAGCAAAGCGCAATCATTTTCTGTAGGTACTCTGTAAGAAAAATCAGAATGGTACGCGTTACCGTATTTTATGAGATATGCAATCCTGTTTACAAGAACAGTTGTTTTTCCTGAGCCTGCACCTGCAAGAATAAGAACTGCACCATTAGCCTGAAAAACAGCTCTTCTCTGCATATCATTCATTCTTGAAAATTCTTTTTCAATTAATTTTCTTCTTAAATCTGTAAAATTCATATATACTTCCCTAATTATTATTTATTACTACCCTTTGTATTTCTGAAAATGTTTCATCTATTGATTTGTAAATATCAAAAAAGCCACTAATAACCGCATATTTGAGTAATGGTTGTTCAGTTGATTTAAGACAATTTTTAATTGATAAAACTATACTTGTATTAACGCCATTAAGCGTAGCCTTTGTTTCGTTTATATACTTTAATGTTCTTGTGGGATTCTTTAAATCAGAAAAATAATCAATAACATTATTCTGCATATCAAAGGCACTGCAAACAGATTCAATAAAAGAGAATTCTTTTATATCAACTAACGCAACAACATTGTTTAATTTAGAAATAAAATACATTTCATTACTCAAACAATGGGATAAGTTATAAATATCGTTGCGCTCAATAGGCGCAACGAATTCATTAAAAAGATTATTTGATAATTCCCATTTTAATCCTGAAAAGCGGATTAATTCCGCATTAAATTCATTTGTCCGAACCATATTTTTAAAAGCACAACCAATGGCTACGGACATTTCTTTCAACGTCTTGAAATAATCATACGACTTTTTCAAGAGCACCTCATTTATTTATATAGTGATTCACCCTTACTGTCTATCGCAACAAGAAGAGGAAAATCTTTTACTATGAGTTTTTTTACTGATTCGCATCCTAGTTCAGGAAAAGCAACAACTTCACATTCTTCAACACACTTTGAATAAAGAGCGCCTGCTCCACCAATAGCAGCAAAATAAACTGCGCCATTTGCTTTTATAGCATCAATGACATCTTTACTTCTGCCACCCTTACCAATCATAGCTTTTTGTCCTAAAGAAAGCATAAGAGGAGAAAACTTATCCATTCTTGATGATGTTGTAGGACCAATGCTACCTATTTTAAGCCCATCTTTAGCAGGTGTAGGTCCTGCAAAATACACAACAGAATTTTCAATATTGAAAGGTAATGTACTTTGTTGAGAAACAAGCTCAGTTAATTTTTTGTGGGCAGCATCACGCGCTGTGTAAACTATTCCACTGAGAAGAACTCTGTCTCCTGCAGAAAGCTTACTCACCCACTCATTTATATTCTCTGTGTTAAGTTTATATTCGCTCATTCGTCAATCTGCTCGTTAGAAAAATCAATATTACCTACATCTTCTACGCCATAATCTGCAGGATTGATGGTAATTTCAGGCTCAACATCAACAATAGGTGCAAAATCATATTCAATCTGTGGCTCAACTTCGTTGGAATCAGAAATTATACCACTATCTGAAATAAGAAGCTGAGCAGTTTTGCTCATATCGCCTGTAAGAGCCTTGATTCTTAATTCAACCTCTTCAACAGACTTTGTAAAGCTTCTTGCGATTTCGCCTATACCTGTTGAAAGATCATCTATTTTAAGAGCTGTTTCACCAATAGCTGTATAAACTGATTTTGTTACTGCATTGGCTTTTTCTTTAGCCTCTTCAACAAGTTCCTCAGAATGAATACGAGCATCGAGCATTGCAGCGCCAACCTGACGCTCAAGATCTTTTTTCTTTTCTGCTTCAACCTTTAATCTTGCAACCTCTGCACGCAATGAATCAAGCTCTGCCTGAACCTCATCGCTTGTTACTGTTTCACTCAACTGACTATTAAGAGATTCAATTTCTGTATTCTTCTCGCTGATTTGAGTGTTGAGCGCTTCAATCTGCTCAGTTTTTGACGAAAGCTCATTCTGCGCCTCAGCAAGAGAGGCTTTAACGCTTTCAAGTTCAGACTTGATATCATCATTTTCTTCTATAGTTCTTTTAAGTTCGAATAACTGAGAATTAACCTGCGCAAACTTCGCGTTGCTTTCTGAAAGTCTTTTATCAAGACTTGCTTTTTCTTCAAGGATTTTATTAACAAAATCCATAACCTCGTTTTTATCAAAACCACCGAAGGCTTTGCTCTTAAAAACTACATCGTTAGCCATATATACCCCTCCGTAAAATCAGGACATAAAAAAACATTATAAACTTTTAATGATTATAACAGAATAATGTATATAAAACAACAAAAAATTTCAAAATTATGTTTATTTTTATTTTAAAGTAATGTATAATAATTGATAATATATGTGGAAAGGTTGTGTGTTAATGAAAAAATCAGCAAAAGCATTGTTAGGTGCAGCAGGTATTTTCACAAGTATCGGAGTTGGAATGAACGCTTTCGTTCTCACCCGCGTATCAAAAACATTTTCTGATAAGAAAAAGGAAATTGAAGAAAAGAAAAACCCTACAGACCCTACACTCCCTGCAAATATTCTAAGAACTGAAGGCGACGCATGGGTTGATACACAGGATTATGAACACATTGTAATTAAAAACAGAAAAAACACTTCCATACACGGTCTTGTTGTTAAACAAAAAGAGCCGACAGATAAGTGGCTTGTTTGCGTTCATGGTTATACAAGTTCACCAAAAGGTATGGGTAGCTACGCTCTCCACTATTATGAAAGAGGTTACAATGTTCTTCTTCCTTGCCTCAGAGGACACGATATGAGTGAACACCAGCACATTTCAATGGGTTGGCTTGACAGACTTGACGTTGTTGACTGGATACAGTATCTTATCAGCGTTTATGGAAGCGAAATAAAAATTGTTCTTCACGGCGTTTCTATGGGTGCGGCAACTGTTATGATGGCTACAGGCGAAAATCTCCCGTTCAACGTAAAATGCTGCGTTGCAGACTGTGGATTCTCAACAGTATGGGATGAATTCAAAAACGAACTTAAAGCTACATATCATCTCCACGCATTCCCTACCCTTCATTCAGCAAGTCTTGTAAGTAAAATTTTCGGCGGATATGGTTTCAAAGAGGCATCCAGCTTAAAGCAGTTGCAAAAATCAAAAACACCTACTATCTTCCTTCATGGAGAAAAAGATGAGTTTGTTCCATACAGAATGATGGACCTTAACTATAACGCAGCGGCATGCGAGAAAGAAAAAGTTTCTATTCCTGATGCTGAACACGCTGAAGCTCACCTTGTACACCCTGAAATTTATTGGCCTGCAGTATTTAAATTTGTTGACAAATATGTAAAATAACACAATTGCCCTTGAATATCACAGAATATTCAGGGGCATTTTTCATAATATATATACTAACGATATTTTCATATTCAATATATTGAAACTTTAGTTAAAAAAATCACAATATTTTGTAAAATACTCTTGCTTTTAGGTGTAATTTATTGTAAAATGATAACGATTACAAAATAGGTTATTTTGGATTAAATTTATTAAATTAAATTTACAGGAGGTTATACTAATGTCAGCATTAACCACAAACAAAAGCGTACTTTCCTGGATTGATGAAAAGGTTGAGCTTGTAAAGCCCGACAAAATCGTATGGATTGACGGTTCAAAAGAACAGATTGAAGAATTAAGAGCACAGGCTTGCTCAACAGGCGAGCTTATTAAGCTTAACCAGGAGCTTCTTCCTGATTGCTACCTTCACAGAACAGCTGTTAACGACGTTGCTCGTGTTGAAGACAGAACTCTTATCTGCTCAAAGAACGAAGAAGATGCAGGTCCAACAAACCACTGGATGGACCCAGAAAAAGCATACGAAATGCTTTATGATATTGCAAAAGACAGCTATAAGGGCAGAACAATGTATGTTATCCCTTATTCAATGGGCCCTGTAGGTTCACCATTCGCAAAAGTTGGTATCGAGCTTACAGACTCTATCTATGTTGTACTCAACATGGTTATCATGACAAGAGTAGGTACATCAGTATTAGAAGTTCTCGGCGATAGCGAAGACTGGGTACGTGGTCTCCACTGCCGTTGCGACATCGACGCTGAAAAGAGATGGATTTGTCAGTTCCCTGAAGATAACACAATTATCTCTGTTAACTCAGGTTACGGCGGAAACGTTCTTCTTGGTAAAAAATGCTTCGCTCTTCGTATTGCTTCTTATCAGGGTAAAAACGAAGGCTGGCAGGCAGAGCATATGCTTATCCTTGGTATTCAGAATCCTAAGGGTGAGGTTAAGTACATCTGTGCTGCTTTCCCATCTGCTTGTGGTAAAACAAACCTTGCTATGCTTATCCCACCTGCTCTCTATCAGGAAAAGGGCTACAAAGTATGGTGCGTTGGTGACGATATTTCTTGGATCCGTAAGGGCCCAGACGGCAGACTTTACGCTATCAACCCAGAAAACGGCTTCTTCGGCGTTGCACCTGGTACAAACGTAAAATCTAACCCTAATGCTCTTGCTTCTACACAGAAGGGCACAATTTTCACAAACGTTGCTCATAACCTTGATAACAACACAGTTTGGTGGGAAGGTCTCGATAAGAATCCTCCTGCAAACGCTGTTGAATGGAAGGGCAACCCATGGAATGGTCAGGAAAGCGAAGAAAAAGGCGCACATCCGAACAGCCGTTTCACCGCTCCAGCCGCAAACTGCCCATGCCTCAGCTCAGAGTTTGAGAATCCAAACGGTGTGCCGATTTCAGCTATCGTATTTGGTGGCAGACGTGCTAAGCTCGCTCCACTTGTATATCAGTCACGTGCCTGGAACCACGGTGTATTTGTTGGTTCAATTATGGCTTCTGAAACAACTGCAGCAGCTGCTGGTGCAGTAGGTGTTGTTCGTCGTGACCCAATGGCTATGCTTCCATTCTGCGGCTATAATATGGCTGACTACTGGCAGCACTGGATTAACATTGGTAAAACTCTTGACCCTGAAAAGGCTCCAAAGATTTTCAATGTTAACTGGTTCCGTAAGGATGACGAAGGCAACTTCATGTGGCCTGGTTTCGGTGATAACCTCCGCGTTCTTGATTGGATTATTGACCGTTGCGAAGGCAAGGTTGACGCTAAGGAAACAGAAATCGGTTACATTCCATATGCAAAGGACATCAACATCGAAGGTCTCGAGGGTGAAGTTTCTCTTGAATCACTCGAAAGCATCCTTGAAGTTGAAAAAGAACTCTGGCAGGAAGATGCTAAGGGTATTGAAGAATTCTACGCTAAATTTGGCGATAAGATTCCTCAGGTTCTTGTTAACGAACTCAACACTCTTAAGAAAAACGTTCAGTAATTGATTAATAAAGGGTTGTGCTTTTAAGCACAGCCCTTAAAATCTATAATTATTTTCAAAAGGAAGTAATATATATGGCAAAGCTTACAAGAGATAACAAAGACGGTATTTATTCACTTATGCTTACTCCTTTCTTTGAGGACAGAAGCATTGACTACAATACATACGAGGAATATACAGAGTGGCAGGTTTCTCAGGGTGTTGACCACCTCTTCGCAGTTTGCGGCAGCTCAGAAATGACACAGCTTACACTTGAAGAGAGACTTAAACTTGCAGAGCTTACAGTTAAGCACAAAGGTAACACAACTGTTGTTGCTACTGCTAACATCGAAAAGACAAAGGAAGAAAACCTTGAAGAAATCAAAAAGATGGAGCAGACCGGTGTTGACGGTATTGTGCTTACAACAAAGGGTTATGGCGACGATGAAGAAACACTTGTTTCATACATCAGAGAGCTTGCTTCTTCAACAGACATTCCTGTATTTATGTATGAATTCCCAGGCTTCCAGCCACACCTTATCAGCGGTAAGGCTTATGGTGAGCTTACAAAGGATGGCCTTATCTGGGGTATTAAGGATACAACCTGTAAACTTGATATGATTCAGGATAAGATTGATAATAAGAACGATTCAACAATCATTCAGGCAAACATGCCTTACCTTTTCGATTCATATGTAGCAGGCGCACGCGGTGTTATGGCTACCCCAACATCTTGCGGCGGTGCTTTCTTCCAGAGATTCCACGAGGCTTTTGTAAGCGGTGATATGGCTCTTGCTGAGCAGCGCTACAACGAGATTATTCTCCTTGATAACGCTATTGACAGCGGCTTCTGCGCAAGCGCTAAAGAGCTTATCAGACTTCAGGGCGTTAAGGGCTTCAATTGGTACACAAGAGGACCTCACAACCTTTCAGGCGCAAGACTTCGCTCAATCAAATCATTCCACGATTGGTGCGTAGCAAACGGATTAATGAAATAAAACCTAAGGCAAGCAGAAATGCTTGCCTTTTCTTTTTTTCTTGATTATCAAATCATATTATGATATACTTTATGTTATTGTGAAAATTAATTTCAGGGGTGTATTATGTTAGACAGATTTCTTTCAGGCTGGGGTGCCTTTGTTGGTATATGCGAGCACATCAAGCTTTTTATATACTCAAAAAGAGCTAATAAAATGCAGGCAACATGCGTTAAAAGGCTTATGAGAAAAAACAAGACTACTGTTTACGGTAAGCTTCATAATTTTAAAGATGTTCATTCTATAGAGGATTATCAGAGAATAGTTCCACTCTCTGAATATGCCGACTATGATGAATATGTTTGGCGTATGGCAGACGGTGAAAAAGGCCTTATTACAAATATGTATGTGCGCCGTTTCACAGAAAGCTCAGGCTCAACAGGTAAACAGAAGCTCGTTCCCCTTTCATACTGGGCAGAGTGGGTTTGCCAGTGCTTCAGCTTCAGCGCACCTATCGGCTGTGCGGTAAAATATTTTGCAAGAAAAGGTAAATTATTGCCACCTCAGAATGGTCTTCTTACCGCAGAAATCGGTTGTAGAAAGGTGCCTGGCGGCACAATAAGCTGTCTTTCCTCAATTCCGCTTCTTAACGTTAAACCAATAATCACGCTCTTTACAACATCACCAAGAGAAGTTCTTTTCCCTGACCCTGACGCAAAAATGAATATGAACTATCTGAAGCTTCGTTACGCTCTTGAAAACAGAAAAATAAGCTATCTTGGTACAATATTCATCACTACTCTTGAATCAATGTTTTTCTACATGGAAGAAAATTGGGAAATGCTTTGCGACGATATTGAAAAAGGTATTATTAACGACAGTATTGAAATGCCTGAAGAATTAAGAGCAAAGTTCAACAAGAAGCTCAAGCCAAATCCAAAGCGTGCAAATGAGCTCCGTGAAGAATTCAAAAAAGGCTTTGACAGCTCCCCTATTGTTCCTCGTATCTGGCCAAGGGTTGGTTGGATGTATGGTATGGGTACAGGCTCTCTCAGCTTCTACGCAAAGAAGCTCCGCAGATACATTGGTGAAGATTTACCTATGCACTACTTAGGTTATACTGCTACAGAGGCTTTCATGGCTGTTCCAATTGAACTTAATTCATACGATTACGTTATTCTTCCACAGAACGGTTTTTATGAATTCAGACCAATTGATCAGGAAGGCTACGATAACCTTCTTACAATTAAGGACCTTGAGGTTGGCAAAGAGTACGAAATCATACTTACAAATATGAGTGGTTTCTACCGCTACAGAATCATGGACGTAGTAAAGGTTACAGGCTATTATAACCAATCACCTATGATTACTTTCCAGTACCGTCTTAACCAGATTGCAAATATAAGCGGTGAAAAGGTAAGCTCACTTGCTTTTGACGAAATGGTGGCTAACCTTTCAGAAGCTACAGGCGATCTTTATATCGGCTACAGTATATATGCAGACCGTTCAACATCTCCTGGACATTACAAGCTCTTCCTTGAACTTGCAGAAGATATAAGCAACGAAAAGAAAGCTACATATGCAGAAGAGTTCGAAAAATATCTCTGCAAAGGTAACGTAAGCGTTGAGCCGCTTATAAAGAGTGGTGCACTGGGTCGTCCTGAAGTTAAATTCCTTAAAAAAGGTACTTATGACGATTATCGTGAGATGCTTCGCCAGCGTGGTGCAAACCTTAATCAGGTAAAACCATTAAAGGTTATTGATACAGACGAGAAGAGAGATTTCTTCTTCAGCCACATTGAGGATTAATTATGATTGATTCAAAAAAAGAAACCCTTGCTTTAAAAAGCAAGGGTTTAACCGACGATAATGTTATCAAGGCACTTATCGAAAAGAAAGAAAATACACCATATATGCAGAAAAAAAGGTTACCTACAGAAATGTACGATAAGGTTAACCTTATGTGTCGCAATTATATGGACAGAATGGCTCGTTTTGAGGTTGATTACGACTTTGTGATTGATATTGAAAAGTTTAAAAACACAGCTATCTGTTGCCTTGAATGTGCACCATTTATGCATTCCCGGGTTATAAACTCCCCTATTGCACCATATTGGAAGGTTTCTGATTATCATATTGACGATATGGTAAAGGTAAGTTACCCTGACGACATTGATAAAGCGAGAGAAGAGTTTTTTAAAAACTCAATTCCTCTCAAAAACAATGTTCAGATGCATATAGGTGTTTTTATACACCAGGGCAAAACATATATCTGCTTTTATTGGAATCATATGTGCTTTGATGGTGGTGGATACAAAGCTTTCTGGACGGATATCTGCAAAAACTATACTGCATATGTTGAAGAGAATATCCCACCAATTAACTTTTCAAGCGGCTCACGTAAATATACTGAAGTTTATAAGGATATGAGCCCTGCAAAAATGAAAAAAGCAAAGAAACAGCTTGCTAACGTATCACCTAAAATCAAACGCACTCTCCCCTTTACCGACGAGAAAACAGAGAATGTTATTATCTCTTCAAGAGAAATTAGTGCTGAAAACTTTGCTAAAGCGCTATCATATGCTAAAAGCGTTGGTGCAACCGCAACAGATATAGTGCTTGCTGCTTATATTACTGCATTAGGTAAGGTTTCAGGGCTTTCTGAAAGCGATAACATCAGTGTTGCATGCGCTATTGATTTAAGGCGCCATATAAAGGATTTATCCTCAATCGGATATACAAACCATGTTTCTTTCATGCATTGCGCTTTAGACAGAAAAGGCAGGGATTTTAAAGAAACACTTAATCTTGTTGCCGAGAAAACAAAAGAATTGAAAGAAGATGAGTTCATAGGACTCCATGGACTCCCTCTACTAAATTTCGCATATAAATCAATGAGCTATATTCAGGCTGAAACTGCGGTTAAGTTATTTTATAACAATCCTGTTTTATCAGTAAGTAATGTTGGTGCGATTGATGCGGAAGCTTTCTCACTTGCTCATAACAAGCCTTTCTCCGCATTTGTTGCAGGGTCTGCTAAAAACAAGCCTTGCGCTGTTATGACATGCCTTAGTATTAACGGAGCATTTAAAGCATCTATATGCCTTAGAGGTACTGAAAAAGATAAAGAAGTGCTTGAACGCTTCTTTACAGAATTCAAAAACACAATAGATAATATATAAAAAACGCCTATACCGAAACAAATCGGTATAGGCAACTTTTTTAGTCTTTTGTAAGTAAGCGGATATATCTCTTAAAGAAAACAACACCATCTTCAAGTGATGAAACAGGTATACGCTCGTTTGTACCGTGAGTAGTAAGGAGAAGACCAACATCCATAAGGAATGGTGAATAGCGGTAAATGTTATCGCAAACATCTTCATACTGACGGGAGTCTGTACCACCCATAACAAGATAAGGAGCAACAATTGCTTTTGGGTCCATGCTCTTGCAAGTCTGTTCAATAACTTTAAATGCTCTTGAATCTGTAGGAGAAATCTTTGAAGGATTTTTACCTGCAAGCATTTTTACCTCTGCGCCCTTACCTGCAATCTTCTTAATATGTGCTTCAACATCATTAATTGTCTGACCAGGCATAATACGGAAGTTAACAACTGCGCTTGCCTTCTGAGGAAGAACGTTTGGTGCAGGGCTACCCTGAGCCATTGTAACAGCAGTTGTAGTACGCATCATAGAAGCAACAGGTGGAATATTCTCACAAACCTTTGTTATTAGAGGTTTAAGAACAGGAAGATTACTTGCAATGCATCTTACAGGATACGTTGTATTTTTGCCGATCTCATTAAATAAAGAGTTAAGCTGAGGTGTAAGTTCTGCCTTAAACTGATTCTTTTCAAGGTCGCAAAGAATCTTTGAAAGTTTACCCAGTGCGCTGTGCTTTGGTGGCTGAGATGAATGTCCGCCTTTAGCGTTAACAGAGATTTCAAAGTCAACGTGGCCTTTCTCAGCAATACCAACGCCTGCAAGGTGGCCATCAATAACTTTATCAACCTTAACATCAAGTATAGCGCCACCTTCATCGATAACACTATCAAGTCTGATGCCCTTCTCTTTGAAATATTTCATCATACATACTGCACCGCAGTCTTCGTCCTCTGCCATA
This sequence comes from Acutalibacteraceae bacterium, assembly GCA_045614765.1. GTDB lineage: Bacteria > Bacillota > Clostridia > Oscillospirales > Acutalibacteraceae > DTU089. The sequence continues at coordinate 102,945 of JAZLDN010000057.1, forward strand.
ACCTCTTCGTTATGACCAAGGCAAACGTAAATATCTCTTTCTGGAACATAACCCTCTTCAAGAAGAGTTTCAACAGCTTCCATCAAACCGATAAGATGATTTTTCATATCGATAGCGCCTCTGCCCCATACATACCCCTCTGCTACAGTGCCACTGAATGCAGGATATTTCCAGTCATCCTCTGTACCAGGTGTTACAGGAACAACATCCTGATGAGCAAGAAGGCAGATAGGCTCTTTTTCAGGATGAGCACTTGCCCAATGATACATAAGGCTACGAGTAGAAATCATCTGAACATCTAATTTCTCGTGCATCAAAGGATAGCTTTCCTTAAGGAAAGCGTGGAATTCATCAAACTTTGACCAGTCAACAATACTTTCATCTCTGTTTGCAATTGTTGGAATCTGAATAGCCTTTGAAAGATGGTCTATGAATCTTTCAACATCTACATTTTCTTTTTCAAAAATTTCACCTGAGCTTACAGGCTTAGCTTTATAGGTTGTTGCAGCACGAACCATGCTTACACCAATACCTGCCGCCGCAAGAGCTCCAACACCTTTTAATGCGCATTTAATTTTTTTATTCACAACTAAACATCCTTTTCTATTTTTTAGAATAATGACATCTGATCGCTATCAGGAAGATCGCCAAAAGCACCACAGGATTTAAGCAAATCAACAGTTGACTTACCAGCACCTGCACGGATACTGAAATCTTCAATTGAAGAGAATTCTGCTCCCCCATCATTACGGGCACGAGCAAGTTGTTCTGCCGCAGCTTCACCAACACCTGCAAGCGCAGCAAATGGCATTCTGATTTTACCATCTTCAGGCTCGTATGAGCTTGCGGTTGATTTATAAATATCAATTGGTAAAAACTCTATTCCGCGCACCATAGCCTCATAAACAATCATCATAATTGTTTCTTTGGATTTTTCTGCAGAAGATGCTTCTTTACCTTTGTTTCTAATCATCTGCAAAAGAGTTTTAACAGCTGCTTTACCCTTAGACATTGCCTCTGCATCAACATCATCGCCACGTACTGTAAGATATGCACAGTAGTATTCAAGCGGATGATATATTTTGAACCAGGCAAGTCTGAGAGAAGCAATAATATACGCAGCAGCATGAGCTTTAGGGAACATGTACTGAATTTTATCGCAAGACTCAATATACCAGGCAGGAACATTATGAGATTTCATAATCTCAATCATTTCAGGTGTTAAATACTTGTTTTTCTTACGAACTGTTTCCATTATATCAAATGCCTGTTTAGGTTCAAGTCCGCAGTGCATCAAATAAACCATGATACTATCACGAGTACCGATAACCTCTGAAATTGTACAAGTACCATCTTTAATAAGGTCTTGAGCATTACCAAGCCAAACGGCTGTACCATGGGAAAGACCTGCAATCTGAATAAGGTCTGCAAAGGTCTGTGGCCTTGCTTCAAGAAGCATTCCCTTGGTAAAGTCAGTACCCATTTCAGGAATTGAAAGCGTACCTGTAGGCCAACCTAACTCTTCAGCAGTTATACCAAGCGGCTCAGGTGATGTACACAATTCATAAAGCTTTCTGTCACTGATATCAATATCAAGAACATCTATACCTGTTAAGTCTGTAAGGTGCTTATAAATTGTAGGAACATCATGGCCCAGTTCGTCAAGCTTAAGAAGAGTATCGTGCATTGAGTTAAAGTCAAAGTGAGTTGTAATAATATCCTTTGTAACATCATCTGCAGGGCGCTGAACCGGTGTGAAATCCTCAACCTCGTATGTATTGGGAACAACAACCATACCACCGGGATGCTGACCTGTTGTACGCTTAACACCTGTACAACCGATTGTAAGACGGTCTATTTCTGCCTTTGTCATATTAAGGCCACGCTCTTCAACATACTTTTTAACGAAGCCATATGCAGTTTTATCAGCAACACCTGATATTGTACCTGCTTTGAAAACGTAGGCTTTACCGAAAAGCTCCTCTGTATATTTATGAGACTGTGCCTGATACTCACCTGCAAAGTTAAGGTCGATATCGGGAGATTTATCGCCAAAGAAGCCAAGGAAGGTTTCGAATGGAATTTCGTGGCCGTCTCGTACAAGAGCTGTTCCACATTCAGGACAATTCTTGGGTGGAAGGTCAAAACCTGAACCAACCTCATTATGAAGGAAGAACTCTGAATATTTACAGTTTGGACAACGGTAATGTGGTTCAAGAGGGTTAACCTCTGAAATACCTGCCATTATTGCTACAAATGATGAACCAACAGAACCTCGGGAGCCAACGTAGTAGCCACATTCCTCAGAATGCTTAACAAGAAGTCTTGCAATCATATAAAGGCCTGCGAATCCGTTTTTAATAATGGATTCAAGCTCTCTTTCAAGTCGCTTTGCAACAACCTCAGGAACAGGATCTCCATACCATTCCTTTGCCCTCTCCCAACAACAGTTGGTTAAATCCTCTTCCGCTCCGGGAATAATAGGGTTAAATGTTCCGTCAGGAATAGGAAGTATGCCAGCTTCGATTTGATCTGCAATTCTATTAGTGTTAGTAATAACAACCTCTCGCGCAGTTTCTTCACCTAAGTACGCAAACTCTTCAAGCATCTCGTTTGTTGTTTTGAGATAAAGAGGTGGCTGACTATCTGCATCGCTGAAGCCTTGACCAGCCTGAAGAATTGCTCTGAATTTTGCATCATTTTTATTAAGGAAATGAACGTCGCCTGTTGCAACAGTCAATTTACCTAATTCATCACCTAACGTGATAATTGCTCTGTTGATATTTTGAATATCATCAAAGGAATCAATGTTTTCGCAACCATCTCGCTGGCTTGTTATCATATACTCGTTGTTACCAACAGGTTGAATTTCAAGATAATCATAGAAATTTGCGATTTCTCTTATTTTCTCATTGCTTTGTTTTGTAAGGAAAGCGTGATAAAGCTCACCCTCTGAACAAGCACTACCAATTATAAGACCTTCACGCATTTCGTGAATAAGGCTCTTTGGCATTCTTGGTTTTTTATGGAAATAATCAAGGTTAGAACGAGAAACTAATTTGTAGAGATTCTTAAGACCTACTTTGTTTTTAACAAGAAGAATACAGTGGAAATATCTATCTGCTTTAATTTCTTCTAAGCTCTTCTTTGAACCATCATCATTAATATCATTAACAAGATAGCATTCGCAACCATAGATGATTTTAAAATCGCTACCTCTTGCGGTATTACAAGCCTCAGGGAAAGCCTGAACGCAACCATGGTCTGTAATTGCAATTGCTTTGTGTCCCCATTTCATTGCTCTTTTAACAATGGATTTTGCGCTACTCATAGCGTCCATTGCAGACATATTGGTATGAAGATGAAGTTCAACACGTTTTTCTTCTGCTTCATCAACCTCTTCAATTTTGTCAATAAGTGCAACTGAAACAGGCTTTATAACATGGTCTTTTTTATAATCATCGTAAATAAGCGGACCACGGACAATAACCGTAACACCATCTTTAATCTTTTGGTCGAGATATTCAAGCTGTTCTTTAACATCGAAAAATTTACATGCAAAAGAACCTGTATTATCGGTTATATTAAAATCGATTATCAATCGTTTGCCATCTTTGGTGTCGCGTGTTTCATATTTGAAAACATCACCCCAGACAATAACCTCACCATCATCAAATGCAACATCGCACATTGGCTTTGGTTTTGCATACTTATAAACACCATAGATTGATTTAACTGAATTAAAATCAAGAGGAACACCTTCGAAATTAGGATTAACTTCAGGTGGCTTGACCGGTTGATTGGCTCTGTCAATCTCCTTTTGTTTTTTTAAAAAATCTTCAGCGTTACTGTTTTCGCCCTCAAGTTGAACTTTAATAGTTCTGTCAAAATGCTGAAGAATATATTCTTCCAAAAACTTATCAGCACCTGCATTTTGACAAATATCTCTACCGTGCTTTAAAAAGTTAATTGTGAAAACATCATTTTCAAACGATGTGTCAATTTCGTCAAGAAATCCGTATGTCTGAGGAATGCTCTTTTTAACTACTTTTAAAAGCATGGGGAAGCATTCTGTTTTTAATGCCTCAGGTGGTAAAACATATTCAAATTCAACACTTTTCAATTTGAGCGCAGATTTGATTTCATTGGCAACCGCCTTAAGACACATAATATTCTGGAAAGCGTCCACGTGCAAAAGAGCACTCAGAGAGCCTTCTTCTTTATTTATATGTAAATCCGTAAACAAGGTGTTGCTGAGCATACTACGATATTTTTCGGTAGCTATATATTCACCAAAGATTTCCGGAAAATTATACAACTTCATATCTTATTGATTTCATCAAGTAATTCCTTGACGATATCCTCTTCGGATACCTTTCTTAAGATTTCACCTTTTTTAAACAATACGCCGCAACCATCTCCGCCTGCAACGCCTATATCGGCTTCGCGAGCTTCACCCGGACCGTTAACGACACAACCCATAACGGCAATTTTTATAGGTTTTTTAATATTTTTTACTGCTTCTTCAACTTGTGTTGCTAAAGAAACAAGATCGATTTTTGTTCTGCCGCAAGTTGGACAAGCGACTATTTGAGGTGTTTCAACCCTGAGATTTATTGCATTAAGAATATCTCTTGCGGCATAAATCTCTTTAACAGGAGAATCAGTTATAGAAACTCGAATTGTATCGCCAATACCTTTGAGAAGGAGTGAACCAATACCAATTGACGATTTTACTAGAGAACTTCTTTCTGTACCTGCTTCTGTAACACCAAGATGTAAAGGATAATCACATCTTTCAGCAACTAAAGAGTATGCTTTTACCATATTCTCAACATCTGAGGATTTAATTGAAATAACTGTATTATAAAAATCGCAGTCTTCAAGCATTTTCACATGGCGGAAAGCACTTTCAACCATAGCTTCAGGTGTAGCACCACCGAACTTTTCAAGCAATTCTTTTTCCACAGAGCCCGAATTAACACCAATTCTTATTGGAACATTTTTAAGAGCACAAGCATCAGCCACTGCCGCTACCCTATCCTGTGAGCCGATATTGCCAGGGTTTATACGAATTTTATCTACACCTGCTGCAAGACTTTCAAGAGCTAATTTATAATCGAAATGAATATCTGCAACTAAAGGAATTGAGGAATTCTCTTTAAGTTTGCCGAGAACCTTGACTGCTTCCATATTGGGAACAGCCATTCTTACAATTTCGCAGCCTGCATCCTCTAATGCTTTAAGTTGAGAAAGATTTTTTTCAAAATCCTCTGCTGGAGCATTAAGCATTGACTGAATTGCGATAGGAGCATCTCCACCGATTTTAACATTACCTACATTTACTTGCCTTGTTATACGTCTAAGCATATTAATCACCATTAAAACTGTTTTATAATATCACTGACTGTTATTACTGCCATAAGAATAAGAAGAAGCACAAGACCAACTGTATGAACCTTACCCTCTTTATCTGCAGGAATAGGCTTTCTTCTTATCATTTCAATAAAGATAAAGAAGAGTCTTCCGCCATCAAGGGCAGGTAAAGGAAGAAGGTTAAACACACCAACATTTATCGTAATCATTGATAAGAAGTTAAGTGCTGTCAGAATTTTATCTTTGAATGCTTCCGGCTCCGCAGTTGATTGAGCAATTGCAGAAATTGTACCTATAGGACCTGAAATATCTTTCATTCCATACTTGCCAGTAAAGATATCTACAACACTAAGCCTTACCATCTGCACAATTGAAGCAGAATCAAGAAATGCATTTTTTAAGACATTTGAAATAGTTGGCTCCTCACCTACAAGAATAAAATCCTGAGAGATGTACTGCCTGCCTTCATATTCAAATTGCTGGAAGATTACACCCTTCAACTCAACTTTTTCGCCATCTCTACGGACAACCATATTTATTTTGTTATCTGTATCGCGGACAAGATTGAATGCAATACCCTTGTATGAATAAACTGGAGTATTATTAATTTCAATAATTTCGTCTCCTGCCTGCAAGCCTGAAGCTTCACTTGTTGCGTCGGGGAAAAAGCTGTGAACAACTCTTGTGCCAACAAGATCACTACAAGAAAGACAGATACCAACAACAATAACGCCCAATATCAAGTTAAGAATTGCGCCTGCAGCAACAATTATAAAACGCTGATATGGAGGTTTTTTATTAAAGGCTCTTTCATCCTGGCTATCTTCATCCTCACCTTCCATACTAACGAATCCACCTATAGGTAAAAGCCTGAGGGAATATGCAGTTTCTCCTTTTTTCCTTGAGATTATTTTAGGGCCCATTCCCAAAGCAAACTCATTAACTTTAACCTTAAAAAGTTTTGCAAATGAGAAATGACCAAATTCATGAATAGCTATAAGCAAACCAAACAAGAATATCGCAAGAAGATATGGCCACAAGCTACTCCAAAGAGCTATAATTTTATCCAATACAGGTACACCACCAAATAAAATAATCAAACATTCGCTAATTCACGAACTTTTTCTCTCATAAGAGAATCTGTATTATATACATCCTCTAATGTATAATCAGGTTTATTTTCAGTATATTCTGCAGCTTCAGAAATAAGCCTTGGAATATCTGTAAATGAAATTTTATCTTGCCTGAATAGAAGGTTTGCTTCTTCGTTAGCACAGTTAACCGCAGCAGGATACAAACCGCCTTTTTTAATAGCATTACGGCAAATATCCATACAAGGAAACGTTTCATAATCAGGCTTATAGAAACTAAGATTACCAACCTCCCACAAATCAAGCTGTTTTTCAGGAGAAGGAAATCTATCAGGATATGTTATTGCGAACTGAATAGGAAGCCTCATATCAGGATGACCTAACTGCGCAATAACAGAATTATCGCTATATTCAATAAGAGAATGAACTATACTCTCTCTATGAACAACAATATCAATCATATCGGGACTAACATCAAATAACCATACAGCTTCAATAAGTTCAAGACCTTTATTGAACATTGTTGCGCTATCTATGGTGATTTTCTGACCCATAGACCAGCTTGGATGCTTTAAAGCATCTGCAAGAGTAACTTTCTCTAATTCCTCTTTAGTTTTACCAAAGAAAGGTCCACCTGAAGCTGTAAGTATAATTCTTTTAAGTGCAGAATTTCTTGGAGCACCTAAAAGACACTGGAAAATCGCTGAATGTTCGCTATCAACAGGCAAAATTGAAACATTGTTTTTCTTTGCGGCGTTAGTAACAAGTTTACCACCGGCAACAAGCGTTTCTTTATTTGCAAGAGCAATTGTTTTACCTGCGTTAATTGCATCAAGTGTAGGTTTAAGGCCTGCCATACCAACAACAGAGTTAAGAGTTATATCACCTTTCGCCTCTGAAGCACAGAACGAAACACCTTCCATACCGCTAAGAACTTTAACAGGTAAGTCTTTTACTCTTTGTTTTAAATCATTTGCAGCTTTCTCATCTACAAGAGCAGCATATTCCGGTTTAAATTCACGTATCTGATTTTCAATTATATCAACGTTGGAGTATGCAGTAAGAGCTTCTATTTTATAACCGTGCTCTCTTGCAACATCAAGAGTCTGAAGCCCTATTGAACCTGTTGAACCCAATAAATTAATTCTTTTCATATAACACCTTTAAAAATTATTAACAAGGCAAATTGATGCGTACAAAACAGGCATTACAAATAATGCGCTATCAAATCTATCCATTATTCCGCCGTGACCAGGAAGAAGTTTACCGAAATCCTTGATTCCGAAATTTCGTTTAATTGTTGATGCTGCCAGGTCACCAAACATACTGATAACCGAAAGAACAACACTAAGTATTGCTATAGCGGGGTAAGATATAATACTCTCGCCTTCAAAGAAGAAGCGTTTGAAAACAAAGAGAAGCAGTAAATTCAAGAGCATTGCTCCAACAACGCCACCTATAGCACCCTCAACGGATTTTTTAGGACTGATTTTTGGACATAATTTATGTTTACCCAACTTACTTCCTACAAAATAAGCGAATGTATCTGTCATCCATGCGGCAAAGAATGAGAGGATGATAAGGAATATACCGTCTATTTTAGTATAGCCATCTATGTATCTATCAATATCCCTGAAAACAATCATAAGGGAAAAAGAAAACGGTACACATACAGAAGCAAAAATTGCTATTACCGCCTGTTCAAATTTAGTGCTCTCAAATTTGAGTAACATGAAAATAAATGTAAGTACAACATAAAGGCAACCTATTGGAGCAACAGGAACAGAAATGCCAAAATGAGTAATAAACGGAACAGCTATTGATACAACAATGCTTGATGCAATTATAAGCTTATTTTTTAAACCAACTGCCTTTTCTATTTCCCAAACTGCTATTCCTGAAAGAAGAGCAACAAAAAAAGGAAAAACAAAAGTGTTCATCAAAAGCATTCCGCCGATAAATACTATTCCAAATAAAAGCGCTGTTATAACTCTTTGTTTCATAAAAACCACCTGAAATGATAATGTATATTATCCCTTGAAAAGCCGCTAAAATCCGTATGCTGAAAGCAAACGGATTTTTCGGAATTTAATTATACACCGCCGAATCGACGATTTCTTTTTTGAAAATCTCTGATAATATCGTTAACATTTTCTTCAGTAAAATCAGGCCACAAAATATCTGAATACCAGAATTCAGAATATGCTGACTGCCACTGAAGAAAATTAGAAAGCCTGTACTCACCGCTTGGTCTGACAATGATATCAGGGTCAGGTTGACCTACGGTATAAATATTCTCACTCACGGTTTGCTCTGTTATATCATCAACAGAAAGCTCACCCCGTTGAACCTTACGGGCAATTTCCTTTACTGCATGAGTAATTTCAGCCCTGCCACCGTAATTGAGTGCGATATTAACAGTAATCTTACTATACTTGTTTGATTTTTTCTCAGCCTTCTCTATAAGCTTTAATAAATCTTTAGGCAAACCTTCTCTTTCACCGATAAAGCGTATGCGAGACTGACGAATGTCGTTTTCACGCTCTCTGTCGTCTGCTTCAAGAAGATATTCTTTAAAAAGCTTCATAAGAGCTTTAACCTCTGCCTCGGGTCTGTTCCAGTTTTCTGTAGAAAAAGCATAAAAGGTTACATGCTTAATGCCAATATCCGCACAATATTCGGTTATGCGACGAAAAACTTTTGCGCCTGCCTTATGGCCTTCGCTACGTTCAAGTCCTCTTTGCTTTGCCCACCTACCATTGCCATCCATAATAAAAGCAATATGCTGAGGTAAAACATCAAACTCAGGTAAATTATTTGCCATAATTAGATTTCCATTATTTCCTTTGTTTTAGCATCTGCAACTTCATCAATTTTCTTGATGAATTCATCTGTAATCTTCTGGATTTTTTCTTCTGCATATTTCTGATCATCTTCAGTAATTTCAGAATTCTTTTTCATTGATTTGATTTTATCGATGCAATCTCTTCTAACATTACGAACGCCAACTTTTGCATCTTCAGCAAACTGAGAAACTTCTTTTGAAATCTGTTTTCTACGTTCCTCTGTAAGTGCAGGGAAAACAAGACGGATAACTCTGCCATCGTTTGAAGGATTGATACCAATATCAGATGCCTGAATTGCCTTTTCGATAAGAGAAAGAGTTGAAGCATCCCATGGCTGAATCGCAAGAATTCTTGCTTCAGGAACAGAAATTGCTGCCATCTGGTTGATTGGTGTTGGGCAACCATAGTAGTCAACCTGAACCTTATCAAGAACAGCTGCGTTTGCACGACCTGCTCTGATACCGTTATACTCATACTTAAGAGAAGAAATTGTTTTCTCCATTTTTTCTTTTGCTAAACTGAATACTGATTCCATAAATATACCTCCGGAATTTATTTAAAGTTTAATTATGAATTTGTAACAACAGTGCCTGCGTTTTCACCGCAAACAGCTCTGTTAATATTTTCTGGATCATTAAGATTGAAAACAAGAATCGGAATATTGTTTTCCTGACAGATAGCTGCAGCTGCAGTATCCATAACAGCAAGATGTCTTTCAAGAAGCTCGTTATGAGTAATTCTATCAAACTTCACAGCATCGCTGAACTTATTCGGATCTTTATCATAAATGCCATCAACATTAGTAGCTTTAAGATAAACGTCTGCATTGATTTGTGCTGCTCTGAGAGCTGCACCAGAGTCTGTTGAGAAGAACGGATTACCTGTTCCACCTGCAAAAATAACAACTCTGCCTTTTTCAAGGTGAGATACAGCCTTATCGCGCATAAAGGTTTCAACAACACCTGTAATCTGCACTGCAGACATAACTCGCGCTTCAACGCCTATATCTAGGAAGCCCTGCTGAAGAGCAAGAGAATTCATAACAGTTGCAAGCATACCGATACTGTCGGCTCTTGTTCTGTCCATATCACCACTACTGCGTCCGCGCCAGCAATTACCGCCACCAACAACAATACCTACCTGAACACCCTTATCTGTAACTTTTTTAATGTTAAGACAAACATCGTTGATAACATTAAAATCAAACCCATGGCCTGCATCGCCTGCAAGAACCTCACCACTAACTTTAAGAAGAAGTCGTTTATAAACGGGTTCCATAATAATTCCCCTTTCAACCGCAAAACACGGCATAATTTATCTATATTATTTTACAATAAATGTAAACGCTTGTAAATAGATAAATAACTAAAATTAATATTATATTTATATATATAATATACAACAGAACAAGATAAAAAAAGAACTGACTTAACGGAAACATTAAGTCAGTTGTATATTTATCAGGATACGTATCTTTTTAATCTTATTTTATCAGAAATCATAGCAACAAATTCTGAATTTGTTGGTTTACCGCGTTGAGACTGAATTGTGTAACCAAAATATGAATTCAAAACATCTACATCTCCCCTATCCCACGCTACTTCAATACCATGACGTATGGCTCTTTCCACGCGAGATGATGTGCTTTTGAAATTCTTTGCAACAGTTGGATACAAAACCTTTGTAACCGAATTCAACATCTCCGGGTCTTCAACTGTAAGTCGTATTGCTTCGCGCACATATTGATACCCCTTAATATGTGCCGGAACACCTATCTGATGAAGAATTTCTGTAATAACAACATTCAAATCTTTCTGCTCTTCGTAACGAGCGCCAACACCTACGCCTTTCCAACTAGAAAGCTGGAAAATTCTTTCAGCAACTAACTGAGGCTCGATAGGCTTGAGAAAGAAATAATCAACGCCGCATTTTGTTATTTCTCTCTGGAAATTAGGGTTATCAATACTCGACATTACTACGATAAGTGGCCTTTTTACAGGGTCTTTGGCATTAAGGCGTGAAATAACACCCATAGCATCAACATGTTGCAAAAAAGCATCCATAATTAAAATATCGGGATAAGATTCTTCGTAAATCCGCAACAATTCAATTCCGTTTTTGGAACACAACTTAACATCCATTTTATTATTCCGCAATACAGACGCAAGTTTTTGTGTTGCTTCATCTTTTTCGTCTGTTAGTAAAACAGACAAATTTTTTATCATCCGGAACACCTCCTACAAAGTGACTAAATTGTACCACTAACAGCAAATTTATTCAATACAGTGAGACAAATATCGTTATATTTAACAAAACAAAAACGAATTACACCGTTGAAGAAATGCCTTTTTGTAGCGAATTTGTCGAATTTTGTCGAAAGCTTTGACAAACGACACAACAATTCACCAAAAATATGATTTAAAACACGAAAAAACTCACAAGAATAAAAGATTCCTGTGAGTTTTAAAATATAAATTTAACCGATAAATACAACTTCTGTATCTGTAAGCTTTGCAAAAAGTTCAATATCTTCTTTTGTAAGTGCAGTTGAAACTACTGCGTGATGGGCGCCACCTGCATAAATCCACTTTTCTGCACCATTTGCAAAGTCAGGAAGAATCTTCCACATAACTCTTGCAACAGGAAGCTTAGGCATTTCTTCTGGCTGTTTTGTAAGTTCAATATCTGCACAAATAAGGCGGAAATGTGTACCCATATCAACCATAGAAACAGCAATACCCTTACCCTGAATACCATCAAAAACAAGTCTTGCAGGGTCTGCTTTGCCACCAATACCAAGAGGATGAACCTGAATTTCAGGTTTCGCCGCAGCAAAAACAGGGCTAACCTCAAGCATATGGGAAGCAAGCTCAAGTTCTTCGCCTTCAGTAAGGTCATATGTATAGTCTTCAAGGAATGCAGTTGCGCCTTCTCTACCCTCAGCCATGTTGCAAAGAACAGCCATTAAAGCACTTGTTTTATAATCGCCCTCAGGACCAAAACCGATACCATTTGACATCATTTCCTGAGAAGCAAGACCAGGAAGCTGTTTAAGACCATGAAGGTCTTCAAAAGTATCTGTAAATGCACCAATTTTCTTATCAGCAAAGAATTTTTCAAAAGCAACTATATACTTAATCTGTTCTTTAACAGCGTCAATATTATCGGTAGCCATAGTATATTTTTCCTGAAGTTCAGATAGTTTAGCACCAACCTCAACATCAGTTACAGCGTCAATATACTCTACTAAATCACCGATTCCGTAGTAGTTAACATTCCAGCCAAAACGAATTTCGCTTTCTACTCTGTCGCCATCAGTAACTGCAACGTCACGCATATTGTTACCAAACATTGCAACCTTAAGATTATGAGAGCAATTCATTGCACAAGCAACATCGGCAAAGCGCTGAATTCTTTTAATAACACTTTCGTTTTTATAATAGCCTGCAACAACTTCACGTTTAATGCCTAAACGAGTACAAATGAAACCAAATTCACGGTCTCCGTGAGCAGACTGATTAAGGTTCATAAAATCCATATCAATAGTCTTATAAGGAAGAGCTCTATTGTACTGAGTATGAAGATGAAGAAGCGGCTTTGTAAGTGCCTGCAAGCCCTTTATCCACATTTTAGCAGGAGAAAATGTATGCATCCATGTAATAACACCAACGCACTCTTTATCAGCGGAAGCCTCAATAAGAACATCTTCTGCCTCTTCGCTACTGCGAACTGTAGGTTTCCATACAATTTCAACCTTATTTATTTTTTCGTCAAGATAAGAAACCATTTCTTTACTATCAACAGCAACTTGTTTTAAGGTTTCTTCGCCATACAAATCCTGACTACCTGTTATAAAATATAATTTTTTCATAGAAAATCTCCTTAGAAAATTATGTTATTTAAATTTTAACATACGGAAAAATAAATAGCAAGAAAAAGAATTCGTTTGAAACAATTCCTGAAAATAATCAACCACAAAAATATGTTATACATATCGGAAGATAAACAGCTAAAACCACCAATAGTAGTAACATGTACACTGAAACTGCTGTTACACAATCCTTTCGCTTTCTTTTACCTATATAAGCTTTGTATTTGTAATTACCGTGCAAATATCTGATATTATCAACCTTTGTGTTGTAGCAAACCTTTTGAACAGAATTATTAGCAAGTCTTTTTAAAACTTCAGCAAAGAGCTTTCTAACATGTTTCAAAAGCTTGTTTTTACTGTAATTAATTACAAAGTTGTTTCTTCGATAGTATAAATTAAACGAATACTCCTTTATATCTTCAGGTTTACTAACCTTCTGCTCAATAGGCAAAAACCTGATAACAGCACATTTATAATGATGCCTTTTTTTAGGGTCGTTACTTTCTCTAGGTCTTCTACTACTAAACCAAAGATAGTCGTAGCCATTCTCTTTTTTGTACTCAATTCTTACAGAGCATTTAACGCCTTTATTAGCAAATTCAACCTCATATTGCTCAATTAATCCACGTATTTCATTTACGAGACCAAAAGAATCATCATCGTTATTAAAGTAATTCTTTGAAAGCTTTTTTATATTCATAAATCAATTCACCAAAGCAAAAACCTCAAGGCTTCTAGCTAATATGCCATTCATCTGGGCAATTGCAACACCATAGTTCACAACAGGTACACCCTGGGATACAGCAATTTCTAATCTGCTTTTCATTTCTCGTTCATTAAGCATACAACCGCCACAATGAACAACTAGAGAAAAGCTACTTAAATCACTTGGAAACTCGCCACCTGAAGTAAATGAAAATTCAGGTTCTGCACCTGTGTATTTCCTTATCCAATCAGGCAGCTTAACTGTACCGATATCATTGCATTGACGGTGATGTGTACAGCCTTCGCTTATAAGAATTTTATCTCCTGTTTTGATTCTTCCTAAGGCTTCTGCGCCATCCACTAAAGCTGAAAGTTCACCTTTGTATCTTGCCATAAGAATAGAGAAGGATGTGAGGGTGATATCCGCTGGCACAAGCTTTGAAACCTTACCGAACACCTGTGAATCTGTTATTACAAGGCGAGGCTTCTTTGACAACACAGAAATCATACCTGCCAATTCTGATGGTTGACAGCATACTGCAGTAGCGTTACAGTCAAGAATCTCGCGGAGAGTAAGCTGTTGAGGAAGGATAATTCTGCCTTTTGGAGCAGATTCATCAATAGGAATACAAAGAACAACAATATCCCCTTTCTCAATTAAATCTGCAACGATAAACTTTTGCTCTGCCTTCGATTTTGCAAGTAAACCTATTTTTTCTTTAAGCGCATTTATACCATCACCTGATACAGCACTGACGATAATTTCATTTTCTTTTAACTCGTATGGTACACTTTGCAAATCACTTTTATTAAACGCGACGATATAAGGAATATTTTTTTCTTTAAATACAGAAATAAGCTTCTCATCATCTAATTGCTTCCCTTTAATTGAGTCAACTACAAGCACAGCAACATCTGTTTTGCGGAGAATCTCGAGAGTTTTTTCAATTCTTTTTTCTCCTAACTCACCTTCATCGTCAATACCGGGTGTATCAACAATAACAACGGGACCAATAGGCAAAAGCTCCATAGCCTTTTTAACAGGATCAGTTGTTGTACCTTTAACATCTGAAACAACTGCAAGACTCTGCCCAGTTACTGCATTAACAACACTTGACTTACCTGCATTACGTAAACCAAAAAAGCCAATATGTACTCTTTCTGCAGATGCTGTTAAATTCAAGCTCATATAATCACACCTTAAAATCTGAAATCGCGACGATTTGAATTTTTTATATCTTCAATATTCTGTCTTGCAATATCTCGTACTTTATCTGTAGGAACTTTTTTGAGTTCTTCTTCAATAAGCTTATAACCTACCTGACGAGTGGCATCAGAAGCATAATCCACAAGATATTCGGTCAAAGTCATTAATGCATTAGGGTGGCAGCAATTAAGAATCTGACCATTTTTGCAAAGGCTCATAAAACGGTCGCCTGTTCTTCCCTCTCGGTAGCAAGCAGTACAGAATGATGGAATATGACCATTTTCCATAAGCCAACGAACAACCTCATCAAGTGTACGCTGATCAGAAACATCAAACTGTTCAGAATCGTGTGGTCTTTCTTCTTCAGTGTAGCCACCTACAGATGTACGTGATGCACCGCTTATCTGAGAAATACCCATATGAAGCACCTCGCCACGTACTTTTTCACTCTCACGTGTTGAGATAATCATACCTGTATATGGAACAGCAATACGAATACAAGCAATGATTTTTTTGAACATATCATCACTTAATCCATTATCAAAAACAGTTGGGTCAATATCGTCAGCG
Source organism: Acutalibacteraceae bacterium (assembly GCA_045614765.1). Classification (GTDB taxonomy): domain Bacteria; phylum Bacillota; class Clostridia; order Oscillospirales; family Acutalibacteraceae; genus DTU089. The sequence continues at coordinate 118,611 of JAZLDN010000057.1, forward strand.
CGTTTGATACGAGGAACACTTATTGTATGAGGTCCAACACCATGAACTGCTTCAAGATGCTCTGCGTGCATAAGAAGACCAATAAACTCATACATATATTTTTCAAGACCGAATAGAACACCGAGGCCTACATCATCAATACCGCCTTCCATAGCTCTGTCCATAGCCTCAGTATGATAATCATAATCATGCTTTGGTCCTGTTGGATGAAGCTCAAGATAGCTTTCCTTATGGTATGTTTCCTGGAAAAGGATATATGTACCGATACCAGCTTCCTTAAGTTTGCGATAATTTTCAACTGTTGTAGCTGCAATATTCACATTAACTCGGCGAATTGCGCCGTTTTTGTGGTTAACGCTATAAATTGTTTTGATACACTCAAGAATGTACTCAATTGGATTGTTTTTAGGGTCCTCACCTGCTTCAATTGCAAGGCGCTTATGCCCCATATCCTGAAGAGCAATAACCTCTGCCCTTACCTCTTCCTGAGTAAGTTTTTTTCTTGCGATATGCTTATTTTTCAAATGATATGGGCAATAAACACAACCATTAACACAATAGTTTGAAAGATAAAGTGGTGCAAACATAACTATTCTGTTACCGTAGAATTTTTGCTTGATATCGTTTGCAAGAGCATATAATTTCTCTATTATTTCAGGTCGTTCACAAGCAAGAAGCACAGCAGCATCTCTATGGGTAAGGCCTGTACACTGATAGCCGTTACCAATCCTTTTAGGTTGAGCCTTTTCAAGTATTTCTTCAATCAACTGAAGATTATCTTTATTTTCTTCTGCATATTTTATTGTTGCGAGAATTTCACCATCATTGATAAATTCCTCTGCTTTTAATGATTTTGGATTATAATTTGCCATATTAATTTCCTTTCCAATCGCCTTTATCAACTGTTATTTCATATCCGATATTTTGCATACGGATTTTAAGTTCATTTAATTTTTCTGCGCTTTCTGCACCTGAGGATAATTTATTATCGTAAATATCATACTTTTTCCTTACACTTTCAGGTGAAAGATTAGGCATTATAACGTTTGCACCGGATAATATACCTTGCTCTCTACCATCTGCATCCACTGTACCTAAAGCAGTAGTAGCAGGCAAAAGAATTCGGGTATGCATAACTCTTATTATTGAAAGAAGATAGCAGGTTAGGTCTGCGCTTCCCTTGTTTTCATTATTAAAAACTGTATCTTTATGGGGAATAAATGGTCCTATACCACACATATGAGGCTTAAATTCCTCAATAAATTTTAAGTCTTCTGCAATATGCCGAGTCGTTTGAAATGGTGCACCGACCATAAACCCACAACCAACCTGATAACCTATTTCTTTTAAATCGTTAAGACATTGAAGCCTGTTTTCCAGGCTCATGTTATTTGGATGAAGTTTACCATACAATTCGCTATTTACAGCCTCGTGGCGGAGAAGATATCTATTGGCCCCTGCATCAAATAAAGCTTGATAACTTTCTTTAGAGCGCTCGCCAAGAGAGAGTGTAACCGCGCAATCTGGAAACGATGCTTTAATCTTTTTTATTAAAGGAATAAGAACACCATCAGTATAATAGCCATCCTCACCACCCTGTAAAACAAAGGTACGAAAGCCTATTTCATACCCTGCTTCACAACAAGAAAGAATCTCGTCTACCGAAAGCCTGTATCGTTGACAATTAGGGTTCTCTGCACGTATACCACAGTAATAGCAATTGTTTTTGCAGATGTTACTTATTTCAATAAGTCCTCTGACATAAACAGAATTACCATAAACTGATTTACGCGCTTCGGTTGCTTTGTTTTTCAGGTACAACTGGGCTTCTTCTGTTCTGTTTTCTAAAAGATAAACATATTCATCTATGCTTAGTGAATGAAAAGCAGAAAGTTTATCTATCAAATCGAATATTTTATTCATTGCTCACCACATTTGACAGCACTGTTTTTGCGCTGACACCTTTAAGATTACCAATCTTACCGCTTAGAGACGATATAATATCCTGAGGGGCATCAATTGCTACACTAATGATACTAATACCCTTTTCGCGATAAGGAATGCCCATTCTGCCGATAATATACTCGCCATATGTATGAAGAATTGCATTTAAATCTTCTACAGAATTACCATCTTCAACAATTATACTCAAAACGCCTACTCTCGAACTCATAAAAACCTCCAAATAAAAAATGCCGCACTACGACAAGGTGCGGCAAAATTAAACATTGGTTTATTTCATTACAGCCGTACCTTTCAGTCAGGAATACCCTTTGTGTCAGGAACTATAATTATTTTACAATATTTTATATAAATAATCAATGTATATTTTTAAATCACGTGAAAAAATATTTATATAATAAAATTCAAGAGGGATAAATTTGGATAAAAATCAATACAAAGAATTAGTTCACCAAACAACGCCAAAATCACCAATTATAAAAGACTGCATTAAAGCTTTTATTTTTGGTGGTGGCATTTGCTGCTTTGGTGAAGTTTTAAAATTACTTTATGGTATGACAAGCCTTAACGAAGACGAAACAAAACTTGCAGTATCAGGTACGCTGATAGTAATAACCGCAATACTAACAGGTGCAGGTGTTTTTGATAATATCGCAAAGCATGCAGGCGCTGGTACAGCGGTACCAATAAGCGGCTTTGCAAACTCAATGGTTTCCCCTGCAATTGAATTTAAAGTTGAGGGTTTTATTTTAGGCGTGGGCGCAAAAATATTCAACCTTGCAGGACCTGTTATAGTTTATGGTTGCACAAGCGCAAGTTTATATGGGTTAATATATTGGTTAACCACCCTTTTATAAAAAAGACTTGACCAATCGGTCAAGTCTTTTACTTTATCTTAAATTTTCTAAAGCATTATTAATAAGTTCTATTAAACGTTCACTGAGGATAGCCATAGATTCAATATGTACTTTTTTACCAGCAACCAATAATGTCATAGAATCCTGATTTCTACGAAGACCTTGAATATCAGAGAAAGAATAGGTATAAGTATTCCCAAACATAGTGGTATATGTAAACTGTTCGTCAGAAATTACGTGAATAGTTTGATTTTTCCAACAAAGCAAAGCAAAAACACCAAGAACAATGCCAAGGGCAGCACAAATAATCTTCCATATTTCAAAACTGAAAATCGCAAAAATACCACAGGCAATTCCCAAACCCATAAATATAACAGACATTAAAAGAAGTCTTACTGGAAGAAACATATCTGCACGAGGTATGTTATCATCGAGCACTACACCGAATAATTTTTCTGCTATTTTCAAAAGAATTTTAAGTTTCATAATTTGTACTCCTCTTTGATTAAAAATACACTCTTATTTTATAATAACTGATCAAAATGGTCAAGTTGCTAACAAAACAAACAACTCTCTGCTTCCTATCAGAAACAGAGAGTTTAGTTTATTCGCCCTTAGTAATTATGTAATCAGGTTTTTCGACAGCTTTATTCTCTTTCCATTCACCATTCTCCAACGAATAGCAAGTTACGCCTTTATCGGCTGTCTGAACCCAAATATTATGTGAATTATTTTCCCAACAATAACCTTGGAAATCGGCTGTTTTTCCACCTTGAATAAAGGTATATATATTGTCGCTTCCCGCTCTACGAATATCAAGAACAGTCATTTGCTCTCCATCTTTCATATAAGCATTCAAAGAAACAGTGTATTCTTTATCATAGCTTTCAGTTTTTGTTTTAACAAAGCTTCCTAAATCTTCTTCGACTTGTTTTCCACAACCGCAAAACAAAAATAATACTGCAAGAACTAAACACAATATTTTTTTCATAAAGACTTCTCCTTAATTTATTTTGTATATTGTCTTTCTTCAGGTTTTAATGGTGGATTAAGACCTGCACAAACCTTCTGAACAAGCTTTTCGCGTTCTGCTTCAAGGTCATCAGACTCAACATAATAAGGCTCATGGAAAGTAATTGAAATCTTACCAACAATTGGTATGTATTTACCGTTAACAGTAAAAGGAACGATAGGACAACCTGTGTCATAAGCCATTTTAATTGCGCCCATTTTAAATGGTAAAATTCTTATACCTTCAGGCTTAATAATAGTACTTTCAGGGAAAAGAGCAATGAGTGCTCCCGCCTTAAGATAATCTTCGGCAGCTTCAAGAGCAGCATGGTCTTTCCTCTGGCGATGCACAGGAATAACGCCTGCTTGCCTAAAAAGCCAATTAGACCACTTATATTTGAAAATTTCATATTTACCTAAAAAGTGAACACATCTTCTTGTTCCTGAACCAACACAAAATGGGTCAAGAACAAAAACATGATTACCCGCAAGCACAGCGCCACCTTTTTTAGGAATATTCTCTTTTCCTTTAATCTTTGGCCAAAATACTACATAAAAAACAAATTTTAAAAGTGGCCTGCAAATTGTATAAATTAAAGGTGAAATATATCTTTTATCAACCTTCTGTTTTTCACTCATTATTTTTCTCCTTATTGGTTAAAGAATTTTGAGAAAGCCTTAAACGCCATATATAAATCAAGCTTTGAAATAACTTCGTATGGAGCGTGCATTGAAAGAACCGGCACACCTAAGTCTACAACATCAACATCAAGCTTTGCAATATATTTAGCAACTGTACCGCCACCGCCTGCATCAACTTTACCAAGCTCACCAATCTGCCATACGATATTATCTTCATCGAGCATTCTGCGGATTTTACCCATATACTCAGCACTTGCATCGCTTGTGCTACTCTTACCTCTTGCGCCTGTGTATTTAGTAATAACTACACCCTTATTAAGGAAAGATGTATTATTCTTTTCAAAAACAGAATTAAATGTTGGGTCATAAGCTGAATTAACGTCTGCAGAAAGACATTCGCTCTTTGAAAGCACTTCAAAAACATCAAGCCCATTTGCTTTTGCAAGATACGCAATAAAGTTCTCCATATATCTGGACTGAAGACCTGTGTTACCATCAGAGCCTGTTTCTTCTTTGTCTGTAAGAACGCTTATTGCTGTATATTCAGGATTTTCAACAGCGAATGATGCCATAGCTGCAGGATAAGCGCAAACGCGGTCGTCGTGGCCATATGAACCGATAAGACCTCTGTCAAAACCAATATCATCTGCCTTGAATGCAGGCACAACCTCAAGCTCTGCGCTAAGGAAATCTGCTTCCTTAATACCATATTTTTCATTGAGAAGCTTTAAAACATTAAGTTTTACAAGTTCGCTTCCCTCATCATTTTTAAAAGGACGAGAACCAACAATAACATTAAGCTCTTCGCCCGCTATACCCTCAGAAAGAGTACGTTTTGCCTGCTCTGCGCCAAGATGAGGAAGAATATCTGAAATTACAAACTTAGGTTCGCCTTCTTCTTCGCCAATTTTAACATCTACTTTAGTGCCATCTGCTTTTATAATTACACCATGAAGAGCTAAAGGAATAGCAACCCACTGATATTTCTTGATACCACCGTAATAATGTGTTTTGAAAAGTGCAAGCTCATCGCTTTCATAAAGTGGATTTGGTTTTAAGTCAAGACGTGGAGAATCTATATGCGCAGCCGCAATTTTAACACCTTCTGTGAGAGGCTTTTTGCCAATAACAGCAAGGATAATCGCCTTACCACGATTTACATAGTAAACCTTATCGCCTGCATTATATTTCTTATAGCAATCGAACTCTACAAAACCATTCTTTTTTGCTTCCTCTAAAACAACCTGTGTTGCTTCTCTTTCGGTTTTTGCATTGTTAAGGAAGTTTTTATAACCCTCTGCAAAAGCATCAGCTTCAGCGATAACGCTTTCATCAACAACTGCAGAAGCATGCTTTGGTTTGTAGCAAAGTTCATTTTTAAGTGCATCAATATTCATTACTTTGTCCTCCGTATATGATTTTTTCTGCCTTTTTGAATTCTTCATTCAAATTATAAGGCGGAAAATTATTTATTATGAAATCTGCCTTTGAAAGATAAAAATCATCGTCTTTCTGGCCGTTCATTCTTATAAGTGCATCTTCTTCTGATAAGCTATCTCTTTTTAAAATACGCTCTTTACGAATATCAAAAGGTGCGTGAGCAACAAGAAGAAAATCACATTCATCTGCAAATCCTGATTCGATTATTGCTGCAGCATCAACCACAACAACATCATAGCTTTCAAACGCTTGCTTAACCTCATTATGAATATAATCATTTATTGCAGGATGAATTATTGAGTTGAGTTTATCTGTATTTTCAGGTGTAGAAAAGGCTTTTGCTGCAAGAGCCTTACGATTCAAAGAGCCATCACTATTAAGTATACCCGAAAAAGCGTTTTCAAGCTTATTTAAAAGAGAAGTATCTTCAACTAAAACTTTACGTGCAACAATATCACCATCTATTACATATGCACCGTTATCTTTAAATAAGGCGCTTATTGTTGATTTACCAGAGCCTGTTTTACCTGTTAATCCAACAAGTATTTTTTTATCAAGGTTTATAACATCAAACGATGCTGCACGAAGTAATCTGTTAAGTACTGCAAGGTTATCGTCATTTTCTTCATCAGGGCACCTTACAAAGCATCTTTTCGCACCTATTTCATCAAGATACCTGAGTGAATCAAACAATGCGTGAGAAAGCTGACGATAATCATCAACAGAGCCATATTCAAGAACAGGAGCAGCTATGCCTTCACCTTCTCCCTTGAAAACCATAGCATATGTACCATCGCAGTAATTGAGATTTACATACTCTTTGAATTTATCGTAACTCCCCTTTACAACAACAACGCTTGCATCAGGAGAATAATGCTTGTATTTCATACCCGGTGATGAAACTTTCTCACCCTCTTTTAAAGGATTAAGAACTGCGTCATCAACGCAAACCTCACCAAGAACTGATTTCAACTGTTTTAACGTAATATTACCTGGTCGCAAGAGCTTCGGTACAGGTGTTGCAAGAGTAACAACCGTAGATTCAACACCTTCTTCACACTCACCGCCGTCAATTACCATTGGAATTCTTCCGTTCAAATCCTTATAAACATGCTCAGCTTTTGTTGGACTTGGTTTACCTGAAAGATTAGCAGAAGGTGCTGCAAGAGGTATACCTGCAACTTTAATAAGTTTGTTTGCTATAGGGTGAGCGGGACACCTTACCGCAACAGTATTTAAGCCTGCTGTAACACATAAAGGAACTTTATCAGATTTTGGTAAAATCATTGTAAGCGGACCTGGCCAGAAAGCGTCTGCAAGGATTTTTGCGCTTTCGGGCACTTCGCTTACAAGCTCATAAAGCTCACTGAATTCAGAAATATGAACAATAAGAGGGTTATCCTGCGGTCTGCCTTTTGCTATGAAAATACGTTTAACTGCATCTTCCGAATAGGCGTTACCTGCAAGGCCATAAACAGTTTCTGTTGGAATACCAACAACCTGCCCGTCTTTTAAAAGGCAGGCTGCTTCATTATATTTTTCAGATGAATCATTAACTGAAATTTCAACAAGCTTTGTGTTCACGGATATTCCTCAATTTTGTTTTAATTTTTCTGCAGTATCGGCAGTAATAAGAGCATCAATAATCTCATCAATATCGCCATTCATAATTGCTTCAATTCTATATAATGTAAGACCAATTCTGTGGTCGCTTACTCGTCCCTGAGGGAAGTTATAAGTTCTTATTCTTTCGCTTCTATCGCCTGTTCCCACCTGAGAGCGACGCTCATCAGCAATCTCTGCATTCTGTTTTTCTCGTTCAGCTTCTAAAAGACGGGAACGAAGAATTTTCATTGCTCTTTCACGATTTTTATGCTGACTTCTTTCATCCTGACACTCAACAACAGTACCTGTTGGTAGATGTGTAATTCTGATTGCTGATTCTGTTTTATTAACGTGCTGACCACCAGCACCACTTGAACGGAATGTATCTATCTGAAGCTCTGTCGGGTCAATAGCAATATCAACCTCTTCAGCCTCAGGAAGAACTGCAACAGTAACAGTTGATGTATGAATTCTGCCGCCTGATTCGGTTTCGGGCACACGCTGAACGCGGTGAACACCACTTTCAAATTTAAAGCGAGAGTATGCACCTTCACCAGTTATCATAAAACTGATTTCTTTGACGCCACCAAGACCTGTTTCATTAAGAGAAAGCACCTCAGGCTTCCAGCCTCTGCCCTCAGAATACATTGAGTACATTCTGAAAAGAGAATGAGCAAACAAAGCAGCTTCTTCGCCACCTGCGCCTGCACGGATTTCTATAATAACGTTTCTGTCGTCATTAGGGTCTTTAGGTAAAAGAAGAATCTTTAATTCTTCGGAAAGAATAGCAGCCTTCTCTTTACACTCCTCAACCTCAATTTCAAGCATTTCCTTAAGCTCTTTTTCAGGATGCTCAGAAAGCATAAGCTTTGCGGCTTCGCCATCATCAATTGCCTTTTTATATGCTCTGAAAACTTCAACTATAGGTGTAAGGTTTTTTAGCTCTTTCATAAGATCTGCATACTGTTTCTGGTCAGAAACAGTTTCCGGTAAACATAGAAGCTCATTCACCTTTTCAAACCTTGCTTCAACATGGGTTAATTTATCAATCATCAGAATTCTCCCTGATTATCTTTTTAATGTTCTTTTCAGCCTTTGAACGAGGGATAAGAAACTCTCTGCCACACCCCTGACAACGAAGACGGAAATCCATACCTGAGCGCAAAACATAGAACTGCTTTTCACCACAAGGGTGCTGTTTTTTCATCTCTAAAACATCACCAACACGAACATCCATAAAATCCCCTCCTCAAATCGCAATATTTAGAGATATTATACCACACTATTACATAAAATTAAAGAGAAAGATAAAAATAAATGAAAAAGGTGATAACAAAATGATATCTTATTTACCTGAAGGTTTTTTAATTGATGATAAAGATAACAAGTATTTTACAGAAAGCATTGAAAACCTGAAAAAAGCATACATAAATAACATTCCTATTGAAGCAAGAGTTTCCTTTTGCGACTGCAACCACAACCTACATATAGATTTTGGTTTTATTGAAGGTATAATTCCCCGAGAAGAGTGTGCAACAGGCATAAAAGAAGGAACAACAAAGGACATTGCAATAATTTCAAGGGTAAATAAACCTATCAGATTTTATATCGATAGATTCGAGGAAATAAACGGCGTACAAAAAGTAATACTGAGCAGAAAAAGGATTCAGGAAACATTTATAAACGAACATCTCAGCACTTTAATTCCCGGTGATATATTAGATGTTAAAATATCACACTTAGAAGTTTTTGGCGCTTTCTGTGATATTGGTTGTGGCATAAATGGTCTTTTACCAATTGATAATATTTCTGTTTCACGTATTCCTCATCCGAATGTAAGATTTAATGTTGGTGATGTAATCAAGGTTGTAATTAAAAGCTTTGATGAATACGGAAGAGTTAATCTATCCCACAAAGAACTTTTAGGTACCTGGGAAGAAAATGCGGCTAATTTTAAAGTCGGTGAAACAGTAAGCGGAATAATCAGAAGCGTAGAAAGCTACGGGATTTTTGTTGAATTAGCACCAAATCTTTCGGGTCTTGCAGAGTATACAGACACAGTAAAAGAGGGCGATTACGCAGGCATTTACATAAAAAGCATTATTCCTGAAAAAATGAAATTCAAGTTGATAATTGTTGATTCATTCCAAGCACAATACAAGAAAGAAAAACCAAAATATTTTATAAAAGACAGCCATATTGATTACTTCAGATATTCGCCTGAAGGTGCACAAAAAATAATTGAAACTGTATTCTAATAAATTCTTGTAAAAAGATATACTGTATTGTATAATTAAGACATCCATAAACGGAGGTTACATTATGCAATACAGTAATTTTGATTCTATAGGCAAATCCATTTCAAAACTTGGCTTTGGCCTTATGAGATTACCAAAAATAAAAGAAGACGCGGATGTTATTGACAGAGAAGAAGCATTTCGTCTTATAGACCTTGCTTTTAAAAACGGAGTTAATTATTTTGATACCGCATATTTCTACCACGGCGGTGATTCAGAAAGCTTTGCAAAGGAAGCGCTCAGCAGATACCCTCGCGAGAGCTTTTACCTTGCCACAAAGCTCCCCGGCTCATATATGAGAGACAATAAAATCTCTCCTGAGGAGCTTTTTGAAGGTCAACTTAAAAAGTGCGGTGTTGATTACTTTGATTTCTACCTTCTTCACGCAGTAAACAGAGATATAATGAAAACCTTTGAAGAATATAAATCATACGAGTATCTTACTGAGCAAAAAAAACTTGGCAGAATCAAGCATTTAGGCTTTTCATACCATGGTGATTTAGAGTTTTTCCTTGAGCTTATCGATAAATATAAATGGGATTTTGTTCAGCTTCAGATAAACTATTACGATTGGGAAGCGGACAACGCTAAAGCATATTACAAAGCCCTTGAAGAAAGAAACATCCCCTGTATTGTTATGGAGCCTGTACGTGGTGGCTCGCTTCACAAATTAAACCCTGAAGCGAGAGCAGTTTTCGACGAATTAGGTGATGCAAGCTACGCTTCATACGCATTAAGATACGTTAATGAATTGCCTCAGGTAATGGTAATTTTAAGTGGTATGTCAACTTATGAACAGGTTGAGGATAACATTAAAACCTTCAACGAGGCTAAACCTCTCACAGAGGAAGAAAAATCTGCTATTGAAAAAGCAAACTACTATTTCAGACAAAATTTTGCTATCCCGTGCACTGATTGTAAATATTGCGTTGAGCATTGTCCTGCGGACGTTAATATTCCTGCTTGCTTTGCAGCATACAACGAATATAACAAATCAAGAGATACAGATGATTTTAAGAGACAATATATAAAAATGCCAGAAGAAAAACGCGCTCACAACTGTATTGAATGTGGTGCATGCGTTTCACATTGTCCTCAACAAATCAATATCCCTGACAAATTAAAAAAGGTTAAGGTGCTTTCTGATGAAAATGAATAAAATCCTTGCTCTTTTAATGGCAATATGTTTACTTGTTACGTTGCTTTCGGGATGCGGTGAAAACAAAGGCAAAAAAATCACTGACATTATTCAAGGCGCTGAAACAATTATAGTAAATGGTGTTGAAACTGATACTGTTGAGGCTGCTTTAGGTGCTTTCGAAGGCAAACAAGGCGATTATATTGAATTCCGTTTCGATGAACCACAGACCTTTAACACTGTTTTCATTACAGAGAAAACTGCAACAATCAGGCAATATAATATTTATGCTGAAATCGACGGTAAAGCTACCCTTATTCATACCGGTAAACATATTTTAAATGAAAATATAACAGTAGATGAAACGACAGCCTCTGCAATAAAGGTAGAAGTCGTAAACACTGAGATTGGCAATGACCACTTTGTTATTCAAGGCGTAAGCGCATACAATATACCCAAAGGAGAATAAAAATGGCAATTAAATTTATTGACGAAACCAAAACATTTAAATTGGACTCCAAAACCTCTACATATATATTCAGAGTTTTTGAAGGTAATTATCTTGTTCATTACTATTATGGTGCATCAATTCCTGATACTGATGTTGAGGAGTTAAGAGAAAGAGCAGATTTTGCTTCATTCTGCCCTGATAGTCCTACTGCAAAAGTATTTAACTTCTCCCCCGATGTTACACCACTTGAATACTCAACATTTGGTGCAGGTGATTTCCGTCTTTCTGCTTTCGCAGTTGAAAACGCAGACGGTAACAAGGTTACGGATTTAAGATATGTAAGCCACAAAATCTATAGCGGTAAAGAGCCTATTCCCGGTATGCCATCAACATATGTAAACGACGAAGCAGAAGCAGACACACTTGAGGTTTTAACTGAAGACAAGGTTACAGGTGTTCTGGTTACACTTATATATACTGTTTTCAATGACTATGGCATAATTACAAGACGTGTTAAGGTAGAAAACAAAACTGATAAACCTTTCTATATTGATACTGTTCATTCCGCTTGCATTGATTTACCTGGCATGGACTATGAAATGATAGATTTATATGGCAGATGGGTTAAAGAACGAGCTGTGGACCGCTACCCTCTTCACCATGGTATTCAATCTATAAAGAGTAAACGCGGTTCTTCAAGCCACAACCATAATCCTTTTACTGCTCTTGTTTCTAAAGGTACTACAGAAGATTATGGCGATTGCTACGGCTTTAACCTTGTTTACAGTAACAACTTCTCTATTGACGTTGAAGTAGACGGATTCGCATGCACAAGACTTGTTATGGGTATAAACCCTGAAGGCTTTAAGTGGTATTTAGAGCCAAATGAAGAATTTTACTCACCTGAGGCTGTTATGGTATACACAAACGAAGGCTTAGGTGAAATGAGCAGAATCTTCCACAGATTTTATTCTAATAACCTTATCAGAGGCAAATGGAAAAAAGCTAAGCGTCCCCTTCTTATAAACAACTGGGAAGGTACAGGAATGAGCTTTGATGATGATAAGCTTGTTTCATTTGCGAAGCACGCCAAGGATATTGGACTTGAAATGCTTGTTATGGATGACGGTTGGTTCGGAAAACGAGATGACGACAAGAGTTCTCTTGGAGATTGGGTTGTGGCAGAATATAAGCTCAAAGGCGGTCTTTCACACCTTATCGAAAGGGTTAATGCACTCGGTCTCAAATTTGGTATTTGGTTCGAGCCTGAAATGATTTCTCCTGACTCAGATATTTACAGAGCTCACCCTGATTGGTGTATACACACAGAGGGCAGAGATAAATCAATTGCCCGTAACCAGTATGTTATTGACTACTCAAGAAAAGAAGTTCGCGACCACATCTATGGTATGATGTACGAAATACTTTCAAAAAATAATATTGATTATCTTAAATGGGATTTTAACAGAAACTTAACTGAAGTTTCTTGCGCTCAGCTTCCTAAAGAGCGTCAGGGTGAAGTTTTCCATCGATTTGTATTAGGTACATATGAAATTATGGACAGACTTACAAAGGACTTCCCTGATTTACTTATAGAAAACTGCTCAGGTGGTGGCGGACGCTTTGACCCAGGTATGCTTTACTATTCACCACAGATATGGACAAGCGACAACACAGACCCAATTGAAAGACTTACAATTCAGTTTGGTACAAGTATGTGCTACCCAACATCTACTATGGGTGCTCACGTTTCTGCAAGCAGAAGAGCTGGCTATGAAACAAAAATGAATGTTGCTCTCTGGGGCTCATTCGGTTATGAGCTCGACCCAGATAAGCTTACAGCAGAAGAAAAGGCTGAAATTACCGCACAGATCGAGCTTTATCACAAGTATTATGATGTTATTCACTACGGCGAGCTTTACAGACTTATAACACCATTCGAAAACCAATTCAGAGTTGCATGGGAGCATGTTAGCGAAGACAAAAACGAGGCTCTCGTAACTGTAGTAGTTATGAGACAGAATTACGACCAGTTCTTTATGCTTCGTCTCAAGGGTCTTGATAAAAATAAAACTTACATTGACCAAGAAACAGGCAAAAAGTACAGTGGCGCATACCTTATGAATGCAGGTCTTAACCTGACCCACAAGCCAAACGGCGATGGAAAGAGCTACAGAATACACTTAATTGCAGAATAAAAAAACATCCGGGTTTACAAACCCGGATGTTTTTTTTAAGCAACAAGCCATTTATATTTTTCTACACTGTAAAGTGGAATAAACGGAACCATAATCGGAACTGATTTTACATATTTCTGATATTCAGGGTCTTTTCCGTAGTTTTTATTCTGACGAATTTCAAGGCGACGAGCACCGCTGAACATAACAAAAATTATACCAACATAGCCAACAGCAACAATAATCCATTGCCAGCCCTTAACTGCACCGATGCCAGAAATTAAAACACCTGTCCAAAAAATCATTTCACCCAGGTAATTTGGACAACGTACAAGTTTATAGAGCCCTGTATCAACAAAACGACGTGGATTGTTCTTCTTTGCATTGTTTTTTTGAATATCTGCAACAGATTCAATAACAAGACCTAACACCATAACAGCGGCACCAATAAAAACAAAAACATTGTCTTTAGCAACATTATGTAATCGATAGAAAACACCGGAAACCTGTGTTACATAAAGAAGTGCACATGTAACCCATATAGCTATCTTAACACCAAAGGGAACAGTTTTTCCATCTTTTATTTCACCCTTCATATTCTTTTTATATGAGTTATTGCCAAATTCACGGAACGCAAGATAACCGCCAAGACGACAACCATATATAATAAATAAAACAGAGCATATGATTGTACCGAGCGTTAGTTGTTTTCCGTAAAGGAGCAGCATAAGAGCACCCTCACCCGCAATTGAAAAACCATAGCCCAAAGAAATGAACCAAACATAATTTTTAAAGCCAATAGAACTAATTACCATTGCTGCAACAAGCAATAACAGCAATTCAAACGAAAAAACCATTATAAAATTTCCCTTTCTTTTTATCAGATAACAAAAGATTCTGATATTTATTTAATGAATTCATTCTACAATAAACCGAAAAAAATTGCAATGATGTTAACATATAATTATAAAAAACAAGTATCACTGTACTGAAACATCTATAAAACTAACTTAATAAAATTAATCAACAAACAAACTACAAAAAAATATTAAGAATTTTAATTTAATTCTTGACATTTTCACACTCAATGAGTATAATTTAATGGATGTGCCGCTGTGGCGGAATAGGCAGACGCAAGGGACTTAAAATCCCTCGGTGGCAACACCGTACCGGTTCAAGTCCGGTCAGCGGCACCAAGACTAAAGAAATTGCTTTTGTAGTTTCTTTAGTCTTTTGTTTTTTTATTTGTAAACCAGGACTTGAACCGTTTCGGCGAAGCCGAACATAATCGGGTGTTCGCAAGTTTACTTGCGAATGATGGGCAGAGCCCATCAAGTCCGGTCAGCGGCACCAAGACTAAAGGAATTACACTTTGTAGTTTCTTTAGTCTTTGGTTTTTTATTGATAAACTAGGACTTGAACCGTCTCGGCGAAGCCGAACACAATCGGGTTTTCGCGCATGCGCGAATGATGGGCAGATATATTTTTTATTGTATTTTATTATTGATGTGTTATAATTATATAAAATCCACTTAAGGAGATAATTATGAATTTTACTGAAATTGCAATAAACAGACAGTCCTGCAGAAGTTACGACGAAGCAAAAGCAGTTGAACAAGAAAAGCTTGATGCTATACTTGAAAGCGCGCGCCTTTCCCCTTCTGCATGCAACGGTCAACCATATCATATAACTGTTTGCAAGGGCGAAGCAGCTAAAAAAGTTGCTGAGCTTACTGCGGGTATGGGTCTTAATAAATTTGCTGTACAGGCTCCTGTTATGCTTGTTATATCCGAGGAAAGCTATGTTTCCACCGCCGCTATGGGCGCCAAGGTAAAAGGAAACGACTACCGCTCTATTGATATAGGCATACTCTCTGCATACATCACCGCCGAAGCAACTGCACAAGGCCTCGGAACCTGTATTTTAGGTTGGTTTGATGATAAAAAAATTCGCAAAATTTGTGGACTTTCTAAGCCTGTAAGACTTGTAATTAATCTTGGATACGCTAAGGAAGATGCTAAACTTCGTAGCAAAAAGAGAAAAGAGATTTACGAATTGGTTAGTGTAGTTGAATAAAAAAAGAACTCTGCTGAGCAGAGTTCTTTTTGTTAATAGGATAATATACCATTTCTTTTGGAATGAATAAAAAAATCCAAGTCTTTCGACTTGGATTTTTGGTGAGTTATCGGGGATTCGAACCCCGGACACCCTGCTTAAAAGGCAGGTGCTCTGCCTACTGAGCTAATAACTCATATATAAGCCCTGTAATCAGGGCAAATATTACTTAACTAATGCAAACACAAGAACTGCAGCAAGAGTTGCTACAAAGAAAACAATTGCAAGAATCTTTGTGAACTTTGCGAGCTGTGCTTCTTTTGTTCTACCTTTATTCTTATCGAAGAAAGAATCAGTTCCACCTGCAATCGCACCGGAAAGACCCTGCTGCTGACTCTGCTGAAGCATAACAAGAATAACTATTAAAACTGATGCAAGGAGAAGAACAGCACCGATAAGATAGTGAAACCATAAAAATTCCATATATCGTATTCCTTTCATTCGGAAATCAATCACATTTACAACGCCCGAATATAATAACACAGTGAAACAGAAAATGCAAGTCTTTTTTTCACTTTTTTGAAAATATTTTTTTAATGTATATTTTACTTAAAAACGGCAATCATATTATCAGTAAAAAAAGTTTTGAAAGCGTTTGCATAATCGATTTATGTGTTACACATCCTATGGTTAATCGGTTGTTACTTTTTTTACTTACCTGCTCCTTGCGGAGCAGGTATTTTTATTTTACTTTTTATTCAAGACTAAGCTGAAGCTGCTCTCCTGTATCTTCTGCGCTGAGTACCGCACCGGCTGCAGGAAGAGTTTTTGTTCTGTAGCGGTGAGGTTTTGCAAACTCCCCTTCCTTATAAGGTCTTACTGACTGAAGTTTATGATACTTCTTAACGGTAAGAACATTAACGCCTGCAGTATCTTTTGTTGTTTTAGGAGAGATTGCAGCGGTGTTTATAAGAAGATGTCTGCCTGCGGTTGAAGTAAGAACAAGCTCGGTGTCTTCATGGATATATAAAATATCAACAATAGGCGCTTTATTACTATATGCTTTTATAAGTTTCTTACGCTTTGTTATAGTCTGATAGCCTGCCATATCAACCTTTGCAACCTTACCATTTTCAAAGAAGAAGAGCATATAACCTTTATAGTCTGACGTAACAGCCATATAAAGAGGTTTTTCATCCTTATCAAACTCAAGCTTTGATGGAATGAAATCACCTAATACGCTTGCTTTAGTATCATCGAAATCACAAGCCCTTGCTTTATATACCTGACACATATCAGTAAAGAAAAGAAGTTCTGCAGTATTTGTTGAATTTAAGGCAATTTTCATTTCGTCGCCTTCTTTGAACTTCTGCTCGCCACCCATTCTGAGAGAAAGAGGAGTGATTTTTTTGAAATAACCATCTCTTGTAAAGAAAAGGTTTACTTCGTAATCAGGGATTTCTTCAACAAACTCTTCTTCAATATCACAATCATAGATGATCTCGCTGCGTCTGTCTTTACCGAACTTCTGAGAAACCTTTGTAAGCTCATCAATAATAATCTTTTTGATTCTTGACTTACTGTTGAGAATATCTTCCATATCCTCAATACTCTTTTTAAGGTCATCAACATCAGCAAGACGTTTGAGAATATACTCTCTGTTCAGATGACGGAGTTTGATTTCTGCAACATATTCTGCCTGAATTTCATCAATACCGAAGCCTATCATAAGGTTTGGAACGACCTCTGCTTCTTCCTCAGTTTCTCTTACAATCTTGATTGCTTTATCAATATCAAGAAGAATTTTTCTGAGACCTAAAAGAAGATGAAGTTTATCTTTAGCCTTTGTTAAATCATAGTACACTCTTCTGCTTACGCACTCTGTACGGAAAGCAATCCACTCCGAAAGAATTTCAGCAACACCCATAACTCTTGGCACACCGGCAACAAGAATATTGAAGTTTGCGCTGAAATTATCTTCAAGAGGAGTCATCTTATAAAGACGCTTCATAAGATTTTCTGCATCTGTACCACGTTTTAAATCAATTGTTATTTTAAGACCTGATTTATCTGTTTCATCACGAACATCACTGATTTCCTTAAGTGAGCCTGCTTTTACCTTTTCGATTATTTTTTCGATAATTGCTTCGCAGGTTGTTGTTGGCGGAATTTCAGTAATATCTATACAGTTATTGGATTTATCGTAGCTATATTTCGCTCTGATTTTAATCGAGCCTCTACCTGTTTTATAAACCTCTTCAAGAGCAGCTCTATCATACATAATATGACCGCCACCGATAAAGTCTGGGGCTTTAAGAGTTTCAAAAACATCAAAATCAGGGTTTTTAATGAGACCAATTGTAGTATCGCAAAGCTCTCTTAAGTTAAACGAACAGATATTACTTGCCATACCAACAGCAATACCGCTGTTTGTGTTAACAAGCACACTTGGGAATGTTACAGGAAGAAGCGTGGGCTCCTTCATTGTGCTATCGTAGTTATCAACAAAATCAACAGTATCCTTATCTATATCTGAAAAGAGTTCTGTACAAATACCTTCAAGCTTTGCTTCGGTATAACGTGCTGCAGCATAAACCATATTCTTAGAATATGCTTTACCAAAGTTACCCTTACTATCTATATAAGGGTGAAGAAGAGTTTCATTACCCTTTGAAAGACGCACCATTGTTTCGTAAATTGCTGCATCACCATGAGGGTTAAGCTGCATTGTACGTCCTACTATATTAGCAGATTTTATTCTGCCACCGTTAATTAACCCCATCTTATACATAGTATAGAGAAGCTTTCTGTGTGAGGGCTTGAAACCGTCTATTTCAGGAATAGCACGGGATACAATAACGCTCATAGCATAAGGCATAAAGTTTGTTTCAAGAGTCTGGGTAATTTGTTGTGTAACAACCTCACCCGCTCCGATAATATTAGCCTTAACCGCCTCTTCTACTGCGGGGGTATTATCTTTTTTCTTTCTTGCCATAGCTTTCTCCTGTTATGAAATATCTGCAAGGTCAATGTAAAGATGACCGTTTTCTGCAATAAAATCTTTTCTTTCCTGAAGGTTATCACCTAAAAGAAGCTCAAACTTATCTGCAATAAGCTCCTCAACATCATCAGGCTCAACCTTTATAAGACGACGTGTTTTAGGATTCATTGTTGTAAGCCACATCATATCAGCATCGTTTTCACCAAGTCCCTTTGAACGCTGAATGGTGAATTTAGCATCGCCAATCTCTTCAAGAGCCATTGCTTTTTCTTTTTCTGTATAAGCAAACCACGTCTGCCCTTTAGAGTTAATTTCATAAAGCGGTGATTCAGCAATGAAAACCTTGCCTTCTTTGAGAAGTGTAGGCATAAGGCGATAAATCATTGTAAGAATAAGTGTTCTGATATGGAAGCCGTCAACATCGGCATCAGTACAGATAATAATCTTATTCCAACGAAGGTTATCAAGGTTAAAAAGTGAAAGCTCTTTATTTGACTTTGAAGAAACCTCCACACCGCAACCAAGCACCTTAATAAGGTCAATAATGATTTCGCTCTTGAAAATTCTGTTGTAGTCGAATTTAAGACAGTTAAGTATTTTACCTCTTACAGGTATAACCGCCTGAAATGCAGAATCGCGAGCCTGCTTACAAGCACCAAGAGCAGAATCACCCTCAACTATAAAAATTTCACGTTCATTTTTATCTTTACTACGACAATCCACGAATTTTTCAACGCGGCTTGTCATATCATTAGATGAAGCAAGGGTTTTCTTAAGGTTAAGTCGCGTACTTTCCGCTTTAACACGGGAACGCATATTGATAAGAATCTGCTCACAAAGTTTATCCGCATCGAGTTTGTTTTCAATAAAATAAATTTCAAGCTGATGCTTAATAAACTCAGTCATTGCTTCCTGAATAAACTTATTTGTAATAGCTTTCTTGGTCTGATTCTCATATGACGTCTGAGTTGAGAATGATGAAACAACGAAAACAAGGCAATCCTCTATATCCTGGAAGCTGATTTTAGGGTCAGTTTTAACATATTTTCCATTCTGCTTCATATAAGCATCAATCTGCGAAACAAAGGCGCTTCTTGCTGCTTTTTCAGGTGCACCGCCATGCTCAAGAAAGCTTGAGTTATGATAATACTCTTTTAACTGCTTCGTTTTTGAGAAACAAAGAGCCATATTCATTTTAAGCTTATATTCAGGCTTATCTTCTCTATCCTTACCCTTACGCTCTGCTTGCCAGAACTGAACTGACGTAAGAGATTCATCACCAACTACTTCGTTAACATAGTCAACAATGCCATTCTCATACATATACTCAAACGTTTCAAACTTAGTTTCTGTAAGCTGATTGCGAAGAATAAATTTAATGCCATTATTAACCACAGCCTGTTTTTTTATAGTTTCCTGAAAATATTCAAGAGGAATATTAATATCGGTAAAAACCTTCATATCAGGACGCCACTTGATTCGTGAGCCTGTATCTTTTTTCTCGTATGGTGTTTTTTTCATTTCACCATTTATTTTACCTGCTTTGAAATTAAGTTCATAGCAGAAACCACCTGTGTGAATTTCTGCTTCCATATACTCAGAAGCATACTGAGTGGCGCAAAGACCAAGACCATTAAGGCCAAGAGAATATTCGTAGCTACCACCATCATTTGTGTCGTACTTACCACCTGCATATAAATCGCAGAAAACAAGCTCCCAGTTATAGCATTTTTCTCTCTGGTTATAGTCTACAGGAATACCACGACCAAAATCCTGAACCTCAACAGAATGATCGAGGAAGCGAGTAACAATAATCTTTTTGCCGTGCCCTTCTCTTGCTTCATCTATTGAGTTAGAAATAATTTCAAAAATAGAATGTTCGCAACCTTCAAGGCCATCTGAACCGAATATAACAGCGGGGCGCTTACGAACTCTGTCCGCACCCTTCAACTTTTTTATACTGTCGTTACCGTATTCTTTAGGTGTTTGTGCTTTTGCCATTACTTTACCTATCCCTTCGGAAATACAAAATTTTGGTATTATACATTTTGAATTATACTATATATTGTGATATTTAGTCAAGTAAATTATTAGGTGTTTTGGGGTGATACATGAGACTATGATGAACTATATCTGGCCACTTATGATATTATTTTCGTTTTTTTCAGCAATAGCAACAAAAAACACTGCAAACCTGTCATCTGCAATAATTTCTTCGGGCGCCGATGCTATCAGCCTTGCCATAAAACTTATGGGTATGATTTGCTTGTGGAGTGGAGTTATACATATAGCAGAAAAAAGCGGTCTCACAAAAACACTTTGCAAACTACTTACACCTGTTTTAAAAATACTTTTCCCACGACTTAAAGACAAAAACGCTCTCGAAGCAATTGCAATGAATATGACCGCTAATGTACTGGGACTTGATAATGCAGCAACACCACTTGGACTTGAAGCAATGAACAGATTACAAGAGTTGAATCAGAACAAAAACGTTGCATCTGATTATATGGTACGCTTTGTTGTTATAAATACTGCCTGTATACACATTGTACCCACCACAGTTGCTCTTCTTCGCCAGGAATATGGCTCACAATCGCCTACGGATATAATATTTCCTGCACTTATAACATCATCCTGCGCAATTACAGTAGGGCTTTTAATGACAACTATATTAAAGAAGGTTTTCAAATGAAAACAATTAATGACTGCCTTATTCCTGCAATTGTTGTTTTTATTGTTATGCACGGAGCATTTAAAGGCGTTGATCTTTTTTCAGAATTTTTAAACGGTGCTAAAAATGGTTTCAAAACAATTCTTAACATTACGCCATCACTTATAGCACTTATTTTTGTTATAAATATGCTTAAAGCATCCGGTGGACTTGATATATTATGCTCATTTCTCTCCCCTGTCAGTTCATTGCTCGGCATTCCTGATAAATTAACGCCTCTTGCAATACTTTCTCCGATATCGGGCAGTGGCTCTGTAAGTATGTATGAAACAATACTTAAAGATGTAGGGCCAGACAGTTTTCTGGGAAGATGCGCATCGGTTATGATGGGGTCAACAGAAACAACCTTTTATACAATGACTATTTACTATGGTAGTGTTGGAATAAAAAAATCTCGACACACATTGCCAAGCGCATTGTGTGCCAATTTAACAAGTTTTATATCATCACCTGTAATGGTGCATTTATTTTTTAATTAATAGAACATACGCCTGTATTCAGGGTCAGTGTACATTGAGTATGTTGAGTTATCCTCACCTACTATTATATGATCTGCAAGAGATACACCTAATTTCCTGAACATAACACAAATTGAACGAGTCGATTCAATATCTGCAATTGATGGAACAGGTGTGCCTACAGGATGATTATGAGCAAGCACCGCTTTTGTTGCATTACAATCCATTACTGCCTGAACAGCTTTTCTTACATCAATATACGCTGAGCCATCGTCACCCATTGAGAGTTCAGTTGCCTTTTTAAGTTTGCCCGAATTATCAAGGCAGAATATAATTACCTTTTCAACAGTTTCTCCGCTAAGGTGAGATACTGCAAGAGATTCAAAATCCTTTGAAGCAACATATTTCACTTTATTTGCGATTTTAAGCTTTGAGCCTCTTTTGAAAATTTCACTTACAGAAGCAAGGAGCACAGCGGTGTTTTCACCAACACCCTTTACCCGCAAAAGGCGGTCAACATCAGCTTTAAGAAGTTCGTCAAGAGAGCCAAACTCCGAAAGCAAAACGTGAGCAAGCTCATTTGTATCTGCCTGAGGTATGGAATAAAACAGTAGTAGCTCGAGGAGTTTGTGATCCTCGAGCTGCGAAAAACCATTTTTACACACATTTGCTTTAACGCGTTTTCTATGTCCTGTGTGTATACTTTTTGTTGCTGAATTTTTCTCCATAACAACTAAACAATTCAGATTGCTGCATCACTTCTGAGAATTCCAGCCATATCTGTTTTTTCCCAAGCAACATCTAAATCTATTCTACCCATATGACCATAAGCTGCAAGCTGTCTGTACTGAGGCTTTCTTAACTGAAGCTTTTCAATTATAGCAGCAGGACGAAGGTCAAAATGCTTATTAACAAGTTCTTCGAGTTTCGCATCAGAAAGCTTACCTGTACCGAAAGTATCAACACGAACTGAAACAGGACGAGCAACACCAATAGCGTAAGCAAGCTGAACCTCACACTTATCTGCAAGACCGGCAGCAACAATGTTCTTTGCTACATATCTTGAAGCGTAAGCAGCACTTCTGTCAACCTTAGTTGGGTCTTTACCTGAGAAAGCACCGCCACCATGACGTGAATAGCCACCATATGTATCAACAATAATTTTTCTACCTGTAAGACCACTGTCGCCTACAGGGCCACCAACAACGAAGTTACCTGTTGGATTAACATAAATCTTTGTATCAGCATCAAGATATTTTTCAGGAATAACAGGTTTGATTACATTTTCAAGAATATCTTTACGAAGAATCTCAATATCTATTGGGTCATGCTGAGAAGAAACAACAACTGCTTCAACTCTTACAGGCTTATCATCTTCATCATACTCAATTGTAACCTGGCTCTTTCCGTCAGGACGAAGGTATGAGAGAGTTCCGTTCTTTCTTACCTCTGTAAGACGAAGCGCCAATTTATGAGCAAGAGAAATAGGAAGAGGCATAAGCTCCTCTGTATCGTTACAAGCAAAACCAAACATCATACCCTGGTCGCCTGCTCCGTGAAGGTTATATTCATCTTCTTGGCCGTCTTTAAGCTCAAGAGATTTGTCAACACCCATAGCAATATCAGGAGATTGCTTATCAATAGTCTGGAAAACTGCGCAAGTATTGCCATCAAAACCGCACTCGTTGTTATCAAAGCCGATACCACAAACAACCTCACGGATAATTGATGGAATATCAACCTGAGCATTTGTTGTAATTTCGCCCATTACCATAACCATACCGGTAGTACAAGTTGTTTCGCAAGCAACACGGGACATAGGATCCTGAGAAAGCATTGCATCAAGAATAGCATCGGATACCTGGTCGCAGACTTTGTCTGGATGACCTTCTGTTACAGATTCTGATGTAAAAAATCTTTTAGACATTTAAAAATCCTCCATATAATTGAACATTATACACCAATTTATCGTCTGTATTTTACACTAGAATAATACTATTGTCAAGTTATGTCGACTGACTTAACAAATGTTTAACATATAAAAAGTGAAACAGAATAAACTGTTTCACTTTAATCCTATACTGACAGATAGAGCATCATCGATTCTGTCCATATCTGTTTCGGGAAGATTACCCATTTTTTCTCTCAATCGCTTTTTATCAAGGGTTCTGATTTGTTCAAGCAAAACTACC
Source organism: Acutalibacteraceae bacterium (assembly GCA_045614765.1). Classification (GTDB taxonomy): domain Bacteria; phylum Bacillota; class Clostridia; order Oscillospirales; family Acutalibacteraceae; genus DTU089. The sequence continues at coordinate 142,632 of JAZLDN010000057.1, forward strand.
GAATCCTTAGAAAGACCACACACAGATGCATTTACATTTATGTGTGTTGGCATTTTGGATTTAAATTGCTGACTTGTTATAGCGGCAGCTATAACTGTAGGACTATATTTATTCCCTACATCGTTCTGAACTATAAGTACCGGTCTTATCCCGCCTTGCTCGGAGCCCACTACAGGACTTAAATCGGCATAGAAAATATCTCCGCGTTTAATATTCAAATAATCATCTCCGATATTTTATTTACATCCGTATTTTTGCCAATACAAAGCAATTTAATCACCGATGTAAAATATAACGGAAAATTCTTATCCGTCTGTATATTATATTCCATTTACGGACAAAGGTTAAAAAATAAGACTCCGATTTCTCGGAGTCAAAAAATTATTCGTGTGTTGTTACTGCATATCCTTTTTCGCTGAAGTATTCGTACGCATCGGAGTCAGTACTTGGAGAGACAATATAAATATCCTTGTTTGCGCCTTCAAGCACCCCTGTACCAATATTTGCCTTCATAACAGATTCGGGCACAACAATATACTTTAATGAAGTGCAGTTAGAGAAGCAATAGCTTCCTATTGACTTTGAACCTTCTGCAAGTTTTGCAGTTTCAAGAGCGGTACAATTACCAAAAACAGAATTATTTAGTTCTACTGCAGGAAGACTGATTCTTTTTAATGAAACGCAGTTTTCAAACGCACTGGAACCGATAACTACCTTTGTTGTGTTGCTCACAAACTCAACAGTAGTCAAGCGTGTGCAGTTTCTGAAAGCGAAATTACCTATAGCCACAACAGTATCGGGAATGTAGATAGATTTAATATTGGAGCCTTCGAAACAGCTTGGACCGATACCTGTTATTATCTTGCCCTGTTCTTTCTGAGGAATAATAACATCTTGCTTATCTCCAAGATATTTTGTTATAACACCGCGCTCGTCAATTTCGAACTCGCCAAGCTCGCTACCATTATCTACAGGAGTATCAAGAGCCTGTGTGCTATCAATTGTTGTATCGGGCTCTTTATTATTACTGCCCTGATTGTTACTACCTTGATTATTTCCACCCTGATTATTCCCAGCAAGTTGGTTTGAAGGAATAATAATATTACCTGCAGCATCAACAAGATTACCATACATATCAAAGAAATAGCCCTGCACTCCACCTGCTGTTGTAATAACACCGCCTGTAGTAGAAACATTGCTTGTATCTGTAGCGGTTGCTAAATCACTTGCAATAAGATTAAGGTCTATCCAGGAATCTGTTGCTAAAGGTGCTGGCTGTGTTGTTGTAGGTTGAAGAGTATATGTACCCGTATAACCCTGAGATTTATCTTCACTCATACTATCAACAAGGGCGATTATCAGAACCGTTGCAGCAATGATAATACAAATGCCTATTGAGATAATAATTTTATTTTTCTTATCCATTAAGATACCTCGTTATGTAATATTCCAATACATTATACAATATAAAAACACAAATGTACATAGCAATTTTTTACTAAATCGTAAATTTTTATGTTTTACGTTATTTTGCAACATATTGTTGTTTTTTTACTATTCATATGATAAAATTATTTTAACCAAAAACGGAAATGAGGTTTTTTTATGCAAAAATCCTGGTACAAGGAAATGGTAGTATATCAAATCTGGCCTCGCTCATTCTGCGACAGTAACGGCGACGGAATTGGTGACCTTGAAGGTATACTTTCAAAGCTTGACTACATCAAAAGTCTTGGTGCAGATGCTATCTGGTTCTCACCTCTTTTTAAGTCCCCTAATGCTGACTATGGATACGATATTGCCGATTATAGAGATATAAACCCTGAATATGGTGATATGGAAACCTTTAAAAAGGTTCTTGCGGGTTGCCATGAACGAGGAATAAGAGTATTTATGGACCTTGTTGTTAACCACACATCAACTGAACACATGTGGTTCAAAGAGGCTTGCAAGAGCGTTGATAACCCTTACCACGATTATTATATCTGGCGCAAAGGTAAAGGTAAAAACGGCAAAAAACCACCTAACAACTGGCTCTCAACCTTCGAAGGCGGAGCATGGGAATATGTTGAATCCGTTGACGAGTACTATCTCCATGTTTTCACAAAGGGTCAGCCTGACCTTAACATGGATAATCCTAAAGTTCGTCAGGAAGTTAAGGACATTATGAAGTTCTGGCTTGATATGGGTGTTGACGGCTTCCGTGAAGACGTTATAACATACATATCCAAAAGAGAAGGTCTTCCAAATGCTATCCCGATTCCTGTTGCATGCGGTATGGAGCACTACAACTGCGGACCTCATCTTTACGAATATCTTAAGGAATTCCATGATGACGTTCTTTCAAAATACGATTGCTTTACTGTTGGCGAAGGTCCTCTTATCACACCTGAAAAGGTTCTTCGCTTTGTTACAGAAGATGAAACTCAGGTTCTTAAAACAATGTTCAGCTTCGACCACCTTGAAGCAGACTGCTTTATGACTGACTGGATTAAAACGCCATTCAATCTTAAAAAGATGAAAAAATGCTACCAGAAATGGTACGACGCTATGAATGGCAAGGGTTGGCATACACTTTACCTTGAAAACCACGACCATCCTCGTATTGTTGACCGTTACGGTAGCCTTAAATACAGAGTTGAGAGCGCAAAAATGCTTGCTACAATGTGTTATCTTCAGAGAGGTACTGTTTTCATTTATCAGGGTCAGGAAATTGGTATGACAAATATCAAGCTCCACTCAATTGATGAATTCAAGGATATGATTACCTTTAACAACCAGATTATGTTCAATAAGCTTGGTATCAAGGGTGACAAATTCATTAAACTTGCTAATAACGGCTCACGTGAAAACTCACGTACACCTGTACAATGGAACGACGGACCTTACGCAGGATTCTCAACCGTTGAGCCTTGGTTTAACCTCAACCCTAACTACAAGGAAATTAATGTTGCAGCTTCAGAAGCAGATGAAAACTCTATCCTTAACTACTACCGCAAGCTTCTTAAATTCCGCAAAGAAAACGAAGTTGCTATTTACGGTGATTTCAAGCAATATTACAAAAACAGCAAAGAACTTTTTGTATATGAAAGAAATCTTGATGGTGTTAAACTTCTTGTTGTTGCTTCATTTACAGAAAATGCAGTTAATTTCAAGGCTCCTGATGGAATTGACCTTAGCAAAGGTGAACTTGTTCTCGCAAACTACAAAGACACCTCTCTTAACGGAAACGGCTTTACAACAAAGCCTTACGAAACAAGAGTTTACTTATTCAAATAAGAATTACACAAGAAAAAAGCCTCGGCATTGCCGAGGCTTTAATTTTTTAGGTTTAATTATTTCTTTTTGCTCTTTCTGACTAATGCACCTACAAACATTATAATTGCGAAGAGTATGAGGTAGAAGAGAACTGGGAATGAGAATTCACCATTTGCTTTTGCGTTGATATAAGGTGTAATACCGTGTGCATATACAGCAGCAAACACCATAAATCCACAACAAATAATAGCAAGAATTGGTAATAAGAAACGTTTTACGAACTTAAGCTCTTTTTCCTTAATCATCCAGATAATGAAGATCGGAATATACATACCATAGATTGTAACGATTGGAAGCTCTGATGAGTCGAAGTTGAAGTATCCGAACCAACCGCTTGTAAGGTTTGCGCCATAGAAATATACCAACCAAGCTGCACATACGAACAAGCCCCAGATTGATGAATTTGTAACCATATTTGTATGCTTATCTACCTGGCTGAACATTTCTGGTCTTGGACCTTCCTCACGAGCAGCAATAGCGTACATACCACGAGTTGCACCAACCATAAGACCATTAAGTGTACCAAGACATGAAATAACAATACAGATGTTAAGGAATGCGCCACCTACAGAACCGAAAACATTCTTGAATGCTGTTGTAGCACCCTCTGCCATAAGAACAGCGTTTGATGCACCACCAGCAACACCGATGTAGTAAAGAACATATGCAATAACAACGATAATAGAACCGATAACCAATGCTATAGGAAGATTCTTTTTAGCATTTTTAAGCTCTGCGTTGATAGAGGTAGCAACAATCCAACCTTCGTATGCGAAAACTGTTGCAACTACTGCTGCGAAAAGGCCAGCACTCTTACCGCCAGCAACTTCTTCAACTATTGTTGTAAAGTTCTGTGTAAGAACGCCTTCTTTAAGACCATAAATTGTACCAACGATAGCCATTAAAGTAATTGGAATAAGCTTAATAACTGTTGCACTAATCTGGAACTTACCAGCAAGCTTTGGGGAGAAAGCATTGAGTGTATAAGAACCTACAAGTGCAAAACCAGCTACACAAAGAACCTCAGGACCAGCTAAATCCCAACCGAAAAGAACACCGAAATAGCGAGCAGAAACCCAAGCAAGAACAGATGTCATACCAGGATAGTAAACATTAACCATAAACCAAGCAAGGTAATATGCATAACCTTTACCGCAAGTAACTTCTGCGTAGTCAACAATACCGCTGACTTTTTCGTACTTCTGAGCCATGGAAGCAAACTGCAATGAGCAGATAATCATAAGAACGCCCGTGATAACCCATGCGAGAATACCAAGAGGCATATCACCGCCTGTAGCAGTTAAAACATTCTGTGCTTTGAAGAAGACACCGGAACCGATAACAGTACCAACAACCATACATATAGCGGTTGGAAGACCATATCTTTTTTCAAGTTTTTCCATATAATCACCACTTTCATTTGATGCATATGCACCTAATGTCCTCATAATAATACAAAAACAACAATTTGTAAAGAAATTTATTGAAAAACGTATAATTTTATATAAATAATGAATAAAAATACATATCAAAACCAATAAAGTAAATACAATTGGCTATGTTTCTCTTGAAAAATCAACTTTACAGTAATATAATGTTGTTCGTGAAATCCGTCCGTGGCGCAGCTGGATAACGCAGCAGATTCCGATTCTGAAGAACGGGGGTTCAAATCCCTACGGGCGGGCCAAAAGAAAAGAACACATCCAAAGATGTGTTCTTTTCTTTTTAATAATTTTCTTTTCTAACTTCAAAGTAACTCTGAGGATGTGCGCATACAGGACAAACATCTGGTGCTTTTTTGCCCATTACAAGATGTCCGCAGTTACGGCATTCCCACATTGTTTCTTCAGCTTTCTCAAATACCTTCTGCATTTCAACATTTGAAAGAAGCTTTCTGTAACGCTCCTCATGAGATTTCTCAATCTCAGCTACTGCTCTGAATTTTTTAGCAAGATCTGTAAAGCCTTCCTCTTCTGCTTCGTCTGCAAATGTAGCATACATATCTGTCCACTCATAGTTCTCACCTTCTGCCGCAGCAAGAAGATTTTCCTCTGTTGTTCCGAGAGCCATAAGCGCCTTAAACCACATTTTTGCGTGTTCTTTTTCATTGTTTGCAGTTTCTTCAAAGATAGCGGCGATCTGCTGATAACCTTCCTTCTTTGCTACTGATGCAAAGTAGGTATATTTGTTTCTTGCTTCGCTTTCGCCTGAAAAAGCAGCACGAAGATTCTGTTCTGTTTTTGAGCCTTTAAGTTCCATAACATATATTCCTTTCAGATGTATTTCAAAAGAATTATTCCCTTTTGATTTCCAAATTATACTATAAATGAGTTATAATATTTTGTCAAATTTTTTCTGTGTTTTTTCTGTTTTTACTATTCTATTTCTTTATTGACTTATAAATTGATTTATGGTAGTATGGAAACACATTTATAAACAAAGGAGATTTCTGTTATGGCAAAATTAAAAGACATTGACAAAGCTGCAGAATCCAAGGGTTCACTCCTTGTTACTATATGGCAGTTTGTTAAATTTATCGTTGTAAGCCTTCTTGCAATGATTGTTCAGTTCGTACTTCTTAACACACTTCAGCTTATTCCTGCAATTCAAGCTCTTTACAGCGAGCCTTTCAGCTGGTGGGTATTTATTTACCCTGTTGCAGTTGGTGGTCTTGGCTACTTTATAGTAAGCAACGTAGCAAATATCATTGCTCAGATTGTTGCTTTCTTTGTTAACAAAGAAAAAACTTTCAACTCAGGTGCAAACATTGCAGTTGCTCTTCCTATTTACATAATTTTCACAATTGCACTTATTCTTTTCTCTGCTTGGCTTAACCCAACACTCAAGGATGTTTTCCTTGGCTTTGATTGGTGCAATGAAACTGCAGCAAAGAATATTGCAACAATGATTTGCTCAGCTCTCCAGTTCTTCCTTTACTTCCCTGTTGATAAAATGCTTTTCCACAAGAAGAAAGAAGAAAAGGCTGAATAAGATTTTTAAAACTACCGTCCTTGCATAATTGCGAGGACGGTTTTTACTTGCATTAATACTTACAATGTATCGCTGTTTACTAATTGCTATTTACTGACAGCTAAAAAAGCGTGATGATTTCTCATCACGCTTTTTGTTTAAGTTATGGTTTTTTAATTTTGTTGAGCATTGCGTTAAGTCCTAAAAGGTCTTCTTTTGAGAATTTAACATTTGCAGCACCCATAAGACCTGCAAGACGGAGAACTGTAAATCCACCCATCATCTGCATCATAGCACCACCAAAGGCATCCTCGCCCATCTCGGTATTGCCAATACCTTTCATCATCTGGGCAGCAAGACCTTTAACAAATGCAGCGCCTTCAGGACAAGCCATAATATCAGAAAGCTTATCATTAAGTGAGAAGTAACCTTCCGGTGCATCAATATCAAACCAGTTAAGAACTGCACCTTTTTCAACAAGGCGGTATGCATTGTTAAACTCTGCAACCTTGCGGATTTTTGAAGTATCAGTAAACTCACCTGCTACAGCTTTAAGCTCTGTTTCGCCTACGTTAGGAACATCAAAATAGAAGAAATGGTCAGGAGCAGATTTTTTGCCAAGGCTCTTTCCGTTTGCAAAAAGTTCAACCTCAGGAAGATTTGAGTAAACTGTAACCTTTGTTACATCTTCAACGCGGTCAACATATCTCTTTCCGCAGATATGAACAAACTTTTCATCTGAAAGCCATGCTTTATATGCATAGAAAGAATCCTTTTTATATTTTCTGTCAAAAGTAACAAGACCTTTATGGTTCTGTCCGTTTTCGCCGCCTTCATTACGAGAGTCAGCGCCGAAATCAAACATATTCCATACATGAGTTGCCCACATATATTTTCTTGAGAAAAGCTGTTTAATAAGCTCCTCGTGATAATATGCCTGATACTCCTCTGTATAGTCGCCCTGTTGAGGATTGGATGTATGCCAATCAAGAGCCTCGCAACCATATTCGCTACAGCCAATTGGAATCTGAGGGAACTTAGCATGGAAATTATCAAACCAAGGACCGTTCATTGATGTATCGCCACCATACCAGCCGAAGTAGTGGTTATATGATACACAATCAGGAATCTGAATATATGGGCTGTCGATATCGCACATTGAAACAGCAGCAATTACTGTTTTACGTGTTTTATCAAGTTCATGAACAAGGTCGTTGAGAATGTTATGATTTTCAAGAAGGTCAGGGTCCTTATCACCCTGCATTGTAATTTCGTTTGAAAGACCCCAGACAACAATTGATGGATGGTTGTAATTCTGGATTACAAGCTCTTTCATCTGAGAAATTGTATTTTCTCTACCTGTTGCCATATGCTTAGAGATATATGGAATTTCTGCCCAGATAACAAGACCCTTTTCATCACAAAGATCATAGAAATACTGGTCATGCTGATAGTGAGCAAGACGAATTGTTGTTGCGCCAACTTCCATAATAAGCTCAATATCTTCCTCATGATGTTCAGGAAGAAGAGCGTTACCGAAGCCCCATCTATCCTGATGGCGTGAAACACCACGGAGTGGATATTCTTCACCATTAAGAATAAAGCCGTTTTCAGGGTCTATAACATAGCTTCTGCAACCAAAGCGTGATGAAATATTATCAAGAACTTTTTCGCCTTCTACAAGTTGAAGTTCAGCTGAGTAGAGATATGGATCTTTTCTGCCGTGCCAGAGGTGAGCGTTTTCAATTGTGAAGTTAACCTTTGTATCTGCGGTTATTTTCTCGCAAACAACATTGCCCTCTGCATCCTTAATAATATACTTAACCTGCTGACCTGCCTTAGCATTTGAAAGCCAGGTTTCGATTTCAACATCTGCATTATTGCCGTTTACAACAGGTGTAATCTTAAGGCCTGGGCCACCATGGTGCATAAGCTCAAAATGAGAATCGTTTACACAAACAATATTCACATCACGATAGAGACCGCCATAAAAGGTAAAGTCTGCAAACTGAGGATAAACCTTATCATTAGGAGCGTTATCAACTGCAATAACAATTAAATTTTCGTGCTGAAGATGATTTGTAATATCTACTCTCCAGGTTGAATAACCGCCATCATGGTGTGCAAGAACCTTGCCGTTAACATATACATCAGCAGAAGAGTTTGCGCCTTTGATTTCAAGATAGTATTTATCTGTTTCTGGAAGATCTGTTTTAAGAAGCTTTTTTACATAATAGCAAGTGCCTCTGTAAAAGTCGCTGTCACCATCCTGTCCGTCAATAGCATTCCAGGAGTGAGGAAGGTTAACCCAATCCCAATTCAAGGGAAGCTCTGAAGGAACAGATGCTGCCTGCTTTGTAAATGCCCATTTTCTATTGATATTTACAATTTGTCTCATATTGTTTCTCCTTGTATGTTTTCTCTTATATAATGCCCGGTAGATTTGCATCTATCGGGCATTAGGTTTAGGTTTAATTATTCAGCGTTTCTTCTTTCTTCGAGTTCAGCGGTCATTTCAGCAACCTTTTTCTTGTTAAGATCGTAGATAAATGCAATTGCAATAAACATTACAACTGCGCTGAATGTATAAAGCGCTGCAACGAGCCACTTCATATTCTCTGCGACTGCAAATGGCTGATTCGCACCAAGCTTACCATCGTAGCCGAGAGCACCCATGATGATAATAACAAGTGATGGACCAGCACCCTGTGCGAGTTTACGGAAGAATGAATGAAGTGAATAAACAGTGCCCTCTTCCTTAGAATGGTTTTTCCACTCGTTATAGTCGATAGCGTCTGCCATAAGAGCCCATGATACGCAAGTATAGAAACCAAGACCAAGACCGAAGAATACCTGAGCAATGATATAACCGACGATACCTGCGCCGCCATTGCCAAGAGGAAGGAAAAGAAGGAGTGCACCGAATACACTTACTGCTGAACCTGCAGCACAAGCCTCTTTCTTACCGAATCTATCAACAATCCTCTTGATGAAAGGCATAAAGAGGAACATTGGAAGATAACTGATAAGCATGATAACACCTGAAATCTGAGCATTACCAAAATATGACTGGAAGAGAACTGTTGTTGCAGTCTGTGAACCCTGCATACCGATAAACATTGCCATAGCTGCAAGTGTTGCACCAACAGCAGCACGGTTCTTCATAAAGTTACCCATAGCCTTGAAAACATTGAATTTCTGTTTTTCTTCACTGATGGTAACAGAAGTTTCTTCAACACGGATAGTTGTCTTTTTAAGCATAAAGATAAAGCTTAAGAGGCCAATAACACCCATAATAAGAGCAGCAACAAATACAACTTCACCCTTAAGGTTGTTGCTTGCATCGTAGCAAATGATAGGAAGAATTACCATTGGTAAAACATTACCGATCATTGAGCCAATTGAACGCCATGTAGAAAGCTGTGCACGCTCTGAGCCGTTTGTTGTGATAACAGACATCATTGAGCCATAAGGCACGTTTGCCACTGTGTAGAAAGCATCCCAAAGAACATAACCAAGAACAAAGAGAATGCATCTCATTGCCTTTGGAGCGTTTGGAACAGGAAGGAAGAAGAAAATACCTGAGAATAAAAGACCAAGTGCACCTATGAGGATATAGGTCTTGAATTTACCCATTTTGTATTTTCTCTTGTCGGCATCAAAAACTGAACCGAGAAGCGGGTCATTAATAGCATCCCACACCTGAACAACAATAAGTAATGTTGCATAAAGCTCTTCGCCAAGTGCCATAAACTGAGTCCAGAAAATAGCCATGATTGTGCTCTTGAGAGCAAAGCTCATATTGCAACCGAGGTCACCTGCAGCGTATGCTACCTTATCGCGCATACCGAAAAGCGGGAAACCTTTAGAATCTAATTTAGCTTCTTTTTTAGCCATAATAGATTCTCCTCCTTTTTCATATTTTTGGAAGTTTTGATTTTTTTTGGTAAAAATCAACAAAACTTTTCAACAATCCAATTTTATAATATTTAAGATTGATAATGTGAGTATAATTTTTGTGTTTTTTAGTATTTTTTTTATTTTTTAGTTGATTTTCCGCAAAAATTATACGATAATACACGTATAATGGTAAGACTGGAGATATAATATGTTTTACGAAAAGGAACTTGAGTTTTTCATAAGCTTTATTGAAAACTGCAAAATACGTACACACATAATAAAAGATAATGATGTTCCAGAAAATCTCGATTTAGGTATACGACAGTTATTAGGTCTCGACGACGATTATTTTAACACATTTGATTTTTCAACCATTAACGAAGGGAACGTAATTTTCTTAACTGACATTTTTGGTTGCAAATATTATTTTATTCCCCTGCCTGAAAACAATTGTAAAAAACATCTTATTGTTGGTCCATATACTTCCCAGATAATTTCTCTGAGCGAAATTGAGGAAAAAGCAAGCGCATATTCATTATCGCCATCTACTGTAAAGAATATACACAAATACTTTACTGCTGTTCCATATATTTTAGATGACGGATTTTTAAGCATTGCAATTAACTGCCTTTGCGAAAAAATCTACGGGTCTATTGATGATTTTGAAATAATAAGAAAACAAAAAGACGATCTTAACGATATCACAGTACTTATCAAAGGTCAGAAAAACGAAGATGAAGAATCACCTTTAGTTACAATACAAATGATAGAAAAAGCATACGAGCAAGAAAACAAATTACTCAATGCAATATCACAAGGTCTTGTGCACAAGGCAGAAATGTTCCTCACAAGCAAAAAGCCAAGCAACATGCTTGAATCGAGAATAACCGACAGATTAAGAAACGCTAAAAACTTTCTCATTGTGCTTAACACCCTTGCGCGAAAGGCTGTTGAAAACGGCGGTGTGCACCCTATTTATATTGATAGCTTGTCTTCAGATTTTGCATTAAAAATTGAGGCAATAAAAAACACAGATGAATGTGATGAATTGTTTTTTACAATGATTCGTAAATATTCGCGACTTGTGCAAAAGCATTCACAGAAAGGTTATTCATTACTTGTGCAGAAGGTTATAACCTGCATTGATACAGATATAACCGCAGATTTGAGTTTAAAAACACAAGCCAAGTTATTAAATGTAAACCCAAGTTATCTCTCTACCCTCTTCAAAAAAGAAACGGGCGTAACACTTACCGATTATGTAAATAAAAAAAGAGTTGAAAGAGCTAAACATCTTTTAAGAAACAGTAATACACAGATACAGACTGTTGCTCAAAGTTGCGGTATGCTTGATGTAAACTATTTCACTAAAATCTTTAAAAAATATGAGGGAGTAACCCCGAAAGAATATAGAGCTAAATAAAAATGAAGCGTGATGATATTCATCACGCTTCATTTTTAGGTTTAACATTTACTGAATAATATGTGTAATAGACTACAAAACCAGGCTTTGCACCGTTAGGTTTCTTTATATTTTTAACATCAGTATAATCAACAGTAACAACAGTACCCTCTCTTGCAGAGCTGTAATATGCAGCGATTTCAGCGGCTTCAACTATAGCATCATCAGGGATTTCGCCACCATCTGCAAGAAGTAAAACATGGGAGCCTGGGCATTTCTGGGCATGAAGCCACATATCACCTTTCCGACCTGTTTTAAATGTTAATTTATCATTCTGAATATTGTTTCTGCCCACAAGCACTGTAAGACCCTGACTTGTTTTGAATTCAAGCGGTTGAAGTGCTTGTTTTTTCATTTGCTTTTTCCCCTCTTTTTTAGGCTTAAGGAACCCTTGGGAGATAAGTTCATCTTTAATTTCCCCAAACTCTCTTTCAAGAGTAGCACGGGATAACATATCGCGGACAGATTTTAAATACTCTAAATCCTGCTCACCCTCATCAATAAGCTTAATAAGCATATCCTCTGCCTTACAGGCTTTATGATATTCTTTATAAAGCCTTTGCGCATTCTGCGATGGTGTCAATGCAGGGTCAACATCTATTTTTTCATTTTCGTTGGTATAGTAATTAAACACCTCGTAAACGCTTGCGCCTTTCTTAAGCATATACTGAGATGCAGTTATAAGTTCCGCTTTAATTTTTATTGCATCTCTGTCAGCACATTTTTTTAAATCTTCATGCTGATTATTAAGTTTACGGGAAGTTCTTTCTATTAAATTATCAAGAGTTTTAAATAATTCTGACGCCTTTGAGCGTGTTCTTAAAAACCTGTCTCTTTCGCTATAAAAGCCTTCAAGAAGAGAGAACACATTGTCTTTTTTTATAACTTTTAAAGAATTCCCATACTGTGTTACAGGTAAGAAACAGAATTCCATAGGCTTCTGCGCTTCGTTGAGAACGATACTGGGCTCGCACTCACCTGACTGAAGCTTCGTTTTAAGCGAACTCAGCTCAGTAAACAAGTTTAATTTCTCTTCTGATGTAAGTTCTGAAACACCTTTATCATCACCGCAGGCTCTATAAGAAAGCTCTCTGGAAAGCAAAGGTGAAACACCTTGAATAGTTTTGATAATTGCAGATGAGAGCTTGGCGTTTTCGTTTTCCAGAATAGCTTCACAAGCCTCTGACGGCTCACATTCTCTTAAATCTATCTTTTCCTGAGCAGGTGGCAATTTATATTGGGCACCGGGAAGCACAAGACGGAAAGAAGATGTCTGCGCATCTACTCTTCTGAGAGCATCAACAATTCTGTTGTTATTATCGTTATCAAAAAGAATAACATTACTGTGCTGTGCCATAATTTCAACAGCAAGAGTAAGCTTTACTTTATCGCCGATTTCGTTAGTAGCATCAAAGTTGAAAAAAGCTATTCTATCAAGACCATACTGTTCAACGCTGATAAGTGTTGCACCAACAAGCCTTTTTCTGAAAAGCATACAAAGCATTGGCGGTGTCTGAGGGTTTTCGGGTGTGTTTTCAACAATGCAGAAGCGAGGGCTATTTGCATCTGCTGAAAAATACAGCTTATGCATACCGCCCCTTGTGCGCATTATGAACACCAACTCATTTTTACCCGGTTGATGAATTTTATCTACCTTTGAGCCTGCAAGCGTATCGTTAACCGCATTGCACATAAAGCTCAGAAACATTCCGTCTAACGCCATGATTTATATATATCTGATTACTGCAGGAGAATAAATTTCAACCTGCAAGCCTTCAAACTCACTTTCTAATGATTTTTTTAGATAATCCAAAACAATGTTTTCTGTTTCATAGTGGCCTGCAGCAAAAAGAGATACGCCGATTTCCTTTGATGCAAGCATTTCGTGGTGCTTCGCTTCACCTGTAAGAAGTGCATCCGCACCTTCCTGTGCGGCAGCAAAAACCAAATCTCCTCCTGAACCTGAGCAAAGAGCTACTTTACTGATAGTTTTCCCGCTATCTGTAAAAGAAACTTTACCACCAAGCACTTTTTTAATTGTATTTGCAAAATCTTCTGCACTTGAAGATTCTATTTCACCAATTTTAAGAAACTCATCAATTTCACTACAGCGAAGATTTTTTATACCTACTGCATTTGCAAGGCAGTCGTTCACACCGCCTGTTGCTTTATCAAGGCAAGTATGGCTTGAAATAAAGGTTATTCCTGATTTAACAGCAATATAAACAAGGCTATCTTCTTCAATGTTTTTAACACCATCAAAAATCAACGGATGATGAGTAAGTACAAGTTGAACCCCTGTTTCCTCCGCCCTTTTAATTACATCATTTGTAACATCAAGAGACAATATAACTTTATTAACATCTTTACCAAGAGAGCCAACAGAAAGACCTGTATTATCCCACTGGGCTGCTGTTTCAAAAGGTGCTATTTTATTGAGAAAATCATAAATTTCTTTAATTATCATTTTTCTTTTTACCCTTTTTAAGAATATCGTAACGCACAATAGCTATTATCAGCGAAGACATTACAACACACTCGGTAACAATGCCTGCTACAGAGCCTGTTATTATATTAAATATAAGCCAACAAGGTGAGCTTGGGAATGTAATAAGCCTGATTTTTGTTTCATCCTTCATCCAGTAGCTGACTGTTGTTAAAATCATAGCAAGTGGCGGAAGGAAAGAGTACCAGCTTTCCCATGTAAGTATACCTGATATTGCAGAAACAACAATAAAGAAGATAAGCCAGAAAGGACTTTTAGCCCACTTTTTATCGTTATTTATAAACACAACAGACCTTGAAAGGCCTATAAAATTAAGAGCCGCGCCCGTATAGGCATCTGCACCGTTTGTAATACCCAAAAGTATGTAATGTAGAATAAAAAGTAATGCGGCACCAATCTGAAAACCTATAATTCTGCTTCTTTTATTTTGCTGAAAGCTTAAAAAGTTTAACGCTGCACCGCAAAATCCTACGCCTTGTGTAATAAAATCAATCATTTATAAACCTCTGTATCTCGTTAATTGTATGAAGCAATTCATCTGTATTTTCTAAATCTATATTCTTCAACGCCTCATATTTTTTCTGCAAACGAGAAAGTTGTTGGAATAGATGCTTATGGGAATCTTCGTTATGCGGTAGTTTACCTATAAAGCAATCCGCTTCTGTAAAGGATTTTATTTCACCTGTATATACCGCATCAAAGGTTATGTAATGCCTTCTTCCTTCATGGGTAGCAAGCTCTGTTCCTATTTCAAAACCATTTTCAAAAAGGAATCGCCTTAAATCCTCCGCCCTGCTTTGTGGTTGGAAAATGAAATGAATTTTATTCGTTTTCACCCACGGAATCTCAGCAAGTTTTTCGGCAATAAGAGTACCGCCCATACCCGCAAAAATTATTTCCTGGGCATCGGCTTCATTAAACTCTCTTAGGCCATCTGATAACCTCAACTGTATTTTATTTTGTAGATTGTATTCTTCAACAGATTTACGGGCATTTTCCAAAGGCATTTTGCCTATATCTGCAGCAATTGCACCGCTCACCTTTTCGGTTTGAACCAAATAAATGGGTAAATACCCGTGGTCTGTACCAATATCTGCAATAATGCCGCCGCCCTTTACGAGAGAAGCGACGGCAAGAAGCCTTGGTGTAAGATTAATACTCATTATTCACCTATTGCTGCGTTGATTTTTGCAACAAGTTCATCTGCATCAACGCCATGAACTCGGCAAGCCATTTCTACAGTTTCGCCACGTGCTGAAGGGCAACCGAGGCAATGCATACCCATTTCAAGGAAATATGGTGCAGTCTGTGGTGCCATATCAAGAATATCGCCAATAATTGTATCTTTAGTAACCTTCATAGTTATTACTCCTTTGTTTTTTCTTTAGTATAGCACATATATTAATAAAAATAAATATAAATATGAAACTTTTTAACATATTTTATTACATCTAATTGTTTGATTTCACAATTGATTTGGCTCGGGAACATATGATAAAATTAAGTTGTAATAATTTACCGTTTTTGGAGGCACTTTTATGTTACAAAAAGATTTCAATCCCGTTCTCAGATTCATGGTTGTAAGTGATGTTCACTATAAAGATGACCACTGCGTTGAAGAAGAGCGCATGAAAAAAGCTATAAAGATTGCTTACAGACTTAGCGAAGAACATCCTACATATAAAAAACTTGATGGCGTTTTTGCCGATGGCGACTTTGCAAACTCAGGTACAGAAATCCAGATGAGAAAATTCAAGAAAACTCTTGATGACAACCTTAAGCCTGAAACAAAATACTGCCTCAATATGGCAAGCCACGAATATCACGGAGATGGTGTTGAAAACGCATACAAACGTTTTACTGAAGTTTTCGGAATCCCTGTAGATAACCACATTGAAATTAATGGCTTCCACTTTATTCTTATGAGCTCATCCCACGGCTGTGAATACGAACAAGACAAGGTGGATTTTGCACGAGCTGAGCTTAAAAAAGCTCGTGAGGCAGACCCTAAGAAGCCTATTTTCTTCTTCCAGCACCCACATATTACCGATACCGTTTCAGGTAGTATTTACTGGGCAGACGAAACCTTCTACCCTGTTCTTATGGACTACCCTCAGGCTATTGACTTTTCAGGCCACTCACATGTGCCGATAAATGACCCACGTTCAATATATCAGAAACATTTCACATGCCTTGGCACAGGTTCTCTTTCATACTTTGAGCTTGATGAGTTTGATAAATACTATGGCACATGTCCTCCAGGCAAAGAAGATTGCGCACAGATGCTTCTTATTGAAGCTGATAAAGACGGCAGAGTTCGTATTTACCCATATGATGTTTTGACAGATAACTTCTTCCCATTCGTATGGGAAATTGATGAGCCTTGGAATGTTGACTCCTTCAAATATACAGATACACGCTACAAAACAGATGTTGCACCTTACTTTGATGGCGCTGAAATCACTGTTTCAGACGTTACAGACAATGGATTTAAGGTTACATTCCCTCAGGCAAAGGTTGAGAAAGAATACGTTAACGATTACAAGGTTGTTGTTAAAGAAGCAGAAAACGGCTTAACAGTTAAGCAGGCTTGCCTTTGGAGTGAATATTATTTCTACAATATGCCTGAAACATTAAGCGTTTCCTTTGATGGTCTTAAATCAGGCGTAAATTATGATATTCAAGTTATTGCAGGCTCTTTCTGGAACACATATTCGGAGCCAATAAAAGCAACAGTTACTACAAAATAAACTCAATAAAAAGGAGTGAAATTAATTGGATAAGATTTTTGTATCCGGCATGAACTTTATTGACGAATACGGCAGAGAACGTATTTTCAGCGGTATGAATGTCGTGGATAAAAAAGAATATATTGCAGACAGTCCCGAATATGGATATAACCCTGAAACATTTCCTTTTGAAGAATTTAAAGCAAGAGGATACGATATGATTCGTCTCGGGTTTACCTGGGGCGCTATGGAACCAACACCAAACCACTATAACGAAGCGCTTATCGCCTCTCTTTGCAAATTCCTTGATAAATGCGAAGAATATGGCATATATGCATACCTTGATTGTCATCAGGACGTATATTCCCCATATTGCTATGGTGATGGTGCACCACGTTGGGCAACCATAACAGACCAATTCAAACCAACAAAACCATTTGTTGTCTGGGCAGAGCCATATTTCTATGGTAGAGCTTGTCACAGAGCTTTCGATAATTTCTGGAACAACGTGAAATACAATGGCAAGGGTCTGCAAGACTACTTTTCTGACATGTGGAAGCATGTTATAACTGCTACCAAGGACAAACCTGCTCTTTTCGGCTTTGACTTTTTTAATGAGCCATTTCCAGGAGCAGATGGTGGTAAAATTTTCAGAAAAGTTATTGCAGGTCTTGTAAAAACATCTATTACAGATAAGCGTGTTAACCTTTTAGAACTTGCGAAGGTAGGTATTTTCAGTAAAGAAAAGCCAAAAGCACTTAACCAGTACACAGGCGATGTTTTCAGAAAAATCAACTCTGATTGCGATGACCTTGTTAAAAACTTTGACGAAAACCGTTACTCACCTTTCTTAAGCAAAATGGCAGCAGCAGTAAGAGAAGTTACTGATGAGGGATTTGTTTTCATGGAAAACAACTACTACTCCAACATGGGTATCCCTTGCTGTAATAAGGCTGCAACTGTTAATGGTAAAATTGAGCCAAAGCAGGTATTTGCTCCTCATGCATACGACCTTATGGTTGATACCCCAGCATACAAATACGCTAGCAACTCCCGTGTTGGAATGATATTTGACCAACACAGAGCAACTCAGGAAAGATTGCAGATTCCTTGTATTGTTGGTGAATGGGGTTCATGCGCTGAAGGTGATGGTTGGTATCCACACATCAGATTCCTTCAGGATAAATTTGATTCATATAAATGGAGTAACACATACTGGTGCTACTTTGATGGAATTCTTGAACGAGACTTCATGAAAGTTCTAACAAGACCTCGTCCAAAGGCAGTTACCGGTGAGATTATTTCATACAAATATGACCACGATGATGGTGAATTCAAGCTTAAATTCAAGCAGGATAAGAAATTTGATGTTCCCACCATTGTTTATGTTGACAGAAAGCCGAAAAAAATAGAATGTGACGGTGAATACAAAATCATTGAACTTCCCGGAAACATTGGTTTTGATATTGAATTCACAACAGATATAGGCCAGCACGAAATTGAAATCGAATTTTAATTTATTAAATTACATAACAAAGGAGGCGTGATTATGAATAAGGTTATAACAATCAGCCGTGAATTTGGTAGTGGCGGAAGAACTGTAGGAAAGCTAGTTGCAGAAAAGTTAGGTATCCCCTGCTACGACCAGGAATTAATCCAAAAAATTGCTCAGGAAAGCGGATACTGCGAAGAATTTATTGCAGAAAAAAGTGAGCATCACAACAATAAATTTCTTTCAAATCCATTTGCTTTCCGCGATTATTACGGAAACTCCATACAAGATAAAATATGGCTTGCTCAACTTAAAGCGATAGTTGAGGTTTCAAACAAAGGGCCATGCGTTATTGTTGGGCGTTGTGCGGACTTTATTCTTGATGGAACTGCAGACTTACTTAAAGTTTTCATTCACGCCGACAATAAAACTCGCGCTAAACGAATTGTTGAGCAATATGGCGAAGCAGACCAATCCCCTGAAAAGCGCCTTAAAGAAAAAGATAAAAGAAGAGCCGCTTACTATCAGGTAAACACCGATAAAAAATGGGGCGATATGAAAAACTACGACATTGCTCTGAGCACATCCTCTCTCGGGATTGAAAAATGCGCTGATATTATTGTAGAACTTTATAAATCATAAAAATAACGGTATCGGATTGCGAGACTTCTCATAAGGAAGTCTCGCAGTTTTATTCGCCAAAGGCGAGTGATATTGCTTTGCAGTTATATTATGCTTTCGCATAGTGATATTGTCCTACGGACAGTTTTTAGGGCGAATAAAATATCACTACGACCAGAAGGGGTAATATCACTTTCACAAAGTGAAAATATCACTCGGTGCTTCAGCACAGAATATCACTTGCTTTTTGGGTATCACCCAAAAAGCATTTGTATTTACAAACGCGATACTGGTTCTATCTGATAAACATAAGAAAACCACGATGAAATTCATCGTGGTTTTTATCATCTTTGCAAGAAATAGCCTTTTCCGATACCGTTATACTTTTGTTAGTAATATTATTAATCAAATTTACCTTGAAGCTGTTCTATACCCTTTTGGTGAACTTCTTCATTTGTAGCATTTTTCATAAACTCTGCCATTGCAATTCTTCGCTCAGAAAGCTCCTCATACATCTGAGCTTTTCTTTCAGCAGAAAGCGGATAGAAGAACTTAGGAATAATACCAAGGCTAGAAGAAATAATCGGAATACCTGTTCCAAGAGCAAATATCCACCACTTAGTTTTATCAGTCTGAGTACCTATTTCCTGACCTTGAATATATCCTATTTTACCCATAACGACATTGTTAATACCGCTCATAACAGCATTTTGAAGTTTGCCTATAAGGTCCATAGAAACGCCTGTCATAGCCTCTGAACGGTAACCATGCTTCCATTCGCAGTAATCCAAAGCTTCATTTTTTATTTCTGCAGGAATTACTCTACGCAAACCATATATGCACATTTCAAGAATTTCCTCGATAGCCATTACAGGTAGTATAACGCCTTTTTTCATAAAATTACCGTTAATCGACCCTATACCGAATACAGTGAGCCATAGCATATCTGTCCAGGCATCTTCAAATATCCACAAGGCTTTTGTTGAAAACTTCTTTCTTAATGGTTCAACGAAGCTATAGCTTATGAACTTAACAGGGAAAGCAGGAATACCAACTATCGTTTTCCATGTTATAGAGCCGATAACATCTATATAGAAATTGGTTCGGCTCTTGCCTATACTGAAGCCAGAAAGGAAATTCGATATAAGATATGTAAGCATTGGTTTATTATGAATAATTGCCTTAAAGCAATGCTTTACAGATGGTTGCCTTATAGACTGGGGAACTCTCTCACGAGAATTTGTAACAAAGAACAACGCAAATGCTGCAGATAACGCAGCGCAAAAAATACCAAAGCTTGCGAAAAGTTTAGGTAGATGTATATTGATTACCTTATTCGCAACAAGGTCATAAATGATACCAAATATCTGTTTAGGTAAATCTTCTACAAGATGGGATGCTACGTTTGCCGTTGCAATAAGACGCGACCTTTCCAGCGGTTCCGGCGTTATAGTAGATAGATAACCCGTTTTTGCAACTGCGGTAAAGGTAGTTGCGGTTTCAGTAATAATACTCATTGCAAAGTAGAAAATCCACTTTGGAATGTAGTTACCCGGTGTATCAGGAAAAAGAAACGGAATAAGCCAATACCACATACCAAGAATGGTCAACGGTATTTCGCCTAAAAGAACATACGGTTTAAATTTACCCCAACGAGTTCTTGTTTTATCAACGAGAACACCAATAAATGTATCGTTAACCGAGTCCCATGCAGTTGAAACAACATTCTGGATTGCAAGAAGATTAAAGTCGATTTTTACAACGTCGTAAATATAACGTTCTTTGTAGTCATCGATATTAAGGCTTGCTGCCACGTCATTAAGAACATAGGCTATAGTTTCTTTTCGGCCCACGTACCGTCTAACAGTGTTGGTAGTGTTGTTTTCTGACACAAAGCTCATCCCCTTACATTTTATCTTACATAGAATTGTACCATTTAATAACACAACTGTCAATGAATTCGTATCAAACCCTTTATTTATGACATATTGAAAAAGTTTTTCATAAATAGTATAATTAACTTAAAGACAACATCATAAATTCCCACAAATTTATTAAACAGGACAGATAACAATGATTATTTTAATAACAGGTGCAAGCCATGTTGGCAAAACAGCCCTTGCACAAAGATTATTAGAGAAGTACAAATACCCTTACCTTTCAATAGACCATTTAAAAATGGGGCTGATTCGTAGCGGAAACACAAACCTTACTCCGTTAAGTGATGATAGAGACCTTACCGGTTATTTATGGCCTATTGTTCGCGAAATAATTAAAACTGCTATAGAAAACAAACAGAATCTTATCGTTGAGGGGTGTTATGTTCCATTTGATTGGGCAAAGGATTTTTCGGAAGAGTATCTTATTAACATCAAATACTATTGCCTTGTTATGAGTGAAAGTTATATAAAAAAACATTTTGATGACATCAAGAAATATGCTTGTGTTATTGAAAAACGATTAGACGATTCCGATTGCACCATAAATAACCTATTAAAAGAAAATGCAAATATTTTAAAACTTGTCCGAGAGTATAATGTAAACCATATTGTTATTGATGATAAATATGATTTTGATATTTAGGGAGAGTTTATTATGAAAAAATATTTAAAAGAAATAATTGTTTTACTTCTTCAGTTATTTATGTTTTATATTTTCCCTTTGTTTGCAGGACCTACAGATGCAATGGGAATGGTTATTCTCGTAATATTTGCAACATTTTTGCTTTCAATTGTAATTGGTAGTATTTCAAAAGAAAATCTGAAATATTTTTACCCGATCGTTATTGCTATTTTGTTTATCCCATCAGTATTTATTTACTATAATGAATCCGCATTAATACACTCTGTTTGGTATTTAGTTATTTCAGCTGTAGGATTATTAATAGGTACTCTTATTCACAAATTAACTCATAAAAAATAAACATATTTTTCAGGAGTAGTTATGCTTAGAAGCAAAATTCAATTTATAAACGAAAAACCAAATATAAATATAAACGGAGAAATCCACTCTCCTCTTGCATATACCACGTATTTTGATGAATATGGTCAGTGGTCTGATTTCATAAAAAGCGGATATAAAATATTTTTTGTGAATGTTTCGTTTACGGATTTACCCATAAACAATTCTTCAGGCTTCACCCCTTTTTTGACAGGTGTTTTTGATGGTGAATCTCCCGATTATTCCGAATTTGACAAGATAGTCCGCAGCATTGTTACAGAATGTCCTGATGCATTTATCTTCCCGAGAATCAATATTGCTATGCCTCGCAAATGGCTTCAGGATAACCCATATGAAACAGTAATAACGGAAAACGGTGGTAGAAGGGAATCTCTTTATTCTGATTTGTTTATGAAAGATGGCGGGGAACTTTTAAAGGAACTTGTTACTCACATCCGTTCTGCAGATTATGCTCACAGAATTGCAGGGTATCAGCTATGTGGCGGCACTACACAAGAGTGGATGCACCACGACCTTTGTGGCTCATATTCAGAAATGGGTTTGAAGAAATTCGGCAAGTGGTGTTTCGAAAAATATGGAATTGAAGATATTAAAATTCCTACAAGAGAAGATTTATGTAGTGATGTTTTAAGTGATGAAGTAAAGAAATATTATGAGTTCTGCAACGAAATGCCAACAAAAGCAATTGAATACTTTGCAAAGGTGCTCAAAGATTTTATAAACAATGAACAGATAGTAGGTGTGTTTTACGGCTACAATGCTTATGTGAATAATACTCTTTGGGGTCTTCACGGACTCAGGAAGATTATAGATTCACCATATATTGATTTCTTTTCCTCCCCTTGCTGTTACGATAATAACAGAGAACTGGGTGCAGACTGGGGTGATATGTTACCTACAGATTCTGTCAAATTACACAACAAACTTTACTTCGTTGAATGTGATATAAGAACTCACCTGACAAAAAGAATGCAGGATTCACGTCCGGGTAAATATCCTGACAACAAATATCTGTTATATGATTCAAACGGAAACAAAACAGTATGGTGCGGTCCTGATACAAAGGTACTTTCTGTTTCCGCAATACGCAAAGCCTTTGCACACCAAATCACGAAAGGCTCTGGTATATGGTGGTTTGATATGTGGGGCGGATGGTATCATGACGAAGATATTATGAATGAACTTTCGAAAATGAAACTGATTTACGATAATGCTGAAACTAAAAATACGGATGATTTTCCAAAAGCCGAAACAGTACTATTCATTGACGAAAAGGCCTATACTAATATACCAAGAGGAAATCGTCTTTTAGATACAGTTAACCACCATCGTATCAGAATGAGCATTTCAGGAATCCCATATGATATGTGCCTGGTTGAAGATGCAGATAAAGTTATTGACAAATATAAATGCGCAATATTCACTGCACCAAGACCAACTGAAAGTGGCAAAAAAGCTATTGAGCTTTATAAAAAATCGGGCGTTCCATATATTTTATCAACTGAAGAAAAACCTTTTTACGAAACAGATGAACTAAGAGACTTTCTCGTTTCCTCCGGCGCTCATTGTTTTAACACTCAGGATGCTGTGTTTTATTGCGGAAATGGTTTTATTGGAGTACATACAGTTACTGATGGAGAAACAAAAATAACTCTACCAAAAAAATATAAAATTCGCCCTCTTCTTGACACTAAAGAAACCGAATTCATATCTGATACAATTACATTTACTGCACCCAAGCATAGTACAAGGTTATTTGAACTTTTATAACAAAAAAACACGCACTACTTTTTGTAGTGCGTGCATTTTTATATAAGCGGTAACTCTGTCATTCTTAGTTTTGCACAACCATATGGATACAAGGAAACAGTCATTTCTTCTGACAAAGGCTCTGTGCTATTGGGAGTTTTGGCGCAAATTGAGTCGTGCTCCTCATGGAAGCCCCAATCAATTCTTTTTACCTTTGCCTCAACTGTAACAGGTGGTTTTTGGCTTGAGAACGGAACAGCAGAAATCTCTCCTGAAACAACTTTTAAGCACTCGCTGCTATAGGCATATTCCCACTGGGATTTTGGAATCAAAGAATAGTCGCAATATGGGAATTTCCTCTCCACACCATCTTTTACATATTCATTGGAGACTAATTCATATTTGATTGGTACAGAAAAAATAAGAGAACCACATTTAACTGATTTCATATCATTTGGGCGTTTAACAAGACAAGGCAAAACATCAAAATCCACTTTAATTATTTCTTCCTGTCCTGCTTTAAAATTAATGGTTATATCACCATCTGTATGTTCTTCACCATTAACTTTGACATTTTTTGCAAAGGAAGGAATACGAATCACAAAAGTAAAATCTTCTTTTGCATTTACTTTATATGTAAAGTTATTTTCAAATGGATAATTTGTTTCAAGAATAATATTGGCCTTTTCAGAATTCAATTCACTTGGAATTGTTACAGCATTTATTATTTTATCTCCCTTATGCATAAATGCACTGAGCATAAACTTTGGCCAACCCTGATTGAAATTGGCAGTACAACATCCATAATTAGGCTCAAGACCAAAAAGATGAGATTCATCACCATTAGTTCCGAAATGTGGCTCTTTGCCAAGTTTTTTACAGGCAACCTGATTCACAAGCTGATCATACTGATGAGTCCACATATCGTCGCTGATAGTAGCAGGAAGCGCATTAAAAGCAAGCACCTCTAAACGCTCTGCCCATTTATTATCACCACTATAAGCAAAAAGATGCTCATAGGAGTACATCTGCTCTGTTATAGCGCAAAGCTCTGTTCCCTGAATAGGACTTATTCCTGAAAGACATTCATCACCTGTAAATCCACCAAAAACGGTGCCATTATACTTATCAAGATATTCTCGTAATGCTTCAGCTCTATTTGTATAAGGCGCTTTTACAACCTGGCAATAAAGCGCCTCATATTTTAACATCATACCAATGTTAACGATATGGGTTTCATGATGCCACTCTCTTTTGGGTTCTTGCCACTGTGCCATAAACTCATTATAATCTGCACCCTGCTCCTTGAGAATTTCGGCAAGGCTTATAAGCCATTCTTCAGGGTATCTTTCATAAGTGAATTTTATAGCAATAAATGTTTCAAACCAACGGGATTTTGCCCACTCAAAAAGCTTTGTTTCGCCTTTGGAAAGCATTTCGTAGTAGTTTTTTAACACCTTATAAAGCACCTCAGGCACTCTTTCATCTTTACTACAATCATACCAGACGGTAAGCACCTTGGATATAAGCATAAGCGCCCAGGCATCATACTCATTCCTTTTACTATCTTCACAAGGGCAAATCCAACCATCAGGCTTTTGATTTGCAATTATTGCATCTATATATTTTTTCGCGCGTTTTTTCATATCTTCATCATCAAGAAGATACGCTAAAGGAATAAAACCATCAAGCCAATACGGAACACGCTCCCAGCCTTCTTTATCGCCACCAACCCAGGCACTTCCTTTAACATCAGGCCACATTTTATCAAGATTACCGCTAAGACCGTTCGCCTGAATTTCAAGTTGATTTTTCATCCAACCCAAAGGCTTTATTTCATTGGCAGTATAAAAATTCCATTTACTCATTGGTTATTCCCCTTACATTTTAGGTATGAATTTATTATATATAATATATGTTGCAATTTCAATAACGAAGAAAAAATTTATATACAAGGGTAAACTGTTGTGGTATAATTGCTTTAGAGTATGCCGGACTTGTAATAATGTAAATCAAAAGAAAATCATGGAGAATTGTTATGACATTAAAATTATTCATAAACGCAATAACTAAATTTTTGTTAGGTGTTGTTCTTGTTGGTTTATTGATATTTTTACCTGCAGGAAGTTTTTCATATTTTAATGGTTGGTTACTTATGGGGATACTTTTTATTCCTATAACTATAGCAGGAATTGTTATGATACTAAAAAATCCCGACCTTCTTAAAAAACGACTTGACGGAAAAGAAAAGCAAAAAGAGCAAAATCTTGTTGTTAAATTTAGCGGACTGATGTTTCTTGCAGGTTTTTTCGTTGCAGGGCTTGGCTTCCGTTTTAGTTGGTACAGTTTACCGAAAGACGTAAGCATTGCTGCATCCGTCATATTCCTTCTTTCCTATATTCTTTATGCAGAGGTAATGAGGGAGAACACATATCTTTCCCGAACAATTCAAGTTGAGGAAAATCAAAAAGTTATTGATACAGGACTTTACGGGATTGTAAGGCACCCAATGTATGGCGCCACGTTACTTTTGTTTTTATCAATACCACTTGTTTTGGGCTCAATTTATTCTTTTATAATCTTTCTCCTTTACCCGTTTTTAATCGCTAAAAGAATAAAAGGTGAAGAAGAACTTCTCGAAAAAGAGTTGCCTGGTTATATTGAATATAAGCAAAAAGTAAAATACCGCTTGATACCGTTTATATGGTAAAAGCACAAAACAACTTTATAAACTACCAAGAAAGGTGATGTTAAATGAAAAAAGCGACGAACAAAAAGAGCAAGACAATAAAAACTCCAACAGGTGCTGCCATTATTTTTATTCTGAATGCCGCAGGATTGTTCTTCTCAACATTTAGCAACATTGCTTTACCCTTTCTTAAAGAAGGTGCTAAAGAGTATACTGTACTTGAAATAATACAGGATCTTATCATTGCATCAGCTATGATGGTTTTCGGTATAATCTTAATTAACAAAAAATACGACAAGACCTTAGTTTATTCATCTGCTTTTCTTTTAGTATCGAACATAATTACCCTTAACAGTATAACTATCTTAGAAATTACCAATGTGTTTTTCTTCCTGCTTCTTTTGGGTTTTACCTATGTAATGGTTTGTATGAAAGAAAAGCCCATAAGAGAAACCATAGCAAAATTCCGCTACATTTTACCAATACTTTTTCTTGTAATCTTGCTTTTCTCCTTATTACAAACTATACAAACGTTATCAGATACTCTTGTTAATAACTCAGGTGCACAATTAAGTGAATCAATGAGCAGAGCAACAGTTATTATACCATCCTTATTATTTATACCACCCGGAATCTTTCTTGCTATAGCATACGCTTTACTTGTAAACTGGCTTGTTAATCCATATAAAGAAAAATAAAATGAATACAGAAATAATTGACGCATACACCTACAAAGAAGAAATCAAAGCATTATTTAACGAATACACACAAATGCTCACTGACTGTAATGCAGATTTCAAGAATTATTTAAAGCTCCAGAATTATGACCATGAAACAGAAAATTTAGAAGAAAAATATGGTCATCCCTATGGCAGACTTTATATTGCTTTCATTGACGATAATGTTGCAGGCTGTATTGCTTTGAGAAAAATTGATGATGATAATTGCGAATTAAAGCGGTTATACGTAAAGCCACAATACCGAGGCAAAAATATAGGAGGTACTCTTGTAAAGCATATAATAAAGGAAGCAGAAAATATTGGCTACAAGCATATTTTATTAGACACGCTACCTTTTCTTAATGTGGCAATAGATATGTACAAGAAATATGGCTTTTACGAAATTGAAAGCTATAATAATAGTCCTATGGATAATCTGATATATCTTAAATATGATTTATAATAAAGGTGGAATGCATCTATGAATATTAAATTAATCGGCTCGCCAAAAATTGTTATGACAAACACCGAGAGCCACCACGCTTATTTTGCGTGGCCTACTATTGCAAGGCTTCAGAATGGAAAAATCTGCGTTGGTGCTTCAGGTTATAGAGTAGAACATATTTGTCCTTTTGGTAAAGGTGTTTTGGTATTCAGCGATGATAACGGCGAAACTTATGGAAAACCGGTACCTGTTTTTGATACTGTGCTTGACGACAGAGATGTTGGTCTTGCTGTTTTTGGAAAAAGCGGACTTATTGCAACATCTTTTAATAATACCCTTGAATTTCAAAGAGAAAACATGCCTCAGACACAGGAATGTTTTGACTACATAAATTCTGTTTCAGCAGAGGATGAGGCGGAAGCTCTCGGCATCAGTTTCAGAATAAGCAAGGACTGTGGCGAAACCTTTGGTAAGATATATAAATCCCCTGTTTCATCCCCACATGGACCTACTATGCTTAATGATGGTACTGTTTTATGGGTAGGTAGAAGGCTTGGTATACACAACCACATTGAAGCACACGTAATCGATACCGAAACAGGCGAAATGACACTCCGTGGTGAATTAGGTATCTATAAGTATGAGGAATTCAAAGAGCTTTATTTCTACGAGCCACATGCACTTCAACTTGCTGATGGAAAAATAATTTGTCATTTGCGAGCAGAAAATGCAGAAGAAACTATATTTACCCTTTACCAGACAGTGTCTCTTGATAATGGTGTAACATGGAGCAAGCCTCAACAAATTGTCAGAGATGACAGCGGTGCTCCCGGGCACTTATTTATGCATTCCTCCGGCACACTTATTTCAACATTCTCACACAGAAAAAGGCCTTATGGAATATGGGCGATTTTCAGCGAGGATAATGGTGAAACATGGAGCGACGAAAGTGTTTTATTCTACGGAAAAGATACCGACGATTTAGGCTATCCTTCTACAATTGAACTTCCCGACGGAGATTTAATTACAGCTTTTTACACAAGAGAAAACGACTATGTTCCCGCAGTTATAATGCAACAGAAATGGTCTATAGAAAAATAAACAAAGGTGAATTGTTATGGAAAACCTTACAATAAACAAAAACGAGCTTCTTTATATGAGATATACGGAGCTTATAAGAATTACACCTTGTGGTAGTAATGCTATTCGTTTTCAAGCTTTCCCTGATTGTCAGATAATTGATGAAAACTATACTCTTATGCCACAGAACGCAGAGGCTCAAATCAAAGAATATGACAACCACGCTACCCTCACATGCGGTAGGTTGATGGTAAAACTTGAGCCCAACGGAAAACTCACTTTTTATGTTGATGGCAAAAAAATTATAGAAGAAAAACCGGAACTTACATTTCATAGCAATTTCCGCCATTTCGATAATAAAGGTAGCGGTCTTTGGTCAGCACGAGTAACATTTGAACCCGATGAAAATGAGCATTTCTTTGGTCTTGGCCATAGTTGGGACAACGACTTTGACCTAAAAGGCTCTTCAATAGATATACGTAACGTAAATGCAAAGTGCACAATCCCTTACGTATATTCATCATTGGGATATGGCTTCCTTTGGAACAATCCATCCACAGGTCTTTGCGAGCTTTCAAAAAACCGCACCCGCTGGAGCTGTGATTGTTGCAAATTTATGGATTTTGTTGTTATGGCAGGCACCCCTAAAGAGGCTTGTACTACCCTTGCTGATTTAACAGGCTATGCACCTAAAATGCCTCACTGGGCAACAGGCTTCTGGCAAAGTAGACTTCGTTATGAAAATCAGGAAGAATTGCTCAAGGTTGCAAGAAAATACAATGAATTGGGTATTCCCCTTTCTGTTATTATTGCAGACTATTTCCACTGGACGGAGCAAGGCGACTACAAATTCGACCCCAAATACTGGCCTGATGTTAAAGCCATGACAGACGAGCTTCACAGTATGAACACAAAACTTGTTGTTTCTATGTGGCCAACCATTAATAATGGTAGCGAGAACTACCACTACATGCGTAACAATAATATGCTTATGCGTACAACTCGTGGTCCTGACAGAGTTTTTGATTTTTATGGCTGGCAGAATGAAATTGATGTTACAAACCCTGCCACAAGAGAGTATGTATGGAAAAAGCTTAAAGAAAATTACATAGATAATGGTGTTGATGCTCTTTGGTTTGATGAGGCTGAACCTGAAATCCATCCTGAACACTTTGATAACCTTATATGGTACAAAGGTCGGGGTGATATGGTGGCGCTCTTGTATCCATATTACTATTCAAAAATGGCGTATGACGGTTTCAAATCAATAGGAAGAGACGATATAGTTACTCTCACCCGCTGTGCGTATTTAGGTAGCCAGAAATTCGGTTCACTTGTATGGTCAGGCGATATTGAATCCACATTCGAAAGCCTTGCTTGTCAGGTAAAAGCAGGCCTTAATATATCAATGTGCGGTATACCTTGGTGGAACACAGATATTGGCGGTTTCTACGGTGGAGACACAACAACTGATTATTTCAGAGAGCTTATTGTTCGTTGGTTCCAGTTTGGTCTCTTCAGTCCTGTTATGCGTCTACACGGAACAAGGCACCGTCATTTTGAACCTACACCAAATTTAAAAGAGCCTAGTGGAGACCCAAACGAGATATGGAGTTTTGGTGAGAAAAATTTTGACATACTCAAAAACCTTATTTTAATTCGTGAAAAATTAAGGCCATATATTGAAAGTCAAATGGATATAGCCAGTGAAAAGGGTTACCCGGTTATGCGACCCATGTTCTTTGAATATCCGGAGGACGAAATCTGCTACACACTTGATAGCCAATATATGTTTGGCGATGATATTATCTTCGCCCCTATAGTTGAACAAGGACAAACAGAAAAAACTGTTTATATTCCTGACGGAGAATGGATTCTTACAAAAAACAAAAAGCACTACACCAAAGGCACATACCAGGTTACTGCTAACATTGATGAATTCATTGCGTTCGTTAAAGAAGGTTCAGATGTAATTAAATGCTTTGAATAAATAATTTTTATCTTGGCAATTCTGATAATCGATTAACCATCAAATGGATACAATTAAAATAATCTTGTTTTTGTGTGTTCCAAATGGTAAAATAACTACAATAATCAAGAACTATAAAGAGGAATGATAATTTATGCATAAAAAACTTGCTCTTACGCCACCTATGGGATGGAACAGTTGGGACTGTTATGGTGCAGCTGTTAACGAAGAACAGCTCCTTGCTAATGCAGATTATATGGCAAAGCACCTTAAAGATTATGGTTGGGAATATGTTGTTTGCGATATTCAGTGGTCGGAGCCTACTGCAAAAAGCTTTTACTACAACTATTTTGCGCCACTTTGCATGGATGAGTATTCACGTCTTATACCATCAGTTGAGCGCTTCCCATCTTCTGCAAATGGCAAAGGCTTCAAGCCTATTGCAGATTACATACACTCCCTTGGTCTTAAATTCGGTATTCATATTATGAGAGGTATTCCAAGACAAGCAGCTCACCAGAACACAAAAATCAAGTGCGATGGTGTTACT
>JAZLDN010000058.1:0-12527 GCA_045614765.1 Acutalibacteraceae bacterium
GACGGGCGGAAGATATGCAGGCAAGAGCGAGAAAAACTGCGGGATTTGATGATGAGCATCACGAGCATCAGAAAGGCGCAAGCTCGGCACCTCAGGAGCCAAAACGCATACCTATGCCTGAGGGCTATCTTGGAAAAGAAAGTAAAAAAGAAGCTCCCCAAAACCAACATCATCAGCAGACTGATTTCACAGAAAAGCTGAAAATGGGTTTTGGGGATATCAATATAGATAGTGATAAAGCCTTGCTTCTTTCCCTTATAATGCTTCTATCGGAAGAAAAGGCGGATGAGCTTCTTATTATGGCTCTTATTTATATGCTTGGGTAAAGACCAAGGATGTTTATAGGATATTCTGTTTTTGACATTACAGGTGAAAGCAACGCTTCTGTTATATAAATTGTTTTTGCAAGCTTTATAAACGGAACAACATAGAAAACAGGTATAATAAAAATGCAGCTAAGCACCCAACCTGTAAAGGAAAAGTCTAAAACAGTACCATTTAAAAGAAAACCATCTGTGAAATAAAGACTTTTTTCTATTGCTTCTTTTGGTGAAAGACTTCGGTTGAGAAAAAGGTAGTGGGGCGCGGCAGAGTATCGCAGATTGTTTGTTTTACTCATAACAACAGCGGCAGAAAAGGTTATAATAGCGCCTGCTAACAGAATTATAAATGCAAAATCAATAGTGAAAACAATGTTTTTAAGGTAATAAATGCATAAAACACAAATAGCGGTGGGCAAAAAGAAATATATATTCCACATAGCTTGCAGCAGATGTATTTTGGTATATAAAGCTAAACACTTAAGGCTGTTTTTGGGGTGCATAAATTTGAAAAGCAGCCTGAAGCTACCGCTACCGCCGTTTGCCCTTATAAGATAAGCGAAGCGTTCTCCGGATTTAACTGCGCTTATAAATAAAAGAAGACCAAAAGCCAGAATTGAAAACACAACAGCAGACACGCTATAAGTAATAACGTTGCCGTACTGCTTTATAAAAAACGAAAAGAGAGCGCTTTTATAGTAAAGCATAGCATAAAAAGCAAAAAAGGCTAAAACTACATATCTCAAAAGAAAACTGAAAAAAGAAATAAAAAATAATTTTGCGGTGTGTCCTGAAAGTAACGCTTTTGCTTCAAGGCGGACTGTAGTGTTCATAAAATCACCCTAATAAATAACTCCGAGGAAATTCCTCGGAGTTATTTTTGCCGTATTTAATTATTTCATACGATTTTTTAAGCTTTTAAGGTTTTCATAAATGAAATATGGGATTTTCAAATTTCCACTACCTACACCGATTTTTATGTGTGGTTTCATATCTGCGTGATAATCTGAGCCGCCTGAAAGAGTCAAGCCTAACTTTTCTGCTAATGCTCTGTATTGGGAAATGTGCTCATGTGTATATTCAGGGTAGTAACCCTCTATGCCGTTAAGGCCCGCTTCTTTTAATTTTAAAAGAAGATTTTCAAGTTGATTTATATCGTACTTTGTCTGGTTAAGATGAGCTAAAAAAGCAAGACCGCCTGACGCTCTTATTGCTCTTACAGCTTCTTCTGCAGTAAGCTCGTTCTTTTCAGAATATGCAGGCTTACCTAAGCCTATATATTTGTCAAAACATTCTCTTACTGTTTCGCAGTAGCCTTTATCAACCATAAGCTTTGCTATGTGGGCTCTGCCAACAAAGCTGCCACCTGCAACATGGAGTGCTTCGTCGTGGGTGATGTCAAAGCCTAAGCCACGCAGCTTTGCGCAAACATCTTCCATTCTTCTCTTTCTGCTGTCTTTAAGCTTTTGTATTGTTTTTAAAAGTGTCTCATTCTCAGGGTCAATAAAAAGACCGATTATATGTGTTTCTGTTTGGTCTGCGGCTGAAAACTCAATGCCGGGTATAAAATCAATGTTGAGACCCTCTGCGGCAGCAGAAGCCTCTTTTATACCGTCAACGCTGTCGTGGTCTGTAAGAGCGAATGCAGATAAACCACTGTTATAAGCGTGGTGCACAAGCTGAGTAGGTGTAAGAGTTCCGTCGGAGCATGTGGAGTGGGTGTGGAAATCCACAAACCTGTTATCCTGAATAATTGATTCTATTTCACTCATAGAATCAACCACGAAAGCGCCTTTCTCTTCCAAAAGACGTCTGCCCTGATGACCGTAAGAAACAAGCACACAATCTATACCTAAAGCGTTGGCTGTTTCAAGGTCGTGGAGAGTATCACCTATGAAAATAGCGTCATTCCTGTCTATGTCGAGAGAATCAAAAAGCTTTATTGCTCGTTCTGTTTTACTCTCTGCAAGAGTGTTTTCGGCACCTATTATAACATCTACGCAATCATCAATACCAAACTTTTCAATAAGAGCTTTTGCCTCATCTATTATGTTTGCGGTAACTATGTATTGATGAATTCCCTCGGCTTTTAATTTGTGCATAAGCTCATATGCACCGTCTGCAAGGTGTGTTTCATCAATTCTTTTTGCGTAATCTATATGGTAATCTCTTGAGATTTCTTCAAAATCCAGCTCTTCCGGCGGAAGAATATGTCTGTAAAAACCGATTATGGGTGTTTCTACATAGTTATAATAATCCTTAAGGGTGATGTGAGGTCTGCCTTTTCTATCAAGCAAATCGTTAACACAGCCTAAGGCATTGTTCACATCATCAATAATTGTTCCGTTAAAATCCCAGAATATGTGATGGTAGCGCATAGTGTACTCCTGATTGATTTATTTCTTTAGAAATTTTATCACATTTCAGAAATAAATACAATCAAAAAGAGGAAGAACCCCAAAAACCTACCGCAAGACCTAAAAGGAAGCAACAACCGAAAATAAGCAAGGCTTTCCTGTCAAATCTGCGTCTGTTTTTCTGGCTTGGTGGAGAGCCGGCACATTCGAACTCTTTTTTTGCACTTTCACGAAGCTTTCCTTCCGACATTCCGCAATATTCGGGCTTAACAAAAAAGATGGCTTTTTCGAAAAAACTGTTCTGAGTTTCGTTTATTTCTAAAACCTGCTTATTTACACCTTTAATCATAAAATCACTCCTTCGTTTTTATGAAAATATAATGCAACATATTTGTAGAAATATACAAAAAAGAAGCTTTGCAAAAGAATGTTAAAAACTTGTGCAAGTTGAGAGTGTTTTTAACAAACGAAAAGTGAAATTTTCTTTTTCGAAAAATCAAAAAATGGACGGTTGTCTAAAATGACAACTTGAAAAGTATACAAAAAGTATAATTAACTTTTCTTAAAAAATGTTCAAAACAGTGTTCAAAATGTTTACAAACCGCCCCTTAAATGCGCTATACAGATAGGTTTTCGACATTTTCTATAAACTTTTTGACAAAATTCTCTTTTGATATTTTATATACGATTTGTTGAGAAGTTTTTAAATTATACAAAATGGAGAGGTAAAAAAAGGTAAAAATATAAATGTTCGTTAGCAAAAATAAACAAATAAAAATAAGCTAAATTTACAGTGAAAATACTGTTAAAAAAGTAGAAAAACCGTATTTTTCATAAAACACCTTGACAAAAAATCTTTACTAAAAAACGCTATTGATGTATGATAATAATGGTGATAAAAATGGATGTAAAAATTAACGGAAATAATGTTGTTTTAGAAAATACAGATAATTTTGATATAGCCCTTTCTCTTGATTGTGGTCAGGCATTTCGTTGGCGTCAATGCGAAAACGGAGTGTGGCAGGGCGTTGCAATGGGAAAAGAGCTTAGCTTGTTGCAAGAGGGTAGCAAGGTAACGCTTTTTAATACATCCGTTGAAGAATTTGAAACCATATGGAAAATATACTTTGACCTTGATAGGGATTATAAAAAAATAATAGCTTCATATAAAGATGAGAGTATTTCAACTGCATGCAAGGAGTTTCCAGGAATCAGAATTTTAAAGCAGGATGAGTGGGAAGCTGTTTGCTCATTTATAATTTCCGCCAATAATAACATTCCTCGTATCAAAGGTATCATTGAGCGCTTTTGCGAAAACTTCGGCGAAAAGGTAGGGGAAGGCTATGCTTTCCCTACTGCAGAAAGAATATCAAAATTGACTGTTGAGGATTTAGCACCAATCCGCGCAGGCTTCAGGGCAAAATACATTATTGATGCGGCTCAGAAGATTGCATCAAAAGAGGTTGATATAGAAAAAATAAAAGCCTTGCCTTTTGAAGAGGCAAAGGCCCAGCTTCTTAAAATTAAAGGCGTTGGCGAAAAGGTCGCTCAGTGTGCGCTCCTTTATGGCTTCGGTAGAGTAGAGGCGTTCCCTGTTGATGTCTGGGTTAAGCGGATTTTAGCCGAGCTTTATCCTGAGGGCTTCCCTGAGGAGTATAGAGATACACAGGGTATTGCGCAACAATACCTCTTTCACTGGCGTCGTTTTTCTGCTTTTGGCGAATAATTTGTTTCTCGATGCTCGCAGTATCTTCATACAGCGTCGCACCTCAAAACTGCATTCTTCATCCAAAATCAAAAAACGCAACTAAAAGGAATTTGGCGAATAATTTGTTTTTCGATGCTCGCAGTGAAATACATGCTTTTTGTTAAAATGAAACCCTTTACGAACTTTTTGTCCGTAAAGGGTTTTAATGTTATTTTATCATCTTTTCTGCTTTTCTCAAAACTGTTATAAACGGCACTGAAAGAATAAGTGTACAAATAAAATTGCTTATTCCGTGGGTTATATCAAAGGGGAGTCCCGTTGCAATCCATGTAAGAGTTCCCTGAAAATTCAGGTTGTACATAATTGCCTGAAAGGGTGCATATAAAACACCGTAAAGGAAACCATGAAGAGAGCAGACAACGGCATAAACTATAGCTGCTTTCTTGTTTTCGAGGCTTTGGGGTAAGAGCATAACTACTCCCCAAAGGACTGCCCAGATATATAAATAGGGAATCCACCATGTACCGAAGCCGTTTAAAAGACCTGTGAGAAGCACAAAGATATATATAGGGTATAATGCTTTTTTTCGGTAAACAACTGTTGTTGCAACGATAAAAACGCCGATAAGATGGATGTTAGGTAACAAATCCATTATAACCTTTGATGCATACATCAAAGCACCAAGCATACCGAAAATAGCAATCTCTTTAATGCTTGTTTTATTTTTCTGCTTTGAATTCATACTTTATGCCTGCAACGATTTCTGTCTGGTCAACGCCTTTGGCAGCGTAGGCGCCATTGTCGTAAAAAGCCCAATACATACTGTCTTTGTCGTAGTCAAGTGTTTCGCCATCAACAGATTTTACATATAAACCATATGGTCCGTCTTCTCCTTGGAGAAGGGATAACTCCTGAAGCGCTTCGCCAACCATTTTTTTGTCTGTTCTTATCTGGTAATCCTTAACAGACCCGTCCTTATGGGTAACGCTGAAGAAGAATTTTATTTCTCCCTCACCTAAAACGTTAAGCGTTTGCCCTGAGGTTGTTTCAACAGGTTTCGTGGTTGTGGTGTTCTCGTTTGTGTTGCCAGCACATCCGTACATTGTAAGTGCTATAACCGCAATAAGCACAAATGAAAGGATAACAGACAGCTTGCGTTTGAAGTTTGTCTTTTTCATTTTAATTTCTCCTTTAAGAAATATTTTTATTCCGTATTTTTTCAGGCGCTCGCTGATTTTGGTTACGGCAATTATCGGTTAAGTATTTCGACTCTATGCACTCTTTTCGCCTTCTCGGAAAATCCAATGGCTTGTCTCAGATTTGCGGTATTCTGATAGAAAAGAGCTTTTGCATATCACGGCGACGGGCTCGTTCAGGATTCTCACCTGATTCCATAAACCGATAGGGATATAGTATCACAAAGTATAAAAAAACACAAGGCGCACACATTTGCGCCTTGTGAAAAAGATTATTTATGATAAAGCTTTTTGCTTTCGTGGTGTGGCTCGCAGGTAAGGTTTATACCTAACTTTCTGAAGGTATCTCTATCTACCTGAGAGAGAATAACTGTTGCATGAGCCTCGCTGCCCTTTAACTCCTTAAGCACGTCAAAGGCCTTCTTTGCGTTTTCGTTTGTTACGGCACTCATTGTAAGAGCTATAAGGATTTCGTCTGTATGAAGCCTTGGGTTATGGTTACCAAGAATGCTTGTTTTAAGAGATTGAATAGGCTCAATAATTTCGCGCTGAATAAGAAGCTCGTTATCGTCGATACCTGCAATTACCTTAAGGGAGTTGAGAAGCAC
The DNA here is from genome assembly GCA_045614765.1 of Acutalibacteraceae bacterium. Taxonomy (GTDB): domain Bacteria; phylum Bacillota; class Clostridia; order Oscillospirales; family Acutalibacteraceae; genus DTU089. Next base: position 6,190 of record JAZLDN010000058.1, read on the forward strand.
AGCTGATGCGGCACCTAAAAGGTCGCTTGTTTTGCCGGTAACAATCTGGCCGTCAGGGAGCTCAATTGCAACTGCAGGGCGGTTGCCTGTTTCCGTGCTCTTTGAAATAGCGGCTTTAACTGTGGGGCGTACATTTTCAACGGAGATGCCCGCCTGGTTCATAAGGCTTTCAATTTTTGCGATTGCTTTGTCGTTTTGCTGACCTAACTTTTTATCGCAAAGAGTTGTAAAGAAACGTCTTACAATTTCTTCGTGGGAAGCCTTTGAGCAAACAGCGTCGTCTGTAATACAGTAGCCAACCATATTAACACCCATATCTGTAGGTGATTTATATGGGCTCTTGCCCTCAATTTTTTCAAACATTGCATTGAGCACAGGGAAAACCTCAACATCGCGGTTGTAGTTAACGGTTGAAATGCCATATGCTTCAAGGTGATATGGGTCAATCATATTAACGTCGTTAAGGTCTGCTGTTGCTGCCTCGTATGCAAGGTTAACAGGGTGCTTAAGAGGAAGATTCCATACAGGGAATGTTTCGAATTTTGCGTATCCTGCTTTAACGCCTCTCAGGTTATCGTGGTAAAGCTGAGAAAGGCAGGTTGCCATTTTTCCGCTACCAGGACCCGGAGCAGTCATAATAACAACAGGGCGTGATGTTTCGATATATTCGTTTTTGCCAAAGCCTTCTTCGCTTACAATTTTTCTTACGTTGTAAGGATAGCCTTCAATAGGGTAGTGCATAAACACTTTTATGCCAAGACCCATAAGCTTTTCTTTGAATTTAAGGGCGGCAGGTTGTCCGTCAAACTGAGTTATAACTACGCTGCCAACAAAAAGACCTGCGCTTGTGAAAGCGTCCATAAGTCGTAATACGTCGCTATCGTAGGAGATGCCCAAATCACGACGGATTTTGTTGTTTTCTATGTCGCCTGCGGATATAACAATAACAACCTCAGCGTGCTCTTTAAGCTTAAGAAGCATCTGAAGCTTACTGTCTGGCTTAAAGCCCGGAAGAACTCTTGAAGCGTGGAAATCGTCGAAAAGTTTTCCGCCCAATTCAAGATAAAGCCTGCCGCCGAAATCGTCAACACGCTTTAAAATCTGCTCAGATTGCTTTTCGATATACATATCGTTATCGAAACCGATTTTTCTTTGGAAAGCCATAAAAACATCTCCTTCACAAACTATAATTTTATCAAATAGAAGGTGCTTTGTCAACGATACACTTTGCCTAAAAAAGAACAGGCTATTTAGTAATAATATATATTAAGAAATAGCTTTATTGACTTTAAGGTTTATAAGATGTATTATAATATCAGGAAATTTTCGACAAAAGGAGTACACTATGGAACAGTTTGCTAAACGATTTAAAATCGATTGTTCTCCCGTGGCAAAAGAAAGCCACACAATAGTTAGAAAAAATACAAGGTTTACGGTTATTACCCCTTGCCTTCTCAGAGTAGAGGTACAAAGCAAGGGGAAATTCTGCGATGAGCCAACACAGAGCGTATGGTTCCGTGATTTTTGCGAGCCTGAATTCAAGGTTAATGAGTCAAGGGACACTATTGAAATAAAAACAACAAAGGCTAACTTCCTTTATTCTTTTAAAACTCAGAAGATGGTGCGCATTAAATTGCGCGATGGCAGAGTTGTTACAAACTTTACTTCAGGTAACCTTAAAGGTACCTGCCGTACACTTGATATTACCGCAGGTGTTATCACATTGGGCGATGGCGTTTGCTCAAAAAATGGCGTTGCAATAATGGATGATAGCGATACATTGGTTTTAAAGACTGATGGTTCAATTCTTCCTCGCGCTCATAAAGAAACAGACGAATATTATTTTGCGTACGGCAACAACTATATCGGTGCTACTACAGATTTATATAAATTAACAGGCAAGGTGCCGCTTATTCCAAGATATGCTCTTTCTAACTGGTGGAGCAGATATAAAGCATACTCTCAGGATGAATACCTTAACCTTATGGATAAATTCAAGGAAGAGGAAATTCCTGTTACAGTTGCAACTGTAGATATGGACTGGCACTGGGTTGATATTAAGAGTAAATTCGGTAAAGACAGCCACAAGGTTCTTCCTCATAAAAACTTTATGGAGTACGTGTACGACGTCTGGTCAACAGGCTGGACAGGATACAGCTTCAATACAGACCTTTTCCCAGACCCTGCTGGCTTCCTTAAAAAGCTTAAGGATGATAACTATAAGGTTACCTTCAACCTTCATCCATCAATGGGTGTTCGTTGGTTTGAGGACCAGTATGAGGATATGTGCAAGGCTATGGGTCAGGACCCATCTAAAAAGCAGCCTGTTAAGTTTGATATAACAGATAAGAAGTTTACTCTCAATTACTTTGATATTCTTCACCATCCATTTGAAAAGATGGGTGTTGACTTCTGGTGGATAGACTGGCAACAGGGCACTCGCACAAACGTGCCAGGGCTTGATCCATTGTGGGCTCTTAACCACTACCATTTCCTTGATAACGCTAAGGATAACCACAGACCACTTATTCTTTCCCGTTTCTGTGGCGCAGGTAGCCAGCGTTATCCTTTAGGCTTCAGCGGTGATACTACTCAGACTTGGGCAAGTCTTGATTTCCAGCCAGGCTTTACTGCAACTGCATCTAATATTGCATACCCTTGGTGGAGCCATGATATTGGTGGACATTGTATGGGTAAAAAAGACGATGAGCTTTATCTTCGTTGGGTTCAGCTTGGTATATTCAGCCCTGTTATGCGTCTTCACTCTACAAACAACGAGTTTATGGGTAAAGAGCCTTGGAACTATAGCGGTCCTGTTGAAAGAATTGCAAAGGATGCTCTTCGTCTCAGGCATAAGCTTCTTCCATATATTTACACAATGAACTACCGTACTCATGTGGATTGCAGAGCTATCTGTGAGCCGATGTACTATTATTACCCTGAAGACCAGCGTTCATATGAATGTAAAAATCAGTTCTTCTTTGGTACAGAGCTTATTGTTGCTCCTATTACAGAGCATACATCTTCTGACTCAAACCTTGCAGGTGTAAATGTATGGGTTCCTGAAGGAAGATACACAGATATTTTCACAGGCAGAATTTATAGCGGTAATCATTTTATTAAGATGTATCGCGATATTGAAAATATTCCTGTTCTTGCTAAAGCAGGCGCAATTATTCCTATGAGCGTAAATGACCGCTCTAACGATTGCTCAAACCCTGAAGAGCTTGAATTGTGGGTATACAGAGGTAATAATACATTCACTCTTTACGAGGATGACGGCGAAACTCTTTCCTACCAGAATGGCGAGTACCTTAAAACTGCATTCACTGTTTGTGAGGATGGCTCAAAGGTATCATTTAAAATTGCAAAAGCAGAGGGCGACAGCTCAGTTTCTCCTGAAAAGAGAACATATGTTATTAAATTCAAGGATATTGTTGATGGAGCTGTTACAGTAACCGTAAACGGCAGAAAGGTTGAGCCAAAGCTTCAGAAATGCGGTAAAACTCTTCAGCTTACAGTATCCGCTAAAAACGATGCTACAGTTGAAATCTCTTTCGAAGGCTGCACATATCTTACTAATATGGATAAAAAGCAGGAGCTTATTCAGACTATTGCTAAATTCCAGATGGCAAACGACTACAAGGGTATGCTCTTTACAGATTTCCTTAAGAATGAAAAGCCTCTTCCACCTATGGCGGAAAGCTTTGCAGGCCCAATCAGAGAGATTATGAAGCTTTACAGAGGTTGATATGTCAGTAACAGAAATATTAAAAAATCATATTACAGAATATGGAATAGAAGTTGATAACGAACTCTTTAAGAAACTGGATATATACGCCTCTCTTCTTAAAGAGTGGAACGAAAAAATCAATCTTACTGCCATATTAGATGATGAAGGTATTGCCGTAAAGCATTTTCTTGATTGCTTGCTTGTTGGTAAATATGCAGATTTCAAAAAAGGCGATAAAATAATTGACGTGGGCACAGGCGCAGGCTTCCCTGGTCTTGTGCTTGCGGCTGCTTACCCTGATTGTCAGATTACTCTGCTTGATTCAACAGGTAAAAAGCTGAAGGCGGTAGAGGATATTGCATCAAACATGGGCGTAAGTAATGTTCAGATTGTGCATATGCGCGCAGAGGATGCAGGAAAAAAGCCTGAATTCCGTGAGCAATACAATTATGCAACGGCGAGAGCGGTTGCTGAATTGAGAGTTCTTTTGGAATATACCCTTCCTTTTGTAAAGGTCGGGGGCTCATTCCTCTCTCTTAAAGGCGCTTCTGCAATTGATGAAATTGATGGCGCCAAAGGTGCTCTTAAAACCTTGGGTGGTAAAATAAACCAGATAAATGAGTTTTCTCTTCCAGGCGGAGATAAAAGAGCAATAATAAATGTGAAAAAGATTTCGCAGATTCCGCCAAAGTATCCACGAGTATCTGCACAAATCGCTAAAAAACCCTTATAAAATCAACGAAACAAAGCATTTTCTGTCGAATTGACCCGACCGAAAATGCTTTATTTTTTTGTTCTGTGGTGGTATAGTGTAATCACAGAGAGGGATACGGAATAAAATTTCAAGCGAGGAAAAAGATGTTAAAAAGCACAACAAAAAATAAAGCTAACTGTCAGATTCAGCTTTTATCTCACGATGTTATTTTACCAAATCCCTATCAGCCAAGAGTTCGTTTTGATTATAATGAGCTTGAAGGCTTAGCAATCTCCATTCGTACAAACGGAATTTTACAACCTATAAATGTTCGTTGCTTGCCTGAGGGGAAATATGAGCTTATTTCAGGCGAAAGAAGGCTCAGGGCGGCAAGAATGGTAGGCATTGATAAAATTCCTTGCGTGGTTATGAATGTTTCGGACGAGCAATCTGCTCTTTTCGCCATAATTGAAAATGTGCAAAGGCAAAACCTTGATTTCTTTGAGGAAGCGGTTGCTATAGAAAAGCTTATTACAATCCACGGCTTAACTCAGGAAGAGGTTGCTAAAAAGTTGGGCAAAGCGCAATCAACACTATCAAACAAAATGCGACTTCTGAGGCTTACTGAGGAGATGAGAGACCGTATTGCCTACGCTGGCCTTACCGAGCGCCATGCGCGTGTTTTACTCACACTTCCTGATAATGAAACAAGAAGCAGAATTCTTGATATTATTATTGAAAGGCACTTAACAGTTTCTGAGGCGGAGCGTCTTGCGGCAGATGTGCTCCGTCGAAAAAAAGCAAAAAACAAGCCATCAATGAAGGGCTATAAGGATATGCGCATTTTCCTTAACACTCTCAATCATGCAGTTGATGCAATACGCAAGGCAGGAATTGAAGCGGATACTGCAAAAAGCGAAACGGACGAGTATTTTGAATATGTAATCCGTATTTCAAAGCCTGAGGAAATTAGTAAGGTTACAACTCAGGCAGTATAATTCGGTATAATCTCCGAAAGGAGTTTATATAGAGTGGTAATCCACTCGAAGCCATATCTTTCTCTTTCACACCCCACATCCACAGCGGAAGGGCACTATCTGGAAATTAAACCAGGTGGTGCCTTTCTGCCGTTTTTTTGAACAATCTGGCTTCTGGTATCTGGCATCTGATTTCCGGTATCTAAATTTTGTAAATATAATCTTTACATATTTAATATATTAAGGTATAATAATTATTTGTAAAAATATGTAATCAATTAATAATTGAAAGGAATAATATTATGCTTCAGTTTGAAGAATTAAGACTTGAACTTAACAGCTATGAGGATAAGCTTGTTGATTTAGCAGAAGCTCTTGGGCTTAAAAAGATGGTTGATGAGGTTACAGAGCTTGAGGAAGAAAGTGCTAAAGATGGCTTCTGGGATGATGTTCAGCGTTCACAGAAAATCACTCAGCATATGGCATCTCTTAAAAATAAAATCAAGGCTTACGAAGACCTTAAAGGCTCTTTTGAAGATACACTAACTCTTATTGAGCTTGCAAACGAGGAAGAGGATGAAAGCCTTTTCCCTGAATGCCGTGAAAGTGTTGATAGCTTTATTTCACAGCTTGACGCTATGACTCTTTCTACTCTTCTTACAGGTGAGTATGACGCAAATAACGCTATTCTTACATTCCATGCAGGTGCAGGCGGAACAGAGGCTCAGGACTGGGCTCAGATGCTTTTCCGTATGTATAACCGTTGGGGTGAGCGCCATGGCTTTAAGGTTTCAACTCTTGACTACCTTGATGGTGACGAGGCTGGCCTTAAATCTGCAGTTATCCTTATTGAAGGCGAAAATGCTTACGGCTATATGAAGAGCGAAAGCGGTATTCACCGCCTTGTTCGTGTGTCTCCATTTGATGCATCAGG
>JAZLDN010000059.1:0-3421 GCA_045614765.1 Acutalibacteraceae bacterium
CAAATTCCAATTTATCGAACTGACAGCAACTGATAGTTGCTTGTTCAATATAACATTCAGTGATAGAATAACACTGAGGTGATAACAATATGGAAACTAAAGATATTATTCTTGAATTAAGAACTAAAAAAGGATTATCGCAGGATGAACTTGCAGAAAAAGTTTTTGTAACCCGTCAGGCAGTATCCCGTTGGGAGAATGGTGAAACCACACCTAATACAGAAACCCTGAAACTGTTGTCAAAACTATTTGATGTATCTATCAATACACTTTTAGGCTCTCCCTGTCAGTTGGTTTGTGGATGTTGTGGAATGCCCCTGAATGATGCTGACATCAGCAAAGAAATCAACGGTGCTTTTAACGAAGAATATTGTAAATGGTGTTATGCTGACGGTGATTTCACCCTTGATTACTGGAAACAGTATTCACACATTGGTGGCAAGGAAATGTTTGAAGAATTCAAAAATAAAATCATCGATGAAATCAACACACTTCTTAATATTGAAGGCTTACCAAAAGTGGAAAGTCTGAATGTTTTGTCAGGCAGTTTCGTAAATCTTGAATACCGACTCCCTAACGGACAGGTTGTGAAATTTCTTGACGACAAAGCAACCTATCTCGGCAGTCAGTTGGAATGCGAATTCGGTGGTGACAGATGCTTCGGCATCGTGGCAAATATGGAATTCATCCTTGTCTGCACCTATGAAGAAAATGGCGAAAACCCTGAATTGGTTATGTATAAAAAAAGATAACAAATGCACAAGCAACAGCCTGAAAATGAACTGTTGCTTTTTGTTTTGTATGAGTGATATAATCAACTCGACAAACTTAAATTTATCTGACTAAAATCAACACATTTTAAAAATCTTGTTGTTCAGATTACTTTCTTTTGAGTGTACAATAATGTTGTAAAATTCAAAAGGAGGTTCACAAAAATGAACACAGACAAAATTTATGCAGAGTCAATCGCAAAGGAGTATGCACCGAAAGATAATTCCAAAATTGTTGCACTTCGTAAACTTGATGCAAAAGCAAAAATGCCCGCAACAATATTCACTTACACCTTCGGCATTATTTCAAGCCTCATAGCAGGTCTTGGTATGAGTCTTGCAATGCAGGCAATAGGCAGCACAACACAGCACATGATTCTCGGAATCATCATCGGAATTATCGGTTTTACTCTTTGCGGAATCAATTATCCGATTTACAAAAAAATGCTTGAAAAGGGCAAACAGAAATATGCATTTGAAATTGTTGAGCTTGCAAAGCAGATAAGCGAAGAAGAATAAAAGTATGGTAGGTGTTGTTAAATGAACAAAAATGAAAGCAAATATTTCAACACCGCAGTAAAGATGGATAAGGCGCTGATTGATTTACTCGAAAAGAAAGATTTTGAGTATATTACAATTAAAGAAATCTGTGCATCAGCAGGAGTAAATCGTTCAACATTTTATCTTCACTACGAAAACACAGCCGATTTGCTTAAAGAAACTACTCAATATATTACTGACAGTTTTCTTTCCTATTTTTCGGTTGAAAAACAAAGCATAGCGTATAAGTTTGAAAATTGCGATTTGAAGGATTTGGTTTTTGTAACTCCCGAATACCTGTCGCCGTACCTTACCTTTATAAAAGAAAACCAACGCATCTTCAAAACTTCAATCAAGCAATTCGGTTCAATGGATTTTGACAGTGTTTACAACAAAATGTTTAAATACATTTTCAATCCTGTTCTTGCCCGATTTGATTTTCCTGAAAAAGACAGAGCATACATTCTCAAATTCTATCTTGTGGGAATAACAGCTATTGTTATGGAGTGGCTTAAAAACGATTGTTCAGAAGAAATTGATAACATTATCAGAATAATAATTGATTGCGTGGTTGGGAAGTCAGGTATCAATGAATAATGTGTTTAAATCAGCAATATTAAGTTTAGTAATAAACATAATATACGGCATTTATAATATTATTGTTGGTGTAATAATGCCTTCCTGGTGGTTTCTGACTGCAGGTGCATATTATCTGATTTTAAGTATTGTGCGTTGTTTTGTTTTATGTGCAAAGAAAGATAGCATAAAAAATATTTCAAAACCATTTACGGGAATTATGCTCATGGTGCTCTCTGTTCCACTTTCAGGAATGGTTATTCTCGCTTCTGTTAAGGATAGAGGTACGGATTTTCACGAAATTGCAATGATAACTATTGCTCTTTATACATTTACAAAACTTACTTTAGCAATAATAAATTTAGTTGAATCTAAAAGCAACACACCCGAAAGAATAAAAATATTACGAAATATTTCCTTTGCGGATGCTTTTGTTTCAATTTTTTCATTGCAGAGGTCAATGCTTGTATCTTTTGGAGGAATGCCGGCAAATGAAATAAGAATTATGAACATTGTAACCGGTTCAGTAGTATGTGTAATTATGTTTATGCTCGGTTTGAACCTTATTTACAAGAAAAGATTAACACTTGATCACAAAGAGTAAAAGTAACAAATTTAACTTGACGAACTAAATATGTTTGCTATGGGGTGTCACTTGAGTGGCACTCCTTTTTTATGGTAGAATTTTCCGTAAATGTATGATATAATCTACGTTACTCGATAAAACTGTACTTGTGAAGGTGTTTTTATGAAAAAAGTATTTAAAAATAAAAAGATAACCGATATCATTTGTCTTGTTTTGGGCATAGCTTTTGCAATTGTCGGTTTGTATTACTATCATATGCAATATCTGTGTTATGAATATACCCCACTTCAGTTTATTCTCGGCTTTGTTGTTTGCCTTGGCGGAGCATTACTTTCGATACCGCTGAGCAAAAAAACGGATAAAAAGAAAACAGCATTGAATGCAGTTTCAACGGCTTTTGTCTTTGCGTTTGTCCTTATCGGACTTATGTTTTTGATAAATGCCGTAATCGGCAGCGGTGAGCTTGAGTTGGCGGCAATGGTTGTTCCCGTGTATCTCACATTCATCATCACATCTGTTATGGCTCTGCTTTGTGTGTTCAGGATATTTAACAACAAGGTTTTAAAAGTGATTCTCTGCGTACTTATTGTTATCGGATTTCTTTTCGGAAGTTATTCGTATATCAAATCGCAAGCTTACGTTTTGCTTTACGAAGATTACACTGCTCCTGCACCTGTTATAACTGCAGTATCAAAAGAAAAGAATGATAAAATGATTATCGGCGATTTCTATGTCAGCACAAACGGTAATGATGAAAACAGCGGTACAAAAGATTCACCATTTCTGACAATTGAAAAAGCGGTTGAAGCTGTAAGAAATACAGATAAAGCAGGCAAAAATGGAATAACCGTCTGCATCGAAGCGGGTGAATACCGTGTGTCTTCTCTTAACTTTACCAAAGAGGATTCAGGTACAAAGGATTGCCCCATAACATATTGCGCATATAACG